>NZ_JSBN01000044.1 GCF_000797515.1 Sphingomonas sp. Ant H11
GGCTGTTTTTGGGGTGCGGGCACGACGGCTATGTCCTCTATACCAGGCCGTCGTTCAGCCCATCCGCACCACCCGCGTGCCCAGCCGCTCGGCCTCTTCCGGGTCGTGCGTCACCATCAGGATCGGCAGGCGCAGCACGTCGCGCATATGTTCGATCGCTTGCATCACCTCCTCGCGGCGCGGTCGGTCGAGCGAGGACAAGGGCTCGTCGAGCAGCAGGAAGCGCGGGTCGCTGAGCAGCACCCGCCCGATCGCGACCCGCCGCGCCTCGCCGCCCGACAGCGTGCGCGGCCAGCGGTCGAGCAAGCCGCCGATGCCGAGGAAATCCAGCCGATCGCCTATCTCCGCCCCACGCGGCGCGCCGTAGAGCAAGTTCCCGCGCACGCGCAGATGCGGGAACAGCCGTGGTTCCTGAAAGACATAGCCCGCGCGGCGGCGCTCGGGCAGCACGTCCACGCCGTCCCCGAACAGCGTCTCGCCGCCCACCCGCACATGCCCGGCATCGGGGCGCAGCAGCCCCGCCACCATGTTGAGCACGCTGGTCTTGCCCACGCCCGACCGGCCAAACAGGATCGTCGCGCCCGGCCCCGCGCTGGGCCCCGGTTCCAGCGTCAGCGCGATCTCGGTCGTACCGATCCGCTTGGTCAGTGCGACATCAAAGGACATGGTGCCCCGACCCCATCCGCCGCGCCAGCACTTCCGACGCGACCAAAGCCGCCAGTGACAGCGCGACCGATATCCACGATAGCCGCCACGCCATCGCCTCACCGCCCGGCTGCTGCAGCGCGCTGTAGATCGCCAGCGGCAAAGTCCGCGTCTGCCCGGGCACGTTGGAGACGAAGGTGATCGTCGCGCCAAACTCGCCGATCGAGCGTGCAAAGCCCAGCACTGCGCCCGCAAGGATGCCGGGCACACTCAGCGGCAGCGTGATCGTCCAGAATACACGCGCCCTCCCGGCCCCCAGCGTGCGCGCGGCGCTCTCCAACCGCTGATCGACCGCCTCGATCGACAGCCGCATCGCGCGCACCGTCAGCGGCAGCGCCATCACCGCCGCCGCAATCGCCGCCCCGGTCCAGCGGAACAGCACCGACACCCCGAACAGCGCCTCGAGCGGTGCGCCGATCACCCCGCGCGGGGCAAAGGCCAGCAACAGCACCCAGCCCGTCACCACCGGCGGCACCACCAGCGGCAAATGCACCGCTGCATCAAGCAGCACCTTGCCCGGAAAGCGCACCCGCGCCAGTATCCAGGCCAGCGTAAAGGCCACCGGCAGCGTCGCCGCCATCGCCACCGCGCCGACCTGCAACGACAGCAGGACGATGCCCCATTCCTCTGAGGTGAGCATTACCGCGCGCTGAAGCCGAAGCGCGCGAAGATCGCCCGGCCGCTGCGCGACAGCAGAAAGCGGCGGAACCCCTCCGCCTCGCGGTTCGTCGAGCTTTTCAGGCGCGCCAGCGGATAGGTGATCGGCGGATAACTGCGCGGCGGGAACACGCCTGCGATCCGGACGGCGGACGAGGCACGCGCATCGGTCGCGTAAACAATGCCGAGCGGTGCCGCCCCACGCTCGACCAGCGCCAGCGCGGCGCGTACGCTGTCCCCGGAGACGACATGCGGTTGCACCTGCGCCCACACGCCAAGCGCGGTGAGCGCGGCCTTGCCGTAGCGCCCGGCCGGCACGCTGTCGGGGTCCGCCATCGCCAGCGGCCCTGCCGCCAGCAGCCGCGCGAGCGCTGCCGGGGCCAGCGGCACCTTCACCGGGTTGCCCACGGCCGCGACGATCACCAGCCGATTGCCGAGAAAGGGCGCGCGGGTGCCCTGCACCAGCAGCCCCTTGGCTGCGACATCATCCATCCATGCCTGGTCCGCCGAAACGAACAGGTCGGCAGGTGCGCCAGCCGTGATCTGGCGCGCGAGCGCGAGGAGGCGGCGAAGGACAGCACGGGTTCGGCATGGCCCTGCGCCGCCCAGGCGTGCCCCGCTGCAGTCATTGCCTCCTGCAGGCTGGCTGCGGCCAGCACCAACGGTCCTTGCGACTGAGGTCTCGCCACCGCGGGGGCAATCCCGGTCAGAAATAGCAACAGGAGCAGGAGGCGTTTCATGGCCCGTCCATACGATAGCTATATCGACGCGCATATAGCAAAACCCTCCCGCCCGCGCGCTACCCCGCCTGCACGCGCCCGGTGCGCACCAATTTGCCCCAGCCGACGCGCGGGCCGCGCAAGGCCTGCGCAATGGCCTTGATCACGACGTAATACATGATCTGGCGATAGCCGATGCGCTGCGGGATCAGCAGCCACAGCAACCGCCAATTCTCCCGCCGCTCCAGCGCGAACGCCACGGTCGCCGCGAGCAGATCGATCGCAGTGAACACCAGCCAGTAGATCAGCATCTTCTCGACATCGTGCTGGGTCTGCGCCCAGCCATGCGCCTGCACGGCCAGATACGTCGTCACGAAGCTGACGATCAGCGCCAGATCGATGATCGGCGAAATCGCGGCGAACACGATCTGGAACAGGATCGCCTGCGGCAAGCCGACCCGGGCAAGCCCGCGCGGCTTGCCCGTCGCGATGATGATGCCGTGCTTCCACAGGCATTGCAGCGTGCCGAACGCCCAGCGGAAGCGTTGCTTGGCCAGCCCCTTCACCGTCTCGGGCGATTCGGTCCAGGCGATGGCATATTGGTCATAGGTCACCTTCCAGCCCGCCCGCTGGATCGCGATGGTGAGATCCTGATCCTCAGCCAGCGTGTCATCGGGATAGCCGCCGACCTGCTGGATCGCGGCAAGCCGCCATGCACCGACCGCGCCTGGCACCACCGTCATCGCATCAAGCCGCGCCAGCGCCCGACGCTCGAGATTCTGCGCAGTGATATATTCGACCGCCTGGAATTTGGTCAGCAGGTTCACGCGGTTGCCAACCTTGGCATTGCCCGCCACCGCGCCGATCTTTGGGTCGGCGAACCAGCGCGCGAGCCGGGCGATCGTGGTTGGCTCGAACTGGGTATCGGCGTCGAGCGCGATTACGATCTCGCCCGTTGCCAGCGCGAGGGCGTGGTTGAGCGCCCGCGCCTTCCCGCCATTTTCGAGCGTTAACAGCTTCACGCGCGGGTCTTGCGCAAACGCCGACGCGACGACCTCGCTGGTCTCATCGCTCGATCCATCATCGATCACGATGACTTCGACGCGCACATCGGTCGAGGCGAGCACACCGCGCACCGCGCGCTCGATCACCAATTCCTCGTTGAACGCAGGGATCATCACGGTAACGAAACGCGTCGGGTCGATCTCGGGGAAGATCGTCCGGCTCTCGCGTCGGGCCTGAATCAGCGCCAGCGCCGAGAGGATCACCGCGCGCGCGATACCGATCGTAATGGCAAGAAAGAAGATCCACCCTAGCCCGATGACGATCGCGCCGAGCGCGCTGAAGATGAACAGATCGGTCGCCGCGGCTGCTTGATCACTCGCGGACAGCTTCGGCATCACCACATCGCGCGGGATGCCGGCCAACGTCGACACGGGCACGAAGGTGTACCCCCTGGCGCGCAACTGATCGATGATCTGCGGCAGCGCCTCAACCGTCTGAGAACGATCTCCACCGGCGTCGTGGAGCAGCACGATGTTGCGGCTGCACTGCGGCTCGGGATTGGTGGGGTCGCACTTGGCCGTGGGGTCGGTTACCTGCGCCACCGTCGAATCGATGATATTCTGGACGCCCGGGCGCTTCCAATCACCCGGATCGACGTGCAGCCCGACCGAGATATACCCCCGATCCTGCGCCTGCAGCGCCGGATCGATTTCGTCGGCGGTGGTTGGCTCGGCGTCGCCAAAATACGGTGCGCGGAACAGGCGGAGCGAATGCCCGGTAAACGCCTGGAACAGGCGCTGCGTGGTGTTGAGCTGAAAGGTCGTCTCGGCAAGCGAGGCACCCGCCAGATTGGGATGCGTATAGGTGTGGCTGCCGATTTCATGGCCTTCGCGGACCATGCGTTCGAGCAACGGCCGCTGGGTTAGCGCGTTTTCGCCGACGATGAAGAAGGTACCGGGTACCTTCTTTTCTTTCAGGATGTCGAGCACCTTGGGGGTCCAGGTCGGGTCGGGCCCGTCGTCGAAGGTCAGCGCGACAAGCCCCGGCTTATACCCGGTGCGCGCGACGATGTAGGGCGAGGGTAAGGTTTCGAACACGACATTCGTGATCGCGCCGTCCTTGTTGGTCTGGACGCGCCGCACGCCCTGCACGGGCACACCTGCGATCTTCAGGATCTCACCGCTGCCATCAATGTCGACGTCGGTCCCGGCGGGGATTTTCTCGATGACGGACGCAGGGGGCAAGGTTCGGTGCGAGCGGCCGAAGATCGACCAGAGTCCGGGATCCTCCGATCCCAAGCGCCAGACCGCGACCCCGTCCAGCCCCGATCGCGCCAGAAAGCGCAACTGGTTGTAGGCCGAGGCCGCATCCAGCATCCACACCTCGTGACGACTGCCGTTTTCCTGATAGGCAAAGCCGGTATTGCCGCTGGCCCTGTCGAACACGGGCATTGCGCTCGATTCCCGCGCGGTTTCCCACGCTTCGTCGATCGCGAGCGGCTCCCCGGTATGATCGTGCCAGTTATAGGCATAGCTGCCGATCGCGACGACGACCTTGCTGCGCGGCAGGCCATGCGCCGCTCTTGCGACAGACTGTTCAAACCACGCTTGCGACGCAATTGGCCCTGCTGCGCCGCCGACTTCATGCTCGTCATAGGCCATCAGGAAGATACGATCGACCACGGGGGCGAATGCCTGCATATTCCAGCCATTCTGCCCATCGCTTCGCCGATCGGCACAGCGATCGCGATCACCCAGCTGTGCTTGATAAAACGCGCCCGCGCCTCGGCCAGGAACGTGCGAAAGTCGGCCTGCCCCCTGGGCGTAAGCTCTTCGAAATCGAAAAACGCGCCGCCCGCATGGTTGGCCGCCAGCCAGGGTTCGAGCTTGTCCAGCAACGCCTTGCGTTGCGCCGGTGCCCGCAACAACGCCTCCATGCCGCGCGGATCCCAATTGCCGTTCACCGCATTCTGGATCATCGGCAAGATCAGGGGGCGATGTGGCGACCGGTTGATGATCTCCCGCCCCGCAACATCCCGAAACACAGTGACCTTATGATCCGCGCCAGTGACCGAAACCCAGCCCGGAATCAGCCAGTCAAGCTCAGCGATATTGCGACGGAGGGATGCCGCCGAGGACTCGTCCCAAGGCGCATGAAACGCGATCGCCAATGGCTGATCGACCCCAACCCCGCGCGGACGCGCGCCGAGCAGCCGGGCATAGTCGTTCAAATCATGCCGCGCGCGCTTCAGCAGCGGCTCATGCGGCGGCGGCAGCTTGGTCAACGCGGCGTGCTCGGCCTCGACCGGCAACAAGGGCGCGCGCGGCACAGCCCCGATAGAAACCCCGAGCGCGGCAATCGCCACCACGATCAACAGCACAAACGCCGTCACCGCCACCGCGAAACGCCGCCGACGGCGCCCCGAGGCATCGTAGAAAACGGGGGCACTGCTCATGGAATTCCTGTCCTCGGGTAAAATCGTCATGATCGCATCGGCCCCTTCGCATGGCCTAAACGCGACGCCAACATGACATTCATGTCATTCGTAACTCTATCGTTATCTTCGGTCCAAAGGCTAGAGTGCCGGCGCACCTTGCCGTCAGCGAACCCCACGCTAGGATATCCCCCATAGGAGAGCCCCAATGCGCCACATTGCGATCATCGGCTCAGGCCCTGCGGGTTATTATAGCGCGGAAGGCTGTCAAAAGACGTTCGGCGATGCTGCACGCGTCGATATCATCGATCGTTTGCCGGTACCCTATGGTTTGATCCGCAGCGGCGTTGCCCCCGACCATCAATCGATCAAAGGCGTGGCCCGACGCTATGAAACGGTCGCGTTGAGCGACACGGTGCGGTTTGTCGGCAACGTCACGGTGGGAAGCGACGTCTCCATTGGCGAATTGCTCGATCGTTACGATGCCGTCATCCTCGCCACCGGGGCACCGGCGGATAAGCCGCTCGGCGTACCGGGCGACGGCCTGCCCGGCGTCATCGGATCGGCCGCCTTTGTCGGCTGGTACAACGGCCATCCCGACTTTGCCGACCTCGATCCGCCGCTCACCCGCGGCGATGCGGTGGTCATCGGGGCCGGCAATGTCGCGCTCGACGTTGCTCGCATTCTCGCAAAAGCCGAGGACGAGTTTGCCGGATCGGACATCGCCGCCCACGCGCTTGGACGATTGCGCGAGACAGAATTGGCCACGATCACCGTGCTCTCGAGGCGCGGACCGCAGCAGATCGCGATGACCCCGAAGGAGCTCGGCGAGCTTGCCCATCTTTCGCGGGCGCTCCCTGTTGTGGATCCCTCCGACCTTCCCTCGCCCGAAAGCGACGCGGCGCTGGACCCGGGCCTGCGGAAATCGATCGCTCACCTGAGGGCTTTTGCCGAGCGGAAGGACGACAAGCCGGTCCACATCGTCTTCGATTTTTTCGCCCGTCCACTTCGTATCGAGGGCACCGGTGTCGCGGAACGGGTTATCGTCGCCCGCACCATGATCGATGATCTTGGGAACGTGCGCGACACCGGCGACACCTATGCGGTCCCCGCTGGCCTGGTCGTCAGCTGTATCGGCTATCGCACGCCGCCGATCGCCGGGGTGCCATATGACGAGAAGCTCGGGCGCTTCGCCAATGTCGAGGGACGGATCGCGCCGGGGCTTTACGCGGTCGGATGGGCCCGTCGCGGTCCAACTGGCACGATCGGCACCAACCGCCCCGACGGTTTCGCCATCGCAGAGCTCATCGCTGCGGACATTCCGGCCGACAGTGGCAAGCGCGGGCGCATCGATCTTGATGAATTGCTCGCACAGCGCGGTGTCGAGATCGTGACCTTCCGCGATTGGCAAAAGATCGAGGCGGCGGAGGTCGCGCGCGCGCGTCAGGGTGCCCCCCGTGAGAAATTCGCGACGATCGACGAGATGCTCGCCGTGCTCCTTTGAGCCGCGGCAGACGCGCGATCCGCCTGCGTGGCATTTTTTTGACTTGCTACCGCCGCGCCCTGCGGCTACGCGCTGCGCCCTGCAATGTGTCGGGGCGTGGCGCAGTCTGGTAGCGCACTGGTCTCGGGGTCCAGGGGTCGTAGGTTCGAATCCTATCGCCCCGACCATTGCTGGAACGAAGCGGGCACTTGCCGTTGAAGGCTGCCCTGGCGTCCCCCCATATTCCCCGATGTCATGATGATCCGCCGCCGGCTGAAAATTGCCGTCCAGGCAGGTACAATCGATCGTGGCGTGCCCCATAAACTCGATCAATGTTGCATTAGCGCAACACGCTGTAATTATCTTGAAATATTACAAAATGCGCCCGTTACGGGCCTTCCACGCCTTGAGCTTTTGATAACGGGTATTTAGCCTCCCTCCCAATACGGCGCGGCAGGGGCAGCGCCAAACGGGGGAGTCTATCATGGTCGAGCTTGGTAAACGTGCGCCTGCTGCGCGAGCAGTCCTTCTCGCGTCCGCCGCAACTTGGTCGCTTGTCGCCGCTGGCGCGACGCAGGCCGCTACGCTCAACGACACACCGGTGGGTGTCGGCCCTGCGAGCTACGTTCTTGAACCGCAGACCAATATCGCGGTGCCGCCCGTTTCGGATCCCAGCATTGTCATCGCGCCGCCCGGCACATCGGTGACCGACCGCGACCCGACCAACGTCACCGGCATCGGGCAGATGATCATCGATCAGAAGAACGGCTTTATCGGCCTGTGCACCGGCACGCTGATCAACCCGCGCACCGTCATTTTCGCGGCGCACTGCGTCAATGAGAGCCCGACGGGCACGGCTATGAACCCCTGGGGTTACGGCACCGGTACTGGCCAGTTGCCGATCGCGTTCGGCTTTCAGACGAACAACAATCTCGCGGGCAATTCGGCTTTCGGGCACTGGCTCAATGGCACCGCGGGCGGTGCCAAGTATCTGACCTCGATCACGGACTATCTCTATAACGTCAATCAGGTGCAATATAACGCGCACTCGCTTGATCTGGGGCTGGCAAACAACTTCCTGCAGGCAGACGTCGCCGTCGCTTCGCTCGATACGCCCGCAGCGAATGTGCCGACCTGGGCGCTGCTATTCTCTGCACTGCCCGCCCCCACCTCGATCAGCGACACGACCGGCACCGGCTATCACGTGGCCATCGCCGGCTATGGCAATACCGGGACCGCGACCAGCGGCGCTTCGGTCGGCGTCGACTATCGGCGGCGCTTGGCAGAGAATTATTTGGGCTTGCTCGGGTCGCTCGACGATATCGATATCGGCCTGTTCGGCATCGCGCCACCGGGGTCGCCCCCAGAATCTCTATCAGATCGACTTCGACAGCAGCGGAGCACCGAACAGCCGCACCAACGGTTTCGACTTCAATATCTTCAAGGATAACGCCCTGTCTGGAGAAGGGATTACCGGACCCGGCGATTCGGGCGGTCCGCTGATCCTCGACCGCACTTATGCCAAGCAACTGGTGATCGCAGTGCTCTCGGGCGGGACGCGCTATTTCAGTGCGCAGCCGTCCGGCAGCTACGGCACCAGCGCCTTCTACCAGCCGCTTTATCTGTATTGGGACTATATCGCGGCCGCCAATCCCTATCGCTACGTCAGCACGCTTGCGGGCGACGGCAATTGGACCGACCCAACGCATTGGGTGACCAACCTCGACCCCGCCTATAACGTCATCGTCAACGGCGCGCTGGTCAACGGCGTGCCCACCACGGCAGGTCAGGGCACCACCGGTACATCGGGCAAATTCGGCCAGATCTGCGATCAGGAACCCAATTTCGCCTATGACGTCTGCTATGACGTGAAGACCGGCGTCTATTATGACCACGGCGTCGCGGTCACCAACCCAGTTCCCGGCACCACCGCCAGCTCGACCGCCCTCCCCGCCGCGACGCTCGCCAATGGCTTGCCCGGGGCAACCAACTTCGTGCCGAACAATATCAATCCCGACTCGGTGAATCAGATCAACGCACGCTATTTCGACGTGACGTTGGCCGCGGCCGGCACCACCACGCTCGGATCGGCCGTGACGATCGACCGCCTAACGCTCAATGGCACTGCCGCCAAACTGACCGTCAACAGCGGCGCTTCGTTGACCAGCCTGATCAACATCAATCAATTGCAGGGTCTCGTCACCAATAACGGCACGGTCACCTCGGTTGGCGACTATCTGTTGCTGACCGGCGGTATCACCGGTGCGGGGCGCTTCAACGCGCCGTTCTTCACCAGCGTGAGCGGCATGATCATGCCCGGCACGGCCGGTACCATTGGCACCATCACCTTCGGCGGCAATTTGATCCTGTCCTCGGGAACGGTGCAGTTCATCGACCTTGGACCGGCAAATACCTCCGATAAACTCGCGGTCACAGGTGCTGCGAGCGTTGGCGGCATCGTTGGCTTCGCGCCCGTCGCGGGCCACACGATTCGCTATGGCGATGTCTATACGATCCTGACCGCGCAAGGCGGCGTGACCGGCACCTATGCGGCCCCGACCGCGCTCAGCGCGATCCTCACCCCGCGCTTCATCTATTCCGCCAATGCGGTGCAGGTGGCGATCGACGCTGGATTGTATGCAAACGTCGTTGGCAGTTCGCCGGTGCAGCGCGCTTATGCGCAATTGCTCGACCAGAACCGCAGCATCTACAACACCTATGCCGGTGTTTATGGCCCGCTCGATCTGCAGAACGCGGCCACGATCCAAGGTACGCTCGACAGCCTTGCCCCGCGCGAGCAGACGCTGAAGCGCGCGCTCGGCACGCTCGCGGTGGACAATATGCAGCGGTTCACCGCCACCCGCTTGGCCAATCTCGATCATGGCGACCTTGACGGGACGCTCGCGATCATCGGCAATCCGCTCGTCTTCGCGGCGAGCCGCGCGTCGGGAGATGTCGTCGCCAGTGGCGCTGCCCTCGCTGCAAACGATACGGCGCTGCGCCCGGGCAAGCTGCCCGAAACCGTCAACGGTTACATCGCGGCAGGCTATCTCAACGGCAACAGCCGCCCAATGCCCACCGCCGTTCCGCTCGGCGCGCGCGACACCTTTGACGGGTTCTACGTCGTCGGCGGCATCGAAGGCGAACTCGACAGCCGTACCGCCGTCGGCATGTCCTTCTCCTACACCAACGCGAGCGGCTCCACGACCGGCGGCCAATATGCCCGGGCGGACCTGTTCCAGACCAGCGCCTATGGCAAAATCGCGCTTGCAGGGCCGCTCACGTTCGATGTTCAGGCGAGCCTGGGCTTCCTCGATACGGCAACGCGCCGCAGCGTTTCCCTGGTCGGAACGCCCTTCACGCTGCGTGGGCACGAAAGCTCGCTGACCTATTCGACGCAGCTCGGGCTGGGATATGACATAAGCGTCGGGGGCGGCCTGAAGATCACGCCGCGCGCCGCACTGCGCGCAGGGCAGATCGACTGGGCGGGTACGAATGAGACCGGCGGGGGCACCGCGCTGCGGATCGCGCCGCTACCCTCGAACAGCGTTCAGGCATTGGGCGGTGTCAACCTGAGCGGCGGCAAGATCCTCAAGCCCTATCTGTCCGCTTATTATGTGCATGCGTTCCGCGACCAGCCGAGCGCCTTCGGTGCGAATTTCGTCGGCGGCGTTGGCCCCAACGCATCCTTCGCACTGGCTGCGCAAGACAAAGACTGGGGCGAGATCGGCGGCGGCCTGTCCTACGCGACCAAGGACGTCACGCTGTCCATCGGGGCGGATACGACAGCCGGTCGGACCGACATCTCCAACCAAAGCTACCGCGCGACGGTCAAGATCGCCTTCTGAGCGGGATATCGCGTTAAGCCAGCGGGCCGTTCGGGTGACCGGGCGGCCCTTTGCGCATCCATGCTCGACGCGTGGCATCTCCCACTGCTACCGCTCCGCGCCATGACCGCTCTCGAAATTGTCGCGTTCCTGCTCGGACTGGCCAATGTCACGCTGGTCGTTTTTGCGCAGCATCTGGAACTATGTCTTCGGCCTCGCGATGGTCACTCTCTACGCGGTCATCTTTCTCCATACACGACTCTACAGCGATGCTTTGCTGCAGGTGTTTTTTCTTCGTCGTGCAAATCTATGGCTGGTGGAACTGGTCCCGCGCCCGCGCGGCTGCGGGTGAAGTGACGGTCGGGCTTTTGACGAACCGCGCTCGATTGACCTGGACGATCGGGTGTCTGGCCGCAGCGGCGCTGTGGGGATATGCAATGCACCGCTTCACCGACGCCTCCTTCCCCTGGGCCGATGCGACGCTTGCTGCGATGAGCGTCGCCGCGCAGATTTTGCAATCGCGCCGTGTGGTCGAAAGCTGGTGGCTGTGGATCGCAGTCGATATCGGCTCGGTCGGCCTCTATGCCGCCAAGGGATTGTGGCTGACGATGCTGCTCTACGCGATCTTCCTGGCACTGGCGATCTGGGGTCTGTTCGACTGGCAGCGGGTCGCGCGACGGACCGCCCCCGCATGACCGTGATTTGCCTGCACGGGCCCGAAAGCACGGGCAAATCGACGCTGATCGAACAGCTTGCCGCGCATTATGCGACGGTGTTCGTCCCCGAATATGGCCGCACCTTCGCCGAACAGCACGGCACCGATTTCACCATGGCCGATCTGGTCGAGATTGCCCAAACGCACGATGCGATGACACAGGCCGCGCGCGCTACCGGTGCTGACCCTTTATTCCTCGATACAGATCCGCTGATGACGGCGGTGTGGGCCGACATGCTGTTCGCACCCGCGACCCGTGGTTCGACGCGTGGCACAACACCGCGACCTGTACCTGCTGCTCGACATCGACTTACCGTGGATCGACGATGGTACGCGCCTGTTCGGCAGTACGGCGGAGCGGCAGCGCTTCTTCGACCTGTCACGTGCCGAGCTGGAGCGGCGCGGCCTGGCCTATGTGCTTGTGGGCGGGCGCGGCCCCGACCGTCTCGCGGCGGCGCTCGCTGCGCTCGCCTCGGTCGGGGGCACCCCGCCACTCCCAATCCCGCCTCGCTCAGCCCTTCTTCGCTTTGAGCGCCTTCACTGCCGCCAAGGTCCCGGTGATGTGCCCCTCGGGCTTCATCTCGGACAGCACGTAAGCGATCTTGCCGTTGGTGCCGATCACATAGGAGGTGCGGTTGGTCCAGCCGGCCTTTTGCGGCAGCGCGACGTCATAGCCCGAGATCGTTGCAGGCGTGGCGAGCCCGACCGGGAATTTGTCGCGGCATTCGACCGATGAGAATTCCTTGATTCGCTCGGCATTACCCGCCGTCAGGCCGATCAGCGTGGCACCCTGCTTCTCGAAATCGGCCGCCGCCTCGGCAAAGGCATGCGCCTCCGCGGTGCAGCCCGAGGTGAAGGCGGCGGGGAAGAAATACAGCACCACCGGCCCCTTCTTGAGCGCGGTCGCCAGCGTAAAGCTATGCGTCTTGCCGCCAAGCGCGGCTTCGGTGGTGAAATTCGGTGCGGTATCGCCAACCTTCAGCGCGGCCATGGCAGGGGTAGCAAAGCCAAGCGCGAGGCTGGCGGCGACAAACGGGATGGCAAACTTCATGGCGACGTCTCCTAAAACGATCCCTCACCCTAGCCCGCCGCCCCGGCCGCCGCCAGCCCGCCCGTTAGCGCGACGGCGCGAGCTTGGTGTTGAGCACCCAGCCGACATTGTCATTCTCGTCGGCGACTTCCCACCACAGGCCATTCTTGTTGCCGGTCGGGTAGACGATCGCACCGGCGGGCAAGGTGCGCAGCACACGGCCGGTCGCGCTGGCCGCCGAGCGCAAGGCCAGCGGGCCTTGCGCGGTGAAGGTCTTGGCAGGCGCGGCTTCGGCCGTGCCGGTGTCACCCGGCGTCACGTAGCCGAGATCGTTGACCAGCTTCGCATAGGCCTGGATGAACGCCAGCGTTACGATCCGGCCGATATCGGTATTGTCATAGCCGCCGCCGATCACCCCGCCGCCTGCGACGCCGCCGAATACGCCGCCACCGCCGCCGAAGCTGAGGCTGTTCTTGGCGGCATAGCCGTCCTCGGTCGCCAGCGTTTCGGTGGTGCGCACATTGGTGATCGACAGCACGACATTGGCTTCCATCTTCCGGCTGCGCACGCCGCCGACGATTCCGCCGATCGGTCCGCCGATCAGACCGCCGAGCCCGGCTGCGACACCACTGCCGCTAGCGTTGCTATTGGCACCCTGCACTTCGGCCTGGAGGACATAGTCGGCGGCCTTGATCTGGCCCTGGCCGACATTGGAACCGCGCTGCAGCCCGAGATCGCCGCCGATATCGCGCTCGCGCTGTGCTGCCTGCAAGCCGCTGCCGCGATCGACGATGTTGAAGCAGCCCGAACGCTGTACCAGCACCTTGAGCAGCTTCTGCGGCGGCGCGAGGTTGTATTGCGTCCAGCCGCGCGAATCGTCGCCGTCGACGATCGAGATCGTGCCATGCTTGCGCGCGCAATGCGGCACGTCGTTCATCGTCGCTTCTTGCAGCTTCTGGGTGCCCGAGGGCTTGGCCAGTCGCTGCGCGGCGACCTGCATCGGCATGCTCCCGATGATCGCTGCCATCGCCATCCCGGTCACGATTTTCGACATACCCTGCCCCCGCTTAGAGTCGTTACGCTGGCTCGATATCCGATTTGCGTCAGGCGGCATAGAGATGACCGCGATGATGACGGGCTTTGTGCAGGCGTGCAGGCGATGCTATGGCCCCCTCTTCTGTTTCCAGCACACAACCGGGCGAATTCGTGACCCCTCTTCAGACCATCCGCAATTTCAGCATCATCGCCCATATCGATCATGGCAAGTCGACGCTTGCCGATCGCCTGATTCAGGCGACCGGCGGCCTCAGCGACCGCGAAATGTCCGAACAAGTCCTTGATAATATGGACATTGAGAAGGAACGTGGGATCACCATCAAGGCGCAGACCGTGCGCCTGCGCTACACCGCCAAGGACGGCATCGAATACGTCCTCAACCTGATGGACACGCCGGGCCATGTCGACTTCGCCTATGAAGTGAGCCGCAGCCTCGCCGCGTGCGAAGGCGCGCTGCTGGTGGTCGATGCCGCGCAAGGCGTCGAGGCGCAGACGCTCGCCAACGTCTATCAGTCGATCGAGCATGATCATGAGATCGTGCCCGTCATCAACAAGATCGATCTCCCCGCCGCCGACCCCGACAAGGTCAAGGCCGAGATCGAGGAAGTGATCGGCCTCGACGCGAGCCAGGCGGTGCTGACCAGCGCCAAGGCCGGGATCGGCATCGCCGAAGTCCTCGAAGCGATCGTCACCCGCATCCCGCCGCCCAAGGGCGATGCCGATGCGCCGCTCAAAGCCATGCTGGTCGATAGCTGGTACGACCCCTATCTCGGCGTCGTCATCCTGGTGCGCGTGATGGCGGGCGTGCTGAAAAAAGGCCAGCAGATCAAGTTCATGCAGGCGGGCACGCTCCATCTGGTCGACCGCGTCGGCTGCTTCCGCCCCAAGATCGAGCAACTGACCGATCTCGGCCCCGGCGAAATCGGCTTCATCACCGCACAGATCAAGGAAGTCGCGCAGACCCGCGTCGGCGACACCATCACCGACGCCAAGCGCCCCGCCGCCGAGGCACTGCCGGGTTTCAAGGAAGTCCAGCCGGTGGTGTTCTGCGGCCTGTTCCCGGTCGACGCGAACGATTTCGAGAAACTGCGCGAAAGCATCAGCAAGCTGCGCCTCAACGACGCGAGCTTCTCGTTCGAGATGGAAACCAGCGCCGCGCTCGGCTTCGGCTTCCGCTGCGGCTTCCTCGGGCTCCTCCACCTCGAAATCATCCAGGAGCGCCTCACGCGCGAGTACGACCTCGACCTCATCACCACCGCACCGTCGGTGGTGTACGAACTCGAGCTGACGCATGGCGGCGGCACGATCGAGCTGCACAACCCCGCCGACATGCCCGATCCCAACAAAATCGAAAGCATTTCCGAGCCGTGGATCCAGGCGGTGATCTATGTCCCCGACGAATATCTCGGCAGCGTGCTGAAACTCTGCCAGGACCGTCGCGGCATCCAGAAGGACCTGACCTATGTCGGCGGCCGCGCACAGGCGACCTATGAGCTGCCGCTCAACGAAGTCGTGTTCGATTTCTACGACCGGCTGAAGTCGCTCTCCAAGGGCTATGCCAGCTTCGATTACACCCAGATCGGCAAGCGCGAGGGCGACCTCGTCAAGATGAGCATCCTCGTCAACGAAGAGCCGGTCGACGCGCTGTCGATGATCGTCCACCGCGGCACCGCCGAGGTGCGCGGGCGCGGCATGGTCGAGCGCTTGAAGGACCTGATCCCGCGCCATTTGTTCAAGATCCCGATCCAGGCCGCGATCGGCGGCAAGGTGATCGCGCGCGAGACGATCAGCGCGATGCGCAAGGACGTGACCGCGAAATGCTATGGCGGCGACGCCAGCCGCAAGCGCAAGCTGCTCGACAAGCAAAAGAAGGGCAAGCTCAAGATGCGCGAATATGGGAGCGTGAGCATCCCGCAGGAGGCGTTTTATTGCGGCGCTGCGGATGGGGGATGAGGGGTAGCGTTGGCTGGGAGGTCGCGCATTTTAGCCCAATCGAATTAGCCCAATCGAAAAATCGATCCGTTTTGGCATTATTTTCGGTAGAACATAGGCCGAACATGTGCCAAAAATTGGCCATGCAAGGCCGGTTAGAAATTGGCGCGGCAAAGGAATTTGGATTTGCTGACGCTGGAGCAGAATGCGATCGATATCGCGCCAGGTTGGATAGGATCGATCAGGAAAGGGGTTTGGGCTCGTGCACAGCGTTGAACTGTTCACCGGTTGCGGGGGCTTGGGATTCGGCCTTGCCCAAGCGGGCTTTTGCCACAAGCTCATGGTTGAATGGAACCGTGATGCCGTCGAAACTGTCCTTCACAATCGGTCGAAGGGCGTTGAACACGTCAAGCATTGGCCGATTGTTCGCAAAGACGTGCGGGAGATTGATTGGCGGAGTTATGCAGGGGCCGATCTGGTCGCGGGCGGCCCGCCATGCCAGCCCTTTAGCATCGGCGGGAAACATCGTGGCGACGACGATCACCGTGACATGTGGCCGCAGGCAATTCGCGCAGTTCGCGAAATCCGCCCTAGCAGCTTTCTGTTTGAAAACGTGCGTGGCATCGCGCGACCGAAGTTTGCGAGCTATCTGAACTCTATCGTGCAACGGCTGACCAAGCCGACCACCGACCTTCATTACCAGGTTCGGGTCGTCCAGTTGAATGCGGCCGACTATGGCGCAGCGCAAAAGCGGCACCGCGTTGTGATCGCCGGTTTCCGTTCGGATGTAGTCAATGGCGAGATTCCGGTGCTTGACCCAAGTCATTCGCGCGACCGACTGCTATGGGATCAGTTTGTAACGGGCGAGTATTGGAAGCAGCATAAGATAAAACGATCCCTCGATTCCTACGAAGCGATCGATGCCGGGGCGGTACACCGTTTACGGAAAAACGGTATAGAGCCGAACGCCAAACGCTGGGTCACGGTGCGGGATAAGCTGACGGGCTTGGGCGAACCCAACGGTATGAACAATCACGTATTTCAACCCGGCGCCAAGATTTATAAGGGGCATACGGGCAGCTTGCTCGACCAACCTGCCAAGCACTTAAAGCCGGAGACCACGGGGTGCCCGGCGGGGAAAACATGATGGTACTTCCAGATGGGGGAGTACGGTATTTCAGCACGCGGGAGGCGGCTCGTCTTCAAGGCCTGCCGGATGACTACGAATTCCCGCGCAGTTGGAGTGAAAGCATGCGACAACTCGGTAATGCCGTTCCATGCGAGCTTGCAGAGGCTGTGGGTCGTTGGACAGCGCACATCTTGACGAAGACCCGCTCGAAGCTGCCAATGGCGGCGTGACCGAATCGCAAACCGCAGCTGCAACGATAATCGACCCCGAACACAAGGGCTATGTCGAGTACGAAATCGACATAGAGAAGGTGTTACGCACAGAGCTTCCAGAAGTCATCGCGGCGATCGATCTGGCACCCCTCACTGCGGCTGCGGTTAATAGCATACCCGAGGGTGCCAAAGGTGCGTATGTCTTGTTCGTCGACGGCTATCCCGTTTATGCGGGCAAGACGGACACGCGTCACGGCTTTCGCGATCGACTGAACCGACATGCCTTTACGATCCAAAATCGGCGCAATCTCGACCCTTCGAAAATCGCGTTTAAGGCCATCCGGATTCTCGTCTTTTCGAACTTCGACGTCGAGGCAATTCTCATCGATGCTATGCGAAAAGCCGACGGCAAAGCGCTCGCTTGGAATGACAGCGGTTTTGGTTCGAATGACCCCGGACACAATCGAGAAGGTCAGCAACCCGCCGATTTCGATATTTCTTACCCAATCAACATCGACCGTCCGCTTCATCTGGTCCGGCCGGGTCGCTATTTGCCGCTCCTGCTACTAATCGCTCTGAAGCAGCATTTGCCTTATGATCTGCGCTACGAGACAGATCTGAAGCCCGGAACTGATGACAAGTATATCAGCTACCGAAAGGGGCATATCGATCAGCGAAATGCTGAGATCATTGAGGTCACCGACGACGACACGACCCGAACGCTCCTCATCAAAATCATGAAAGCGCTTCCCGTAGGGTGGCGCACCACCGTTTTCCCGGGACGCGTGATCCTCTACAAAGAAGATCGGCGCTATCGCTATGAAATGGAGAGTTTCACGGCCTGAGTCCCCTCGGCCGGCATGGCGGACCGAGACGAATGCTACCCCTCCCGCGCACACCAAGCCCGCCAGCCATCCTCGGTCGCGGCGGCTTCCCATTGCGCCTGGGCGGCGGCCATTTGGGTGCAGGCTTCCTTTCGGGCTGTCCTGCGCGCGTCGAGCGTCGCGCCGCTGGCAATGGCGCTCGACAGGCCGCGCCGCGTCATCGGCGCGGGACGCAGCATGGCGTCCTGCGCCCACACCGCCTCGCGCGCCTGTTTGAGCAAGGCGCGCCGCGCCGCGAAGGAATCCTCGGTGCCTGCCGCCGGGTCGGGATCATCGAGATGCAGGAACATGTCGTTCCAGAACGCGACGATCGCGTCGGGCCGGTCGATCACGCAGAAGATGAACTCGATTTCGGTCAACTGGCGCAGAGCGAAATCGGCACCGACGATGTCGCCGCGCAAGCGCGCCTGGCGCTCGGCTTTAACCTTATTGGTATAGTGCCGCATGAAATCGTCATGGCGCTCGGCACCGGCGCGCGCGCGGTCCGCCTCGGACATGGAGGCCGGGTTGCGCGCCTTGCACACCGGGCAATTCTCGGCGGCCTCGCGCTCGATCGTCGCGCGGTTGCGCGTGCCAGGGGCGAGGCCGGGCCCGCCATAGCGATCGGTCAGATGGTGGCGCAGGATGAACATCGTCAGCCGGTCATTATACCAGCGGCGTTCGCCGACCTGCTCGCCCTTGTGGAAGACCGGGACGGGCACGCCCTCGATCGCGCGTTCGATCGCGACATCGACCAGGCGCTGCACCCCGTGATCGAGCGCGGCGAGCCACGCGGCGCGGAAGCCGTCTGCCCCCGGTTGTCGGCGGAGGTAATAGGCCCCCTCCGCGCTCATGTTGATGCGCCGGGCGGCGGCGGTGACCGATCCGGTTTCGGCGAGCGCGGCAATGAAGCCGTGCTGCCGCTCGGGCGTCCAGCCGTCATAGCGATATTTGCGGGGAACGGGCTCGAACGCGAGCACCGGGCGAGCGGTGGGGACGAGGTTCTGCATGTCCGCGTATTTAACCGATATGGTTATTGTAGGACAGCGTGCGGTCGTTGCGCGGGTGCGCGGTTCAGCCGACCGCCGCCCAGCGCACTTCGCCCTTGCTCCAGGCGAGAAAGGCGGCTTCGTTCATCGGTTGGGCGATGGCATAGCCCTGGATCACGTCGCAGCCGATGATACGCAGGATATCGGCCTGCGCCTGCGTCTCGACCCCCTCGCCGACCGCCTGGCAGCCAAGGCCGTGGATCAGCCCGATCACCGCCTGTGCGATGATGCGTGCATCGGCGTCCGCGGCGATATGTTCGATCAGGCTGCGGTCGAGCTTGATCCGGTCGAGCGGGAGCGCGCGCAGGCGCGGCAGGCTGGAATAGCCGGTGCCGAAATCGTCGATCGCGATGGTCGCGCCATCGGCGCGCAGCAGCGCGATCGCCTCGAGCACTTCGTCGCTGCAGTGCATCGCGAGTGTCTCGGTGATTTCGAGTTCGAGCAGCCGCGCGGGTGCATCGACGCGGTGCATCGCGGCACGCAGGCGGCGGAAGAAGCTGGCATGGTCGAGCTGACGCGGCGACACGTTGACGGCGAGGCGGTGTTCGATCCCCATCCGGCTCCAGCGCGCGATCGTCTCGGCGACGCTGTGCACGACCCAGTCGCCGATCTCGACGATCAGCCCGGTTTCCTCGGCGCGCGGTAGGAAGGTGCCGGGCAGGCGCAACCCCTCCTGCGGGTGCCGCCAGCGCAACAGCGCCTCCGCCGCGACGATCTGCCCCGATCCGACGCGGAGCTGCGGTTGAAAGACGAGCGCGAACTCATCGCGGTCGATCGCGTCGCGCAGCGCGCTTTCGAGCCCGGCGCGTTCGCTGATCTGCGCGGCCAGCTCGGCCGAGAAGTGCTCGGCGCGGCCGCGGCCGCTGCTTTTTGCGTGATACATCGCGGCATCGGCGGCGCGCATCAGGTCGGTCAGCGTTTCGCCATGGTCGGGGCGCAGCGCAATGCCGATCGACGCGCCGATCGCGATATCGGTGCCCGCCAGATCGAACGGCTCGGCCAGCGCGAACAGGACCGCACGCCCGATCCGGGCCGCGTCCGCCGAATCGACCTGCGCGAAGAACATCGTGAACTCGTCGCCCGCCAGCCGGCCGATCAGCGGGGCCGGCCCGGCCTCGGGCAGCGTGACGCTGTCGGCGACCGCGCGCAGGCGGTTGGCAACCATCCCCAGCAGCATGTCGCCACAGGCATGGCCCATCGTATCGTTGACCGCCTTGAAGCGGTCCAGATCGATGAAGAACAGCGCGCCGCCCGCGCCCGTCGGCATCGTCGACAACAGCCGCTCGCACGCCCGGCGAAAGTTGGTGCGATTGGCAAGCCCGGTCACGGGATCGAACATCGCCAGCCGCTGGACGCTATCGAGATTGGCGTTCAACTGCGCGAACAAGCCATGCATCGCGGTAGCGAGCTGGGGCACGTTCGTCGCGATTTCGGGGGGGATCTGGTCGCTGAGATCGCCCTGCGCCGCCTGCGCCAGACGCGCGATCGCAGCGTCGATCGCCGACGCGTCCCGGCAATGCTGCGCTCGGTCGACGCCCAGCACATCACCGCACAAACGATCGCCGGGATCAGCGCACGCGAGATGTTGCTGATTTCGACGCCGCCCGACGATGTCGCGGCGAGCGCAAGGATAAAAGCGACCGCCCCGGAGCACATCGCGAACACGATTGCGCGGCTTTTGAGCGTAACGCCTTCCATCGCGATATCGTTGGCTCCTGGCAGCGTGGTGCGAAACGCACCGGCTTGTCCAAGACGATGACAGCCAAAGGTTAAGACTTTCGCGAACTCCGCGCGCGTTTCAGCACGATGTAGAGCGCACCGCTCCCACCGTGGCGCGGATGTGCCGCGCGGACCGCCGCAATCGCGTCGGCGTGGCGCGACCCCGGCCAGCCAGTCGCCGGTCG
>NZ_JSBN01000045.1 GCF_000797515.1 Sphingomonas sp. Ant H11
CGGCGGCGATGTTTGCCGACGGTGCCCGCGCGGAAGTCGCGGCGTTGCGCGATCGCCCCGACATTGCCCCCGCCGCACCGATCCGCCGTGCCATCGGCGTACCGGAACTGACGGCGGTGCTGGCCGGAGAAATGACCGAAGATCAAGCGCTTGATCTAACGTGCGTCGCTACCCGGCAATATGCCAAACGGCAATATACCTGGTTCCGCAACCAGCCTCCGGCGTGCTGGCGGCGCAGTCATGCGTTAGAAACAATCGATCTAATGCATGAAATGGATATTTTATTACGCAGTTAGCGATTGACACGTACATTTCGTGCAACTAGCAGCGCCGCTCCAACGCTGCTAAGGCCGCAGCGCGAAAGGAGACGAAACGTGACCGAGAAAAGCGGAGCAGACATCCTGATCGAGGCGCTGGGCGATCTCGGCGTGGAGGTCATCTTCGGCTATCCCGGTGGTGCGGTCCTGCCGATTTACGACGCGCTGTTCCGGCACAATGCTGCGGGCGGTCGGATCAAGCATATTCTGGTGCGCCACGAACAAGCCGCCACGCATGCCGCCGAGGGCTATGCCCGTTCAACCGGCAAGCCCGGTGTCGTTCTCGTTACCTCGGGCCCCGGCGCGACCAATGCCGTCACCGGCATCACCGATGCGCTGATGGATTCGATCCCGATGGTGGTCATCACCGGCCAGGTGCCGACAGCACTGATCGGCACCGATGCCTTTCAGGAGGCCGATACCGTCGGCATCACGCGCCACTGCACCAAGCACAATTATCTGGTGAAGGACCCGGCCACGCTGGCGCGACGATCCACGAGGCGTTTTACATCGCCACCTCGGGTCGCCCCGGCCCGGTCGTGATCGATATCCCCAAGGATGTGCAGGTCGCCACCGCGCGTTACACCAAGCCCGGCCCGATCCGCCACAAGACCTATCGCCCGCAGGTAAAGGCCGACCAGGCGCGATCGAGCAAGCGATGGATATGCTCGCCGCGGCCGAGCGCCCGATCCTCTACACCGGCGGCGGCATCATCAACGCCGGGCCCGCGGCCAGCCAATTGCTGTGCGAACTGGCGCGGATCACGGGTGCACCCGTCACCTCGACGCTGATGGGCCTGGGTGCTTATCCGGCAAGCGGGCCGCAATGGCTCGGGATGCTCGGGATGCACGGCACGTACGAAGCCAATCTGGCGATGAACAAGGCCGACTTGATCCTGTGTCTCGGCGCGCGTTTCGACGATCGCGTGACTGGGCGGCTCGACGCGTTCAGCCCCTATTCGCGGAAGATCCACGTCGATATCGACCGCTCGTCGATCAACAAGAACGTCCGCGTCGATTTGCCGATCGTGGCGGATGTCGGCCATGCACTGGAAGACATGGTGCGCGTGTTCAAGGCACGCCGCCATCCCAAGCCCGATCTCGCCGAATGGTGGCGGATGATCGCAGGCTGGCGCGCGGTGAAGAGCCTCGATTTCGCCGAGACCGGCCCCGAAATCATGCCGCAACGCGCGATCCGCGCGTTGTGGGAGGCGACGCACAAGCGCAGCCCGATCATCACCACCGAAGTCGGCCAGCATCAGATGTGGGCCGCGCAGCATTTCGGCTTCGAGGGCCCCAACAAGTGGCTGACCTCCGGCGGGCTCGGCACGATGGGCTATGGCCTGCCCGCCGCGATCGGCGCGCAGCTCGGCAACCCCAAGGCGCTGGTCATCGACATTGCCGGCGAAGCCTCGATCCAGATGAACATTCAGGAGCTGGCGACCGCGGTGCAGTATCGCCTTCCGGTCAAGATCTTCATCCTCAACAATGAATATATGGGCATGGTCCGCCAGTGGCAGGAACTGACCTATTCGAGCCGCTATGCGGAAAGCTATTCGGACACGCTGCCCGATTTCGTGAAGCTGGCCGAAGCCTATGGCTGGAAGGGCATCCGCATCGAAGGCATCGGTCAGCTCGACGACGGCATCGCCGCGATGCTCGATCATGATGGGCCGGTGCTGGTCGATTGCCGCGTGGCCAAGCTCACCAACTGCTTCCCGATGATCCCGAGCGGAGCAGCCCACACCGACATGCTGCTCGCATCGAGCGAAGTGTCGGGCGAAATGGACGACGAAGCGAAGGCGCTGGTCTAATGCACATCACCGAAGAAAAAACGCAGCGGCACACGCTGGCCGTGATGGTCGATAACGAGCCGGGCATTCTCGCCCGGATCGCCGGCCTGTTCACCGCGCGCGGTTACAATATCGAGAGCCTGACCGTGTCGGACGTCACCGCCGACCAGGCCGTCAGCCGCATCACCATCGTCACCTCGGCCAGCGCGCATGTGATGGAACAGATCATGGCGCAGCTCGACCGGCTGGTGCCGGTGCATTCGGTGACCGATCTCACCGCACTCGGGCCGCATGTCGAGCGCGAACTCGCGCTGCTCAAGGTCTCCGGACACGGCGAACACCGGATCGAGGCGTTGCGCCTCGCCGATGTGTTCCGCGCGCGCGTGGTCGACACCACGATCAACAGCTTCGTGTTCGAACTCACCGGCGGGCGCGAGAAGATCGATGGCTTCATCGCGCTGATGCGGCAAGTCGGCCTGTGCGAAGTCGCGCGCACCGGCATCGTCGCCATCGCCCGCGGGGACAAGGCGATTTGAAGAAAATACCCCTCTCCCACCGGGAGAGGGAGGGGCCCGCCGCGAAGCGGTGGGAGGGTGAGGGCGATGATGCTCAAGCCCATCACCCGCACCACCTCCGACGAGGCGGCTAAGCCACCACGTCTTCGTATCCTCTCCCACGGGGAGAGGGCTTTGATAGGGAACCAAAGAATGCGCGTTTTATTATGATGCCGATGCCGACCTGAACCTGATCACCGACAAGAAGATCGCGATCGTCGGTTATGGCAGCCAGGGCCATGCCCATGCCCAGAACCTGCGCGATTCGGGCGTCAAGGAGATCGCCATCGCGCTGCGCGCTGGTTCGACGACGGCCAAGAAGGCGACCGATGCGGGCTTCAAGGTGATGACCAATGCCGAGGCCGCCGCCTGGGCAGACATCACCATGATCCTCGCGCCCGACGAGCATCAGGCCGCCATTTATGCCGACGATCTCCACGCCAACCTGAAGCAGGGCGCGACGATCGCGTTCGCGCACGGCCTCAACGTGCATTTCGGTCTGATCGAGCCGCGCGCCGATCTCGACGTCATCATGATCGCGCCCAAGGGCCCCGGCCACACAGTGCGCAGCGAATATGTGCGCGGCGGCGGCGTTCCGTGCCTGATCGCGATCCATCAGGACAAGAGCGGCAACGCGCACGACATCGGCCTCGCTTATGCCTCGGGCGTCGGCGGCGGTCGCTCGGGCATTATCGAGACCAACTTCAAGGAAGAGTGCGAAACCGATCTGTTCGGCGAGCAGGCCGTACTGTGCGGCGGCATCACCCACCTCATCCAGGCCGGCTTCGAAACACTGGTCGAAGCGGGCTATGCCCCGGAAATGGCCTATTTCGAGTGCCTGCACGAGACCAAGCTGATCGTCGATCTGCTCTATGAAGGCGGCATCGCCAACATGCGCTATTCGATCAGCAATACCGCTGAATATGGCGACATCGTCACCGGCCCGCGCATCATCACCGATGCGACCAAGGCCGAGATGAAGCGCGTGCTCGCCGACATCCAGTCGGGCCGTTTCGTCAAGAACTTCGTGCTCGACAACCGCGCCGGCCAGCCCGAACTCAAGGCCGCGCGCAAGCAGGCCGCCGCGCATCCGATCGAGAAGGTCGGCACGGAGCTGCGCGCGATGATGCCGTGGATCGGTGCCAACAAGCTGGTGGACCAGACCAAGAACTGAGCCGCGTTTCCTTCGGCTATGGTGGAGGGCGCATCACGCGCCCTCCACGAAACGGATCGTTGCCGAAACAGCGTTTGACGCTGCCACCCGTTGCGCCGCACTTGGGGGCCACGTAACAGGAGAACCGCAATGCGTCTTACCCATCTCTACGCCGCTACCGCCGCCGTGCTGCTCCTTGGTGCACCCGTCATCGCACAGATGGCACCGCCCGAGATGTTGCACGGTGCAGGCACTGTCGCGGACATCAAGGCCGGCACCTATGCGGTCGAGCCACACCACACCCAGGTGACTTTCAGCGTCAGCCATTTCGGCATTTCGCCTTATGCCGGCACCTTTTCCGATGCCAGCGGCACGCTGAAGGTCGATCCAGCGAAGCCCGCCGTCACCCAGCTTGACGTGACCCTGCCGATCGCCAGCGTGCAGACCACCAGCGCCAAGCTGACCGAAGAGCTGAAAGCAGCCGACTGGTTCGACGCCGCCAAATTCCCGACCGCGACCTTCCATTCGACCAAGGTCACCCGCTCAGCGCCGATGCCGTGGCGGTCGATGGCACGCTCACACTGCACGGCGTGACCAAGCCGGTCACCTTCCGCGCAAAGCTGTTCGGTGCGGCCACCAATCCGATGAGCAAGAAAGCTTCGATCGGTTTCCTCGGCCGCATGGTGATCCATCGTTCGGACTTCGGCGTCAGCAAATATGTGCCCGTCGTGTCGGATGAAACCGTGCTGGTCATCAACGCGGCATTCGAGCTTCAGTGAGCCCAACGATCCCCCCGTCCGAGGACACCGAAGGCCGCCCCGGCGTGGGCCGGGTCGAGGCGTTTTCGGACGGGGTGATCGCGATCATCGTCACCATCATGGTACTGGAGCTGCACCCGCCGGTCGCGGCGGGGCTCGATAAGCTGTGGTCGCAATGGCCCGTCTTCTTCGCCTACGCGCTCAGCTATCTCTACGTCGCGCTGTACTGGTCGAACCATCACCGGCTGTTCAGCCATGCAACCGTGGTCAGCAACGGTCTGATCTGGTCGAACATGGCGCTGCTGTTTGCACTGTCGCTGGTGCCGTTCTCGACCGCCTATCTCGGCGAGCAGCATTTCAGCCGCGATGCGACCCTCGTCTATCTCGTTACCATGTTCGTCCCGGCCATCGCTTACGCCTGGCTACAGCGCGTGATCCGCGCAACCGGGGTACAGGGCGCACGCGCCAGCCGCTATCACGTGGCGACGCTGCGCAAGGGCATCGTTGCGATCATCCTGTATCTGGCGGGCATGCCGCTCAGCTTCATCTCGCCCTGGCTCGGCATCGGCTGCGCGATGCTGGTGGCGGTGCTGTGGTTCCTGCCCAACAGTCCTTTCGACCGCCTGTTTGAATCCCGGACTGGACAGCCTACCCCGTGACTTGCTAACGCGCCGCGACCATGACGCAGGCTCTGCTTCTTTCGCTGCTTCGACTTACGCGCTTAGGCGCGCCCCTCGCTGCGCGCCCACGGGCTGCGCCGCGACCCGCCTAAGGGACAGACCGCCCCAAACGTCGATCCGCGATACCGAGCGAGACCAACCATGCTGCGTGACCCTTCGACCAAATACCGCCCCTTCCCCACCATCGACTTGCCCGATCGGCGCTGGCCGTCGCAGACGATCGCCACCGCCCCGCGCTGGCTCTCGACCGATCTGCGCGACGGCAACCAGGCGTTGATCGACCCGATGGATGCCGAGAAGAAGACCCGGATGTTCGACCTGATCGTCAAGGTCGGCATCAAGGAAATCGAAGTCGGCTTCCCCGCCGCCGGCGCGACCGAATTCGATTTCATCTCGGGGCTGGTCAAAAGCGGCCGCATCCCCGACGACACCATGATCCAGGTGCTGACCCAGTCGCGCCGCGATTTGATCGAAACCAGCTTCCAGTCGCTGCGCGGCGCGCGCGCAGCGATCGTACATCTCTACAATGCGGTGAGCCCGGCCTGGCGCAAGATCGTGTTCGGCATGACTCGCGCCGAGGTAAAACAGATCGCCATCGACGGTGCGATGATCCTGCGCGACCAGGCCGCCGCCCAGCCCGATACCGACTGGTATTTCGAATATAGCCCGGAAACCTTCTCGACTGCCGAGCTCGATTTCAGCCTCGAGGTTTGCGAGGCGGTGATGGACGTGCTGCGCCCGACGCCCGACCACAAGCTCATCCTCAACCTGCCCGCCACGGTCGAATGCGCGACGCCCAATGTCTATGCCGACCAGATCGAATGGTTCGGCCGCAACATCCGCAACCGCGATTGCGTCGCGCTCAGTCTGCATCCGCATAACGATCGCGGCACCGGCGTCGCCGCCGCAGAACTCGGGCTGATGGCGGGGGCCGACCGCGTCGAGGGTTGCCTGCTCGGCAATGGCGAGCGCACCGGCAATTGCGACCTCGTCACCGTCGCGCTCAATATGTACACGCAAGGGCTTGATCCGAAACTGGACTTTTCGGACATCGACGCGATCGTCAACACCGTTACCTATTGCACACAGCTCCCCGTGCATCCGCGCACGCCTTATGCGGGCGATCTGGTGTTCACCGCCTTCTCGGGCAGCCATCAGGACGCGATCAAGAAGGGCTTTGCTGCGCAGGAAGCCAAGAACGATACGCTGTGGGAAGTTCCCTATCTGCCGATCGACCCGGCCGATCTCGGCCGCAGCTATGAAGCGGTGATCCGCGTCAATTCGCAGTCCGGCAAGGGCGGCGTCGCCTGGGTGATCGAACAGGATAAGGGCCTGAAGCTGCCCAAGCGCCTGCAGGCCGATTTCAGCCGCCACGTCCAGCGTCTGGCCGACGAAACCAGCCGCGAAATGAACGCGAGCGACATTTGGGGCCTGTTCGAGTCCACCTATCTCGCGCGCGGCGAGGACCGCTTCCGTCTGCTCGATTATAATGAGAGCGGCAGCGTCGGTGACCGCCTGTTCGTCGGCCATGTCGCAGTCGATGGCGAGGAACGCTCGATCTCCGGGCGCGGCAATGGCCTGATTTCGGGCGTCATCGCGGCGCTCGGCGAAACCACCGGCCCCCAGCTCGACGTGGTCGATTATAGCGAACATGCCATCGGCCATGGTGCCGATGCGCAGGCCGCGGCCTATGTCGAATGCCGCACGGGCGACGGGCGCACCGTGTTCGGGGTCGGCATCGACGCCGATATCGCCACCGCCAGCGTGCGCGCGGTGCTCAGCGCGGCGAACAGGGCGTAGCGCCCTTCCCGTTCGCCCTGAGCCTGTCGAAGGGCTCGTCTTCGCAGGCCCCAGATCCTCGCTTCAGGCGAGGGGGGCTTCGACGGGCTCAGCCCGAACGGGGCAATGGGACAAGACCGGATGTGCGCTACCGCCCGCGCACAATCTCGCACCCGACCGCAGCATCGGGATACACGTCCGGCTTCGACGTACGCACCGTCACGCGCTCGACGCGCGGGTCTGCAAGACACAGCGCCGCGATCGCCTCGCACAAGGTTTCCTGCAAATGGAAATGGCGGTCGGCGACCAGCGCCTGCACGCCTGCGCGCACGAAATCATAATCGAGCACCGCATCGATGCGGTCTTCGGCGGGGGGCGGCGGGATAGACCACCTCCATCCGCACCGACACGATCACGCGCTGCCGCGCCGCCAGTTCGTGCGGATGGATGCCGAGCCCCATCGTCACTTCGAGACCCTCGAGGATGGTGGTGAACCGAACCGTCATACCCGCCCCTCGAACATCACGTCGCGCGCGCGCGGCAGGAAGCGCTGGCCGCAATCGACGTACACAGTCTGCCCCTGCACGCCCCGCGCCTCCAGCAGGAAGGCGACCGCGCGGGCGATATCGACGGGATCGACCGGACGCTGCAACGGGTTCTTGCGCGCCGCTGCGGCAAATTCGGCGTCGCTCTGGTCGGCGCTGGGCAAGGACAGGCCGGGCGACACCGCATTGACGCGGATGCGCGGCCCCAATGCCTGCGCCAGCATCGTCGTCGCGCCCGCAAGGGCGAGCTTGGCGCAGGTATAAGAGAAGAAATCGGGGTTGAGATTGGCGATCTTCTGGTCGAGCAAATTGACCACCGCTCCCTCCGTCAGATCCTGCTGCTCCGCCAGGGCGTTGGCCAGCAGCACCGGGGCCTCGAGATTGACGGCATAATGGTCGCGCAGCAACGCCCGGCCGATGCGCGGCGGCGTGTCATAGTCGAAGAGCGACGCGCTGTTCACCACCGCCGCGAGCGGCCCGCCAAACGCCGCCCGCGCGGCCTCGACCAACGCCCCCGGCACTTCCGCGTCGGACAGATCGCCGGTCAGCACCGTTGAGCCGGGCAAGGCCGCCGACAGCCGGTCCGCATCTTCCGCCGAATGCAGATGATGGATTGCGACGCGCCAGCCCTCGCCCGCCAGATGCCGCGCAATCACCGCCCCAAGGCGACGCGCCGCCCCAGTCACCAGCACGGTGCGCGGCATTGCGATCAGCATCCCATCAAGGCGAGGATTTCCTTGCGGCTGCGTTCGTCGTCGCGGAACACACCCATCATCCGGCTGGTGACCATCGCAACGCCTGGCGTCCGCACCCCGCGCGCAGTCATGCAGGCATGGCTCGCCTCGATCACCACCGCCACACCCAGCGGCTTGAGATTGTCCCAGATGCAATCCGCGACCTCCGCCGTCAGCCGCTCCTGCACTTGCAGGCGGCGGGCAAAGGCGTGGAGTACGCGCGCCAGCTTCGAGATGCCGACGACGTAATTGCCCGGAAGATAGGCGATGTGCGCCTTGCCGATGATCGGGGCCATGTGATGTTCGCAATGCGACTGGAACGGAATGTCCTTCAGCAGCACAATCTCGTCATAGCCGCCCACTTCCTCGAAGATCCGCGCCAGATGGACTGCCGGATCGTCGGCATAGCCCGAACAATATTCCTTCCACGCCCGCGCGACTCGTTGCGGCGTCTCCCGCAAACCCTCGCGCGCGGGGTCGTCCCCGGCCCAGCGGATCAGCGTGCGAACAGCTGCCGCGACCTCCTCCGGCACCGGAATCTTCGCCGGTCCGGCCACCAGATCGCCGTCGCCGCCTGCATCGGAACTATCGTTCATTATCTTCCCTTACCCCGATCCGTGCGATTGACGTTACGGCAAATGCGTTTCGCCGTACTGCAACATGAATTCCAGTCGCCCTGGAAACTGTTCTATTTTGAACACAGCGGGCGAATGCCGCAGTTTCCCTATTATTATGTCATTGACGGGCGATTCAACGACACGCTATTTCACAAACCGTACATTCGAAAACCAGCACCCGACATGAGATTGGGGCTGACCATCAAGGGGATGCCATCATGAAGAAGTTCGAATTGCTTGCAGCGTCGGCTTTGGCGATGCTTTCTGCCACGCCCGCCCTGTCGCAAACCACTCCTCCCCCGGCTCCTGCGCCCCAAACCACGCCCGATGGCGATGACATCGTCGTCACCGCAACCAAGCGCGAGCAGACGTTGCTCGATACGCCTGTTGCAGTGTCGGTAACCAGTGGCGCAACGATCGAGCAAGCGCAAATTCGCGATCTGAAGGATTTGCAAAGCGTCGTGCCGTCGCTGCGCGTCAATCAGCTCCAGAGCTCGGCGAACACCAACTTCATCATCCGCGGCTTTGGCAACGGTGCCAACAATGCCGGGATCGAGCCTTCGGTCGGCGTATTCATCGACGGCGTGTACCGCTCGCGATCGGCCGCGCAGATTTCCGATTTGCCCAACCTGAAGCGCATCGAAGTGCTCCGCGGCCCGCAATCGACGCTGTTCGGCAAGAATGCCTCGGCGGGCATCATCAGCATCGTCACCGCCGAGCCCGCCTTCAAATTCGCGGGCAATGCCGAGGCGACCTATGGCAATTACAACGCCGTCGTCCTGAAGGCGGCCGTCACCGGTCCCATCAGCGATACGCTCGCCTTCAGCATCGGCGGCAATTACAACCGTCGCGACGGGTACGCCTATGACGCCTTGCAGAAGACCAACGTCAACGATCGCAACCGCTGGGGCGTTCGCGGGCAATTGCTGTTCCAGCCGAGCGCCGATTTCAAGATCCGCGTGATCGGCGATTACGACAAGATCGACGAAAACTGCTGCGTGGCCGGCAACCTCATCAATGGGTCCACCGGAGCGATCGTCCAGGCGCTGGCCGGCGGCAACGGGATCGATCCGCAGAACGTGTTCTCGTACAAGGTGTACAACAACTTCCTGTCGAGCAACAAAATCGAGAATTACGGCGGATCGGTTCAGGCCGATTACAACCTCGGAAAGGTCGCACTGACCTCGATCACCGCCTATCGCGAAGTGAAGAGTGCCACCAACCAGGATTCGGATTTCACCGGTGCCGATCTGATCGGGCGGAATTCGGCCAATGTCGGGATCGATACGTTCACGCAGGAACTGCGTCTCGCCACCGATTTCGAGGGACCGCTCAACTTCCTGCTCGGCGGCTTCTATTTCAACGAAAAGATCAACCAGAAGAACCAGATCACGTTCGGTTCGCAATTCCGCCCCTATGGCAATGCGCTGATCCAGGGCGCGACCGGTGGTGCATTGAGCGTCGCCACGCTGGAAACGACCTTTGGCGCGCTTGAAGGGAATCCGGCGAAATATACCGGCACCTTCTTCCGCACCGGCGACGGCCTGAACGAATCCTATGCGCTGAAGGACGAATCCTTCTCGATCTTCGGCACCGCCGATTTCAAGCCGGTCGACCGGCTGACGCTCACCGCCGGGTTCAACTATACCGACGACCGCAAGCACTTCTCGACCAACGTTGTCAGCACCGACGTATTTTCCGGCATCAACTTCGATGCGCCGCAATATGCGCCGTTCCGCAACCAGTTGCTCTACCAGGGCGGCCTCGCCCAATTGATCGGTACGCAATTGGGTCTTGGCCGCTCGGCCACCGCAGCCGAGATCGGGGCGTTCGCAGGTGCCAATCCGGCGGCCTTCAGTGCGATCAACGCAGGTGCGCAGGCCAACGCCAACGCCAATCAGAACAACCCTGCGGCCAACCCGCTCGCGGCGCTGCGCCCGCTGCAATTCCTGCCGCCGTTCCAGAACGTGCCCAACGCGGTCGAACCCGGCAAGACCAGCGACAGCAACTTCTCCTACACGTTGCGCGCGGCGTACAAGCTCGACAACCACCTGAACGCCTATGTCACCTATGCGACGGGTTTCAAGGCGAGCTCGGTCAACCTCTCGCGCGACAGCCGCCCGACTGCGGCGGATCTCGTCGCGCTGCGTACTGCCGGGCTTGCCGTCGTCAATCTCAGCTCGGGCTCGCGTTTTGCAGGCCCTGAAAAGTCGCGCGTGATCGAAGGCGGCATCAAGGGACAATATCGCAACTTCGCCTTCAACATGGCGGTGTTCCAGCAGCAGATTACCGGTTTCCAGAGCAACGTCTTCACCGGCACCGGCTTCTCGTTGCTCAACGCGCCCAAGCAATCGACCTTCGGGGTCGAGTTCGATGGCAGCGTGACCCCGGTGCCGCGGCTGACGCTCAACGGCGCGGTGACCTATCTCGACCCGAAATACGACTCCTTCCCCAATGGCGGCGCGATCGTCGCGGGCACCTACACGGTCGGGCCGGTCAACCTGTCCGGAACACGCCCGGCCGGCATCCCTGAATTCTCGGCATCGATGGGGGCCACTTATACCCAACCGCTGTCGCACGGGATGAAGCTGTTGCTGCGCGGCGACTTTGATTACCAAACGCCGGTGCAGATCGCCGAAGGCGTCATCACCCTTGAACGCGAGGTCAAGGAACTCAACCTTGCCGCGACGCTGCAGTTCGAGAACGGGCTCGAAGTTTCGGCCTGGGGCCGCAACGTCACCAACAACCACTATATCACGACGATCTTCTCGTCGGTGGCGCAATCGGGCAGCGTTTCGGCCTATCCCAACCAGCCCGTTACCTATGGCGGGACGATCCGCTTCAAATTCTGAGCGACGCTTTTGTGGCGTAACGGCCCGCTTTCCGAACCGGAGAGCGGGCCTTTTTGCGTTACAACCCCGAAACCGACGCATTTCAGGGCATTGTAAGGCGTGACAAGGGCAAAAAGGCAGCGCACAAGGAGCGCAGCGCTATTCAAGGCGTGAAACCGATGTCGGTTGTAACGACACTCAGGAAGGACACATAATGGCCAAGACCCCAACCGCGAAGAGCGATGCGCCCAAGACCGGCGGCATCTTCGCGCCCATCACCCCCTCGGCCGAGCTCGCGCGATCGTCGGCACCGACAAGCTGCCGCGTAGCGAAGTCATCAGCAAGGTGTGGGCCTATATCAAGGCACACAATCTCCAGAACCCGGAGAACAAGCGCGAGATCGTCGCCGACGAAAAGCTGAAGAAGGTTTTCGGCAAGGACAAGGTGACGATGTTCGAAATGAACAAGCACCTGGCAGGCCACATGAAGGCCTGATCCCTCCTGGATCGCTTTTAAAAGACGTCGGACGCCGGCACCTCCGCAGGGGTGTCGGCGTTTTGCGTGTGTGGGGGGCTTGCTCCTCCCCTTCTTCCTCCCCTCCCTGGAAGGGAGGGGTTGGGGGTGGGTCGGCTGATGGCGAGTGTCAC
>NZ_JSBN01000046.1 GCF_000797515.1 Sphingomonas sp. Ant H11
GCCAGCGCGCCAGCGTCACCGGCGTGAACGGCGCGCGGAAGGTGGTGAGCCCGGCTTGCGGGATGGTCACCCCGGCGACGCTCGCCAGTCGCGCGAGCGCGGCCATGTTGCTGGTCTTGCCCTGATCGGTCGCCATGCCGAGCGTGGTGTAGCGTTTTGAGATGCTCGACCGAGCGATAGCCTTCGGTCCAGGCGAGATCGATATCGGCGGCGGTTACGTCATTCTGGAAGTCGATGAAGCTGGTTTTGGGGTTTGGCAGGTCGGCAACAGCCGTGCCGACCGGGGGGAAGATCGCCCGCGGCCGCGCCGACGCTCGACACCGCTTGCCGGGAGGCACCGGGCACGAACGCCTGGATTTCCTCGTGCCAATCGAGCGCGCCACCCGCCTGACTGTGGAGATGGACGACGGGGGTGAAGCCCCCAGAAACCGCCAGCAAATCGGCCTCGAAGCGCGTACACTCGGTCCAGATATCGGCCTCGACCGAGTGCAAATGATGCCGTCTGCCCGAGGTCGAGATCGGGAAGGCGTTGGTATGGACCGGGTGCGCGGCGGCGTTGGCGATGGCGCTTTTTTCGGCGCGCGAATCCAGAATGGCGACGACGGTGCCGCCCGCCGCTGCAATCGCATCGGCAGTGGCATAGGCATCGTCATTGTTGGTGGCGATGACGACGCGCTGGCCCGGCAGCACTTTGAACCGTTCGATATAGCGGCGCACCGCTTGCGACAGCATCACGCCGGGCCGGTCATTCCCGGCAAAGGTCAGCGGCCGCTCGATCGCGCCGGTCGCGAGCACGATGCGGCGCGCGCGAACATGCCATAGCCGCTGTGCGGGCTGACCGGGAGCGGGCGACTGGCCGGGCTCCACCAGGCGCTGGACGAGCGTGACGAAGCCATGATCCCACACACCCGTTGCGGTGGTGCGCGTCAGCACGCGCGCTTCGTCGATCGCTTCGCTCACTATGCGGTCCTGTTCGACCAGCAGCACGCGCTCGCCTGCTTGCACCCCGGCACGCGCGGCGGCGATACCGGCGGGGCCGCCACCGACCACCAGCACATCGCAAAAGGCCGAACGGTGTTCGTAAGGGTCGGGGTCGGGCGTGGTCGGCGCCTTGCCCAGCCCGGCGGCGCGACGGATGAAGCGTTCGTACAGCAACCAGCGTGAGGGCGGGCCGAAGAAGGTCTTGTAATAGAAGCCCGCCGTCAGGAAGCGCGCGGCGAGCCCGTTGATCGCGCCCAGATCAAAAGCAAGGCTCGGCCAGCGATTTTGGCTGTGCGCGACGAGGCCGTCATAGACATAGACGTCGGTCGCGCGCGTATTGGGTTCGCGCCGTCCGCCTTCGCCAACCGTGACCAGCGCATTGGGCTCCTCACGCCCGCACTCAGGATGCCGCGCGGGCGGTGATATTTGAAACTGCGCGCGACCAGGCCGATGCCGTTGGCCAGCAACTCCGCCGCCAGCGTATCGCCGGTGCGCGCGCGCAGCGGAACGCCATCGAAGGTGAAACGCAGCGTCGGCTCCGGGCCGCCGGGCAAGCGCGATGGGCCGCTCATCGATGCAGCGCCGGGTCAAAGGCGGCGACCGATGTGATTTCGTGCGTCTGGCGGTGGCGGCGCAACACCAGCCACTGCCGACAGCCAAAGGCGTGTCGCCACAATTCCTCATCGAAGCCGCGCGGATTGGCGCGCGCGTAGAGCCGCCGGACAGTTTCGTCTGCGGGCATATCCAGCGTCACGACCGAATCGAGCGTGCGTTCATAGCTGAACTCGCTCTGCGCGCGCGCTCCGCAAGAGGGGCAATCGATCTGCAGCATCAGCGCAACTGCGGCAGGACGCCGACGCCTGCTTCATCGATGGTCGCGCCACGCGCAAAGCGGTCGAACGCAAAGGGTGCGGCGAGCGGGTGGTTGTCGCCGGTCGCCAGCAAATGCGCGTAGCACCAGCCCGAAGCAGGCGTCGCCTTGAAGCCGCCGTAACACCAGCCGCCATTGAGATAGAGCCCGTCGACTGGCAACGCCGACAGGATCGGCGATCCGTCGAAGCTCATATCGGTCGTGCCCGCCCAGCACCGCACCATCCGCAAGCGCGACAGCGCGGGCACAAGCGCGATCGCTTCCGCCGCTGCTTTTTCGATCCTTGGTGGCAGGCCGCGCTGGGCGTAGCTTGGGAAGTGATCGGGGTCGCCGCCCAGCACGATCCCGCCTTTGTCCGACTGGCTGATATAGCAATGCAGCGACTGCGACATGATGACGGTGTCGATCATCGGTTTGACCGGCTCGGTGACGAAAGCCTGCAACGTCTGCGCCTCGATCGGAAGCTGGAGGCCCGCGAGCGCCGCGACCGGGCCGCTATTGCCCGCCACGCAAATGCCGATGCGACCGGCAGCGATGGCCCCCCGCGTCGTCACGACACCGCTCACCCGCCCGCCGGTCATGGCGAAGCCGGTGACTTCGCACTTCTGGATCACATCGACGCCCAGCGCATCGGCGGCGCGCGCATAGCCCCAGGCGACGGCATCGTGCCGCGCGGTGCCGCCCCGGCGCTGGATCAGCCCGCCGTGAATCGGGAAGCGCGCATCGGGTGCCATATCGAGCAGCGGCACCAGTTTTTGCACCTGCGCGCGCGTGAGCAAATCGGCATCGATCCCGTCGCAGCGCAAGGCATCGCCGCGCTGCGCCAGCACCGTCATGTCGCCGTCCGAATGGCCGAGGAACAGCGCGCCACGCGGGGAAAACATGACGTTGAAGTTGAGCGCGTCGCTCATCCCCTCCCACAAATCGAGCGCGAAATCGAACAAATCGTGCAGGGGTTTCTGGCGGTAGTTAGAACGCACGATCGTCGTGTTGCGCCCGGTATTGCCGCCGCCGATCCACCCCTTTTCGAGCACCGCGATGTTGCGCAGGCCGTGAACCTTGGCGAGGTAATAGGCCGTGGCCAGGCCATGCCCGCCGCCACCGATGATGACGATGTCATAGGATTTTTTGGGCTCAGGGTCGCGCCACGCCCGCTCCCAGCCGCGCTGCCCGGTTAGGCCCGCCTTGAGCAGCGCCAGTGCCGAATAGCGCTTCATGCCGCCCACCCGCGCTGCTCGCGCCAATCGGGTTCCAGACCCTTGAAGCGCGCCAGACCAAGCTTGGTAATGTCGGCGAAGGAGCAGGTGCCGTCGATGACGAGATCGCGAAGAGCATGGCCGCTGGCGGGCGATAGGCCAAAGCCGACCCCCGACATGGTCGCGACGGTAACGTTGGCGGGATGGTCGAGCCGGTCGAGGATCGGGCGGCCATCGGGGGTATTCTCGATCACCCCCGCCCAGGAGCGAATGACGTTCAGGTGCGCGGCCTTGGGGAACATCTCCGCGACACGGCGGGCGAGGTTGCGGATCAGCGGCGAGGTCGGGCGCGCTTTCGGGCCGGTCTCATCCACGTCGATCCACTCATGCGGTCCGCCGCCAAAGGCGAGATTGCCGCGCAGCGTCTGCCGCCCGTACAGGCCATTGCCATCGACGCCACCGATCGACATCAGCGGGGCGGGTTCGGTCACGATCATTTCGGCGCGGGCCGAGGCGAGCGGGAACTCGACGCCAAGGGGGGCAAGCAGCATCCCCGATTGCGGCCCCGCCGCCACGACCAGGGCATCGCAGGCGATCCGCCCGCGCGGCGTATCGATCGCGACGACCTTGCCGCCTGCGGTCTCGATCGAGCGGGCCGGGCAATGTTGCAGGATGCGCCCGCCCAAATCCTGCAGCGCCCAGGCATAGGCCTGCACCGTGCGCTGCGGATTGGCATGGCCGCCGAAGCGCAGATGAATGCCGCCGAGGCAGCTCTGGTCGGTCAGCGGCACCATTTCCTGCGCCTGCTGGCTGTCCAGATCATCGACGCGGTAGCCCATCGCGCTGCACATCCGCCCGACTGCGCGGTAATGGGCGAGCAGGTCCGGATCACGTTGGATGATGATGCGTTCGCGCTGATATTCGGTCGGGTAGCCGAGCAAATCGTCCATCTGCGGCCACAACCGTTGCTCCTCGGCGAAGAGCGGGCTCTGGTAATGCGAGGCCCCGCCGCCATTGCGGCCCGAGGCTTCCCAGCCGACGATGCCTTTGTCGAGCACGACCACGTCGAACCCGTCGCGCGCCAGCCACCAGGCCGCGCTGAGCCCGGTGACGCCCGCGCCAATCACGACGACCGCCGCGCCCTTGGGAAGCTCTGCCTCAGACATGCATGTTGCCGCCCAATCCCGCGACATGCTCCGCCTCTTCCGCCGTGCCGATCACGGCATAGGGCGTCCATTGCGTCGGGATGCCGAACCACACGTCCCATCCCGCCGTCATCGCGGCGCTTTCCTGCCAGTCGGCAAGGATGCCGAGCGGCACGGGCCGCACCGGCGCGCGGAAGCTGGCGACGGGCACCGCAGCGAGCGGGATGCCTTGCTGTTCGGCGAGCAGGCACGCCACCTGATCGCGGCAACGCCGCCCCTGGCACGCGCCCATCCCGGCGCGGGTCAAGCGCTTGATCTGGTCGGGATGGGCGGGCCCGTCGTTGATGAGCGACGCGAGCGAGCGCGCTGCCATTGCCTGTGGCCGCTCGAGATAGCGGGGCGGCTGCACGCCAAGCACATCGGCGCGGGTGACCTCTTCGCACTGGCAGACAATCGTATCGGGGGTGGCGGGCTGGCTGAGCGCGGTGGACCAGGCCTGGAGATAGGCGGGGTCGGGCCGGGTGACGGTGGCGGCGTCGCCGATCAGGCGGATCGTTTCGCTGGGGCGGGTGCCTGCCGCATCGAGCAATTCGGTGGCCGGAGTGAGGCCGAGCGCGAGCACGATCGTGTCGCAGGGGATTTCCAGCGCGCCTTCCTTCGCCGGGGAAGGAAGACGGGTTAGGGTAACGCCTTCAACTCCATCGATCCCGCTGCGGGTCGCAGCGATGTTGTGCCCCAGCAAAATCGGAACCCCCGCCGCCGCCACTTGCGCCGCCAGCGCTGCGGGGCCTTGCACCGTCTCCGCCACCTCGACCAGCGCCGCAACCGCGATCCCGCGCGCGAGCGCGAGCAGCGCCGTTTCCAGCGCCAGCGCGCCCGTTCCAAGGATCACGATCCGCTGACTCGCCAACGCATCATAGCGCGTCAGCAATGCGGCAAAGCCTTGCGCGCCCATCACCCCCGGCTGGTTCCACCCGGCAAAGCCCAACACCAGATCGCGCGCGCCGGTCGCAGCACCAGCCGCCCGAACCCGACCATTGTCGCGGCTTCGGCATCGGCAATGCCCAGCATCGGCTCGGGCAAGGCGCGCAGTGCGGGGCCGTTGACATACAGTCCCCAGGCACAGGTGCCGAGCCGGACATCGACCCCGGCGGCGAAAGCGGTTTCGAGCGCCGGATTGCTGGCGAACACCTGCTCCAGCATCCGCGCGGGCTGTTGCACCGCCGCCGTCATGCGACCGCCGTAGAAATAGGGAACGTCACTGCCGATCAATGCGCCCGGCACCGGATTTTCGTCGATCAGCAACACCGACGCCCCGTCCGCCGCTGCCGCAATCGCCGCCGCCGTGCCTGCGGGGCCTGCGCCCACTACCACCACATCGAAGCGCGCATCGGGCGCGGGCACCTTGCCGTCGATCGCGTGGAAATCGCGCACCGTCATACCGCGTCGAGCGCTTGGGCAAGATCGGCCAGCAAATCCTCGACATGCTCGATCCCGACCGACAGCCGTAGCGTGGCATCGGTAATCCCGCCCGCCGCGCGTTCCGCAGGGGTGAGCGCATAATGCGTCGTGGTCGCCGGATGCGTGATGAGCGTTTCCGATCCGCCAAGGCTGACTGCAAAACGCAGCAGCGTCAGCCGGTCGAGAAAGCGGAACGCCTCCGCCTCGCCGCCGACCACCGCGAAGGAAAAGGTCGATCCCGCCGCCTTGCATTGGCGATCATACACCGCGCGTGCGGCGCTGCCTTCGGGCAGGAAGCCGAGATAGAGGATGCTCGCCACCTTGGGGTGATCGCGCAAAAATTCGGCGATGTGGCGGGCATTGTCCATTGCGCGCTCGACCCGCACATGCACCGTTTCCATCGATCGCAGCAGCAACCAACTGGTATAGGGGTCGAGATGGCTGCCAAGCGTGGTGCGCAACAGCCGGAGCGGCGCGACCAACGCTTCGCTGCCGCTGACGCCGCCCGCGAGCAAATCGCTATGGCCACCACAATATTTGGTCAGGCTGGTCATGCACAAATCAGCCCCCAGCGCGATCGGGCGCTGCATCAATGGCCCGAGCAAGGTGTTGTCGACCACCACCAACGGGCGCAGCCCGGTGCGCGCGCCAACGGCGTCGGCAATGTCGACGACCAAGGCGATGTCGACGATCGCGGCGGTCGGGTTGGCCGGGGTTTCGATCACGATCAGCTTGAGCGGCCCGTGGCTGAGTGCTTCCTCGACCGCAGCCGCGATGCTGGCGCGGTCGCACCCGTCGGTAAATTCGGCATGGCTGACGCCGAAGGCGGGCATCAGCCCGGTATAGAGCCCATTGGTGCCGCCATAGATCGGTCGGCTGAACACCACGCTGTCGCCGGGGCGCAAATGCGCGAGGGCGATCGCCGAATGCGTCGCCATGCCGCTGTTGAACACAGCGGCGGCTTCGGCCCCGTCCAGCGCCGCCAGCCGCGCCTCGACCATGTCGAGGCCGGGGTGGCTCAGCCGGGCGTAGATATGGCCGGGGCGCCCGACTTCGGGGCCGGTGCCCTCGAAATACGCTTCGTGAATGTCCTTCGCTTGCCTGGCCGAGGCGTAGGCGAAAGTCGAGGTCATGTAGATCGGCGGCTTGGCGGCGTTGGCGGCGCTGGCCGGATCGTAGCCCGCGCGCACCGCGAGCGTTTCGGGACGCCACACGGGAGGAGTCTCGTCGCTCATCGCGCCGCGCGATCAAGATAGGCGTTGGCCTTGGCGCAATACCAATCGACGAAGCGCATTGTCAGCGATTCGGCATCGGGGCTGTACGGGCCCGGCGTATAGCCCGGCGAATTGACGCCAAGCTGGTTATTTTCGGCCAGCTCCTTGTCCTGCAAATTGGTGCGCGTCCACAGGTCGGTCAGCGAGGCGATGTCATAGTCCACACCCTCCACCGCATCTTCATGCACCAGCCATTTGGACACGACATGCGTTTCGGTCGGCGACACCGGATATGCGCTGAAGGCAAAGGTATATTCGGCGGTCGAATGGCAGAAATTGTTGGGTTCGATCGCCCAGCGCAACGAGCCGGTATCGCCGCCGCCAATATCGCACATCAGCTTATTGACGGTGAATTGCCCGTCGGTGCTCATCGCCACCGTGCCGTCATTCAGCGGAAAGCGCACCGCTTGCCACCAATCCTCGCCCACTGGCCCCATCGGCATCGCCAGATCGGCCATGCGCCGTTCGAAGCGGGTCGCGGTGTCATCGGCGAAATCGAAATAGGCCGAGGCATTGATCGGGAAGGATCGCGAGAGTTCGGGGTGGCCGCTCGCGCAATGATAGCATTCGCGGCCATTTTCCATCACCAGCTTCCAATTGGCATATTCGACCAGCGTCGCTTGATGCGCGAGCTTGGCATGGCCAAGGTTGTGCGGCGCGAGCAGCGGCGTCAGGTCGCGCCGTATCGTGGCGATGTCGGGTGGCGTTTCGGCAAGGCAGACGAACACGGCCCCGGCAACGCGTTCGAGATGGATCGGCTTCAGGCTGTGCTCGCCCTTGTCGAAGACTTCGGGCATCCGTCCCGCCGCGAGCAGACGCCCGTCCAGACCATAGGTCCAGCTGTGATAGGGGCAGATCAGTCGCGCGACATGGCCTTCGCCGGGCTTGCACAGGATCGATCCGCGATGGCGGCAGCTATTGTGGAAGGCGCGCAATTCGCCGTCGCGGCCGTGGACCACCAGCACTGGCCAGCGACCGATCATGAAGGACAGATAGTCGCCGGGCTGGCGCAATTCCGCCTCGAACCCGACGAACAGCCACGACTGGCCGAAGATCGCCGCCAGATCGAACTCGAACGCTTCCTGACCGGTATAGAGCGCCTGGGGCAGCGAATGGCCGACCGGACGCGCCTGTAGCAGTGCCGAAATATCCCCGAGGTTCAAAACCGAAATCCTCCCACCTGCCCACCATAGAAGAGTGACATGGCGAGGAGGCGATGCTGAAATCGCATTTGCGCATGGCGATATGCCAAAAGCTGTGGGGTCCGGGCGCCGCCGCCCCGCACCGTTGCGCCGCCCGAAAAAACACGCTTGGTATCGAAAAACGGCATAGCCGCGCGTAAGGCTTGCCATGTGCCACCAGCCAGCAGGGGGATTCCCATCGCACGCACCACACCTGTCAACCGGCGCTGGTTGCCGCTGAACGCGCTACGGGCATTCGACGCGGTCGGCCAGCGGCTGAGCTTCACCGCCGGCGCGCAGGCGCTCAACGTCTCGCAAAGCGCGGTGAGCCGCCATGTTATCAGCCTGGAGGAACTGCTCGGCCACAAATTGTTCGATCGTTCGGGCCAGGCGCTGGTGCTGACCGAAGCGGGCAAGGTGCTGCTGCCCGAAGTCGGCAAGGCGTTCGACCGGCTGGAGCAGACGATGAACGCGATCTGCGCCAATCCCGCCGCCAGCCGTCCGATCCGCATCCACATCCCGCCGACGCTGTTGCAGCAAGTGGTGATGCCGATGATCCAGGCCTTCCACGCCGAGCATCCCGACATCCGCATCGATATTTCGAGCTCGCACGCGGTCGGCTTGCCCAGCACCGAGACGGATATGGCGATCGTGTTCGATCGCCCCAATATCGACGATCGCGTCACCGATCTGTTGTGGATGGTGCGCGTCGCCCCCGGTGTGCGCTCCGCAGACCGCCGAACGGCACCGGGGCAAGACGCTGGAGCAGTTCCTGGCCGATGCGCCGTTGCTCCACGTCAAGCTGGAGGGGCAGCCGCGCGGACTGTTGTGGAGCGCTTATGCCAATCAGTGTCGCATCGCGCTCGACTCCGACCGTGGCCTTGCCTTCGACGCCAACGCACTGGCGGTCAGCTATGCGATGCAGTCGGATGGTGTGGCGCTCGCCGATATCGACATGTTCGCGCCCGAAATCGCCGCAGGCCAGCTTGTCATTCCCTATGAAGCGGTAATCAACGACGGGTTCGGTTACTATCTGAAACTGCGTGCCGACGATCTGGCCGACCCGACGATCAGCATGGTGCGGAGCTGGCTGATCGCGCACTTCGCCGCGCGAGGCCACGCGAAAGCGTAAGGTCGGCAAACGAAGCGTTTGAAATCGCGATCATTATGAGGGTGTTTCCGCCCACCGCACGCGCGATAGCAAAAAAAAGTTCCATAACGCCGATTATCCCGTCCGGTTTTCGCGCGTCGGTATCGTTTTGTTAACGAGGAGATCTCGTTTGCCGATGCCGACCGCGAAACACTTTACGGGAGTCGACACCCGTTTTGCGCGGCCGGGCGGTTGGCGCAGCCTGTCGGGGGGCACCTGCGCAACGGCGAACCGAGCGCGCGCCTTGTCGGCAGTCGCCGCTCTCTCCTCGACCTATTGACCACGCTGACCAGCGCAGGAACGACACATGTTACTCGAATCGCAGGACTATCAAGGCTGGAATTCGCCGTGGGAGCCCAACGCGACCAGCGTCGATCGTGGCCCTTGTGCGTGGACCGTGCTGATTCCCTTTTTCAACGAGCGGAATTTCCTGGACGGGACCTTGGCCAGCCTTGCCGCGCAGGACGTGCCGTTCGAGCTGATTCTGATCGACAATGGCTCAACCGATGGCAGCGGCGATGTTGCGGCGGCGATCTGCCAGCGGCTCGGTCTTTCCTTCACGCTGCGCGTCGATCGCCGTCCAGGCAAGGTGAACGCGCTGCAAAGCGGGATCGAATGCACGCAAACGCCGTTCGTCGCGACGTGCGATGCCGATACGCTGTATCCGACCGATTATCTGCGCAAGGCGCAGCATCTGCTCGAAACGTCGGGTGCAGTGGCAGGCGGTGCCTATTTCGTCACGCCCACCGCGACCGCAGAGGATCACGCCCAGGCGGCGCAGCGCATGCGCGCGCGGCCAAGCTGCTGCCAGCGCAGTGCCATACCGGCGGGGCGGGGCAAGTGTTCCGTACCGATGCGCTGCGCCGCGCGGGGCAATTTGATGCCAGCCGCTGGGGCTATGTGCTGGAGGATCACGAAATCATGCACCGCATGGCGAAGCTTGGTCGGCTGGCGTATGGCGGTGCTCTGTGGTGCGCGCCGTCACCCCGCGAACGCGATCGGGAATCGATCCGCTGGACGTTGCTGGAACGCGTTCTGTATCATGTGACTCCGAAGCCCGCCCGCGACTGGTTCTTCTACGATTTCCTCGGTCGTCGGCTTGCCGCACGCAAATTGACGAGCGACCGGATTCGCGAACGTCAGTTTTACGCGCAGACGGATTTTGCCAACCGTTCGGCCACACCAGCCTGATCGTCGGTAAATGTATGTGCGCGCTTGCGAAGTGACGCGCGGCGCGCTCTAGACGGCAGAATGCCGTGGCTGCTTCTTCATCGATGACCGAGGCCGGTCTCAAGGCGGTGTTCCTGGCGGAACGGCCGATGTTGTTGCGCTTGCTCGCGGCACGTCTCGGCAATCCCGCCGATGCAGAGGATGCGCTGCAGGATATTTGGCTCAAGCTCGACCAGCACGGCGCGCCGCCCGTCGCCCAGCCGGCCGCCTATCTGTATCGCATGGCTACGAATCTGGCGGCGGATCGGCGGATCGCATCGGCGCGGGCGGGCGCGCGCGACACCGCATGGCTGGAGGTGCAGCCTGCGGCCGAGGAGCATCCCTCGATCGAGCATACCCTGTTGGCGCGCGAGCGGCTTGCGCGACTCGAAGCCGCGCTCGCCGCGATGCCCGAGCGGATGAGCCAGGCCTTGCGCCTGTATCGCGTCGAAAACCTGCCCCAAAAGCAGATCGCCGAGCGGCTTGGCATGACGGTTAGCGGTGTCGAAAAGCTGTTGAGACGGGCTGTTAAAGAAATTCACGCATATAAACTGGCGGGCGAGGCGGAATCGGGCGATGTGTATCGTCTATCCGATGAAGGGGACTCTCATCGTGGCCGTTGAAGACGCGACTATCGTCGACCGCGCCATCGACTGGCATTTGCGCCAGGGCGATATGGGGGAGGCTGACTGGCGCGCTTTCGTCGCCTGGTTGGAGGAAGATCCCGCGCACGCGCAGGCCTTCGACACGGTTGCGCTCGACATGGCGATGTTGTCCGAACGCGCCGATCTTTTTTCCCGCGCAACCCATGGTGGTAGCGCCAGTCGTGGTGCGGCCACCGACTCGACGTCTCTGGGCGTGGGTTGGCGGAGGGGCAGCGGTTGCGGCCGCAGCCAGTGTTACGCTGATGGTGGCACCGATCGGGTTCGGCAGTGCGAGCGCCGCCTATGCTGTTGAAACCAAGCCAGGTCAGCGGCAGGATATCGCGCTGAGCGACGGTACGCGGATTGAGCTGAACGGCGCGAGCCGGTTGGTGCTGGACCGCAACAATCCCAGAGTTGCCACGCTCCAGGCGGGCGAGGCGACTTTCCATGTCCGCCATGATCCGCGCGATCCGTTTACGGTGCGATCCGGCACGATGACGGTCCAGGATCTGGGAACCGTCTTCAATGTCGAACGCGATGGCGCGCGGTTTGATGTGCAGGTCGCTGAAGGGTCGGTTTTGTTCCAGCCGCGCCAGCAAGCGGTGACGCTGCGCTCGGGCGCTGCGGTCTCGGCGCGGGAGGATCTTGGCAGCGTGACGGTGATGAAGATCGACGCCGCCAAGGTCGGCAGCTGGCGAAATGGGGTGGTTGCCTTTGGCGGGGAACCGTTCGGGCGTGTCATCACTTCGGTCAGACGGATCGACGGAGTCATCCTTTCGATTGAGCCGAGCTTGTCGCAGCAGCCCTTTACCGGCATGGTCCGCTTCACGGGTGAAGCGGCGCGGGATGTTCCGCACATTGCCGCGCTGGTTGGGGCTGAGTGGCATCACGATGGCGAGCGATGGACCATCTCGCCGAAATAGCCGTAATTTGCTGTGCCTGAACAGAAAAACAAAACGGCTGGGACGTCGCATCGTCGCCTTTGTGTTTTTCGCCAGCATACCGGTTGCAGCGGCCGCCGATTCGCCGCGCGTTGCGGTCCCCGCTGAACCGCTCGACCAGGCATTGACGGCGCTGGCGCGCCAAATCGGCTTCGACATCATTAGCACCGAGCCGGGCCTGGCGCGGGTTCGGACCCGGGGCGTGACCGGCCAGATGCCGCCACGCGAAGCCTTGCGGCGGCTGCTGGATGGCACAGGCTATCGTGCGGTGGCGGTCGATGGCCGCAGCTACCGCATCGTACGGGCTCCGCGACTGGTCCTTCATCCGCGCCTGTTGGCGCGGCGGATTCCGGAACCGGCGTCAGGCGACGACATCATCGTTACCGCGGGCAAGCAGAAATCTACCTTGCTTCGGTTCCCCGGCAGCGTGCTCATGGTCGGCGGGTTTTCTCCGGGTGCATTGGCGGGGCGTCCCATCGATATGGACGAGGTCGCGCGGGGTACGCCGGTCTTGCAGAACACCGAGCTCGGCGTCGGTCGCAACAAGATTTTCATTCGCGGGGTTGCCGACAGCAGCTTCAACGGTGCCACGCAATCCACCGCGAGCATCTATTTCGACGAGGTGCCTCTAGGATATTCCGGGCCGGAGCCCAGCCTCAACCTTTACGATATGAAAGGCGTCGAGGTGCTGGAGGGGCCACAGGGGACCTTGTACGGATCGGGGGCGATCGGCGGGATCATACGGCTGACGCCCAATCCGGTTGATTTGCGGGTGGCCTCGGCTTCGCTGAGCAGCGGTGCGACCGCGACCGAGGGCGGTGGCGGCGGTTTCGATGTTGCTGGTATGGCCAACTTACCGTTGATCGAGGACCGCGTGGGCCTGCGCGTGGTCGGCTATCGGGACCGCGATGGCGGGTTTATCGCAGACCAGACGAGAAAACTTTCGAATATCAACCGCACCGACACGGTTGGCGGACGCGCGACACTCGCGGTCGATCCGGGTGGTGGATGGGGCGTCGAACTGGGTGCGCTAACGCAGCGAATCGACGCCGCAGATGCGCAATATGCCGAGCAGACGGTCGGCCCGCTCGCACGGCGCTCGCTGGCTCAGCCCTATAGCAGCGAGATCAAACTGCTGCGTGGCGTGGTGCGCAAACATTGGGACAACGGGCTCGATCTGATTTCGGCGACGGGCTATGTCGAGTTGCAGACGTCGGACACCTTCGATGCCACCCGCGCGATCGGCAGCAAGGGGCCGACGATCTACACCAACGAACAGTCGAATGTCTTGTTCGTGCAGGAGGCGCGACTGTCGCGCGCGGTGCCGGATCATATCGGCTGGTTGGTCGGCGTCGCGTTCCTGCATGATCGCGATATCCAGGCGCGGGCGCTCGGGCCGCCTGATCAGCCGCTCGATATCATCGGCGTGACCAACATGACCGACAGCCTCTCGGCTTTTGGCGAGGCGAGTTGGCCGGTGTCCTCGCGGCTGACGCTCACCGCCGGTACCCGCTTTACGGCCGCTCGAACCGATGGCGAGCCCTCCGTGCGCCCGCGCAACAACAGCTTCATCAAGGGGCGCGCCACCCGACGCGTCGATCCGACGCTGGGGCTGTCGTGGCTGATCGATAAGCGCACCGCCGTATTCGCGCGACTGCAATCGGGGTATCGCACGGGGGGGGCTTGCGTCGCGACGGGTGTTGGACGCGTTCTCGATTTCCGCTCGGACTCGATTCTTGTCGGCGAGGTCGGGATCCGCAAGCAACGCACCGGTCCGACCGGATTGGAACTTACCACTGCCGTGTCCTATGCGCGCTGGCGCAACATTCAGGCCGATTTATACAATACGCGGGGCCAGCCTTATACCGCCAATGTCGGCAATGCGGACATTGTCGGTTTGGAGGCTGCCGGCGATTGGGCGATCGTGCGCGGGCTGCACGCCAACTTTGCGTTTCTTTACACCTACAATGTCGTCGACGGGCCGCTTGCGCAATTGTCCGTGCGCGCCAATCGCAGATTGCCGGAGACCCCCGCCTTTGCCGGCAATGGGGGGCTGACCTACCGCTGGACGCGAGGCCGATCGTCGACCTTCAGTGCCGGGGTGTCGGGCCGCTATGTCGGGCGGTCGCTACTGGGAACGGGCGACTTCCTGGACGTCAGCCAGGGTAAATATGGGGTGCTTGACGCGCAGATCGGGTGGCATTGGCGCAATCTCGATGTGTCGTTGACTGGCGACAATCTCGCCAATGCGACGGCCAATCGCTTCGCCCTTGGCAATCCGACCATTCTGGCAACGCGGCAGCAAACGACGCCGCTGCGCCCGCGCAATGTTCGGCTGGGGGTATCGATCGCCTGGTAACGTGGTGTCCGCTACAATAGTGCGTGTCGCGCGCCTATTGCGGCCGCGTGGACAGTGGGACGTTGCCGGGGCGGTAGCGTTGCTCGATATGGTTCGCCAGATCGTCGGGGTAGAAATAGACCGGGCGCAGCGCACCCGTTGCATAGCGCGCGGCCTGATCGTTGAAGTGCGGTGAGGCCGGATCGCCGCTCTCTCCGCCTGCAGTCACCGCCCAGGCACGCAGCTTTGGACCGAATTCGACCACTGCGACAAAGCTGTTGCCGCTTGATCCGTAGAGCTTCCTGGTATTGGGATAGGGCTTGGCACCGAATGAAGCGAGGCTCCCCCATTGCGCCGAGGTGAACGGTACGGGGATGCTGGGCCTGGCATCGTCAAAATGTGGGGCGATGGCATCGTCGAGCCGCTGGAATCGATTGATCTTCCCCCAACCGACCCGCCAGTCGCCAAAGTCGCGGTTCAATCGATCTACCGCCTCGCCCAAAGCGGCGAGCTTGCGTTCGGCCGAGACTTGCGTGGCGATCGCTGCAGGCACGTTGATTTGTTCGGATTGGATGAAGCTGCCGACGTCGCGCCACATCTGGCCAGCCCATAGCACGCCAAGCGTCGTCGCCACCGAGTTCGCGCCCCAGCGATAGTCCCATGCCTTCAGTGTCGCGATCGGCTCGGCGAGTTTGGCGCGGCGCGGGTCTTTGCTCGGCAGCGTGTCATACGCCTTTACGAGTGGCGGAATCAGTTCGGCAAAGGCCGGCAAGTAGCTGTCATACGCCGCCGCGATCAGGCGCTGCGGTGTAAAGTCGCGATGCCCGGTGAGTAGCAGGTCGGCATGGACGCCGCGCTGGTTCGGGCCGAATTGATCCATGTAGCGCGGATAGTCCTTTGCCTTGGGGCTGTCCGGCCCGGCGGCGCTCCACGGCCAGTCATTGGTGTTGCGCACCCAGCCGATGCCGGGATTGATCGCATTGGGGAGCGACGCGACCGTGTGCAGGCCATTCCAGTCGGTCGCCGGGTCGGCCCCATCGACCGCATGGGTGTAATCAAAGCGATCGTCGCGCACGGGTACGAATTGCGGGTGGAGATAGGCGATTTCGCCCTTGGCATCGGCGAACAGCGTGTCGTTGGACGAATTGGCCTGGCGTTCGGCGACCTGCATGTAGCTGGTGAGATCGTGCGCCTTGGTGCGCAGCCAGCTTTGCTCGAGCGCGGGCACCGGCTTCGACATCAACGCCTCTGCAATCCATTTGCCGCCGCGTTCGGCAACGATCGGACCGTGGTGTGAGGCATAGGTCGTGAAGCTGCGCGACGCGAGCGTTCCGTCCGGCAGGCGATAGGCGAGGGTGATCGGTTTGGTTCGGTACGGGCGGACATCCTTGCCATAGACATAGAAGCGCCCGAAGCGCGTCAACGCGGTTTGTTCGGTAAATTCATCGACATTGTCGACGCCGGACGAGGTGTGCATCCACCCGGCCTGTTCGTTGAAGCCCTGATAGATGAAGAACTGCCCCCAGGTGGAGGCACCATAAGCGTTGAGCCCCTCGCCGCTGGTCATTTGCAATTCTGACCGGAAATAGAAGCTGGTGTGCGGGTTGATCAGCAGCAGTGCGTGGCCGTCCACGGTGTTTTTGGGGGCGATGGCGATGCCGTTCGATCCGCGCGGCTCGCGCGGCACCGGGCCCGCGTCTTCCGCCGCAACGGCGATCCTCTGTCCGCCATAGAAAGCGGCGAGCTCCGCCAGCGAAATGCGTTCGATATCGCCACCGATGCTGCCCTCGGTGAAGGACAGCGCCATCCACGGCTCAAAGTGCGTCAGCACCTTGGGATGCACTTGCGGATGGGTCGCCAGATAATAGTTCAGCCCGTCGGCCCAGGCTGTCATCAGCCGTTGCAACCAGTCTGGGCTGGCGCGGTATTGCGCCTGCAGATCGACCGGATCGACATAGAGCCGCTGGCGCAAATCGGCCCAGATCGCCCCTTCGCCTTCCGCTTCCGCAGTGCGACCGAGGGCGGTCAGGTAGTTGGCTTCGATGCGGCTGAAATCGTCCTCCGCTTGCGCATAGGTCGCGCCGAACACGGCATCGGCGTCGCTTTGGCCCACGACATGGGCGATGCCCCATGTGTCTCGGGTGATCGTGACGCGCGCGGCTTGCTCCTGCCAGTGCGCCTGGTCGCTCGGCGCAGGTGCCGCAGCGGTGACGAGGAAAGCGGTCGCTGCGAACAGCGCGCGGGCGGATCGGGCGGTGGTCATGCGAGGGAGGCTATCGGGCATTATGCGCGACGACAATCACCGTGTGGGGGCGAGAGATGTTTCAAATGGGTGGTCGAACCGCTTGCTGGGCGCGGCGCGTGGGTATCGTTGCGGACGACATCCGATTTGGTAAATGCGCCCGAGTAGCGGTAGCCTGTAATAATAGTGAAGTTTATCAGGTATATACCAAAATCAATTGGGTATTTTACGGATGCTCTATTGCATTGGCGCACCGTCGTTCTCATTTCTACACACGATTACGAGCAGGCCTGCCGGAGAAGCGGGCTGCGTGGCGGGGGTGCATTCAGACCATGATGCTCGTAGGGATCAAAGCGCCGATGATACCAATGCTTGGCCGTATGGGCTTGATCCCGTTTGCGACCGCGATTGTGGCCTTGTCCGCCTGTTCGTCAAAGGCACCGCCGCCACCGCCAACCCCGCAGGTCAGCGTAGCATTGCCGCTGCAACGCGATGTCGTCGACTGGGATGAATATGTCGGTCGGTTCGAGGCGATTCAGGACGTTCAACTGCTCCCACGCGTGTCCGGCACCATCGACCGGATCTTTTTTTGCCAACGGTCAGCGCGTGCGGGCCGGTGAGGCGCTGTTCACGATCGACCCACGCCCTTATGTCGCAGCACTGGCGCAAGCGCGCGCTCAGGTTGCCAAGGCGCAGGCCGCGCTGACCAATGCGCAATCCGAATTGGCGCGCGCGGACAAGCTGTTGGCCGCCGAAGCGATCAGCAAGGAAGAATATGAGACCAAGCTTGCCGCGGTGCGCACCGCGCAGGCCGATTTGGGCGCTGGCCGCGCCAATGTGACGACGGCTGAGCTCAATCTTGGTTTCACCACGGTCCGTTCGCCGATCACCGGCGTCGTTTCGGATCGCCGCGTGAGTAAGGGCAATTATGCAACGGCGGCGACGACGGTGCTGACGCGCGTCGTATCCACCGATCCGATCTGGTTCTCCTTCGAAGGCGCGGAGAGCTTTTACCTGAAATATCTGCGCCAGGCCAAAACGGGCGAGCGCGGCTCCTCTCGCAACACCCCCAATCCGGTCGAGGTGCAGCTCGGCGACGAGAAGGGGTATCGCTGGCATGGGCGCATGGAGTTCGTCGATAATGCTATCGATCCCAATTCGGGCACCATCCGCGCGCATGCCGTTATCGCCAATCCCGATGGTTTCTTGACGCCGGGGCTGTTCGGTCGCGCGCGTTTGCTCGGCTCAGGCCATTATCACGCGATGCTGGTGCCCGATGAGGCGATTCTCACCGACCAGACCCGCAAGCTGATTTACGTCGTTGGCCAGGATGGCAAAGTCGTCGCGCGTCCGGTTGAAACCGGCCCGCAAGTGGAAGGGTTGCGCGTCGTCAAATCCGGCCTCGCACCGACCGAGCATGTCGTGATCGACGGCATTACGACGTTGCAACCGGGCATGGCGGTGAAGCAGAATTTGGTGAAGATGCGGCCAAAGGCGGCCGATACAGCGCCGCAATCCACCCAGGAAACAGCCCCGCCCGCTTCTGACGCAACCGCCAATTAAGGCCCCGCGCCCGTGAAATTTCCCCACTTCTTCATAGATCGACCGATCTTCGCGGCGGTGCTGTCGATCCTGATCGTCGTGTTCGGCGTGATCGTGTATCCGTCCTTGCCGGTCGCGCAATATCCGCAGATCGCGCCGCCAACCGTGGTGGTGAGCGCGACCTTCCCCGGCGCGAATGCGGAAACGCTCGCCGAAACCGTCGCCGCGCCGCTCGAGGAATCGATCAACGGCGTTGAGAACATGATCTACATGTCCTCCTCGGCCACCGGGGACGGGTCGCTGGCGATTACCGTGACGTTCAAGCAAGGCACCAATGTCGATCAGGCACAGGTGCTGGTGCAGAACCGCGTCTCGACTGCGGAACCGCGCCTGCCCAACGAAGTCCGCCAGATCGGTGTGACGGTGCGCAAGAACTCGCCCGACATCCTGCTGGTGGTCGCGCTGACATCGCCCGACGGGTCGTTGAACGAATCCTACGTGTCGAATTATGCGACCACGCAAATCATCGACCGGATCTCGCGCATTCCCGGTGTCGGTGGCGTCCGCAGCTTCGGCGGTCGCGATTACAATATGCGGCTGTGGATCGATCCCGATCGCGCCGCCGCGCGCAATCTGACGGTCGATGAAATCGTCGCCGCTGTCAGCGCCCAGAACGTGCAGGTTGCCGCCGGTGCGGTGGGTGCTCCGCCGTTCAACCAAGGCGGCACCGCCTTCCAGCTTGGCATCCAGGCGACGGGGCGACTGACCACGCCCGATCAGTTCGGCGAAATCATCATAAAGCGCGACACGCAGGGGCGGCTGACGCGGCTGCGCGATGTCGCGCGGATCGAGCTGGGCGCGCAGGACTACACGATCAACGCCGCGCTCAACGGCAAGCACATGACCGCGCTCGGCATCACGCAATTGCCCGGATCGAATGCATTGAGCACGGCCGAAGCGGTGAAGGCCGAAGTCGCCCGTGCCGCGAAGAGCTTCCCGCCCGGCCTGAGCTATTCGATCCCGTATAATCCCACGGAATATATCCAGGCGTCGATCGAGGCGGTCGAGCATACGCTGGTCGAGGCGCTGGTGCTGGTCGCGCTGGTGGTTTTGCTGTTCCTGCAAAGTTGGCGCGCGGCGATCATCCCGATCGTGGCGATCCCGGTTTCGTTGATCGGCAGCTTGGCCGTGCTGGGCGGTTTCGGGTTCAGCCTCAACAACCTGTCGCTGTTCGGGATGGTGCTGGCGATCGGCATCGTGGTCGACGACGCGATCGTGGTGGTCGAGAATATCGAACGCTTGATGGAGGAGGAGGGGCTCTCGCCCCGCGAGGCCGCGCACAAGACGATGGACGAAGTGTCGGGCGCGCTGATCGCGATCGCGCTGGTGCTGTGCGGCGTGTTCATTCCGACCAGCTTCATTCCCGGCATTTCGGGGCAATTCTATCAGCAGTTCGCGCTGACGATCGTGTCGGCGACGGCAATCTCGGCGTTTTGTGTCGTTGACGCTGTCGCCCGCCTTCGCGGCGATGGTGCTCAAGCCAAAGCATGACGAGGAGCCTAAGCCGGGTTGGCGGGGGGTGGGGCACGCGCTTTGCCCGTGGATTCAATCGCGGCTTCGATTGGCTCGGTCGGAACTTCGGCAAGTTCACCGCGCGCGCTGTTCGCAGTCTCGCGATCGTCGGAATCGCTTATGTTATCCTGATCTGTCTCGCCGGATGGCGTTTTACCGCGACCGCGACTGGCTTCATTCCGGCGCAGGATCAGGGGTATTTGATCGTCGCGGCGCAATTGCCGCCGGGATCGTCGCTGCAAAGGACGACCGAATTGATCCAGCGCGCGAGCGATATCGCGCGCAAGAACCCGGCAACGCGCGACACGGTCGCCTTTTCCGGCCTCGACGGTGCCACCTTCTCGACCGCCTCGAATGGCGGCGCGATGTTCATCACCCTGAAGCCCCGCGCGGATCGCGCCGATGCAACCCTTATCGCCAACCAGATGCGGCAAGCCTTCGCACCGCTTTCGGGCGGTTTGCTGTTGGTCATCCCGCCACCGCCCGTCGCCGGCATCGGCACGGGCGGCGGCTGGAAAATGCTGATCGAGGATCGCTCCAACCTCGGTTACAAGGCGTTGGAGGGGGCCGCATTCGCAATGATGATGAAGGCCAATCAGACGCCGGGCATTACCTCAGCCTTCACTACCTTCAACACCCGCACTCCACGCCTGTTCGCCGATATCGATCGCGAGCGGGCCGAGCAGATAGGCGTGCCGGTTTCGAACGTGTTTTCGACGCTCGGCACCTATCTCGGTTCGGCGTACATCAACGACTTCAACTATCTGGGGCGCACCTACCGGGTGACCGCGCAGGCCGACGCGCCGTATCGCGACCAGATTTCGGATGTCGGGCACCTGCGCACCCGATCGGCAGCCGGAAACATGGTGCCGCTCGACGCGGTGATGACGCTCCGCAACGATAGCGGCCCGTACCGCGTGGTACGCTACAACCTCTATCCCTCGGCCGAACTGCAGGGCGACACGGTGCCCGGTTATTCCTCGGGGCAGAGCTTGCAGACGATGGCACGGCTGGCCGATCAGATCCTGCCCAAGGGCATGAGCTACGAATGGACCGAAATCGCCTTCCAGCAAACGCAGGCGGGCAATACCGGCTCGCTGGTGTTCGGTTTGGCGGTGTTGTTCGTATTCCTGCTGTTGGCGGCCAATTATGAAAGCCTGGTGCTGCCCTTCGCCGTCATCCTGATCGTCCCGATGTGCCTGTTGGCGGCGATCGTGGGGGTGAACATCATGGGGATGGACAATAACATCCTGACGCAGATCGGCTTGGTCGTGCTGATCGGGCTTGCGGCGAAGAACGCGATCCTGATCGTCGAGTTTGCCCGCGCGAACGAAGATCAAGGGATGGAATTGCACGCGGCGGCCGAACACGCCGCCGAGCAGCGCTTGCGCCCGATCGTGATGACCTCGATTGCCTTCATCCTCGGCGTGTTACCGCTGGTGATCAGTTCGGGACCTGGTTCGGAAATGCGTAAGGCACTGGGCGTGGCGGTGTTCTTCGGGATGATTGGCGTGACGACCTTTGGCCTGCTGTTCACGCCGAGCTTCTACGTCATCAGCCGCAAGGGGGGCGATTGGGTTGCCAGCAAGCTCCGCCGCAAGCCGCGTGTGGCGACGGCGGGCGACCATGTAGAGGGTAATCCAGCATGACCCGCATGGTGCGTATCCTCGGGCTGACGCTGCCCGCGCTGGCATTGTCGGCCTGCGTCGTCGGCCCCAATTACAGTCGCCCGACCACGCCCGTTGCCGCCAGCGGCGGTGGCTTCGTCGAAGCGCGCGCCGGTGCGGCAGTCGCAGCAACACCGCTGCCCGAGCATTGGTGGCGGCTCTATGACGATCCATCGGTCGACCGGCTGGTAACCGAGGCGCTGGCACACAATACCGATATCCGCGTCGCCGCCGCCAATCTGGAGCGCGCGCGCGCGGTTTTGTCCGAACAGACGGGCGCGCGGCTACCGACCACCAGCCCGAGTGCGCAATATAGCCGCCAACAGGCCAATAGCGCGAGCGCCGCAGCCTTTGGCGGCGCTGCCGCCGCGCCGCAGACTTTTCGGTTCGATAGCTTCAAGCTGGGCTTCGATGCGTCATATGAGGTCGACCTGTTTGGCGGCGTGACGCGGGCGATCGAGGCAGCGCGCGGCGATGCGCAGGCGGCGCAGGCGCAGCTGGATGCGGCGCGCGTGTCGGTCGCCGCCGAAACCGCGCGGGCCTATGCCAGCGCCTGCAGCAACGCCGCGCAGCGTGCCGTCGCGGTCGAGACGGTCGCGTTGCAGCAGCGTACGCTGGGACTGACGCAAACGCTCTTCACTGCCGGGCGTGGCACGCGGCGCGATGTGGAGCGCGCCGATGTCTTGCTTGCGCAGACGCAGGCGAGCATTCCGGGCTTTGAGGCCGAACGCCGCGCGTCGCTTTATGCGCTGGCGGTGTTGACCGGTTTGCCGCCCGAACAAATCGATGCCGCTGCCGATGCCTGCAAGACACCTCCGACAATGCACACCGTGGTGCCGGTTGGCGATGGTGCTGCGCTGATCGCGCGCCGTCCCGATGTGCGCGCCGCCGAGCGTACCCTTGCGGCAGACACGGCGCGGGTCGGGGTGGCGGTGGCCGATCTCTATCCCAAGATATCGTTGCTGGGCAGCATTGGCCTCAACGCCACCCGTGGCAGCCAGGTGTTCAAGAGCAGCGCGGTCAATTATTCGTTCGGGCCGCTTATTTCGTGGAGCTTCCCCAACCAGACCGTTGCGCGCGCAAAGATCCGGGAGGCGCGCGCCGGAGCCGATGCCAGCCTTGCGACATTCGATGGCAAGGTGCTCGGCGCGCTGAGCGAAGTGGAGCAAGCGCTCGCGCGCTATGCCGGGGCGCTGGAGCGCAACGCCGCTTTGCGCCGTGCCGAAGCGGCAAGCACTTCGGCGGCGAAGCTGTCGCAAGTGCGGTTCAATTATGGGGCGGACAGTTTCCTGCTGCTGATCGAGGCCGAGCGCGACCGCGCCGATGCGCGTGCCGCTCTGGCACAATCGGATGCGGCGGTCGCCGATGCGCAGATCAGCCTGTTCAAGGCGCTGGGCGGTGGCTGGGAAGACGCGCCTGCGCCAACCCGGCGGGAGGCCGCAGCCCAATAATGCGCACGCTTCGCAGTGCCCTGTTCATGCCGGCGTCGAACGCCCGCGCGATCGAGAAGGCGCGGGGCCTGGCCTGCGATGCCGTGATTCTCGATCTGGAGGACGCCGTCGCGCCCGAGGCCAAAGCGAGCGCCCGTATTCAGGCGATGCAAGCGGCGGCGGATGGCGGGTTTGGCACGCGGACGTTGGCGCTGCGGATCAACGCACTCGATAGCGAATGGGGCATCGCCGATTGTGAGGCTGCGCGTGACGCCGGGTTCGACGCGATCGTTCTGCCCAAGGTGTCGCACCCCGATGATCTGTCGGCAGCGCGCGCACTGCTCGGCGACGTTCCGCTGTGGGCGATGATCGAGACGTGCGCGGCGATGCTCGCATTGCCTGCGATCGCCGCGACGCGTGGGCTGGGCTGTCTGATCGCGGGTACTAACGATCTGGCCAAGGACATGCGCTGCACCCCGGGTGCCGACCGCCTGCCGCTGCTGCCGCATCTGACCGCCATCGTGACGGCGGCCCGCGCGCATGGCCTGATCGCGCTCGACGGGGTGTCGAATGTGCTGGCCGAGACGCCCGAACTGGCGGCGGAATGCGCGCAGGGGGCGGCGTTCGGTTTCGATGGCAAGACGCTGATCCACCCGGCGCAAATCGCGCTCGCCAACCGCGCCTTCGCGCCGTCGGCCGAGCGCGTTGCATGGGCGGAGGCGGTGATCGCGGCCTTTGCGCAGCCGGAAAACGCCGACAAAGGCGCGATCCGCGTCCAGGGCGAGATGGTCGAGCGGTTGCACCTGAGCGAAGCCGAGCGGATCGTCGCGCTCGCACGCTGAGCGGCCCCGGCGCAACCGCCTTTTGTCCCTTCTTCTGTGGCTTTGTGCCTTTGTGCGAGA
>NZ_JSBN01000047.1 GCF_000797515.1 Sphingomonas sp. Ant H11
GGGCGCTGGCCGCGCGCTTGCTCGCCCCCGCCGACGGCGCGCGCATCGCGATGATCGAAACTGGGGGGTGGGATACCCATACCCAGCAGCGCCAGCGCCTGGCGGGGCAGCTCAAGGGCCTCGACGCGATGATTGCCGCCCTGCAAACCGGGCTGGGGCCGCTGTGGAACGACACGATGGTGCTGGTGGCGACCGAATTCGGCCGGACGGTGGCGATCAACGGCACTGGCGGCACCGATCACGGGACGGGCACCGCAGCAATGCTGATCGGCGGCGGGGTGCGCGGTGGCCGGGTGCTGGCGGATTGGCCGGGGCTGCGTCCCGCAGCCCTGTTCGAAGCGCGCGACTTGAAGCCGACGATGCAGCTCGACGCGTTTATCGGCGGCGCAGTCGCGGGGCATTTCGGGGTCGACCGGCGCGGACGATGGCCGCGCTGTTCCCGGAAACCAAGCGGGTCGCGGCGGTGCGCGGGCTGGTGTGATTTTCGCGCGCGCTTGATCTCGCGCAAGGCGCGTCGGCTGCTGCCGGGCGAAAGCCGCACAATGACCATTCCGCAGCCTTATGATATCCTCATTGTCGGTGCCGGCCCTGCCGGGCTTGCGCTCGTGCGTGCGCTGGCCGGTTCGCGCCTGCGGATCGGCATCCTTGATCAGGCTCCGGTCGCGACGCTGTCCGCTCCGCCGTGCGACGGCCGGGAGATTGCGTTGACCCAGCGGTCGGTGGCGACGTTGCAGCGGCTCGGTGCATGGCAGCGCCTGGATCCGGCGCAAATCTCCCCGCTATGCGAGGCGCGGGTGCTCAACGGCGGGCGCTCCTTTGCTTTGTCCTTTGCGGGACCGAATGTCGGCGACCGGCTCGGCTCGCTCGTGTCCAACCATCATATCCGGCGCGCGCTTTATGACGCGATCGAAGGGCAGGACGGCCTGACCTTGCTGGCGGGTGCGTCGATCCGCAGCGTCCGGACCGACATGAATTGCGCGTCGGTGACGCTGGACGACGGGCGCACGCTGTCGGCGCAGTTGGTGGTCGGCGCGGATTCGCGATTTTCGTTCGTGCGGCGGCAATTGGAAATTGGCGCGCAGATCAATCCGCTCGGTCGATCGATGCTGGTCGCGCGTGTCGCCCACGCAGCGGTGCATCGCGGCGTCGCCACCGAATGGTTCGGGCATGGCCAGACGATCGCCATGCTGCCGCTTTCCGACGGTCGCTTGTCGTCGGCGGTGCTGACCCTGCCTTCGCCTGAGATCGATGCGCTGGCGGCGCTGGATCGTCCCGCGCTGAGTGCGGAATTGACGCGGCGTTTCCGGGCGCGGCTGGGGCCGATGCAGGTGCTTGACGGGCCGCATGTCTATCCGTTGACGACAACCTATGCGCACCGCTTCGTCACCCGACGTGCCGCCTTGGTCGGGGATGCGGCGGTCGGCATGCATCCGGTCACCGCGCATGGCTTCAATCTCGGGTTGCAGGGTGCTGCGAAACTCGCCGAGTTGATCGCGCAGGCCGCGCAGGGCGGACATGACATCGCCGGAAACGTGCTGCTGCGGCGCTATGAGGCGGCCCATCGGCTGGCGAGCGCACCGCTCTATGCCTCTACCAACCTGTTGGTACGCCTCTATACGGACGATCGGCCGATCGCCCGGATGGCGCGTCCGCTTGTGCTGCGTGCGGCCGCACGGTTGCCGATGGTGCGGACGGCGATCACGCGGCGGCTGATGCAGCAGTGATACCCCAATGCCGACCGGAGACGTTAAGATGACCGCCACTGCCGAAACGACCGCCCCCTCGTTGTTCGCGCGGATTGGCGGGACCGAGGGCGTGCGCGCGGTCGTCGAGCGCTTCTACGATCTGATGCAGGACGATCCGCGCTACGCCGCCTTGCGGGCGATGCATGCAGAGGATCTGTTCCCGGTACGCGTGTCGCTGACCCAGTTTCTCTCCGCCTGGCTTGGCGGGCCGCGCGACTGGTTCGAGGCGCGGCCGGGCACCTGCATCATGTCGATGCACCGCGCGATGGGAATCACCGCCGAAACCGCGGCGCAATGGGTGGAGGCGATGAGCCGGGCGATGGCGGAGGCCCGCGTCGAAAAAGCGCTCGGCACCCAGATGCAGCAAGCCTTCCTGCGTATGGCAGGCGCGATGATGCAGGTGTAGCGCGGGCACTCCGCTTATTCCTCGAAGCCGATCTTGCGCGCCCGCTCTGCAACCTTCGGATTGATGTTGAGCGCGGCCGCGCGATCTGCCGCTGCCTGGGCGGCGTTGCCCATCCGCTTATGGGTCACCCCGCGCATGTAGAGCGACCAGGCGGTGCGTGGTGCGAGCGCCAGGGCTGCGTCATAATCCGCCAAGGCCTGACCCAGCTCGCCACGCCGCAGCCGCACCAGCGCGCGACTGTCGAGAAAGGTCGAGCGCTTCGGATCGGCCTTGATCGCCGCATTGCAGTCGGACAGCGCCTTGTCGAGCTCGCGGTTGAGCAGTCCGCGGGCCCAGCAGCGGCCGTTGAAGGCGCTGCTGCGGGCGCTGTCTTCCGGATGGCTCTTTAGCCACAGATCGTAATTGCGCAGCGCGTCCTCAGGACGATCGAGATCGTTAGACAGACTGGCCACGGTGAGCCGTTTCTCCGACGATGGTGGAAGCGCAGCATCGGCGGCCTGGACATCGTCGGCGGCACCCGCGCGGTTGCCGCGCCGTATCCGCAGCGAAGCGCGTGTCAGACGGGCGTCTGCCATCGCCGGGTCGAGCGCGATCGTTTGGTCGAGATCGGCCATCCCCGGGTCGAAGTGCTGGCTCGCAAGATGCGCCAGCGCGCGCTGGTAAAAATACCGGGGCTCGGTCGGTGCCAATGCGCAGGCCTTGTCGAAATCCGCCAGCGCCTCGGGCAAATGTCGATTGGACGCGTAGACCGCACCGCGTCGACTATATCCTTCGGCGGTGGTCGGTTCGGCGGCCTTGTTGGTCAAGTCGAGGGCGGTGCCATCGGCGGAAAAGACGGTCTTGGGCGAGAGCCCGAAAACGGGGCCACCCTCATAGGTGATGAAGAGCTGACGCAGCGCGTTGGAAACGAACATGCGGTGGGTAAGGAAGAAGTCGACACCGATCAGCATGTCGGCATTGCCAAGCTCCAGTTGACCGATCCGGATTTGGGGATGACGGATCGCTTCGCCGCCAATATCGATCGTGTCGAACGTCGCCCGCCAGGTCGGAACGCGGTGTTGGCCGAGGCCGTGACTGGGCCCCACCGACACCACGCCGGGCGTTTCGGGGGTAATGCCGAGACGTTTCGCCATCGCGAGCGACAACATCGAACTTTGCGCACCGCTGTCGAACATCGCGCGCACTTTCACCCCATTGAGCAAAACGGTGCCGACCGTATGCGGCTTGAATCTGGTGTCTTGCCCTGCTTCCAGCGACACGATCGTTACCGGCTTGGTACCTGCCCAATAAGCGAGATTGCTGGCGCGGCATCCCTGCGTCTTGATCAGGCGGACCACGCCATGCGGCAAATCGTATTCGACATCGGCGAGGCCAAGAATGTTCTGCCCGATCAAGCCTGCCGTGCGGTGTCGCTGCCGCCGACGACGAAGTCGATTTTTGGGATCGCGACGCCGGCAAGCGAAAAGTCCTTGGTGACGGCGACGCCGACCGAGGCATCCCCGCCAATGCCCTTGAGACGGAACCACGGGGGGGCGGGGGTGACGCGCAGACCGAACTCCGCCGCGCTGGCTGCGGAAATGGTGCTGTAGAAGGCTCCGCTGTCGAGAATGAAGCGCGCTTCTTTGCTACCGAACTTGGCCGCCAGTTGCGGCTCTGCCCCCGTCATGGTGACGGGGAATTCGACGATTTTGCTGGCCTGGCACTCCGCCATGGCGGGAACCGGCACCAACAACGCCAGCACCGGCGGGAGCAATCGGAACACTCGCATGGCAGGCCTCGGGGCAGAACTCGGGGGCGCTTATCATCGCGGAAATTGGAAGAAAAACACAACACCATTCCAAGACGAAAGCCAGCATAACGCCATGTGCTGCCTTGGGAAATCGAAATCACGAGGGTTGCCTTGCGCCGCGCGAATGCAGAGCGCCCGCCAGCCATGTTTTGCCCAGTGGGGCGAACTCGGCTAAGGGCCGCGCTCGCTTACATGACCGGACCTGCCATGACCCTGTACACCCGTTTCGCCGCGCATATCGATGCGGTGCTCGATGCCCTTGAAGCCAGCGGTGATCTGCCGAGCGGGCTCAGCCGCGCCAACGTGACGGTAGAGCCGCCGCGCGATGTTTCGCATGGCGATCTTGCGACCAACGCCGCGATGGTGCTGGCCAAGCCCGCCGCCACCAATCCGCGCGCGCTGGCCGAGAAGATCGCCGCGAAACTGGAGGGGCTCGACGAAGTGGCGAGCGTCGCCGTGGCGGGCCCTGGCTTCATCAACATGACGCTGACCGACGATACGTGGCGCGCCGAATTGTCCGCGATCCGCGATGCGGGCGACGATTACGGGCGTTCCTCGCGCGGTGCTGGCATCACGGTGAACGTCGAATATGTCTCGGCCAACCCAACCGGGCCAATGCATATGGGGCATTGCCGTGGCGCGGTGGTGGGCGATGCGCTGGCCAATCTGCTCGAATTTTCCGGGCACAAGGTAATCCGCGAATATTATGTCAACGATGCCGGTGGGCAGGTCGATGTGCTCGCGCGCTCGGTCCATATGCGGTATCTGGAGGCACTGGGCGAGACGATCGAGATCCCCGAGGGCCTGTATCCGGGCGATTATTTGATTCCGGTGGGGCAAGCGCTGGCTGCCGAATTTGGCGATGCGTATGTCGGCAAGCCCGAGGGCGAATGGCTGGTGCTGTTCCGCACGCGCGCCGTCGCGGCGATGCTGGAACTGATAAAGGCCGATCTGGCGCTGCTCGGCATCCATCACGACCTATTTTCGTCCGAGGCGGAATTGCAGGCCGAGGGCAAGCCCGAGGCGGCCGAGCACGATTTGCGCGCGCGTGGGTTGATCTATGACGGCCTGCTCGAAGCGCCCAAGGGCCAGGAATTGGAAGATTGGGAGCCGGTCGTGCTGCCGCTGTTCCGCTCGACGCAATTTGGCGACGATCAGGACCGGCCGATCAAGAAGTCGAATGGGCAATGGACCTATTTCGGTGCCGATCTCGCTTATCATTATCAAAAGGCGCAGACCGCCGACGCGCTGATCGACATTTGGGGTGCCGACCATGCCGGTACGGTCAAGCGCATCGTCGCGGCCGTGCAGGCGCTGACCGGGGGCAAGACCCGCTTCGACGTCAAGCTCGTCCAGATGGTGCGACTGATGCGGAATGGCGAGCCGATCAAAATGTCGAAGCGCGCGGGCAATTTCGTCACGCTGGCCGATGTCGTGCGCGAAGTCGGCAAGGATGTCGTCCGCTTCACCATGCTGACGCGCAAGGCCGATGCGCAGATGGACTTCGATTTCGCCAAGGTAGTCGAGGCGTCGAAGGACAATCCGGTGTTCTACGTCAATTATGCGCACGCCCGTGTCGCGTCGCTGCACCGGCGGGCGGCGGAAGCAGGGATCGTGTGCGATTCGGTCGATCTGTCCCAACTTGATACGGAAGACCTGGCGCTGGTGAAGTTCGCCGCCCAGTTCCCGCGCATCGTCGACACCGCAGCGGCGGCGCGCGAACCGCACCGGATTGCCTTCTATCTCTATGACTTGGCGGCATCGCTTCACGCTTTGTGGAATGTCGGAAACGACCGGCCCGACCGCCGTTTCCTGTTGCCGGACAATCCCGCCATGACATGTGCACGGCTTTTCTTGGCCGACGCGATCGGGCAGATTATCCGCAATGGGTTGGGGATCATGGGGGTCCAGGCGGTCCAGGAGATGAACTGATGGCGACCGGCGAATTCGATGTCCGCGATGAGGATCGGCTCCCGTGGCTGGAGACGGTTGAAGACGCTTATGACGATGGTCCGTCGATCGGACGGATCATCGTGCTGGTCGTGATCGCGCTGGCGATCGTTGCGGCGGCCATCCTGGGCTACCAATATTACAAGAAGCACCAGAGCGTGGACGGCAATGGCGCGCTGATCACCGCCCAGGCGGGCGACTATAAGGTCAAGCCGGACGATCCCGGTGGTTTGAAGGTCGAAGGCGAGGGCGATACCGCGATCGCCACCAGCAATGGTGCCGGGACCGCGAATGCGTCGATCGACATGAAGGCGCTGCCGGAGAAGCCGGTCGAGGGCAAGAAGGTCGCGCCGACCCCGGTTGCTACCGGATCGGACAAGGCCGTGACGGCGATTCCAGGTGCCAAGGGCGCGCCATCGGGCGGCGCGCTAGTCCAGCTCGGCTCCTTCCCGGACGAAGCCGAGGCAAATTCGGCCTGGACCAAGATCTCCAAGACCTACGGCTATCTCGCGCCGCTTGGGAAATCGGTGCAGGCGGCACAGGTGAACGGCAAGACGGTGTACCGCTTGCGCGTGAATGCGGGCAGCGCGGGGCAGGCCAGCAGCCTGTGCGGCAAGCTGGCTGCGGCGGGACAGGCGTGCTTCGTACCGCACGATTGAGGCGCGCCGTTCGGCTTTTTGGTCGGTCGTCGGCGGTATAGACTACTCAGGCTGGCGTCGGGCTTGTAGGCAGCGGGTATGAAGCCCGTCATCTTCGGCCTTTCCGGCCTTGCCCTGACCCCCGCCGAGCGCGCCTTCTTCGCGAGTGCTAACCCCGCCGGGTATATTCTGTTCAAACGCAATATCGAGAGTCGCGCGCAAGTGCGGGCGCTGACCGATAGTCTGCGCGACCTGTCGGGGCGCGACGACGTACCGATCCTGATCGATCAGGAGGGCGGCCGCGTCGCACGGATGGGGCCGCCCGAATGGCCGAGCTTCCCGGCGGGCCCCGCGTTCGATGCGCTGTACGACATTGCGCCCATCTCCGCGATCGAGGCGGCAAGCGCCAATGCCGAGGCGATCGCTTTGATGCTGGCTGAAGTTGGCATCAACGTCGATTGCCTGCCGCTGCTCGACGTGGTGCAGCCCGACACGACCGAGGCGATCACGATCCGTGCGCTTGGGTCGGAACCGATGCGCGTTGCCGCTTTGGGCCGGGCGATCCTGCAGGGGTTGCAGCGTGGCGGCGTGGTCGGGGTGGTCAAGCATATGCCCGGGCATGGCCGCGCGAAGCTCGATACGCATTACCATCTGCCGACCGTCACCGCCTCCGATGCCGAATTGGAGGTCGATCTGGAGCCGTTCGCACGGCTCAACGACGCGCCGATGGGGATGACCTCGCATATCGTGTTCGAAGCCTGGGACGCCGCCCACCCGGCGACGCTTTCCCCGGTGGTGGTCGAGCAGATCATCCGGCAGCGGATCGGTTTTGACGGACTGTTGATGACCGATGACATCGATATGAAGGCGCTATCGGGCACGGCGGCCGACAAAGCGGCGGGGGCGATTGCCGCCGGGTGTGATCTGGTGCTCGATTGTTGGGGGCGGATGGACGAAATGGAGGCGATCGTCGACCGGCTGGACGAGATGTCGCCAGTGTCGAGCGCGCGGCTCGATCGCGCGATGGCGACGGTGGCGGGTGTGCGTGCCGAGGGCGATGTGGCAGCGTTGATCGCCAAACGCGACGCCCTCTTAGCGCTCACTTAAAATCCTCCCCGGCATGGGGAGGATTTGCTAGGCTTCGTTTGTGACCGACGAACCAGAAACGCTCACGCTGGATTTGGAGGGGTGGGAAGGCCCGCTCGACCTGCTGCTGGCGCTTGCGCGCAATCAGAAGGTGGATCTGAAGGCGATTTCGATCCTGGCGCTGGTCGACCAATATCTGCGCTTCGTCGAGGAGGCGCGCGCGATCAAGTTGGAGCTCGCCGCCGACTATCTGGTGATGGCGGCGTGGCTTGCCTATCTGAAATCGGGCCTGCTGCTGCCACGCGACCCCGAAATCGAGCCGTCGCCCGAGGAACTGGCGCTGCGGTTGCACCTGCGGCTCGAGCGCCTGAGCGCAATGCGCGAGGCCGGCGCTCGGCTGGTGGCGCGCGATCGGGTCGGGCGCGACGTGTTTTTGCGGGGCGCGCCGGAGGGCTTGCGGACGCAGCGCAAGGCGCTGTGGCAGGCCGAAATCTACGATCTGATCGCGGCGTATGGCGTCATCAGCGCGCGCACACGCCCGGTGCTGCATGTCGTGGCGCATCGCGCGGTGATGACGTTGGAGACGGCGCTGGAGCGGGTGTCGGCGCTGGTCGGCACGCAAATCGATTGGGCGACGATCGAAAGCTTTCTACCCGAGCAAGCGAATGGTGCCTTTCGCAAATCGGCGCTCGCCTCCAGCTTTCTCGCCGCGCTGGAACTGGCCAAGCAGGGCAGGATTGAACTGCGCCAGCAATCGCCCTTTGCGCCGCTCTACATCCGGGCCTTGGCATGAGCGCGCCCGATCCGCTGGTCCGCGCGGTGGAGGCGGTGCTGTTCGCAGCGACCGAGCCGATGACCGTCGATGCGATCCGTACGCATCTGGAGGGTGTGGAGGTGCGCGCCGCGCTCCGCACCCTTCAAGCTGATTATGCCGGGCGCGGCATCGAACTGGTGCAGCGCGGCGACCGCTGGCATTTCCAGACCGCCGCCGACATGGCGCATTTGCTGCGCCGCACGCATGAGGAACCGCGCAAGCTCAGCCGCGCGGGGATCGAGACGCTGGCGATCATCGCCTATCACGAGCCGACGACTCGCGCCGAGATCGAGGCCATTCGCGGGGTCGCGATTTCCAAGGGTACGCTGGACGTGTTGATGGAGGCGGGCTGGATTCGGCCCGCCGGGCGGCGCGAGGTGCCGGGGCGACCGTTGCTGTACGCAACCACACCGGGCTTCCTGGCGCATTTCGGTCTCGCCAGCAGGCGCGACTTGCCTGGGATCGACGATTTGCGCGCGGCGGGCCTGCTCGATCCGGTCGATCTCGCCTTCGAACGGGTCGATACCATGGGAGAGGTGGAAGTTTCCGACGAGGAGGACTAGATAGGAGGGAATTCAGGAGATCGATCATGGGTGGTTTGAGTTTTGTACACTGGCTGATCTTCGGCGGGATCGCGATCCTCGTCCTGGGTGGTGGCCGGTTCTCGAACATGATGGGCGACGTCGCCAAGGGCATCAAGTCGTTCAAGAAGGGTATGGCTGAAGACGACGAGCCTGTGCGCGAACCAAGCCGGATCGAAGCCAAGAAGGCGGCGGAACCGGTGTTCGACCGCGATGGCAATCGCATTCGCGAAACCGAAATCTGATTTAGCGCTCCGCTGCCATGTTCGATGTCGCATCCTCCGAGGTGATCCTGCTCGGGGTCGTGGCCTTGCTCGTCATCCCGCCCAAGGATTTGCCCAAGGCGATGCGGATTGCCGGGCAATGGGTCGGGCGTGTGCGCGGCGTCGCCAATCAGTTTCGCTCAGGCTTCGACAACATGGTGCGCGAGGCCGAGTTGCAGGAAATGGAAAAGAAATGGGCGGCCGAAAACGCGCGGATCATGCGCGAGCACCCGCCCGAGCCCGTCCAGATGCTACCGATGGCCGATACGCCCGCCGCCCTGCCGCACGACGCCCATGACGGAGATGCGCCGCCGGTGATGGTAGCGCCGCCAAATGTGCATGGTGCCCCGCCGGTCGCATTGCCGGGCGATGCCGAGCCCAAGGCGCATCCGTGAACGCTCCGATCGATGACCTCGAAGCGAGCCGGGCGCCGCTGCTCGATCATTTGATCGAGCTGCGCCGTCGGCTGTTCTTCTGCATCGTATCGGTGCTGGTCGCGTTGATCGGCACCTATATCTACTCGCGCGAAATATTCACGGTGCTGGTGCATCCGCTGCTCGCGGCCGGGCAGAAACGGATCGTGACGATCGGCGTGTTCGACGGCTTTTTTTGTGCAGTTGAAGGTGGCATTGTTCGCCGCGATCATGATCTCGTTCCCGGTCATTGCGAACCAACTGTGGGGTTTTGTCGCGCCGGGGCTCTACCGCAAGGAAAAGCGTGCGCTCCTGCCGTTTCTGTTCGCCACGCCGGTGCTGTTTATCCTTGGTGCGTCGATGGCGTATTTTGTTGCCATCCCCTCGGCGCTGCATTTTTTCTTGAGCTTCCAGGGCAATCTGGGTGGCGTCGAGCAGGAGGCGCTGACCTCGGTTGCGTCCTATCTCGATTTCGTGATGCAGTTTCTGTTTGCCTTCGGGCTGGCTTTCCTGTTGCCGATCCTGCTGATGCTGGTCGAGCGCGCCGGGCTGGTGACGCGCAAGCAATTGGTCAGTGGGCGGCGCTACGCGATCGTCGGCTGCTTCGCGGTGGCGCTGGTGTTGGCCCCGCCCGATGCCGGTTCGATGATCATCCTCGCGATCCCGCTGGTCGCACTGTACGAGCTCGCGCTGATCGCGATCTGGTTTACCGAGCGGCGGCGCGGCAAAGAGGCGGCGACGGAATTGGTCGAAAGCTGACAAGCAAAAGGCCGCCCCGCATCATCGAGACGGCCTTCGATCGGTCGGTAAAGGCTTATTTGGCGCTGTCGGCCGTTTTGGCGACGGTGTCGCCTGCCGATTTCACATCCTTGCCGACGCCTTCGACGGTGTTGCACGCGCCCAGCAGCAACGCGGTAGCGGCGATAGCGATCGTGGTGATCTTGCGCATGATACTCTCCTGAAGACTGTCCGGGATAGCCCGGATGCCTCGCTCCCAATGTTTGGCGATACGCTTGGTTCCGCCTCGTCGAGATAACGCGCGCGGTCAGGCGCAACGGATGAAAAAGCTTGGGCCTGGACGCGCTACCGGGGGGGGGAAGGGGAAGCGCGGCCAGGCCCGTGTCTTGGATAGCGAGAGCGGGGGGGCATAAAGTCGCTATCCGAACCTGAAAACGGGCCTCGCGCGCTTCGGTTCCGAAAAAATTTGACCTCGGCGTTTTTTTTTTATGGCGCGAAATTCAATCGCGCCCGGTTACTGCAACGGCGATCTCATAAGCGCCGACCAGTGGATCGTAGTGAAGCTTCGACCGCAATTGGCGCGCGAGCCCTTCGATCACCCGGCCGTAACGTTCGGCGACCAATGCCCGCATTCTGTCATCGTCGACCAGAGCTGGAGAGTTGACCCTCAATATGGCGCGATCGTCGGTGGGGGCGGCACCGATGGAAATGCGAACTTGTGCCGTCGGGCTGACCGTCATCGCCAATTCGACGATCTCGGTCAGCAGGAAAGCGATCGCAATCGCGACATCCTGATTCGCCAGATAGGGCGCAATGTCGAGCGTAACGCCGATCGGCGAATCGTCCGGCGCGGTCGCGCGGATATTGGAGGCGAGTTCGCCAATGACCGAGCGTAGCGAAAGTCCGCGATTTTCCTCAAGCTCGGCAAAATGGTTGCGGTGGACCACGGCGAGCGCATCTACTCGACGCTGGATCGATGCGTAAGCCTGCGTTGCCTCTGCGCTCCGTGCTGCCCGGGCGTGGAAGTTTATCAGGCTGGAAATGACCTGAAGATTGTTTTTGACGCGATGATGGACTTCGCGGGTCAGCTTTGTCTGGCGCACCAGCCTTCGGCCAGCCCGGCTTCATGTTCGGCAACCGTCCGGCTGATCGCCCGAAAGGTTTCCCCCAATTCACGAATTTCCTGTGCCGGGAGCGCGTGCATTGCGCCCGGATCGATTTCTTCGCCTGGCACAAAATTGGCTACGCGGGAACGCAACTGTCGCAGCGACCGGATCAGCAGGCGATCGACCACAAACCAGCCAATGCCGGCTGCGGCCGCCCACATGATGATGGGCAGGATGAGCGAGACCAGAACGGGTGAAGTGATCGGGGCGCTGCGCATGCGCGTGGTAAGCGCGATTTCTCCAAGCCCAATCCCCATGCTCAGGCCCGCGCGGCGTTCCAGGGGGGCTTGTCGTGGCAGGTCGGAGAGTATGAGCGCATCGGTTCCGAGCACCAGACGCGCTTCATAAGGCATGGCATAGCCGCTCGGGGCGGCGGTTGCCGCGAGAACATCGACGGGGAAAAAAGGCGGCGGCGCGGGTTCGTCCCGACGCGCTCGTTGTGGCAAGCGTCAGCCCCCGACCCGGGTATATCCGTGCCGCGATGGTCTTTTCGGCACCGGCTGCGGTAGGCCAGGGTGCCACCGGCAGTTGCTCGCCGCAGATCAGGCGACTGCGGGCATCCATAATCATGAAACGCGTGCCCGCAGCGATTTGCGGCGCGAATACGCCCTGCGCCCGGGCGCAACTCGGAGCGTCTCCCGGATCTGCCTCCAATGCGTTGAGGGACACACGCAGCGCGGTCATATCCCCGACCAACTCGATGGCGAGCTTGCGGGCGCTTTCGGTTGTCGTGACGCGCAGCTGGGCCTGCGTTGCCTCATCGGCGAGTTCCGCCGTGCGCAATGTTGCAAAGAAGGCGATGATCGCCAGTGGCAGAAGCGCGGCGCTGAGAATCAGAAAAATTTTCGCACCTGTCGGGATGCGATCGACCAGACCGCTTCCCGGACGCGCGGGGGCGGGGTCCCCGGCGATATCCGTCATCGGGAAATCAGTCCAATTTTCCTAAAAGATCCAGCATTTCGGGCGGAATCGCTTCCTCCACCGTGCGCTGATAGACGGTGCGCAAGGCCGCGCCCATATCGCGGTCCTTGCTTTGAACCTTCGCGCCGGTATCGGCCGCGCGTGCCGCACCCGGCTTCTTTGAAGATTCGTCGCCCGAACGCAATGCCGTCCCCCTGAAAACCCGGACATGCCGGATAGTGTTAAAATGCGGCCGTAACAATCCGGCTTGAACCATATGATACGGTGAACCCGTAAAAACAGATTGCATCGCTCCGAGTTCCCCCATGAAACCAAATTGCGCGTCGTTGGTTCCATGCCCAATGCGAATTAACTCCGATGCCATCGGAGCAACAAAACGCGTTGCATATGCGGGGGGCCGCTTCCACAAGGCCCTTCGAGATTATCTCAGGGAGACTCCGACAGTCATGTCGCTAGGACAGCAACTTGCCCCCCATCTTCCGTTCCTGCGCCGCTACGCGCGTGCCTGACGGGCAGCCAATCGCACGGCGATCGTTATGTGCGCGCCACGCTTGAGGCGATCGTCGCCGCACCCGAAGAGTTCCCGCGTGAGGTTGACCCGCGGCTGGGCCTGTATCGGATGTTCCACGCCATCTGGAACTCGACCAATTACGACGAGAGCCCGGAAAATATGAGCGCGGCGGACGGTGACGGTCAGGAAGCGATCGCGCGGGCACGCCTCGCCCGGATGACCCCGCTATCGCGCCAGGCCCTGTTGCTCACCGCGATGGAGGGCTTCACGCCCGAGGATGCAGCCTATCTGATCGATGTCGACACCAGCGAGGTTGAAGCGCTGGTCGCCGAGGCGCTGAGCGAGATCGAAAAGCAGACGCGCGCGCGGGTGCTGATCATCGAAGATGAGCCGATCATTGCGATGGATATCGAAACGATCGTTCGCGATCTCGGCCATGAAGTGACCGGTGTCGCAGTCACGCGCGACGAGGCCGTTGCACTGGCGATGGAGGACCGTCCCGGCTTGGTGCTGGCCGACATCCAGTTGGCCGACGACAGTTCCGGCATCGACGCGGTCAAGGATATCCTTGCCGAATTCGAAGTGCCGGTCATCTTCATCACGGCTTTCCCGGAACGGTTGTTGACGGGCGAGCGCCCCGAGCCGACCTTCCTGATCACCAAGCCCTTCCAGCGCTCGACCGTGAAAGCGGCGATTGCGCAAGCTCTGTTCTTCGACCAGGCAACCGTTCCCGCCGCTTAAGGGAACCGATTCGTGCCCCCGTGGGTTGGGTTCCATACGATACGGAGCCACAACGACACGGGGGCGCTTATGGCGGACGACGAGAAAATCGAACTGAGCGGCCAAGATGCACGTGCCGGGGCGACTCCGCACGTTACGCGTTACGTCCTCGCGATCTCGTTGACGCTGGTTGTGGTGGTGTTTGCTGCGCTGCTGTTTCTCTACCGCTGAATTTTTCGATGCCGCAGGCGTGATGGACTTCGGCGTCCGTCGGGCCCATCTGTGTTCCGCTACGCGAGACTATATTTCATGACCGACGCGATTGACCAGGAAGAAGACGAGGCAGCGCCCGAGGTCGTCGAGCACGTTTCGCTTTCCGACGCCGAGTTCAAAACTCAGTTGGCGCAGGTCATACCTCATCTGCGTGCTTTCGGGCGCTCGCTTTCCGGCAATCGCGATCTGGCAGATGATCTCGTCCAGGAAACGTTGATGAAGGCGTGGGCGGCGCGGTTGCGCTTTCAGGCCGGCACTAACATGCGGGCGTGGACCTTCATCATCCTGCGCAATCTCTATCTCAGCCAGATGCGCCGCGCGCGCTTCAAAGGCGAGTGGGACGATTTGGTGGCGGATCGTATCCTTGCCGCGCCGGCGAGCCAGGATAAGCATGTCGAGTTGGGCGATATGCAGCGTGCATTGCTGCATTTGCCGCAGCCACAGCGGGAAGCGCTGATTCTGGTTGGTGCGGGTGGCTTTGCCTATGAGGAGGCCGCCGAGATTTGCGGGGTCGCCGTCGGGACGATCAAGAGCCGCGTCGCGCGAGGCCGGGTCGCGCTGGAAGCCGTCATGAACGACAATACGCTGGCATCGCGCCGCACACACTCCAATGAGCCCGGCATGTCCGCCCTGGACACCATTATGGGCGAGTCGACGATCTCAGCCGCGATCGCGGCTGAGATCGTTATCTCGCGATTTGCCTGGTAATCGGCACACGATCCAGCGCCTGTAGCAAGTCCGCAAAGGAGTCGTCTGCATCAGGCGTGGTGTATGCGGTGTGGAGGGTTACCCTCAGCGCGTCGGAGCGCGATGGTGCTGCAACGACGTAAAGCATATCGCTCGAGTTCCGCGTATAAGGGGCATCGCACATTGACATATGTCAATAACGGACGAAGACGCCTTTTGTTGCTCGCCCATTGTGCCATATCGGCCTGAAATCATCGCGATACGGGAAAGACATGCTTTTCGACCCGCGTATCATCGATGCTGTTGCCCGCGCGCGACAATGGTCGTCGTTTTTGAGCATGCTGTTGCAGCGCGAGCCGGAGATGGCGGCGATGCTGGAAAATGGCGTCCTGCCCGAGCTTCATAGCCTGGCGCGCGATCTCGCCGACATGCCGACGCCACGACGCCTACGGCTCGAGCGGCGGCGGCTCGCGCTGCGCGTGGCGATCGGCGATCTCGCCGGATGCGACGATTTGACGGCGGTGACACACGCCCTGTCCGATTTTGCCGATCGAGCGCTCGATTCCGCGATTGTCACCGCGATTGCGGAGCGCACGCCGGACGCCCCCCTGCAGGGCTTCACCGCGATCGCATTGGGCAAGCAGGCAGCCGGGAACTGAATTATTCGTCCGACATCGATCCGATCCTGCTGTTTGACCCGGCAACGCTGCCGTGCCGGCCCCGCGAAGCGCCGGAAGAAGCGGCCGTTCGGATCGGCAAGCGGGTGGTCGAGATCCTTCAGGCGCGGGACGGCGATGGCTATGTCCTGCGCGTCGATTTGCGCCTGCGCCCGTCGCCGGAGGTGACGCCGATCGCTTTGTCGGTCGATGCGGCGCTTTCCTATTACGAATCGTTGGCACTGCCGTGGGAGCGCGCGGCCTTTATCCGGGCGCGGGCGGCAGCAGGTGACATCGCACTGGGGACCCGTTTTCTCGAAGCGGTTAAGCCGTTCGTATGGCGGCGTGCGCTCGATTTCGGCGCGATCGGCGAAATCCGCGGCATTTCGCGCCGAATCCGCGATCATCATGCGCGCGGGCAAGCGTTCGGCCCGGGCTTTGACCTCAAGCGCGGACGCGGCGGTATTCGCGAGGTCGAATTCTTCGCGCAAATTCATCAATTGATCCACGGCGGGCGCGATCCGGCGCTGCGCGTTCCGGCAACGCGGGATGCATTGGGGGCGCTGGCGGCGGCGGGCTGGGTGGATGCTGCGGAAGCGGCGGCGCTGGTGCGCGCCTACACGCTGTTTCGCACGATCGAACATCGCGTGCAAATGATCGACGATCGCCAGACGCACCATTTGCCGACGGGCGCAGCGCTCGATGGCGTCGCGAAGTTGCACGGACTCGAGGACGCGAACGCCCTTCTGGACCTGTTGCGGCCGCATGTTCTGGCGACTGCGGCAAGCTATGATGCGCTGGATCCCGAAGACGGCGACGCTTTGTCTTTCGACCGGGACCACCTTTTGGCGCAGCTCAGCCAGGCCGGTTTCGGTGATGGCGATGTGGCAACGCAACGCATTGAGCAGTGGCGGAGCGGCACCTATCCCGCTTTGCGCAGCCCTGCGGCGCGGTCGGCGCTCGAGGCGGTTTTGCCCGGCCTGGTTGCCGCGCTGGGCAAGGCCCCCGACCCGCAAGGCGCGATCGTTCGGCTGGACCGGATGCTGGCGCGGCTGTCGAGCGCGGTCAATTTCTTCCGGTTGCTGGAGGCACGGCCTGCACTGGCGCGGTTGCTGGGGTTGATTCTCAGCCACGCCGAGACGCTGGCCGAAGAATTGGCGCGACGGCCGGAACTGTTCGACGGACTGATCGACGCAACCGCACTCGATCCGGTGGCCGATACGGCGACGCTCGCCTGCGAAATGGCGGCGGGGGCGGATTATCAGGCACGGCTCGATCATGTGCGGCGCGTCGTCGGCGAAAAGCGCTTCGCCCTGGGCACGCAAATCGTGTCGGGTGCGTCGGATCCGCTCGCGGTTTCGGCGGGCTATGCCCGTGTGGCGGAGGCGGCGATCGGGGTGCTGGCCGAGGCGACGATCACCGAGTTTTCGGGCAGCCATGGCACTGTGCCCGGCAGCGAGCTGATCATTCTGGCGCTTGGGCGGATGGGCGGGGGGGCGCTGACCCATGCCTCTGACCTTGATCTCATCTATCTCTTCACCGGCGATCATCTCGCCGAATCCGACGGACCCAAGCCGCTCGGTGCGGTGCTCTATTACAACCGTCTTGCGCAGCGCATCAGCGCCGCGCTTTCGGTGCCGACCGCCTTGGGGCCGCTCTACGAGATTGATACCCGCTTGCGGCCATCGGGCACGCAGGGTCCGCTCAGCGTCTCGTTGGAAGGTTTTGCACGCTATCAGCGCGAAAGCGCGTGGACGTGGGAGCATATGGCGCTGGCGCGGGCGCGGCCGGTGTTCGGATCGCCCGCCGCGCGCGCCGCCGTCGACACGGTGATCGGGGACGTGCTGCGCGGCGATCGTCCCGTGCGCAACGTTGTGGCCGACGCGATCGCGATGCGCGCCGAAATGGCGGCGCATAAACCGCCGCTCGGACCGCTCGATGCAAAGCTGCTGCCCGGCGGCTTGGTCGACCTCGAATTCGCGGTCCATATGATGCAACTTGAGACCGGCCTTGGCCTCGATCCCAATTTGCGCGTCGCATCGCGGCGTTGATCGCCGCAGGACGGGCCCCGTCTGAGATGCTCGCGGCGCATGATTTCCTGACGCGGCTGCTCGTCACGCTGCGGCTGGTTGCGCCCGACGCCCAGCCGCCGCGCCCGGCGACGCAGGGCCTGGTCGCGCGCGCGCTGGGACTGGCGGACTGGGTCGAGGTTCTTGCATCGCTCGAAACGACCCGGCAGGAGGTTGCCATCTGGCTGGCGGATGTGGAAGGTGTGGAGCCGTGACGATCATCGAAGAAGGCGGGGCGCTTCCTGCGATTGACCTTGCCACCCCGACCGGAGAGCGCCTCAACCTGCGCGACTATGTCGGAAAGATTTTCGTCCTGTATTTTTACCCCAAGGACGACACATCCGGCTGCACGCGCGAAGCGCAGGATTTCAGCAGCCATTATGCAGAATTTCAGGCGCTGGGGGCGGCCGTTCTCGGCGTTTCGCGGGATACGCCGGCCAAGCACCAGAAGTTCATCGACAAATACGATCTGACGGTGCCGCTCGCCACCGACGATAGCGATGCGGCGATGCAGGCGTTCGGCGTGTGGGTCGAGAAGAAGCTGTATGGCAAGACCTATATGGGCATCGATCGCTCGACCTTCCTGTTCGATGCGGCGGGCATTCTGGTGCGCGATTGGCGCAAGGTGAAGGTGCCTGGGCATGTCGTCGATGTGCTCGAGGCGGTTCGCGCGCTCGGGTGACCGATTCGATTCGCGGGCTTTACGGATAGCCTTAACGATTTGCCCAACGACTCGGCGCAACGATCAGCCGCTTCAACGTGACCTGTCGCGGAAGGCCTTGCCCGAGTGTCACAAACTCCGTCACACACTGGCCGTCCGGATGCAGGGGGGCTGTATGCGGGCGATAGAGGGGCGGGCGCTGGCGTTTTCCGGCATTCGCATAAAAATAGGTCGCCGGGGTCACATGAACTCAATTTCGATTGCGTCTGGCGTGCGGCTGGTGTCGCGCCTCAAGGCCTATTTCAAGACCCGCGACTTTATCTTTCATGATGGGCGCGACCTGAAGCGCTTCAGCCTCGGCGCGCGTGCGCAGGCCACGATGGCGGGGGTTGCCGGCGTTACGCTGTGCTTCTCGGCCTATGGCGTGGCGCAAGCCGCCGTTGGTGCGGTCGCGATGACGGGCATCGTCGGTGCACCGCTGTCGCCCGAAGCCAAGGTCGCCCAGATGCAGGTCCGCGTCCGCAAGATGCAGGCCGACGTCGCCTCGATCAAGGCCGCAGCGCAGGCGCATGCCAAGCGCGTCGAACAGCGCCAGGCGCTGCTGGTTGCGGTCGTTTCCGGCAAGGGTGATGTCGCCGCGCTGTCGCAGCCAACGCCGACGATCGATCCCAAGGCCGACGCGTTGGCCGCTGATGTCGTCGCACCGCTCAAGAAGGTCGAGCAGCAGCAAGTTGCGGTCGCTGCGCGCGCGCAGCGTGTTGCCGAACAGCGTTTTGTCCGCGCCGTCGCGCATGTCCGCAGCCTTGGTCTGGCACCGGAACGCCTGATGCCGCGCCAGCCCGCCATGGGCGGCCCGTTCGAAGCGGCGGATAGCGCGGCGGCAGAGGCCGATTTGCGCGCCGACACCCAGTTTCGCTCGCTGTTCATGACGTGGAAGAAGCTGGATACGCTGGAGCATGGCGTCATCGCGATCCCGTCGGCGCAGCCGGTCGAGCATCTGGCGTTCACCAGCAATTACGGCATCCGTTCCGATCCGTTCCGCGGGACCGCGGCAATGCATGCCGGTGTCGATATCCCCGGGCCGGTCGGTACGCCGGTCTACGCGACTGCCGATGGTATGGTCGATCGCGCTGAGCGTTCGGGCGGCTATGGCAATTTGGTCGAGCTCGACCACGGCAAGGGGATCCAGACCCGCTACGGCCATCTGTCCAAGATCCTGGTCGAGGCAGGCACGCGCGTGCATCGTGGGCAGTTGATCGCGTTGATGGGCTCGACCGGGCGTTCGACCGGGCCGCATCTGCATTATGAAGTGCGGATCGATGGCCATGCGGTGAACCCGGTGCCGTTCCTGCAGACCGCCGATTATCTGCTGGCGGCGCAGGATCGCTCGATCCACACGATCCCGGTGGCGGTGGGCGGCCCGGCTGCGGCGGACTGATTGGGCAAAACGTTGGGCGGCGCGCGGTTGCCGATCCCGGCACGAGCGCCTATCTCTTGCGCATGGATGCTATCCTCGCCCCCGACATCATCTTGACCCCATCCGCTGCCGCACGCGTTGCGACGATTGCGGCGAAACAGGGCAAGCCCGCTATCTTGCGTCTGTCGGTTGATGGCGGCGGTTGCTCGGGCTTCCAATATAAATTCGGTTTTGCCGAATCGGTCGACGCCGATGATGCGATCGCCGAGCAGGACGGCGTGCGGCTGGTGGTCGATTCGATCAGCCTCGATCTCGTGCGCGGGTCGGCGGTGGACTATGTCGAGGAACTCGGCGGTGCCGCTTTCAAGGTGACCAACCCCAATGCCGCGTCGGGTTGCGGTTGCGGTTCCAGCTTCTCGGTGTAACGTCCGCCCCGGACAAAGGGGCGCTGCCGCGTGAAGATCGTTACCTACAATATCAATGGCATCAAGGCGCGCCTGCCGCGCCTGTTGGAATATCTTGCCGAACAGCAGCCAGACGTGGTGTGCCTGCAGGAGCTCAAGACCAGCGACGAGACCTTCCCCGAGGCCGACATTCGCGCCGCCGGATATGGCGCGGTGTGGCACGGGCAGAAGAGCTGGAACGGCGTGGCCGTGCTCGCCAAGGGGCAGGACCCGATCGAACGGCAGCGCGGGCTGGCGGGCGAGACCGAGGATGATCACAGTCGCTATCTCGAAACCGAGGTAAACGGGGTAACGATTGCGTCGCTGTATCTGCCCAACGGCAATCCGCAGCCAGGGCCCAAATTCGACTATAAACTGCGCTGGATCGATCGGCTGGCAGCGCGCGCGCGCGACTTGCTGGCGGAGGAAACCCCGGTCGTGCTGGCGGGCGACTACAACGTCATTCCCAATGATGACGACACCTATTCGGTGCGGGCAATGCAGGACGATGCGTTGATGCAGCCCGAGAGCCGGGCGGGCTTTCGGGCGTTGCTCGCGCAGGGCTGGACCGATGCATTGCGCACGCGGCATCCCGGTGGGGGCGTATGGACCTTCTGGGACTATCAGGCGGGCGCGTGGCAGCGCGACGCGGGTTTCCGCATCGATCACCTGCTGCTGAGCCCGGTTGCGGCCGACCGTCTGATCGATGCGAGCGTCGACAAGGCCTATCGCGGGCGTGAAAAAGCAAGCGACCATGCACCCACTTGGGTAGAACTGCGTTAGACCCGCAACGGCCCGCACGGAGGTCGTGCGGAGGATGCTGCATGACGCTACGCTACGGGGGATTGGCGGCCATCGCGATGCTGGTGCCGGGCGTGGCACATGCCGAGGACCGAAGCTATTGCCCGACCCGGCCAAGCCTCGGCACGACTGCGTGCACGATCGCGCCGAAGCACGTCTCGGTCGAAACCGCGATCACCGACTGGACGCTCGACAATCAGCCCGATCGGCGTACCGATACGGTGTTGCTGGGGGACACGTTCGTGCGCGTCGGAGTCACCGATACGATCGAGGCGCAATTCGGCTGGACGCCCTATGGCCATGTCCGCACCCGCGACAAGGCGACGCAGGCTGTCGAAAATGCCGGGCGGGTTGGCGATGCGACGCTGGGGTTCAAGGCGAATCTGCTGCATCCCGACGGCAATGGGGCGTCGATTGCGGTGCAGCCCTTCGTCAGCATGCCGGTTGGCCGCACGCCGGTGGGGGCGGGCGATTGGGGCGCGGGCGTCATCGTCCCCGCGACCTTGGATCTGAGCAAAACGGTGAACTTGGTCACCACCAGCGAGGTCGATGCCGCCGTCAATCTCAGCGGCCATGGTCGCCATATCGCCTATTCGGAAGTCGTCGGTGTCGGGGTGAAACTGCCGCATCACCTGACCTTCACGCTGGATAGTCAGGTGCTACGGGACGAGGATCCCGAGGAAAAGACCACACAAGTGCTCGGATCCGCTTCACTCGCGTGGAAGGCGAGGAAGGATCTGCAATTCGACGTGGGCGCGGTCGCTGGCCTCAATCGCGCGGCACCGGACATGGAACTTTATGTCGGGATTTCGCGGCGCTTCTGACCCGTGCCCATCCCATCAAATCGGACGAGTTCCCGAAAGTTGGCGGGCTTTGCTATTCATTTCCGGTTCAATAATATCGATAAGTCTCTGAAAATACGTCCTTTCAGTGTTTGGCATGAGTAATGCACTAACACGGTTGCGGGCCGACCACCGGAACCCGCCGATCTAGCGGAGGACCGACCATGACCACCCTTTTCCTGATTGCCTCGAGCGCCTTGCTGAGCGTCACCGCATCGCCCGTCGTTGCACGCGATGCCAAGCCCGTTGCTGCCGAAAGCCAGCCAGTGGGATCGACCCAGCGTGCGCCGAGCGAAAAGGCCGCGCAGAAATACTGCGTGGTGGATACCGTTACCGGCTCGCACCTGTCCCATAAAATTTGCAAGACGCGGCAGGACTGGATCAGCCAAGACGGTTTCGATCCGCTCGCCAAGCGGTGAGCGCAACGGGGTTTCGGTGCCGCGATCCTGCGCGGCACCGCACCCCGGCGGCAGGCACGGGCGCTACAGCGTCTTGCCGTAGATCCAGTAGCGTTTGTTGATCGTGCATTCGATCGCTTCGGCGATCGAGCGCATGCCTTGATTGTCTTCCAGGATCCAGCCGATCTCGCCGCGCGTGGCTCCATAATTGGCGACCGACGCCTGCTTGATATATTCGATCATCATGAAGGCGAGCTGGCTTGCCAGGCGCGAGGATTGCAGCTCTTTCAGCACCCCCATCAGCGGCACGCGCATCGTTTTTACGCGCGGCCGACGCAGCCACAGCAGCAGCTTTGCCCAGCCGAACGGCAGCAAATTGCCCCTGAGCGGCATGATCGCCTCGTTGAGATCGGGCAGCGTGATCATGAAGGCGACCGGCTTGCCGTCGACTTCCGCAATGCGGATCAAGTCGTTGAACACGATCGGCTTCAGCTTGACGCCGACATCCTTGATCTCGGGCGGCGTCAACGGCACGAAGCCCCAATTGTCCGACCAGGCATCGTTTAGGATCGTCAGGATGATGGCGGCTTCTTCGTCGAACTTGGTCTTGTCGACGTTGCGGATACGGATGCGCGGGTTTTTCTCGCCCGAGGCGATGATTCGCTGCAGCAGCGGCGAAAACGGCTTGGTGATATCAAGCTCGTAAGTCAGCAATTCCTTGACCTGGGTATAGCCTGCCGCCTCGATCCAGCCGCGATATTCGGGCTTGGCATGGCCCATCATGATCGTCGGCGGGTGATCGAACCCCTCGACCAGCAGGCCGGGCTCTTCCCAGATCGACATGCTGATCGGGCCCAGCACGCGCGTCATCCCCTGGTCGCGCAGCCATCCTTCGGCAGTGGCGATCAGCGCCTTTGCGATATCGCCATCCTCGGCGTCGAGCAGGCCGAACTGGCCGCAGCCGGGGCCGAAGCCCTTGCCCGGATCCATCTCCAGCGCCAGGGTGTCGATATGCGCGGAAATGCGACCGACCACCTTGCCGTCGCGCTCGGCCAGGAACAGTTGTGCCTTGGCATGGCTGAACCAGCCGTTCTTGGCGGGGGTGATCAGCCCGAGCGCTTCGCCTTTCAGGGGCGGCACCCAGTTGGGATCGTTGGCGTATAAGCGGAAGGGCAGGTCGACGAAGCGCTTGCGATCGGCTTTGCTGTCGATCGGGCGAATGGAAAGCGGAGCGTTGGCCACGGGCAGGTCACCTCAAGGAAAGCGAGCGAGCAGTCTCGCGTGCAGCGGCTGGTGTCAAGCGTGCCACTAACCCCCTGTTGCTGCCACCATCTAGCCACTATCTTCCTGCAATGGCGCACTCCATGAACACTTCGCTTTCCCTGCACCGCAGCGCTGGTGTGCCCGCTGGCATCGCGCCGCGCGTGCGATTGTCGACGATCGCCGATGACAAGGCGATGCTGCGTACCGCTGCGGAACTTACCCGAGATTTGAACGCGCCCAACCCGGCGATCTATTGGACCGATCTGCTGGTCTCGGCGGCGATCGGCTACGGTGCGCTGGCGATCGCGCTGAGCGTCGATGCGGCCGGATGGGTGATCGTGGCGGGCGTGGTCGCGGTGCTGGCGCTGTATCGCGCGGGCAGCTTCATCCACGAAGTGACGCACATCCGACACACCGCGCTGCCGGGCTTCCGCCTGGGCTGGAACATCATTGCCGGGGTTCCGTTGCTGGTGCCGTCCTTCATGTATGAAGGCGTCCACAATCTGCATCACGCACGCACGCGCTATGGCACGAGCGAGGACCCGGAATATCTCCCGCTGGCATCGATGAAGCCGTGGACGTTGCCGGTGTTCATCCTGACCTCGATGCTCGCGCCGGTCGCGTTGCTGGTGCGCTATGCCGTGCTGACGCCGCTGTCGCTGGTTATCCCCGGCATGCGCCGCATTCTGATCGAGCGCTATTCGTCGCTGTCGATCAACCCGTCCTTCCGGCGTCGCATGCCAGAGGGCGCGGCGGCCGCGCAGTGGCGCTGGCTGGAGGCCGCGTGCAGCGCCTGGGCGATCACCTTGGTTGTACTTGTCGCGACCGGGGTGTTTCCGCTCGGCAAGTTCGCGATTCTGCTGGCGATCACCTCGGGCGTCTATGTGCTCAACCAGGTGCGCACGCTGGTCGCGCATCTGTGGGACAATGACGGCGAGGTGATGACCGTCACCGCGCAATATCTCGATTCGGTCAATGTGCCGCCGCCCGCCACCTTGCCGCTGCTCTGGGCACCGGTCGGCTTGCGCTTTCACGCGCTGCACCATTTGCTGCCGGGCGTGCCCTATCATCACCTGCTTGAGGCGCATCGCCGCCTGAGCGCCGCTCTGGGTGTCGAATCGCCGTATCACAAAGCGAACTATGCTGGCTTGCCGGGCCTGGTTGCACGGCTGGTGCGCAGCACGATGGCGCGCCGGGCCTAGGCCCGGTGCCCTGATCCCTGCCACATGCGAAAACGGCTGCTGCAAGATCCCTTGCAGCAGCCGTTTTGCATTTCAGGCAACGTTTAAGCGAGGGTGCGCACCTTCGGCTCGCGGTCCCAATAGCGGCGTTTGGCGGCTTCGACGAAGCCGCCGAGATCGGTGATGCCTTCGTCCGCCTCGACCCCGGCCTTGTCGAGCAGCGGTTGTGCCGCAGCACTCGCGCCGATCGCCTTGAGATGGCCAAAGGCATCCATCACCCATTGCACCGCCGCCGCTTCCTTCAGCAGCATCGCGCAGCCCTCCTTGGATAGCACCACCGCGCAGGCGTCGACCGTCACCGAGGGCTGGCCGGCCAATTGCGCATCGGCCTTCACCGTGCTGCCGTCCGACAGTTTTACCGCGCCGACCTTGGGCGCGATGGTCAGCGGGTGACCGCCGGCGGCCTTTGCTGCCTTGGTCACTTGGTCGAGCTCGCCCGCATCGCTGCCATCGGCGAACAAAATGCCGACCGTCCGCCCTTCGAGCGTCGCTTTCTCAAGCGGCCCGCGAATGATGCGGAGGGCAGGCGAGGGCTCCATGTCGAGCACCGGTGCGGCAGTGGCGGAAGCTTGGGCAGTTTCATCCCCAGACCGTCCGCGACTCGCTGCGCCAGATCCTCGTCGACGTTGCGCAGATTCGCCATCATCGCGATGCGGATATGCTCGATCGATACCTTCGACAGTTCGAACACGAAGGCCGAGGCGATATGCGCTTGCTCGGCCGGGTCCATCGACCGGAAGAACAGCCGCGCCTGGCTATAATGGTCGGCGAAACTTTCCGGACGGATACGCAGCTTCTGCCCTTCCTCGTCCGAGGCAAAGGTCTTGTAGCCATTTGCCGGGTCCTCGCGGGCACCACCGGGTTCGCCCGCCTGGGCCAAGCTGTTGGGCTCATAATTGGCGCGGCCCTTAGGCACCTGCATTTGCATATGGCCATCGCGCTGCTGGTTCAGGAACGGGCAACCCTCGCGCCCCTTGGCCGCATTGATCGGCAATTGGTGGAAATTGACCGAGCCGAGCCGCGACAATTGCGTGTCGGTATAGCTGAACAGGCGGCCCTGCAGCAGCGGGTCATTGGAGAAACCGATGCCGGGGACCACATGGCTCGGCACGAAGGCCGCTTGTTCGGTCTCGGCAAAGAAATTGTCGGGATATCGGTCTAGCACCATCTTGCCGACGATGCGCACCGGCAGCACTTCTTCGGGGATGATCTTGGTCGCGTCGAGCACGTCATACGGCTGGCTGTTGGCGAAATCCTCGTCGAACAATTGCACGCCCAATTCCCATTCGGGATAATCGCCCCGGCCGATCCGCTCGAACAGGTCCCGGCGGTGGAAATCGGGGTCGGCACCGGCGATCTTGACCGTCTCGTCCCAGATCGTCGAGGCGAGCCCGGCTTTGGGCTTCCAGTGGAATTTGACGAAGGTGCTCTTCCCCTCGGCCGAGATGAAGCGGAAGGTGTGCACGCCAAAGCCTTCCATATTGGCCAGCGTGCGCGGCAATGTCCGATCCGACATCGCCCATAGCGCCATGTGCGTCGCCTCGGGCATCAGCGAGATGAAATCCCAGAAGGTATCGTGCGCGGAGGCCGCCTGCGGGAAGCCGCGATCGGCCTCCATCTTCACCGAATGGACCAGGTCGGGAAATTTGATCGCATCCTGGATGAAGAAGACGGGGATGTTGTTGCCGACCAGATCCCAATTGCCCTCGCGGGTATAGAATTTGACCGCAAAGCCCCGAACGTCGCGCGGGGTGTCGACCGATCCCGCACCCCCGGCGACCGTGGAAAAGCGCGCGAACACTTCGGTGCGCTGGCCCTTCTTCTGGAACAGGTCGCGCAGGTGATGTCGGCCAGGCTGTCGGTGCATTCGAAATAGCCGTGCGCTGCGCTGCCGCGCGCATGAACGATGCGTTCGGGGATGCGCTCATGGTCGAAATGGTTGATTTTCTCGCGGAAGATTTCGTCTTCCAACAGCACCGGGCCGCGTGCGCCCGCCTTTAACTGATTCTGATTGTCGCTGATCGGGATGCCGTGGTTGGTGGTCAGTACCGGATGCTCGTCATCCGCCACCTGATGTGTTTCGCCGCCATTGCTGGCGTTCAGGGCAGTGTCCTTGGTCATGATCATCCTCGCCTTGTGCGGGGATCTAACGGCCTGAAAGCACAACAGGTTTCGGCGTGCGTGAATTAAATGCCGCTGCGCTCGCCTTATCGTCCGTTAGGGGCTGTCTGGCGGATCGGTAGCGTGACCGATACGGGCTCAAGCGGGACGGAGAGGAGCACCGCCACGGACAAGATGCCGATCACGACCATCACCCACGCGCGATCACGGGCATCGCGAATAACTTGAACGACACAATAAGCAGCGACGGCAAGGAGCGCGATGCTCCACCCCAATGCCATCGCCGCTATTCCTCGGTGCGGATCAGCACCGCTTCGCCGATCATGAAGAACAGCAGGAACGGGGCCCAGGCCGCGAGAAAGGGGGGATAGGCACCGAGATTGCCCATCGCCAGCGCGAAATTGTCGGCGACGAAATAGAGAAAGCCGAGCATCATCCCGATCACTGCGCGAATGAACAGCTTGCCCGATCGCGCCAGACCGAACGCCGCGACCGCGCCCAGCAAGGGCATCAACACCGACGACAAGGGCCCCGCCAGTTTGTGCCACATGGCCCCCTCCAGCGCCTTGGTCGGGCGACCGCCCGCTTTCAGATCGGCAATCGCATCGCGCAGCGCGCCGAACGACAGTCCGTTCGCATCGATGCTCGACAGCGCGAACTGATCGGGCCGGACATCGCGGGCGATGATCACGGTTCCGACATTCGCCACCTTTCCGCTCGCAACGTCAAAACGTTTTTGCGGGACCGACTTTCCAGCCGTCCGCGACCCGCACGCCTTCCTTGGCGGTGATGATGCCAACCATATTGCCACCGGTGCGATCAAACAGCGTGATACCCGACAGCCGGGTCGCATCGCCGCGTCCCCGGACCTGGTCGACTTGCAGCAGGTCGTCGCCATCGCGCACCCACACGTTGGTGCGGTCGCCCCGGTCTACCGGCACCGGGCCGTATTCGACCTTCTGCCATTGATCGAGCGTGGCGGTTGCGCGGCTGACGATACGGTCGTTGAAGGTGAAGGAGATGAAGGCAACGCCGAGGCTGGCGATCAACAGCGGTGCCAGAACCTGATGCGCCGACATGCCCGATGCTTTCAGCGCGATCACTTCGCTATTCTGGTTGAGCGTGGACAGCGTGATGATCGTGCCCAGCAACACCGAGAAGGGCAGGAATTGCGCGATGATCTCAGGGATCCGCAGCGATAGATAGCGCAGGATCTCCGGCTGGCCATTGCCGGCATGGGCCAGAATGTGGCCCGATTCGGTCAGCAGGTCGAGCGCCTGCAGCACCAGCACCAGCATCATCAGCACAGCGAACGTGCGCGTGAGGAACATCTTGCCCATATAGAGCGCAACGGTGCGCGAGGGGAAAAGGTCGAGTGCGGTCATGCCGCCGCTTCCTTCGATCGGTTTGCGTCGCGCCTGCCGGGCATCAATCTGCCAATCGCCTTGCCAAGCTTGGAGAAGACCCGTTCGAGCGCGCCGATCGGCTGCCCGCCGGGTACGAAGGCGATGGTATAGAACATCCAGAGCGTCAGCCCGGTAAACACCGTGAACGGGATCCAGATCGCCAGCACCGGATCGATCTTGCCCAGGCCCCCCACTGCCTGCGCATATTCGTTCACCTTGTGATAGGCGACGATCATGATAATCGCGAGGAACACGCCGAGCGCCGAAGTCGAGCGTTTGGGTGGGATGCCGAGCGCAAGGGCAAGCAGCGGCAGCACCAGGATCGAGAGCACTTCGGCAGTGCGGAAATTGAACGCCGCACGGCTGGTGTCGCGTTCCTCCTTGGTGGAATCGTGGTCGGTGCCGACCTTGACCAGTTCCGGCAGGGTCCGCTCGAGATTTTCGCCGCCGCGAATCCGGAAACTCTCGGTTTTGGGCAAGGAAATCGGCAAGCTGAACGCCGTGAACCGCAGGACCCGTGGCGACGCGACGCGCGCCTCGGTTCGGATCAGCGTGCCATCCGTGAGGCGGAAGATGATCTCGTCGGGATTGTCGATCGCAAAGAACTGCCCGCTGGCGGCGGTGACGGCGATCGAGCCACCCTTGCCGTCATCGCGGCGCAGGAAGATGCCCGAGAGCTTGCGCCCATTGTCATGGCTCTGCTCGATCCTGAGCGTCATGTTGTTGCCGAAATGGGTGAATTCGCCAACCTTGATCGACGCGCCCAGCGCGCCGGTGCGCAATTCGAAGCGCAACTTCTCGTAATTGTAACGAGCATCGGGCTGAACAAAGCCGACGATGGCGAAATTGAGCAGGCCGAGCGTAATCGCGTACATATAGGGGACGCGCAGCATCCGCGGATAGCTCATGCCGACCGCGCGCATCACGTCGAGTTCGGATGAGGTCGCCAGCTTGCGGAAAGCGAGCAGCGTGCCGAGCAACAGCCCGACCGGAATACCCAGCCCGACATATTCCGGCAGCAAATTGGCGAGCATCCGCCACACCACGCTGACCGGCCCGCCCTCGGTCGCCACGAAATCGAACAGGCGCAACATGCGGTCGAGCACCAGCAACATCGCAAAGATGACCAGTGTGGAGAACAGCGGCACCGCGATCAGTCGGGCCATGTAGCGGTCGATGGACTTCATGATGGGAGGAAGCTGGCCTCTGGCCGGAGGGGAGGGGGAACCCGCATTATGCGGCTATATCGGTGCGCGCGCCGTCCGTCAGCTACGAAATCATTCGGCGGCGACGGCGGTGGGCGCGGCGCGTGCCGATCGCGCGTCCAGCGCTGCGGCAATCGCCCGTTCGAGCCCGGCCAGGGTAAAGGGCTTGCGCAGCACGTGATGGCCGCCAAATTCGACCTCACCACCGGCTTCGCCCGCATAACCGGTGACAAACAGCACCGCCATATCGGTGTGGCGATGCTGGAGCGCCGCGACCATTTCGGGGCCGGTCTGCCCCGGCATCAGAACGTCGGACATCAGCAAGTCGACGTGCGCGAGCTGATCGAGCGCCGCCGGTGCCGCGAGCGGGTCGCTGCAGGCAACGGGGCGATGGCCGAGTTCGCGCAGGGCACCGATCGTCGCGGTCAGAACGCGCGGATCATCCTCCACGACAAGGATGTCCAGCGTCGGGGTATTGGGCAAATCGATCGCCGCGTTTTCGGAATGCGGCTCAGCGACGGTGCCGTCCGCATAGCGCGGGAGATAGATCGTAACCGTGGTGCCCCGTCCGACTTCGGAGCGAAGTCCAACCTCGCCCTCGGCCTGCCGCACGAAGGCGAAGACCTGGCTGAGGCCAAGGCCCGTGCCTTTGCCCGCAGGCTTGGTCGTGAAGAAGGGTTCGAACACACGTTCGAGCAGCTCCGGCGTCATCCCGCAGCCGGTGTCGGTAACACTCAGCGCGACATATTCCCCCGCGCGGCAAGTGCCGACCGCGCCCTCGGCAAGCGTCTCGGCGGCAGCGGTAATGGTCAACTGGCCACGCCCGTTCATCGCGTCGCGGGCATTAACGGCAAGGTTGAGGACGGCGTTTTCAAGCTGGTGCCGATCCGACCGCACCAGCCATGCCGCGTCATTGGCGGCGTTGACCGTAACCTTGATGCCGTCGCCCAGCGTGCGGTCGAGCAAGTCGGACATGCCCTTGACCAGCGCCACCGGTTCGATCGGCTCCGATCGCAACGCCTCTTCGCGCGAGAAAGCGAGCAACTGCCGGGTCAGTGCGGCGGCGCGATTGGCACCGTCGGCGGCATTGTCGATATGGCGGCGCGCGGCGGCGGGATCGCTATCGATCTGCCGCTTGGCGAGTTCGAGACCGCCCAGAACGACCGCCAGCATATTGTTGAAGTCGTGCGCGATGCCGCCGGTCAATTGACCCACAGCTTCCATTTTCTGGACCTGGCGCAACTTGCTTTCCTGCGCCAGCAGCACGGCGGAGGCGCGGGCGACCGCCGCTTCCAACTCGACGGCGCGGTCACGCTCGGCCTCGGCCTCGGCGCGGGCGGTTGCGCGTTGACCAAGCGCGGTCACCGTCAGCCAGCCGAGCGCAATCGCCCCCAGCACGAGCAGCACGCCGAACACCGACAAGGCGCTGGCAATGCCGCTCGATCGCGCGACCGAACTCATCGCGTCACCGGTGCGACGGGAGAGCAGCGTGCGTTCCTGTGTCCCGATCCGGTCGAGCAACGTGTCGATCCTGGTCAGCGACGGCGATTCGCGGGTCTTGTAGAACAGGGCGAGCGCCTGGGCGTTCTTGCCATACAGGGTGCTGCGCGCGGTCAGCGACAATTCCTCGCGGCGCGCTTCGAAGGCTTGGCGCAATTGCTTGAGCAGCACTTGCTGTTCGCGATTGTCGTGCGTGATCTGGTCGAGGCGCGCCAATTGTTGCCCGGCCAATTGCCAGTCGGCCGAATAGGCCTGGCCAAGCGTGGTATCGGCGCTGATGACATAGCGGCCGAGTGCCGCCTCGGCATGGGCCATCGTCCCGGCCAGATTGGCCGAGAGGATCATCACCTCGTAACTGTGCGTCTGCAATTTCAGCGCGCGGTCGCGCTGACGGTTCGCCTCGGCAAGCGTCAGGTTGAGCGCGACCAGCACCAGCGCACCCAGCACCGCCACCACGACCAACGTGACGGTGCGCCAAGCCGCGCCAGGCGGGTCCGCTTCTGTTGCCTCGGCCACTGTCCCGCTCATGTCAGCTTTTTAGCCCAAGCGAGCATTTTTGAACAGGCGGCGGACAGGCGGTCAGCCGATTGCACCGGTGGCGCGCCCTGCAGCGGCGAACATCGTCAGCACCGTGGCGATTTGCTCGGGCGTATGCTCCGCGCAGAGCGAGCAGCGCAGCAGATAAGTGCCAGCCGGGGTCGCCGGGGGGGCGCGCCATGTTGACGTAAAGCCCGCCTTCGAGCAGCGCCTGCCACATTGCCACGGCCTGTTCCTGGTCGTTCAGGATGATCGCGATGATCGCGCTGTCGGGGTTTTCCGTGCCGAGCTTGAAGCCAAGCGCCTTCAGGCCGCCATGCAGCGACCGGGCATTCTCCCACAATTGCTGCCGTTTCTTGTGCGCATGCTTGAGCTTGCGGATCGAGGCGGCAGCGGTGGCGACGACCGACGGCGGCAGCGAGGCGGTGAAGATATAGGGACGGCAGGCGAGGCGAATCGCCTCGAACTTCGGATGGTTGGAAATGCAGAAACCACCGACGGTGCCGACCGATTTGGAGAAGGTGCCGACGACGAAATCGACATCGGCTTCGCAGCCTTGTTCCTCATACACGCCGCGGCCATTGGGGCCGTAAAAGCCCATCGAATGCGCTTCGTCGCTGAGCACCATCGCACCATGCTTCTTGGCGACGGCGACCATTTCCTTCAGCGGCGCAATGTCGCCGAGCATCGAATAGACGCCCTCCAGCACGACCAACTTGCCCGGCTCCTTGGGCAGGCGACCGAGCCGCTTGTCGAGATCCTCGACGCTGTTGTGGCGGAAGCGGACGATCTCGGCATTGCCCTGCTGGCAGCCGTCATAGATCGAGGCATGGCTGTCGGCATCGAGGATGACATATTCGCCCTTGCCCGCGAGCGTCGAGATCATGCCGAGATTGGCCATGTATCCGGTCGAAAGACGATCGCGCCCGACACGCCGTAGAAATCGCGCAGCGCATCCTCGACCTCGATATGGTCGCGGAAGGTGCCGTTGAGCATACGGCTGCCATTGGTGCCCGACCCGAACTGGTCGAGCGCGGCGTGGCCAGCGGCGATCACGTCGGGGTCGAAGGTCATCCCCATATAATTATAGGTGCCGAGCAGGATGGTGTCGCGCCCTGCGATGACGGCCTCGGTCGGGGATTTCACCTGCTCCATCACGATCGCGAACGGATCGGTCACACCGGTGTCGATCAGCGCCTGGCGTTCGGCGATCAACGCGTCGAACTTCGACATCAGGTCGCGCTCGGGCGCGATCGTCGCGGGATCGGCGGGGAGGTTTTCGGTCACAAGGCCGGCATCGCTCATCGGATCAGCCCTTCAGCTTCGCGACGGCATCGACCAATTGGCCGACGGTTTCGATTTCCGCCTGCATGTTCATGGTGATGATGATGTCGAATTCATCCTCGATCGCCGCGACGAAATCCATCACGGTCAGGCTGTCCCATTCGAGGTCGCCCTGAAAGGTCGTCGCGTCGCTCAGCGTTACGCCCTTTTTGTTGAAGGGTTCGATCTGCGCGGTGACGGTATCGTAAATGGCCTGGCGGTCGCTCATGGTCAGTCCTTGAAGTGTTGTATCGCTGTGCCGCCAAAATGCGGCGGCTTTATAGCACGCCTATAACAAGCCGTTCGCGCGATACCATGCCGCCGTTGCGGCAAGCCCTTGTGCGTCGGCACCTGCGGCACCCAAAGCGCCGGGTCGGGGCGCTTGGAGGGGGAGGCAGTCCAGTCCGGATGGCAGAGATAGCGACGCGGTCGGCGGTCAGCTTTGCGGCCTTGCCGCGGAATATCTGGTCGACATGGGCGGCAAGCGACAGGATCGCCTTGGGCAGCGCCACCGGCAGCACCTTGTGGCCGACCGCGACACCAACCGCGCGGGCCAATTCGGCGTAACTCCAGCCGCCCGGTTGGCCATCGTCGGGTTCGTAGATTTCGTGGGAGGGGCCTGCCTCGGCAAGCGCGAGCAGCAAGGCAGCGACATCGCCGACCTCGATCACCGATACGCGGCCCGCCGGAGGAAGCAGCGCGATCCCCATCCTGGCCATGCGGAACAGGTCGCGCATTTCCATGTCGCCGGGGCCATAAATGGCGGGCGGCCGCACCATCGCCCAATCGAGGCTGGACTTGGCGACGACGCGCTCGGCTTCATCTTTGGACCAGCCATAGATGGACAGGCCCGGTTCGCGCGCCGCCAGTGAGGAGACGTGGACGAAGCGGCGGGCATCGGCGCGCTCGGCGGCATCGACGACCGCTTGCGTTCCCGCGATATTTCCTGCGGCAAATCCGGCTCGATCGGGTGCGTTGACGACACCGGCGACGTGAATCACCGTGTCTGCCTCGGTTACCAGCCGATCAAGCGCTGCGGGCGTGTCGAGTGCGCCCTCGATCCACATCACGCCAGCCCGTGCGGGTTGCGGGCGACGGGTGAGCGCCCGCACCTCATGCCCGGCGGCGAGCGCGAGATCGATCAGCCGCGATCCGACAAAGCCGGTGCCGCCGGTGATGGCGAGGATGGTCACAGCTTTTGTCCCCCAGGTCCTTCCCCGGCCTCCGCCAAGGAAGGGGTTACGGCCAGGCTCACTTTCACACCAGCGCCATATGGTTGCGGTGGATGAGTGCCGCGCGCGGGGCATAGCCGAGGATCGCGGCATGTTCGTCGCTACGCTTGCCGGTGATCGCGGCGGCGTCGGCGGCATCATATTCGCTGAGGCCGCGGGCCAGCGTCCGCCCGTCCGGCCCGACGACCGACAGCAAGTCCCCGCGCGCAAAGCTGCCCGAAACCTGCGTTGCCCCGGCGGCGAGCAAGCTCTTGCCGTCGGCCAGCGCGCGCGCCGCGCCTGCGTCGATCATGATCTCGCCTTTGGCAGTGAGTCCGCCCGCCAGCCAGGCCTTGCGTGCGGGTGCGGCACGTTCGGCGGCGAACACCGTACCACGCGCGGTTGCGTCGAACGTGGCGAGCGGATGCTCGGCATGGCCGGAAACGATCGCGAGCTGTGCGCCGGCAGCGGTGGCAATGCGCGCGGCGGCGATCTTTGAGACCATCCCGCCAGACCCCATGCCCGATCCCGATCCGCCATCGGCCATCGCCTCGATCCGCGCATCGATTCGCTCGACGCGCGGGATCAGCGTGGCGTCGGGGTTGGTGTTGGGGTTGGCGTCGTACAGTCCGGCGACGTCGGACAACAGGATCACGCCCTGCGCGCCCGCCGCCTGCGCCACCCGCGCGGCGAGCCGGTCATTGTCGCCGAAGCGGATTTCCTCGGTGGCGACGCTGTCATTTTCGTTGATCACCGGCACCACACCCAGCGACAGCAGTCGCCCGAGCGTGGCGGCAGCGTTGAGATAGCGACGGCGGTCCTCAAGGTCATCGAGCGTCACCAGCATCTGCGCTGCGGTCAGCCCCTCTGCTGCTAGCAATTCGGCCCAGACGCCCGACAGTGCGATCTGCCCGGTAGCAGCGGCGGCTTGTGCATCTTCCAGGCTGGCGCGGCCGCCCTTGGGCAGCTTCAACCGCCGCGCCCCCAGCGCAATCGCGCCCGACGACACCACCGCAATTTCCTGGCCCAGGCGAGCGCGTGCGGCGATGTCGGCCACCAGGCTCGCCAGCCATGCCCGCCGCACCGTCCCATCGGGCGCGACGAGCAGCGACGAACCGACCTTGACGATCAGGCGTGGCGCGGAGGCGGGGGAGAACATGCCGCTATCTCAAACAGGCGACCATTCGCCAGGTGGCGTGTCGTCGTCGCGCGCGGGGGCACCTTCGGCCGGGCCGATCACCTCAATCAGCCGGTCGACAACTGCCTCAATGCCAGCGCCGCCCGCGCCCGACATCGGCAGCACGTCGGCCTTGCTCGCGCGCTTCAGCTTGGTGACGAGCTTCTTCACGTCGGCGGGATCGAGCGCGTCGATCTTGTTGAGGCCGATCACTTGCGGCTTGTCCACAAGCCCCGCGCCGTACGCGTCGAGTTCTGCACGGACGATCCGGTAGTTTTCCACAGGGTTATCCTCGGTCGCATCGACCAAATGGAGCAACACCTTGCAGCGTTCGATGTGCCCCAGGAAGCGGTCGCCGATCCCGGCCCCGTCCGCTGCGCCCTCGATCAAACCGGGAATATCGGCGACGACGAATTCGCGATTGTGGCGGCTGACCACGCCCAATTGCGGGCGCACCGTGGTGAAGGGGTAGGCACCGACCTTGGCCTGCGCATTGGTCACGGCGTTGATGAAGGTCGATTTGCCGGCATTGGGCAACCCCACCAGCCCCGCATCGGCGAGCAGCTTCAGCCGCAGCCACACCCACATTTCCTGATAGGGCCAGCCCGTGCCGTGCTGGCGCGGCGCGCGGTTGGTCGAGGTCTTGTAGGTGGCATTGCCGCGGCCGCCATCGCCACCGCGCAGGAACACGACGCGCTCGCCGGGAACGGTGAAATCCGCCAGCACCTCTTCCTTGTCCTCGCTCAGCACCTGCGTGCCGACCGGGACACGGATGATGAGGTCGTCGCCACCGGCACCGGTGCGGTTCGAGCCCGATCCGCCATGCCCGCGCGCGCGCGGAAATGCTGCGTGTAGCGGAAGTCGATCAGCGTGTTGAGACCGGCGACGGCCTCGAACACGATGTCGCCGCCCTTGCCGCCATTGCCGCCGTCGGGGCCGCCATATTCGATGTACTTCTCCCGCCGGAAGCTGACGGCACCGGGGCCGCCCGCGCCCGACCGGACGAAGATCTTTGCTTGGTCAAGAAAATGCATGACCGCTCTTTAGCGGAAATTGCGATTTTAGCCAGTCAGGCTGGCAGCACGCTGCGCGAGGCGATCAAAGCGCGCGTCGCGATGGTCCGCGCGGCCTCCGGCGGCAAGCCCAAAGCGCTCGCCATCGCCTTGCCGAGCAGTGCATCGCCCATCGCCATCAGCACGAGCTGGAGCGTGTCCTCGTAGATCAGCTTTCCCGAATCCTCATCCTCGGCCAGTTCGTCGACCAGGCGGTGGATCGCGTTGAGCACGGGGTCGAGCGCATCGTGATTGCCGGACAGGATCATCCAGGTCGCCATCGCCCCCGCGCCGTGGGCAAAGGCGTCGAAGGTGAGATCGACCACTTCGCGCGGATCGGCCTCGCCCACACGGGCGCGCTTCGCCGCCGCGCCGATTTGTGCGGTGATCGAATCCGCCAGATGCGTGATCAGCGCCTTTTGCAGGTCCGCTGCCGAGCCGAAATGATGCAGCAGATTGGCGTGCGTCCGCCCAATCCGCGCCGCCACTGCCTTTAGCGTAACCGCTTGCGGACCCTGTTCGACCAGCAGCGCACGTGCCGCCTCGATCGCGGCGTCCCGTGACTCTTCCGGGGTAAGCCGTTTGCGCACTATTGACACGAGTGTAAGTAGCTCATAGTTTCAGACCTGTTCTTCCCTGCTGTACGGAGTTTCCCGTGGCGAAAGCAACAAGTCCTGCAGATCTGTCGATTACACCGCGTGATTTGCGCTTTGGGCGCGGCACGGCGATGCGGCGGTGGTGGCTCAACAATGATCCGTTTGCGACCGCCTTCTACAACGCGCTGTCGGTGACCTTCCCCAAGGGCGAGGGCTTTTTCATCGAAAGCGTGCGCAATTTCCGCGAGGGCACGCCGCCGCGCCTGCACGCGGAGATTCAGGCGTTTATCAAGCAGGAGGTGATCCACACGCGCGAACATGTGGCGTTCAACCGTCATGTCACCGATCAGGGCTATGACGTGACGCTGTTGGAGGGCCATATCGACGAGGCGCTGGCGCTGACCAAGGGACGTCCGCCGATCGCGAGCCTGGCCGCGACGATGGCGCTCGAGCATTTCACCGCAATGCTTGCGCATCAATTGATCGCCGATCCGCGTCACCTGAAGGGCGGGGACGAACAGGCGGCGGCCTTGTGGCGCTGGCATGCGGCCGAGGAGATTGAGCATAAGGGCGTCGCCTATGACACCTGGCTCCACGCGACGCGCGACTGGTCGCGTTGGCAGCGCTGGAAGATCAAGGCCTTCGTGATGCTGGGCACGACGCACAAGTTCTTTGTCGGGCGGTACAAGGGTATGCTCGAACTGCTGCGGCAAGACGGGATTACCGGTGCCCGGGCGCATTTCGGGATTCTGTGGTATGCGCTCGGGCAGCCGGGGATGGCGCGGAAAATCCTGGGGGCGTGGCTCGCTTTCTTCCTGCCCGGCTTCCACCCGTGGAAGCATGACGACCGCGCGTTGATCGCACTGGCAGAAAGTGATTATGCGGCGGCGGTGTTGCCGAGGGCGGTTGTTGCGGCTTGAGGGAGCGGGTGAGGGTTAGGAACGGTTCGGGAAGAGGGCTCGAACGAAAGCGCTGAACGGCATGATCTGGTGGGAAGCCGTCGGACTGCTTCCGGATCAAAAATGCCGATCGCCGACTTTCAGCTTTCCCACCTGAAGCCCGTTCACTCTACACCGGCTGGTAACGACCATTTTCTTAGGTAGCTTTGCGAAGCCGGGGCTTGATGCGGTTCGCAAAAATGGTGATGTCGGTCGCAAATGCTTCGTTGATCAGTCCGGCGGCGGCAGCCACGCTCACAGGATCGCTCTCGATCTTCTGGGGAAAAGCAGGCATTTTAGTGCGGATGCGGTCGCTCGACTTTAAAGTGATTGACTCTCCTGCCGCGAAATCTCGGAACGTAAAGAAAGCTAATATGTCCTTGCCATAGAGGGGGTGCCGATTGAACATGATCTGATCGACGCGAAACTCGTAATAGCAGGCCGCCCGGGATTCCGTATTACGCGTGCTCGACTTCCAACGAGCATCGATCGGATCATGATATACAATCTCGGTATCGGCAGCGAGACCGAAGGCCGCGCGAAGATCGAGCTTTTTGAACCGCTCGACCTGCTGGGTTGGATTCAGAAGTGCGGTTAACACCGCTATCTGCTTGTCCGTTTTACCGGCCATTAAAGCCGGAATAACGCCGCCTGCCCAACTCGCCATTGTGGCACCGTCTAAACGGTTTGTCGGCCATACGTGCATTTCGCAGGGCTCGGCGACAGCTGGAGAAGCCCAGATAGGATCGCCGATGTCATTACTGCGATGAACGTTTGTCGGCTCATGGTGCCCCCGGCGCTGGATGTGAATGCTCGTTATTCAATTGCCCGTTGCTCGGCTATAGCAGTTGGACCCGTCGCATGCGCAATGTCGATGCGCTTCCGGCACCTTCAGAACGCTCGGGCGATTACATCAGCGCCCCACGTGATGGCGAAAGCGCGAACGTCCGCAGTCGGGAAGTATAATCGGCCGGTTGAACGTCCGCAATTGGCGCTTGTCGACTGATCGCTAAAACAGTCCAGCCCTAAAACACCGGCTCCTCGCCCGGTTTTTCGGGCACGTGAATGCCGCATTCGACCTTTTCCCAGCCGCGCCAACGCCCGCGCGCGGGTCTTCGCCGGGAAGCACCTTGCTCGTGCACGGCGCGCAGCCGATCGAGGGATAGCCCTCGGCCTCGAGCGGGTGGCGCGGCAATTTGTGTTCGGCGAAATAGGCGTCGAGCCGCGCTTTGTCCCAATCCGCGAGCGGATTGAACTTCAAGCGGCCCTCATCCTCCTCAAAGCGCGGCATCGCCTGGCGCGTGCCCGCCTGGAAGCCCTTGCGGCCCGAAATCCACCCGTCGAACGGGCTGAGCGCGCGGCGCAGCGGCTCGACCTTGCGCAGGTCGCAGCAGCCGTCCGGATCGTAATTCCAGCGCAAGCCCGTGCCGTCCTTGGCCGCGAGCAGGCGGGGATCCGGCCGGAACACGCGCAGGTCGGTGAAGCCGAGCTGCTCCGACAGTTGGTCGCGATAGGCCAGCGTTTCCCCGAAGATCTTCTGCGTGTTGAGGAAGATCACCGGAATATCGCGGTCGATTTGCGCGATCAGGTGGAGCAGCACCGCGCTTTCGGCACCGAACGACGATACCGCCGCGACGCGCCCTTTGAGTTCACCGGTCAACAGTTCGCCCAGCATCTCGCTGGTGCCGACCCCGGCAAAACGCGCCTCCATTGCCGCTGCGTCGGCGGCGGAGAAGGGCGTGACGTCGATCAGGTCGAGCTTGCGCGCGGTGCTAGCCATGCCGCAGCGCCCAGACCGGCACGCGCCCGTCAGCGGCCTTTTTGATAAACGTTTTTCGTAGCGCGTAAGCGCGGCTTCGAGGGTTGCGGGATCGATCTCGGCTTGCGGCGCGAAGCTGTCAAAGCCGCAGCGCTTCATCAGCGGCATCTGGTCGACCAGCACATCGCCCTGCGCGCGCAATTCGCCGGTATAGCCCGCCTCGCGCAGCACGCGCGCGGCGGAATAACCCCGGCCATCGCGGAAGCTGGGGAAGCTGACTTCGACCAGCGCGATCCGGTCGAGATAGGGCAGCAGCGCGCGCGCATCGTCGCCCGCTTCGAGCCGGACGGCGGTGGCGTTGGTCTGCGAGTCGAGGAACGCGTCGAGCGTGACGGCGGGCTCGTCTGAAATCGCGTCACCCCGGCGCAGGCCGGGGTCGGCCTGGGGGTGCTGGGGTGTGTCCAACGGGGCGCGGC
>NZ_JSBN01000048.1 GCF_000797515.1 Sphingomonas sp. Ant H11
CTTCCGCCGTCTCCGCACGCGGCAAGCGCCAGCGTCGCCGCCAGCGCGGCCATGGAAGCGCCGGACAGCGCGGCGGGGTTCGCGATTTCGAGTGGAGCCGTTTCAACAGGAGCATCGGCTGCAACTACGCGATCGTCCAGGACGAGTGCTTGCTCTGTCACGCTTTTACCCCACTTCGGACCAAAGCGCGCCGGCGCGCTCGTGTCGTCCGGCGCTCCTACCAGCAAAGCAGCCCCCCCGCCATGATCTATCATAAGGCAATGCAGCGTTAAGGACGGCGTTGAGGACGGCGGGGCGAGCGGGGGATCGATCGCTCAGCGCGCAACCTTTTAGACGCTGGGCGTGGCCTCGTGCCCTTCCCCAAGCTTCCCCTCGCTGCTATCGCCCCTCGCGACTCTTGCATTCGCCCATACTGGGCGCGCCCGCGCGGCTTTTCGCCGCCTCCCCGCCGCGCCCCGTTAGGCCCCATAGGGAAGGACCCGCTGCATATGACCGCCATTGGCCAGGATACCCTCGGCACTCGCACCACGCTCGACGTGAACGGCGCGCAGTATGATTATTTCAGCCTCGCTGCCGCCGCGGAAAAGCTCGGCGATATCAGCCGTCTGCCCTTCTCGATGAAGGTGCTGCTCGAGAACCTGCTGCGCTTTGAGGATGGCGTTACCGTCACCACCGAGGATCTGCAGGCGATCATCGACTGGCAGCAGGAGCGCAAATCCGACCGCGAAGTCCAGTATCGCCCCGCGCGCGTGCTGATGCAGGATTTCACCGGCGTGCCCTGCGTAGTCGATTTGGCGGCGATGCGCGATGCGATCACCAAGCTTGGTGGCGATGCCGCCAAGATCAACCCGCTGGTGCCGGTGCACCTCGTGATCGATCACTCGGTGATGGTCGACGAGTTCGGCACGCCCAAGGCGTTCGAGGATAACGTCGAGCTCGAATATCAGCGCAACAATGAGCGCTACGAGTTCCTGAAATGGGGTTCCAAGGCGCTCGACAATTTCAAGGTCGTGCCCCCCGGCACCGGCATCTGCCACCAGGTGAACCTCGAGAACATCGCGCAGGCGGTGTGGTCGTCGGTGTCGCCGGACGGCAAGACGATCGCGTATCCCGACACTTGCGTCGGCACCGACAGCCATACCACGATGGTCAACGGCCTGGGCGTGCTCGGCTGGGGCGTCGGCGGGATCGAGGCGGAAGCCGCGATGCTCGGCCAGCCCGTGTCGATGCTGATCCCCGAGGTCGTCGGCTTCAAGCTGACCGGCACGCTTGCTGAAGGCATCACCGCGACCGATCTGGTGCTGACCGTCACGCAAATGCTGCGCGCCAAGGGCGTGGTCGGCCGCTTTGTCGAATTTTATGGCCCCGGCCTCGACGCACTGAGCCTCGCCGATCGCGCAACGATCGCCAACATGGCACCGGAATATGGCGCGACCTGCGGCTTCTTCCCGATCGATGACGCGACGCTCACCTATCTGCGTCTGACCGGCCGTACCGATGAACAGATCGCGCTCGTCGAGGCTTATGCCAAGGCGCAGGGCATGTGGCGCCTGGCGGATGCGCCGGACCCCGTCTTCACCGACACGCTCGAACTCGATATGTCGAACGTCGTGCCGTCGCTTGCTGGCCCCAAGCGCCCGCAGGACAAGGTCATCCTCACCGAAGTCGATGACACGTTCAACGCCGATCTCGCCAAGGTCTACAGCCACGCCAGCGCCAAGCGCGTTCCGGTTGAAGGCCGGGACCATGACATCGGCGATGGTGACGTGGTGATCGCGGCGATCACGAGCTGCACCAACACCTCCAACCCGTCGGTGCTGGTCGCCGCTGGTCTGGTCGCGCGCAAGGCCAATGCTTTCGGCCTCAAGCCCAAGCCTTGGGTGAAGACCTCGCTGGCACCCGGCTCGCAGGTCGTGACCGACTATCTCGACAAGGCTGGCTTGACCGAGGACCTCAACGCGGTCGGCTTCAACTTGGTCGGCTATGGCTGCACCACCTGCATCGGCAATTCGGGCCCGCTCGCCGCGCCGATTTCGGCGGCGATCAACGGCAATGACATCGTCGCCGCCTCGGTGCTGTCGGGCAACCGCAACTTCGAGGGCCGCGTTTCGCCCGACGTGCGCGCCAACTTCCTGGCTTCGCCGCCGCTGGTCGTCGCTTATGCGCTCAAGGGCACGGTGACCGAAGACTTCACCACCACCCCGATCGGCCAGGCGACCGACGGCACCGACGTTTACCTCAAGGACATCTGGCCGACCAACGCCGAAGTCCGCGAAGTGATGGATGCGAACATCGACCGCGGCATGTTCCAGTCGCGCTACGCGAGCGTGTTCCTGGGCGACAAGAAGTGGCAGGCGATCGACGTGGTCGGCTCCGACACCTATGCGTGGCCGCCCGCATCGACCTACATCGCCAACCCGCCGTATTTCGAGGGCATGTCGATGACCCCGGCACCGGTGCAGGACATTGTCGAGGCGCGTCCGCTCGCCATCCTGGGCGATTCGATCACGACCGACCACATTTCGCCGGCCGGTTCGATCAAGGCCGACAGCCCGGCAGGGGCCTGGCTGATGGAGCGCCAGGTCGCACGCGCCGACTTCAACTCCTATGGCGCACGTCGCGGCAACGACAATGTCATGGTGCGCGGCACCTTCGCCAACATCCGCATCAAGAACGAGATGGTCCCCGGCGTCGAGGGCGGCATGTCCTCGTATAAGGGCGAAACGATGCCGATCTATGACGCGGCGATGCGCTTCAAGGCGGACGGCGTTCCGCTGATCGTCATCGCGGGCAAGGAATATGGCACCGGTTCGTCGCGCGACTGGGCGGCGAAGGGCACCAATCTGCTCGGCGTACGCGTTGTCATCACCGAGAGCTTCGAGCGCATTCACCGCTCGAACCTGGTCGGTATGGGCGTGCTTCCGCTGCAGTTCGCCGAAGGTGTCGACCGCAAGACCTTGAAGCTCGACGGTTCGGAAAGCTTCACGATCATGAAGGTCGCCGAAATCCGCCCGCGCCAGGATGTCGAGGTCACGCTGACCCGCGCCGATGGTACGGTCGAAACCTTCCTGACGCGTTGCCGGATCGATACCGTCAACGAGCTGGAATATTTCCTCAACGGCGGCATCCTGCAGTACGTGCTGCGCAAGCTGGCGGCGTAATGCCGATGCTGTCGTGACGACGGCGATCGAGGCGATTGGATGGGCAGCGGCGCTGCTCATCCTCGCTTCCTATCTGCTGGTTTCGACCGGCAAACTGTCCGGCCAGTCGGCAGCGTTCCAATGGATGAACGTCGTCGGTGCGGCCGGATTTGTTTTGAATAGCGGCTGGCACGGGGCGTGGCCCTCGACCACGCTTAACATTGCATGGGCAACGATTGGTATCGTCACGCTGATTCGGCTGCTGCAAAAGCGTCTTCGTCGCAGCAATGAGGAAGTAGAATAGGAAATGCCCGCCACGCATGTGCATGGCGGGCATCCTTTCCTCCCCAGGAAACTCTCAAGCCTCTGCGAACGGTCGAGCTTTTGACAAGCTGCCGATCCGTTGACGGCGCAATAGAGAGGAAAGACCCGCGCCGAACAGGGGGGATGCGCCCGCCATTCGGTAAAGGCGTTACTTATCTGCGTGAATTCGGAGTCCCCTTGTAAATATATGACAGGTTGCGGCATGATGATCGGGGGGCTCCCTTGGGGCGCGCCGCATCGTGAGGGACGCAGAAGCATGGCCGATCGCAAATTGTTCGCTGGGCACGCTATCCGTCGTTTGCGACGGCAGGCCGGACTGACGCAGGCGGCCATGGCCGAAATGCTGACGATCAGCCCGAGCTACCTCAATCTGGTCGAAAAGAACCAGCGGCCTTTATCGGCATCGTTGATCGTCAAGCTGGCGGAGAGTTTCGATTTCGACCCGCGGGCGCTGGCGGCGGGGGAACCCGGCGGGGGGGAGGCGGCACTCCGGCGACGTCTCGCCGACCCGATGTTCGCCGACCTGGAAATCGACCGCAATGAAATCGAGGAATGGCTGGCGGGCGCACCGGGCGGGGCGGAAGCGTTTGCGCGCGCGTTCGACCGGATCGGGGCGGCGGGCTCGGCCGAGGCAGGGGCGGCGGATCCGATTGCGAGGTGCGCCGCGAAATTGAACGATGGCGTGGCCATTTCGCCGATCTGGATGCGCTGGCGGAAGGGCTTGCCGATGAATTGCGCCTCGGCGCGGGCGATCTCTATGGAGCGATTGCCGAGCGGTTGCGGGTGAAGCATCAGCTCACCATTCGCGTATTGCCGGTGGACGTCATGCCCGATCTGCTGCGCCGCACCGATCTCCACGCGCGGCAATTGCAGCTCTCCGAAATGCTCGACCCGGCGTCGCGCGTGTTCGGGGCGGCCTATCAACTCGCCCAGATCGAGGCGCGTGGCGAAATCGATGGGCTGGCCAAGGGGGCAGGCTTTACCGATCGCGACGCGGAACGCCTGTATCGCCGCCACCTCGCCAGCTATTTCGCGGCGGCGTTGATGATGCCGTATGCGCGCTTCCTGCGCGCGTGCGAGGCGACGGGATACGATATTGAACTTCTGCAACGCCGCTTCGGCGCTGGATTCGAGCAGGTCGCGCATCGGCTGACCACTTTGCAGCGCATTGGTGCGCGCGGGCTGCCGTTTTTCCTGGTGCGGATCGATCGCGCCGGGCAGGTGTCGAAGCGCTTTTCAGGGGCGAGCGGATCGCCGCTGGCGGAGTCGGAGGGGCGTTGCCCGCTATGGCGGTTGCACGCCGCGTTCGATCGACCGGGAGTGCTGGCGGTGCAATTGATCGAGCTGGAGGGTGGTGCACGCTGGTTGACGATGGCGCGGACCGTTACGCCGCAGGGGCGGCGCTACGGCGCGGTGCCGGCGGAATTCGCGGTCGGGCTGGGCGTGGCGGCGGAGCATGCCGGTACGTTGGTGGTGGCTCGGGGGACTCGATTTGAAGGGGGAGGCCACGCCGATCGGGCTTGGCTGCCGCGCATGTGGGCGCGGCGGTTGTCCGCAGCGATCGCTGCCGCCGGTCGGTCGAGCATTGGCGATCAACGAGCGCGAGCGCGGCGTGAGCGCGTTTACCTTTGGCGGGGACTGAGGCACGATCATGGGAGAGGCGGAAAGCGATTTCGGGGCGGTTCCGCCGATACGGCTGGTTACCCGCTTTCTGGCCGAGATGCAGACGACCATTGTCCAGGCGGGGCTGCGCGGCTTTGACGGGGATCTGGATCGGTTCGTGATCTTCACCTTGATCGCGCGCCAGAGTGCGGCAACCCCGATCGACGGCATGGACTCCGCCGCCGATCCGCCCGATTCCCGCGCGATCTCGATCAATTCCTTGGCGGCATCGCTTTCACGTCCGTTCGAGACCGTGCGTCGCCACGTCAATGCGCTGATCGCGCAAGAGGTGGTGGCGCGCACGCCAAGCGGGGTGGTGGCGCTTGCCAGTGGCTTGCAACGCCCCGAAATGGTCGAAATGTCGATGACGGCGCACGATGCCTTTGTCAGGCTGGTCGAGGATTTGCAGGCATTCGACCTGCCGATGCCGTCGCAGCGCGTAACGAGCCTGTATCATCCGGCGGTCGGGGTGCGGGCTGCTGCCGACATCATGCTCGCCGTTGCCGATAACAATCGGGGGTTGCACCAGGAATGGATCAATCTTGTTCTGTATTCGACCATCCTGTGCGCAAACGCCCGCGCCTATACCTACGATCCCGAATTGGCCCGGCGTTACGCGGATCAATTCCGCGTCCCGCCCGATTCGCTGCGTCGTCCGCTCAGGGTGAGTGCGCTGGCTCGTACCCTGCGCCTTCCATACGCGACGGTGCAGCGTCGGGTGGAGCGGCTGGTGGCCGACGGTCGGGTCAAAAAGGCGCGCGGTGGTTTGCTGGTTTCGGAGGAGTGGCTCAATTTGCCGAGTAGCGTCGCGGTGAGTGTCGGCAGTTATCAAAATATCCGGCGCATTTTAGCGGCGGCGACGGCGGCGGGCTTTCCCATCGCAAGCCCGGCCCAGGCCTATGTACGGGGGCGCCCGACGCCGAGCGTGATCCAAGATCGCCCTGACTGACGGTTTGTAAATATATATCATAATTACAAAAATGTGCCGCGCTAATTAACAGCGAAACGCCAATTTATGACGATTCTTGGTCAAATAGTTCTGTAAACTTGCCTACATCATCCACATCGCAGCCGATGAGGATGTTCGCCGTGACCTACCAGACCGCTATCGCCCACACCGCCAAACTCATCCAGAGCCAGAACGGCACCTGGGACGGCATCGACGCCGAAAGCGTCGCGCGGATGCGGGTGCAGAACCGTTTCCAGACCGGGCTCGACATTGCGCGCTACACCGCCGCGATCATGCGCCGCGACATGGCGGCGTATGACGCCGATCCGGCCAAATACACGCAGTCGCTGGGCTGCTGGCACGGCTTCATCGGCCAACAGAAGATGATCAGCATCAAGAAGCATTTCGGATCGACCGAGCGTCGCTATCTGTACCTCTCGGGCTGGATGGTTGCCGCGTTGCGCAGCGAATTCGGGCCGCTGCCCGACCAGTCGATGCACGAAAAGACCAGTGTTCCGGCGCTGATCGAGGAACTCTACACCTTCCTGCGCCAGGCCGATGCGCGCGAACTCGGCATGATGTTCCGCGAGCTCGATGCCGCCCGCGCTGCTGGCGACGAAGTCAACGAGCATCGTCTGCTCAACGCGATCGACGGCTATCAGACGCATGTCGTGCCGATCATCGCCGACATCGACGCGGGCTTCGGCAATGCCGAGGCGACCTATCTGCTCGCCAAGAAGATGATCGAGGCGGGCGCGTGCGCGTTGCAGATCGAAAATCAGGTCAGCGACGAAAAGCAGTGCGGGCATCAGGATGGCAAGGTTACGGTGCCGCATGAGGACTTCCTCGCCAAGGTCCGCGCCTGTCGCTATGCTTTCCTCGAACTCGGCGTCGAGGATGGGATCATCGTAACGCGCACCGACTCGCTCGGTGCAGGCCTGACCAAGCAGATCGCGGTGTCGAAGGAGCCGGGTGACCTTGGCGACCTGTATAACAGCTTCCTCGATTGTGAGGAGATCGACCCCGCCACTGCGCGCAATGGCGACGTCATCCTCAACCGCGATGGCAAGCTGCTGCGGCCCAAGCGTTTGCCGTCCAACCTGTTCCAGTTCCGCACCGGAACCGGCGAGGATCGCTGCGTGCTCGACTGCATCACTTCGCTCCAGCATGGTGCGGACTTGCTGTGGATTGAGACCGAGAAGCCGCACATCGCGCAGATTGCGGGCATGGTCGACCGCATCCGCGAGGTCGTGCCCAACGCCAAGCTGGTATATAACAATTCGCCGTCGTTCAACTGGACGCTCAACTTCCGCCAGCAAGTGTTTGATGCCTGGGCGGGAGAGGGCAAGGATGTGTCGGCTTACGATCGTGCGAAGCTGATGTCGGTCGATTATGACGGCACGCCGCTGGCCGATGAAGCCGATGAGCGTATCCGCACCTTCCAGAAGGACGCCGCAGCGCGCGCCGGGATCTTCCATCACCTGATCACGCTGCCGACCTATCACACCGCAGCGCTGTCGACCGACAATCTCGCCAAGGAGTATTTCGGCGAGGCGGGGATGCTCGGCTATGTGAAGGGCGTGCAGCGCAAGGAAATCCGCGAAGGCATCGCCTGTGTGAAGCACCAGAACATGTCGGGCAGCGACATTGGGGATGACCACAAGGAGTATTTCGCGGGCGAAGCGGCGCTGAAGGCCGGTGGCGCGCACAATACGATGAACCAGTTCGCGGCCTGACGCAGCAGGCGGAGCAAAGCTCCGCCGCGCCCGCGGCCGGCCCGGCCGGCGGGGCCTGCAGCCCCGGCCGACGACGCGGCTTTGCCGCGGCGGGCCTTCGACCTTCCGGCATGCCGGGCTCGTCCCGGCATCCACCCTGCCACGGATTTCTGAACCGTTATCCGCGCGCAGCGGTGGACCCCGGCACAAGGCCGGGGTGACGGCAACGGGTTGGGCTTACACCCCCGCGTTGGTCAGCCGGTCGATCTGGTCGGTGCTGAGCGTCAGGTCCATCGCCCCGATCAACTCCTCGACTTGCGCAACGCTGGTGGCACTGGCGATCGGTGCGGTGACGCCGGGCTGGGCGGCAAGCCAGGCCAGCGCGATCTGCGCCAGTGAAGCACCGGTTTCCTCGGCAATCGCGTCCATCGCATCAAGCACGGCAGGGCCGGTCCCATCCATGAACGCCTGCATCCGCCCGCCGCGCACGCTTTTTCCGAAATCGGCGGCGCTGCGATATTTGCCGGTCAGATAGCCCGAGGCGAGGCCGTAATAAGGCACCACGCCGATATTATGTTCGACGCAATAATCCTGAAGCTGGCCTTCGAACTTGTGACGGCTGACCAGATTATATTCGGGCTGCAGCACGTGATAATGCGGCAGGCCGTGGGCGGTGGCGGCGTCATTGGCCGATTTCAGCCGCGCTGCGTGGAAGTTGGACGCACCAAGCGCGCGTACCTTGCCCGCGTCGATCAGCTTGGCGAAGGCCGCGAGCGCGTCCTCCTGCGCCACCGCATCGTCATCCTGATGCGCGAAATAGAGATCGATCGTCTCCACCCCCAGCCGCTGGAGCGACGCGTCGCATGCCGCTGCGATACGCGCAGGGGCGAGTTTTTCGCCGCCGTCGCCCGGCAGCATGCCGACCTTGGTGGCGATCTGCACTTGCTCGCGCTTGCCGCTCGCTTTGAGCCAGGCACCGATCACGCTTTCCGATTCCCCGCCTTTATGGCCGGGCACCCACGCCGAATAGACATCGGCGGTGTCGATCATCGTGCCGCCCCCCGCGACGAACGCGTCGAGCACCGCGAAACTGGTGTCCTGGTCGGCGGTCCAGCCGAAGACGTTTCCGCCCAATATGAGCGGCGCGATATGGAGTTCGGTCGCGCCAAGGCGGCGTAGAGTGGTCATGATCAGTGGTCCCCGGAGTCGGTTTCGTTGCCGCCTTCATCGTCATCGACGATGATCGCGGCATTGGCGTCGGCGCTATTGGCGTCAAGCGAGGCGGCGGCCGTGTCGAGCGCCTTGTCTTCCCCTGCGGTTGCACCGGAGGGAGATTTGCCCGAGCAAGCCGCCAGCAACAGCAGCGCGAAAAGCAAGGGCGTCCGCATCAATCCTGGATCTCGTTGCCGACATCCTTCAATGCTGCGCCGGTTTTGTCGGCGACCCGGTCGGCCTTATTGCCGAGCACCGCGCCCGCATTGTCGATCCGCGATTCGGCGGCACCGAGCGCGGCGTCGGTATCGTCGACAGCCTGCGCTGCGGTCGCATTGGCGTCGGCAGCAACGGCGTTTGCTGCCTCGGAAACTTCATTCTGTGCTTTTGGGCTGCAGCCGGACACGCCGAATGCGAGGAGAGCAGCCAGTGGCAGAATGGCGAGCGACTTGGTCATCATGAGTACCCTTGGCTTTCGGAAGATGTGCCGCGACGGTAAAGGATGGGCGGTGTCCCTTCAACTCCATCCGGCCGATCTTGTTGCACGCAAGCCGCTCTAAGAGGGCGGGGCGATGTAGGGGCGCGGCTTTGACGGAAAGGCGGAACGGTCCGAAGCGCGTTGACCTCATATAAAGATATCTTTATATGTCATCGTCAATGACCATTGCCCTCGACATCTTTCGCGCGCTTGCCGACGCGACCCGGCTGCGCATCGTTGCCCTGCTGCGCTCGATGGAGCTGTCGGTTGGCGAATTGGCGCAGGTCCTCGGGCAAAGCCAGCCGCGCGTCAGCCGCCATGTCAAAATCCTGTGCGATGCCGGTCTGGCCGAGCGCCGCAAGGAGGGCAGTTGGGTGTTCGTAGCGTTGGGCGGCGGCACCACCGTCGGCCCGGTGCTGGAGGCGCTGGATTCGTGGGCGGCGCTTCAGCCCGACCATTGGGCGGTAGCCGATTCCGCGCGGCTGGCGGCGGTGCGTGCCGATCGCGCTGCCTCGGCGGCTTTGTGGTTTGAGGCCAATGCGGGACAGTGGGACGCGATCCGCTCGCTCCATATCGCCGAAAGCGAGGTCGAGGCGGCGATTTCGGCGGTGCTGGGCGATGCGCCAATCGGCCAGTTGATCGACATCGGCACCGGCACCGGGCGGATGCTGGAACTGTTTGCAGGGCGGGCCGAGCAGGCGCTTGGAATCGATCGCTCGTCCGAAATGCTGCGGCTGGCGCGCGCGAAACTGTCCGAGCGGGGGTTGGACAATACGGAATTGCGGCAGGCCGATCTCTATGCGCTTCCTTTGGCGGACGGTGCGGCGGACGTGGCGATCGTGCACCACGTGCTGCACTTCGCGCAGCAGCCGGGTGCGGCGATCGCCGAGGCGGCGCGCGTGCTGAAGGCGGGCGGGCGGTTGCTGATCGCCGATTTCGCGGCGCACGACCGCGAGGAGTTGCGGACGAAGGACGGGCATACCCGCCTGGGCTTTGTCGATGAACAAATGGCGACATGGTTCGCCGCCGCCGATCTCGCGCCCGAGCGGACCGAGCGGCTGGAAGGCGGGGAACTGACGGTGAAATTATGGCTCGCGCGCAAACGCGATGCCCAGCGTTCCGGGATACACTCCGGGGTACATAAGGCGATGGCGGCATGACGATTTCGGTGAACCAGCTCGAGGAAGCGCGGCGCGCGCTCGAGGCCCCGCTGTTCGCGGATCTGGCAGGCGATGCGGCGGTGTCGTTCGAATTTTTCCCGCCCAAGACCGAGAAGATGGAAGAGGCGCTGTGGGAGACGGTGCGCACGCTGGAGCCGTTCGGCCCGAGCTTCGTCTCGGTCACCTATGGCGCAGGCGGCACCACGCGCGACCGCACCCACGCCACGGTCGCGCGGATCGAGCGCGAGACGAGCATGGCGGCGGCAGCGCACCTGACCTGCGTCGAGGCGTCGCGCGCGGAAATTGACGAGATTGCCGAGCAGTATTGGGCGGCAGGCGTGCGCCATATCGTCGCGTTGCGCGGCGATGCGCCGGGGGCAGGGGGCTTTGTCCCGCACCCCGAAGGCTATACCAATGCCGCCGATCTGGTGGCTGGGTTGAAGCGGCTGCACCCGTTCGAGATTTCGGTCGCGGCTTACCCCGAATGCCACCCGGATTCGCGCGACCAGGCGGACGATCTCGACAATCTCAAGCGAAAGCTGGATGCAGGCGCGACGCGCGGGATCACGCAATTCTTCTTCGAGCCCGAGACCTTCTTCCGTTTCCGCGATCGTGCGGCGGCGGCGGGGATCACGGCGGAGATGGTGCCCGGCATCATGCCGGTCACCAATTTCCAGAGCATCGTGCGCATGTCGGCGATGTGCGGCACGGTGGTGCCGCCGTGGATGGGGCGCCTGTTCGAGGGGCTGGACGATCATCCCGCGAGCCGGCAGCTGATCGCCGCGACGCTCGCCGCCGAACTGTGCCGCAAGCTGTATGCGGGCGATGTGCGCAATTTCCATTTCTACACGCTCAACCGCGCCGAGCTGAGCTTTGCTATATGTCACCTATTGGGCCTGCGCGCTAAGCCCGTGGCGGCGGCTGCGGCGGCGTAACACATTCCCCTCCCGCT
>NZ_JSBN01000049.1:0-7500 GCF_000797515.1 Sphingomonas sp. Ant H11
GGGGCTGGCTTGGCGGCGGGCTTGGTCGGCGTCGGCTTGGGCGCAGGCTTGGTCTGGGCGAGGGCGGCGGTGCCGCACAGCAGGGCCGCAGCGGCGGCGATCGTCATCGGGAGCTTCGTCATGGACATCCTCTCAAAACCGTCAGGCGCAACACGCCTGCGGCGATGGTGCAACGCTATCGCGCGATCGGCAATGGTGCGATCATGACAAATCCGTCATGTCGGCTCGTTCTTTAGAACGGCACTTCCTTGCCCTCAAAGTCGAACAGCTTGCCGCTATCCGGGGCCTTCAATTCCTCGATCGTGTCGAGCAGTTGCAACGCGGCGCGGTCTGGCGTGAACAGGCGACCGGCCTGGACATTGCCCTGGAACGGGCGCGACAGCGCCGTGTCGACAGTGCCGGGATGCAGCGTAACCACGATCGTCCGGTCGTTGCGGCGCTTTTCCTCGATCGCGATGCCGCGCATCAGCATGTTGAGCGCGGCCTTGGAGGCGCGATAGCCGTGCCAGCCGCCCAGCTTATTGTCCGAAATGCTGCCGACTCGCGCGGAGAGCGCGGCGAACACCGCGCGCCGGTCCTGGGCATGATCGGCAGGAAGTGCTTGGCGACAAGGGCCGGGCCGATCGCGTTGATCGCATAGGTCTCGGCCAGCCAGGCCGGATCAAGTTCGCGCATCGCCTTTTCCGGGCCGCGCTCGCCTGCGTGCAGCAATCCCGTGGCGACGATCACCAGCGTCGGGGCGGGGCCTGTGGCGACATGCGCAGCGGCTGCCGCAATGCTTGCTTCGTCGAGCAGATCAAGATGCTGCGCGCCGGTGCGGGACCGCGCGAAGCCGTGGACCTTTTCGAAGGTCGCTTCGTCGATCAGCGCCGCTTCCAGCGCCGCGCCAATGCCGCCCGAGGCACCGATAATGACCGCTGCGCCGGTCATGCGCGGGTAAACCGCCAGCGGTCGGGTGTGCTCTCGGCGGCGTCGAAGCGATAGCCGTCGCTGTCGAACCCGCGCATCGCGTCAATCTCGCCGATGCGATGTTCGCACATCCAGCGCGCCATCATCCCGCGTGCGCGCTTCGCGTGGAAGCTGACGAAGCGCGGGCCGTCGGGCCCGGCTTCGCGGAAGTCGACGTCGATCACGCGCAACCCCGCCAATTTGCCGTCGACCGCCGCGAAATATTCCTGGCTGGCAAGGTTGAGCACGACGCCCGATCCTTCCTCGGCGACGTCCTCGCGCACGGCGGCAGCGATGCGGTCGCCCCAATATTCGTACAGGCTCTTGCGGCGCGGTGCCCAGCGCGTGCCCATTTCGAGTCGATAGGGGCGCATCGCATCGAGCGGGCGCAGCAGGCCATACAGACCCGACAGCATCCGCACATGGTCCTGCGCGAAGGCAATCGCGGCTTCGTCGAGGGTACGCGCTTCGAGGCCGGTATAAACGTCTCCGGCAAAGGCGAAGAGAGCGGGGCGTTGGGGCGCATCGGCGAATCCCGCAAAGCGGTCGGCGTTCAACTTCGCCAGCTTGGGCGAAATGTGCATCAGGGCCGCGAGGCGCGCCTGGGTCAGGTTTGCGGCCGATTTGGCGAGCGAAGCGGCCTCTGCGTGAAAGCGCGGCGCGGTCGCGGTCAAAGCGGGGAGGGGACGTTCATAGTCGAGCGTCTTGGCAGGGGACAGAAGGGCGATCATCGCCCCGGCGATTAGGCGGGCACCGCGCCCGCGTCAAAGCCCGAACGCAAATTGGAGCGCGGCGAATCGCGAACCGCGATGCGGCCAAATGCGTTCAAAGCGCGTTCAGTCGCCGCCGCGCATCTCGCGTCGCTTGACGGTCTAACCGGCGGCGCTAGGAGCAAAGCCAGTATTCCGCTGCGCCAGCGACGTTTGAGGAGAGTCCCGCAATGAAGATGGTTTCGAAGATCGCCCTGACGGCAACGCTCGTCATCGGGTTGAACGGTGCCGCCCTGGTCGCCCCCGCGATCGCCAAGAAGAAGGAAGATGCCGCCCCGGCGACGCCGACGATTTCTGCACCGGCGCGTGCTGCTGCCGTCGAAGCGCAAACCGCGCTGGCCGCGACGCCCAAGGATCTCGCCAAGGCCGAGACCGCGCTGAACACGCTCGATAGCGTCGCGAAGAGCGATTATGAGCGGTATCTCGCCTCGGGCCTGCGCCTGTCGCTGATCAACGCGCAGACGCAAGGCCAGCCCGAAGCGGCCCGCATCGCCGCGCTGACCCCGCCGCTTGATGCACTGATCGCCAATCCGGCAACGCCCAAGGCCGAGCTGGGTAACCGCTACAATTCGCGGGCCGGTTTCGCCTATTCGAACAAGGACTATGCCAAGGCGGTCGACTATTTCACCAAGGCCAAGGACCTTGGCTATACCGACGACGATCTGCTGCTCAACATCGCGCGCGCCAAGGTCGACGCGGGTGACGTGAAGGGTGGTATCGCCGATCTGGGTGCCGCCGTGCAGGCGGAAAAGGCCAAGGGTAAGAAAGCGCCCGAATCCTGGTATAAATATGCCTTCACCCGGCTCGGCAAGGCAGGGGACCAGGAAGGTGCCGATCAGTGGACCGCAGCCTGGCTGACCGAATATGGCACCAAGGAGAATTGGCGCGGCGCGATCTACACCTTCGGCTTCCAGGGGCCGTCGGCGGCGAAGTACAGCAAGAACCGCGTCGATCTGTATCGCCTGCTGTGGGCGACCAAGAGCCAGACCGGCCAGCGCGAATATATCGATTATGCCGATGCCGCGATCAACGTCGGCTTGCCCAACGAAGCCAAGACGGTGCTCGACGAAGGCTTTGCCAACGAATCGATCCCCAAGGGCAACATCACCGCGACCGAGGAACTGACCCGCGCCAAAACCGGCATCGCCGGTGCGACGTCGCTCGCGATCAAGGAGAAGAACGCGCAGGCAGCCCCCAAGGGCGATCTCGCGCAGCAGGCAGGCGACGCCTATTTCGGCACGCGCAACTACGCCAAGGCGATCGAGATGTACCGCCTGGCCGAAACCAAGGGCGCACCTGACGCCGACCGCAACAACCTGCATCTCGGCATGGCGCTGGCGCTGTCGGGCGATCGCGCCGGGGCCAAGGCGGTCCTCACGAAGGTGGCTGCCGACCCGAGCAAGGCGATTGCCCGGTTGTGGCTGGTGTTCGTGGACACGCCGCCGACGGCGTGATCGCGAATCCCTTCGGATATTCGGAAAAGGGCGGCCTGCGGGTCGCCCTTTTTCGTTTGGGACAAGCGGCCGTCGCGCGATGGGAGGCCTATTCGCGACCTTGTTTGCCCCGCATCTCGACCAGCCCAATCGTCAAAGATACAATCGCGCCCGTGCAGACTTAGGGGGACTTCGCATGGGGGCTTGGGGCGCGCTTATCATGAGCTTTTTCGGGGCGGTGTTCGCTTCGCTGACGCTGTATTGGCAGTGGAGTGTGACGGGAGCCGCCTTGGCCTTGCCCTTCCTGGCCTTCGTGTTGATCGGGCTGGCTGCGCTGTATGTAATCTGCATACCCGCCGATGGCATCAAACCGTCGGCAAAAGAAGCAAATGCGATCATGTGGAGCAGCATGGGAGAAGGAGTGGGCCTTTTCCTCGCGGCGAATATCGTCATCAATCTCCATCGGCCCGATCTTCTCTTGCCCTCAATGGCGCTTGTGGTCGGGCTGCATTTCCTGCCGATCGCTTTCGCTGCGGGCTTTCGTCCGTTCTATGTCCTCGGCTTTGGGCTGATCGCCGTCGCGATCGTCGGCTTTGTCGTAAACGGGCCAAGCGGCGGCGCGTTTGCCGGGCTCATGGCCGCCGGCGCGCTATGGCTTGCATCGGGCCTTGCGGTTCACCGCGACTGGTCGGCAAAACGGGCCGTGATGGCTGCGGCGTAGGCCGGGACGGCGCTTCGCCGTCGCTTTGCGAGTTGCCGCGCCAGACCCCGCTATCGTGCGCGGTCTTCGGGATTTCATCACCCCGCGCGGATCGGAATACCCGGGAGCGACTTGGCCGTGCGGATCGTCAGCGAGGTCTTGACGCTCGCCACATTCGGCGCTGGCGTCAGGTGAGTCATCAGGATTTCCTGGAAGCTCTTCAAGTCGCTGGCGACGATTTTCAGGATGAAGTCGATCTCGCCATTCAGCATGTGGCACTCGCGCACTTCGGGAATGGTGGCGACATGCTCCTCGAAGGCGGCGAGATCATGCTCGGCCTGGCTGCGCAGCGATACCATCGCAAACACGGTAATCGGATAGCCAAGGGTGGCGGGATCGATCTCGGCGTGGTAACCGCGGATTGCTCCGGCTTCCTCCAGCGCGCGCACGCGGCGCAGGCAGGGGGGCGCAGTCAGCCCGACGCGCTCGGCCAATTCGACATTGGTCATTCGTCCGTCGTCCTGAAGCAGTTCCAGAATACGGCGGTCGATCGAATCGAATGTCATTACGTAATGCTCCTGGGTAACGCGTGTTTCGCATTGCCATCTTGCACTTGCCTATAAGATAATTACTACGGAACGCAATTGTCCCACATTGCGACGGTGCCAAATCTCGGGGTTACGTAGGGCCTTTGCGCCGGTTAAGAATCCGTTACGACGCATGGGACGTCGCGATTTCGGGGACAGAATAGCTTGCGGTTCGACGACAGCCTGGAGACGGTCCTTTCGGCAGAAATGTCGACCGCTTTTGGCGCGCAATCCACTTGGCGGCAGTTGGTCGATCTGATCGGGCGCGGGCGGGCCGCGGCAAGCGAGGAGGCGATTGCCCGTTTGCGCATGATTCGCGGTGACGTGCCGCCATTGGTGCGGTCAGCGAGCGCGCGCGGGCTGGCCTTTGCTACCCCTCCCTTTCCCCTGGTGGCGTTGTTTGCCGAGGATGACCTGTCGATCGCCGCCCCGGTATTGCGAAGCGCGCGCCTGTCGATTGCCGAATGGACGAGTTTGCTGCCGGTCTTGTCGCCGTCCGCGCGGTCGATCCTGCGACACCGGCGCGATCTGCCGCGAGGGGTGCAGCGAGCGTTGGAAAGCTTCGGCAGTGTGGATTTCGTCCTGGACGCACCGACCGAACCCGAGCAGGTCGCGGCACCTACGGCACCTACGGCACCTACGGCACCTACGGCACCTACGGCACCTACGGCACCCGAGCCCGCGTCCGACCACGTAGCGACGGTCGAACCCGTCGCGCCCGTTCAACCGGTGCCGGAGCAAGCCGAAGTCGTGGCGGAACCTTTCGCGGAGCCGCCGAGTTTGCCGGAAACTGTAGCGCCGATCGCTCCGCAATCGTCCTTCGTGTCGATCGCGGCGGTCGCAGCCGGGTTGCCGGTGGTGGCGGAAGCGCTGCGCCGCGCCGATCATTCGGCCGCACCCGCACCTCCGGCCGCGCCGCCGCCCGCCGCCGAGGTTTCTGCTCCGATTGCGTTTGTCCGGCCACCACCACCCGCATCGCCGCTCGAAACCGGTCCCTTTCAGATTGCGGAACTGGTTGCGCGAATCGATGCCTATCAGCGCCAGCGCGAGGAAATCCCCTCCGCCCGGCCGCGTCTCGAAATTCAGCCGGAACTGTTCGCGACCGAGCTGCACCCGTCCGAGACCTTCCGTTTCGAAACCGATGCCAATGGTATCGTCCGCTGGATCGAAGGGGCGGCCCGCGCGCCGTTGATCGGGCTGTCGTTCGACCTTTCGCCCGCAGCCACTGGCGCGCAGGTCGATGGCGTGGTGGCGGGAGCGTTTCGGCGTCGGGCCGGTTTTGCCAATGCGCGATTGGTGGTGGATGGCCATTCCGATGCGGCCGGCCAGTGGCGCATTACGGGGATTCCCGTGTTCGACCGCGTGAGCGGGCGCTTCACCGGCTATCGCGGTACGGCCCGACGCCCGCGTGCCGACGAAACCGCCGAGCCCATGCGCGAAACCCGCAATCCCGCCGCCGATGCGCTACGTCAGTTGGTGCACGAATTGCGCACACCGACCAATGCGATCGCCGGGTTTGCCGAGATGATCGAATCGCAGATGCTGGGTCCGGTCCCTGCGGCCTATCGTGCCCATGCTGCGGCCATTCGAAGCCAGTCGAGCGGGTTGCTCACCGCGATCGACGATATCGACATGGCGGCCCGGATCGAGACCCATGCGCTCGATTTGCGCAGCGGTGACGTTCCGGTCGCGCCGTTGCTGGCGCGTATCCTGGCGGACCTGGCGCCGCTGGCGACGCTTAGGGGGAGTGTGCTCGAACACCATGTCCGCGGCGATTCGCTGGCGATCCTGGGCGATGATCGGGCGGTAGAGCGGCTGGTGGCGCGGTTGATGGCGACGCTCGTGGCATCGGGCAGCGCTGGCGAGCAGATCGGCGTGGTGGCCGCGCGGGATGACGGAGCGATCTCGATCGTGTTCGATCGGCCCAAGGCACTCGCCGCTTATGCCGAAGAGAATTTGCTGACCATCGATGCCGAGGCGGAGGCCGAGCGCGAGGGGGCACCCTTGCTTGGCACCGGCTTTGCGCTGCGGCTGGCACGCAATCTTGCCGCCGAATTGCGCGGCAGCCTGACGATAGGCGACAAGGCCTTGACTTTGCGCCTTCCCGCCGCGTCTCTTGCCGGAATGGAGCAGGTTTCTTCCAACTGATCGTGGCCACGCCCGATCCTGCCGCAGCGTATCGCCCGCTTGCCCCCGCGCGCACCGATCTGGTCGCGTGGCCGGATGTCTTCGGCACACGTTTCATCGTGTTCGTCGACACAGAGGAAGAGTTCGACTGGGCTGCGCCGCTCGCACGCGATGCCCATTCGGTGTCGGCGGTGGCCGCGATTCCCGATGCCCACCGCTGGTTCGCCGATCATGGCGTGCCACTGACCTATATGGTCGATTATCCGATTGTAGCGGACCCCCGCGCGGTGGAGGTGCTCGGTGCTGCGTGCGCCGACGGTGTCTCGGCGATCGGCACCCAATTGCACGGCTGGGTCAATCCGCCCTTCCAGGAGGCGCTGACGCCGTTCAACAGTTATGTCGGAAATCTGCCGCGCTCGCTGGAGGCTGCGAAGATCGATCGCCTCACCGACGCCATCACGGCCGCGTTCGGCACGCGCCCGATCGCCTATCGCGCCGGGCGCTATGGCATTGGCCCGCAGACGCTGACCTTGCTCGCCGAACGCGGCTACCGCTTTGATAGCTCGATGCGCGCGCGCTACAGTTATGCGGCGGACGGCGGGCCCGATTTCTCCGACATTGGCAATGCCGCCTTCCATGCTGGGCCGGGCGGCAGCTTGGTCGAGTTGCCGCTGACGACCGTGTATACGGGCCTGCTTCGGCGGCACGGCACCACCGTGTATCGTGCATTGGGACGTCTACCGAAGGGGCGCGGCCTGGCCGCCCGCATGCGCCTGTTGTCGCGCGTGGCCCTGACGCCCGAGGATATGCCGCTGCCCGATGCGCTCGAGGCGATTGCGGTGGCGGCTGGGGAGGGGGTGCGGGTACTGAACTTCTCCTTTCACTCCCCCTCGCTCGTGCCCGGACATACCCCTTATGTGCGCGATGCAGCGGAT
>NZ_JSBN01000049.1:12500-44162 GCF_000797515.1 Sphingomonas sp. Ant H11
CGACGTATAGGGCCTGACGCCTGCCCGGTGCCTGAAGGTTAAGTGGAGGGGTGCAAGCTCTGAAATGAAGCCCAGGTAAACGGCGGCCGTAACTATAACGGTCCTAAGGTAGCGAAATTCCTTGTCGGGTAAGTTCCGACCTGCACGAATGGCGTAACGACTTCCCCACTGTCTCCAGGACATGCTCAGCGAAATTGAATTCCCCGTGAAGATGCGGGGTTCCCGCGGTTAGACGGAAAGACCCCGTGCACCTTTACTGCAGCTTCAGAGTGGCATTAGGAAAGAACTGTGTAGCATAGGTGGGAGGCTTTGAAGCGTTGGCGCAGCTGACGTGGAGCCATAGGTGAAATACCACCCTGTTGTTTTCTGATGTCTAACCTCGATCCATGAAACTGGATCAGGGACCCTCTGTGGCGGGTAGTTTGACTGGGGCGGTCGCCTCCTAAAGAGTAACGGAGGCGCGCAATGGTGGGCTCAGGACGGTTGGAAACCGTCTGTTAGAGTGCAATGGCATAAGCCCGCCTGACTGCGAGACTGACAAGTCGAGCAGAGACGAAAGTCGGTCATAGTGATCCGGTGGTCCCTCGTGGAAGGGCCATCGCTCAACGGATAAAAGGTACGCCGGGGATAACAGGCTGATAACCCCCAAGAGCTCATATCGACGGGGTTGTTTGGCACCTCGATGTCGGCTCATCACATCCTGGGGCTGGAGCAGGTCCCAAGGGTTTGGCTGTTCGCCAATTAAAGTGGTACGTGAGCTGGGTTCAGAACGTCGCGAGACAGTTTGGTCCCTATCTGCCGTGGGCGTCGAAATTTGAGAGGAGTTGACCCTAGTACGAGAGGACCGGGTTGAACATACCTCTGGTGTACCTGTCGTTCTGCCAAGAGCGCAGCAGGGTAGCTATGTATGGACGGGATAACCGCTGAAAGCATCTAAGCGGGAAGCCTCCCTCGAGATAAGATTTCATAGAGCCGTCAGAGACCATGACGTTGATAGATCGGATGTAGAAGCGCGGTAACGCGTGGAGCTAACCGATACTAATTGCTCTATTCGCGCTTGAGAGTCCCACCATCAATGACAATCCTGGGTAAACCAGCGTGTCGCAGATGGCGGATGATCAAATGCAACGCCTGATTAACAACTACCATCTTCAGATTGTCGTAAACGTGCACCGATTTTAAGATCAAAGAACCCCTTTGCTGTTCACCGGCTCCATTGCTTGGTGGCTATAGCGTCAGTGCCCCACCCGATCCCATCCCGAACTCGGCCGTGAAACCTGACTGCGCCGATGGTACTATCACTTAAGTGATGGAAGAGTAGGTCGTCGCCAGGCATTGAAGCCGGTGAGCAGCAAAAGTCCCTTGGATCAAAAGAACCCATTCACATGTCACCTACCCTTTCGTTCCGCGACACAAGCGGAACTGCCGCGGGGTGGAGCAGCCCGGTAGCTCGTCAGGCTCATAACCTGAAGGTCACAGGTTCAAATCCTGTCCCCGCAACCATCTTCGATTGCGATATCCCCGATGCGAAAGCACCGGGGTTTTTTGCGTTCTGGGCTCATCGCCTCGCGATAGTGCCTGAACCACAGGCCGTTCGACCCCGGCGTGGGGCGGCGCTAATGCGAACTCAGTGACGACATGTCCTCTTCATAAACCGCGAAATACCGGCACGAGAGCAACCTGATGCTCGAGGGACAGCCTGACGGTGAATCCCCCCTGCTATCCGGATCGACCAAAAACCAGCCCTCGCGTCCGGCGCGACCTCAGCCGGTCGCGGTGATGATCTCGGTCAGGCCGTTCCCCCCACTGCGCGCCACAGAACTAATTGCTTGGTTCTCTTCGGTCCTTTCAAAGAAGGACTTCAGGATATGTTCCCCGGAAGGCGACACCCACACAATAGAAGCGGGCGGATCCGGCCGCGCAATAGATAATCGGAGCAAGACTAGTTCGCTACCCGGATATCTTCCACCGCGGCTTCGCTATGGACGCGACACGCCCGGGCCGGTTTCGACTATGACGATCTCGGGGCCGCCCGAGTATCCGGGCAGAGGCCGGATGATGGCGCGAATCCACCCGCCCCGCATCAAGCCACGATAGCGCGCCAATTGCGGCGCAAACCTGCGGTCCGTCGCATAGCGGGTATAGTGGCTGAACACCGCAAAATCGGCACGGCAGGTCGTCAGCTTCCGAGCGTCGACATACCCGATGTCGACGACGGGATTGCCGCGACGAAGCCGTTCTACGCGCGAGTAGCGGATGTGGCCGCCAAGCGCTTGACGTGCGTCGATGCAGCCCGCCGCCCCTACGGGGAAGCGGAGCTGCCAGGGCCCTCGAAACAAGTCGAAGGCGGCGTGTTCGACCAGGATGCTGGAACCTGGCGGCACATGGTCACGCACCCAGTGCGCCGCGATCTGGCGCGTGTCGTTGAGCCGTTCGTCCGTGTTGGCGTAGGTCGTCGCCAGCATGGGAAGCGCGACCAAGGCCGCGCCTATCCACGCAAAATGGCGTGCATCGGGCCCAAAGCGACGTTCGCCGAGATCGGCGATTGCGCCGATCGCATAGGCAATGCCAAGCGCCGCAAAGGGTAGCAGTGGCACCACCCAGCGTTCCCACACCAGGGCCTGGGCGCAAATCACCACCAGAAACATGAGGAATCCGGGCAGCGCGGCGGCGCGGACCTGCGCCTGGTCGCGGGCCATGGCGACGAGGCCGACTGCGGCTAGGATTAGCCCGGCACTGCCGAACGATCGCAGTAGCGGATGCGCGGCATACCAGCCGAGATTGGAAAGGAAGCCAGCCCCGGTCGAGCCAGGATGCGCGGATCGTGCTTCACCGCCAAGATCGAACAGCACGGTCGGATAATCGATCAACAAATAGGGCGATACGCAAAAGAGCGTGACGGTCGATACACACCCGAGCAGCGCAAGATGGGCAAGCGCGCGGCGATCAAAGGCGATGCGCGACAGACCGGCGCACGCGGGACTGAACACCACCACTGCCGCGGGCCATTTGGTCGCGCAGGCAAGCCCGACGCACAGTCCCGCAAGGACGTAGTCACGACACCGTCCGTCGCGCGCGATGGCGAGCGCGCGGAGCGTTGCCAACAGCATGAAGACGCTCGCCTCGACATCGGTGCGGATGACCTGGGAATATTGGATGTGCACCGCGTTGATCGCGAGAAAAAAAGCGGCGAGCAGACCGATGCGGCGATCGGCGATGCGTGTGCCGATGCGGTAGGTCAGCCAGACGCAAACCACGCCCGACGCGACGATCAGCAAGCGCCCCGGCAGGAAAATGATGCCGGGATCGGCATAGACCGCGCTGACAAAGGCGTGTGCATCGGCGAAGCGTCCGGCGACGATGCCGGTCGCAGCGGCGAGATAGCTGGTCAGCGCCAGGCCATAGAGCGTCGTCGTGCCCGGATGGCCGAACCAGCCGGGATTGAGAGTGTGATCGCGCAGCATTTCGAGGGCGGTCATCACGAACAGCGGCTCATCGGGATCGTTGAGCGCGGGCAGGCCGAAACCGACGGAAGCGAGGCGCAGGCCTGCGGCCAGCAGTAGCACCGCGGCCACTGCCGCACCCCGGGCGACGCGCAGCGATCGGGCGGTTATGACAGGGCCTCCAACCGCATCGATCGAGGCGCTGGGTTTCGCCAGGAGGGGGCATCGGCCAGCCTGATCACATTGAAGTCGCCGATCATGCCTGCTTGCTCCCGGCGAAGCTTACCCGGCTATGCCAGAAGTAGCTGCCGACGATCAGCACCGCCGTGAAGCCCAACTGGGCGATGACCGGCGGGATCGCGGCAAACTCGACGAGCACCGGCAGCGCCGCCCAATTGGCGGCGTAGTTGAACAGATAGAAGCTTGAAAAAAGCGCCGAACTCGCGGGCGATGTTGCCACGGGTGCGGAACACGCCGAGCTTGTAGGTTGCGAAGGCGAAACAGAGGCTGACCGCTTGGGCGATGCCCAATGCGAGGAGATAATGCCGTTGCAGCACGGGGGTGCTCCACAACAGCACAGGGTATAGGGCCAGACCAAAGGCGGTGTTCGCGGCACCGGCGGCGACGAAGCGCAGGGGGCGCTGAGCGTGTTTGGCGCGGGCGCGGATCACAGATCCTCCAGCAGCTCGATCCGCATATTTTCGCGCAGAACGTCGCGCGGCAGGAAGGGCGACAGATCCTCCAATGCGGGCGAGGTGATGCGACCGTCGGCGTGTTGCTTCGCACCAAGCTTGGGGGCGAAGGGAACATGCTCGTCGATCATGATTTCGCACAGTACAGGACCGTCGGTAGCGAGAGCCCCGGTGATCGCCGCGTCCAGATCGGCATGGCCCGTGGCGCGAAAATACGCGAAATCAAAGGCTGCCGCGATCTTGCTGAAATCGGGAAAGGTCACGTTACTCTTGGGTCCGCCGCCGACCTCCTCGCCATTGAAGAAGTTACGCTGCGTCTGAAAAACCGAGACGTAGCCGTTATTGTTGAGCAGGAAGACCTTTACCGGCAGGCGGTTGCCCGCGATCGTCTGCATTTCCTGCAGGTTCATCATGATGCTGCCGTCGCCCGCGATGCAGATGACGCGCTGTTCGCCACCCGTCGCGGTGCACACACCGATCGCGGCGGGGAGATCGTACCCCATCGTCGCGCACCCCGAATTGGTCCAGATGCGCTGGCCACGTTTGATCTCGGCGGCCTGGAAGCTGACCACGCACGCACTGCCGTTACCCGTGACGACGATATCGTCCTGGCCCAGGGCCCCGAACAGCTTTTCCATTGCCACATAGGGGTGGTTGGCGGGGCCGTGCGCGTGATATTCCGGCAGCACCGCCGGGAAGCGGCGCACGCGTTCGCGCGACCAGGCCAGCCACTCGCGCTGCTGTACGCTTGGCCCCTCATAAGGCGCAGCGAGCAGGGCGGGGATGAGGTCGGCCAGATCGGCCACCACCGGCATGTCGGGCACGACGGTCGGCTTGCGCAGTTCGACCGGATCGATGTCGACCCAGATCTTGTACGCCCCCCGCGCGAAGGTTTTCCAATTATAGCTCACCTGACGGATGTTGAGGCGACTGCCCAGCACCAGCAGCAGATCGGCGCTTTGCGTTACCATGTTGCCGCCGCGATCGCCCACGGTGCCGGGCCGCCCGGCATAAAGCGGGTGGGCATTCCACAGCACATCGTGCGCGTTCCAGCCGGTCACGACGGGGACGCCGAGCCTTTCGATCAGCGCGAGGAATGCAGCATAGGCACCGCTCAACCGCACGCCACCGCCCGCGAAGACCACCGGTCGCTCGGCCGCCTGGAGTTTTTCCAGGATCGTAGTGGCGGTGGCGGCGAGATCGGCGTGCTTCCACGGCTCGTCCAGCTCGGCCGGATCGAAGCCCGGCAGCGTGTCCGGGTCGATCGGTGCCGCTTGTACGTCGAGCGGAATGTCGAGCCAGACCGGGCCGGGCCGCCCGCTGGTGGCAAGGTAGAGCGCCTTTTCGAGATGGTAGCGGATCGTGCCCGGATCGGTGACCATCACGGCATATTTGGTGATCGGGCGGACGAGTTCCTCGATATCGAGTTCCTGGTCGCCGAACTGCCGGAGCGGCAGGCCCGTCGAGCGCACGGTCGTCTCGTTCTTCACTTGCCCCGACAGGACGAGCATGCCGATCGAATCGACCCACGCGCCGTAAACGCCGGTGATCGCGTTGGTACCACCCGGGCCCGAGGTGACGTTGACCACGGCCAGCCGGTTGGTGAGGCGGTAATAGGCCTCCGCCGCCATTGCGAGCGCCTGTTCGTGATGGGTGAAGACCGTCTCGAGCGCTGGATGCGTGCCGAGCGCATGGTTGAGGTGCATCGCGCCGCCGCCGGTCAGCATGAAGACGTGGCGCAGGCCCTGCATGGCGAGGCGCTCGGCCACCCAGGTGGAGAGTTTCATCGTAGTCATGGTTTCCATCCGTTCCAAAGCGCGGTGCGCCGGATCGCCTCGTCGAGGCCGATCGTCGCTCTGACGCCGAGTTGTTCGCGTATCCGCTCCGTCGAGGGGACGTAGCGGCCCGGGTTCCAACCGGGGTCCGGGCGGCCGAGGATTTCGACCCCCGGCGAACCGAGGATCGCCGCGGTGCGCTGCGCCAACGCTGCGATCGAGACCGCTTCTTCGGACCCGACATTGCAGACCATGCCGGGCTTGCCCGCCAGCAGCAGTGTCCACAGCCATACCGTCAGGTCCGCGGCATAGAGGTAGGAGCGCACCGCCTCGCCCGAGCCTTCGACGCGGATCGTGCGCCCTGCCATTGCATCGCGGACGAAGTTGCCGGCGGCGAAATGGATGTCGAGCGAGAGGAGCGGGCCCAGCAATGCGAAGATCCGAGCGCCGACCACGTCGAGCCCGAATTGCTTGCCATAGATCGCGCAGAGCATTTCGGCGGCGCGCTTGCCCTCGCCATAGGCCGATCGCGGATCGAGCGGATCGGGCGCGCCATGCCAGGTTTCACTAACATGCGCGATATCCCCAGGCTGGGCACCATAGACCGCCCCCGAACTGAGGAAGAGCACGCGCTGCGCGCCGCAAGCGACCGCAAGATCGAGCGCGTTGCGCGTGCCCTGGACGATCGTGTCGAACATTCGCCTCGGGTCCTGAGCGTTCAGCGCGGCGCTGGCGTCGGTGGCGGCGTGGATGATGTGCGTGAAGGCACCTGTGGTGGCGCGAAATCGAGCACGTCACCGCTTACGCAGTGGAAGCGCGCGGCGAGGTGCGGCGCGCGCGCGGCAAATTCGGCGGGATTGCGGCTGAGCAAGGTCACCTGCACGTCGACCGGCGCGCGCGCGAGGGCCTTCAGCATCCAGCGGCCGATAAAGCCGGTGCCGCCGGTGATGAACAGATGCGCGCCCTCCAGCCGCGGCCAGAGCGGTGCGAGCGCGGTATCGACCGCAGCGAGATCGGCTTCGAGGATCATGCCGGCTGCAGGCCCAGGCTGGGTCGCTGCGTCAGGTGGGCGCGAACGACCAGCGCGATGCTGTCGATCGCGAGTGCCCAGACGATCAGGATGATCAGTCCGGGCCGGACGAAATGACCGAGCGCAATGCCGAAGCTTGCCGTAACGGATTGTCCGCTCAGCCAGCTTGTCCCCGGCACCTCGAGAATGGTGGTGAGGGTACGGTCGGCAACGATGCACAGCAGATAGGCGCAGATCAGCGCGACGATCGGACCGCCGCGCCGCCAGGGCTCGAGGAAGACGAGGAACAGCAGGAAAGTCTGGGTATAACCGCCCGGAGACTGGGCGATGAGATACGCCCCGAGCAATAGCGTGGCGATGCGGTGTGCGGACACGGCGCGCGGCTGAAGCCATACACCGGCGAGCGCAAGCAGGGCCACCAACTGGCTGGTGCGGATCGCGATCGGCACGATCGTCTCGATCGTCTCGATGGTGCGCGAAGGTATGTACGTGAGGATCGGCATCTGCGACGCGCGGATCAGCAGCAGCGGGGCGTAGCTCGTCGAATAATGGACTTCGTTCCACACTTGCCCGCTCTGGAACACGAGCCAATTCGCGGTGTTGGCGGCCAATTCCCCAGGCGTGCCGCTGCCGACAACGGCAAGCGTGGCAAGATACAGCAGCACCGTGGCGATACCTGCCAGCTCCAGCGCGCGCCATTTGCGCTTTACCGCCAGCGCGGCGACCGGCAGCAGCAGATAGGGTTTGAAGTTGATGGTCGCCGCGGTCGCCGCATAGCGCCAGCGCGCGCCGATCCTGAGTGGGCCATGCGCCAGCATGAAGCAGGCAAAGGCCACCAGGATCAGATTGCCGCGTTCCAGCGTGAACAGCAGCGGTAACCCAAGGCCGATGGCGATGGTCCGCATCGGTGCGGTACGCGGATCGGCGCTGCGGAAGCTGAGCCAGGCAAGCGCCACGTCGAGCAAATAGAAACCGACGATGACCCCGCGCCCCAGCCAATCACAATCGCGCGCGTAGAAAGGCGAATTGAGATAGCAGCCGGGCAGGCTGAACGCGTCGAGAAACACGAAGGATAGCGGCGGATAGATGCTGCGCCACACATCATAAGTACCGGGGTTGTTCGCCCAATAGGCGGTGTTGAACCAATCCATGAAGGTGTCGTTGGTATCGAACACGAAGGGTTGCGGCAGGTAACCGAGGACGCCGAACTGCCATGCCGTGCAGGCGACGCTCGCCAGCACGGTGAGCGCGAGCAGCGCTTCCGGGATCAAGGCAAGGTGGCGACGCATCAACTCGCGTGGACGGTCGGAGCGGTTGCGCGGGTTGCCGGGAAGTTGATCCGTTCGCTTTCCAGCACCAGCGGAGCGCCGCGCGTCCGTTCGGCGATGACGCGGACTTGCTCGCCGATCAGGCCGACGAACAGCATCAGCACGGCGAACATCGCCAGCGCCAGCGCGGCTGCCAGGACTGACCAGACGGGGCCGCCGACGAAGGCCGCAGTAATCGAGCCGAGCGTGAGCAGGATGGCAAGTGCACCGGTGCCGAGCGCAATGAGGATGGGAGCGCGCAACAGTGTCTTCGCGGATCCGGCCAGCCCGGACAGGGCAAAGGAGGCGAGCGCGGCGACATCGTTCTTCGACGTACCCGCAGCGCGTGCCGGGCGATCGACGGGCACCAGCGCCAGACGGTAGCCGCTTTCGACCACCATCCCCCGGAAAAAGGGTTCCGGCTCGTTCCAGGTGGCGAGCGTATCGACCACCACCCGGTCGAACAGGCCGAAACCCGTAACGCCGGGGATCAGCGGATAGTCGCTGATCCGACCCAGTACCGCATAACCAAGCTGCCGGACCGGCCCGAGCAGGCCCGCGCCTTCCTCCGAGCGGCGTTGGCCGAGCACGATCTGCGCCCCTGCGCGCCACAGCCGCAGAAATTCTCCGATCATTTCGGGCGGATCCTGAAAATCCGCGCACATGCCGATCACCGCCGCGCCGCTCGCCTGGTAAATGCCGTAGGTTGGCGAGCGCATTTGCCCATAGTTGCGGGTGTTGAAGATGGCGCGAACCCGCGGTTCCGCAGCGCACAGGTCGCGGATGATATCGCGCGTGCCGTCGGTCGAACCATTGTCGATCAGGATGATCTCGTATGAGTGCGCATGGCGGGCGGCCTCGGCACCCACCGCCCTGCAAATCGCAACGACATTCTCTGCTTCGTTGAAGCAGGGAATCACGATCGACAGTTCGGGGGTGCCTCGGCCGCTCATCGGTCTGCATTCCGGGGGGCAAGACGCAGACCGGTGGCGGGTGCATAAATTTCGGTGAATGCGGCGCAAAGCAACACGAGCAGCAGCACCGCCACCGCCGGGATGTTGTACTTGCGATCGGGGTCGAGCCGCGGCGCTTCGATCATCTGGACGTCCGATGCGGTCTCGGCGGCGAGTGCATCGACCGCGACCTCTTCGGAGGAACGCGCGTAGACTTCATACAATGCCTGCGCGAAGCGATAGTCGCGGTAAAGATCGAGATATTCGCCCGACATGGCGGAAAGACCGGCAACGTTGGGACCGGCGGCTCCGGCGGCGGGGGCGGTGGTGCCGGCAATCTGCGCGCGTAACGCGGAAACTTCCGACTGCACCGACTGGAGTTGCGGGTTTTCAGCACCCTGGAAGCGTTGCAGCGTTTCCAGTTCGACCTGTTTCGCCTGGAGTTGGGCCTGGAGCCCGGCGCGCAGCGTGAGTTCCGCACCCAATTGCGCTTCGGGCTCGGCCAGCTTGTTGCGGCGGCGGAAATCGCTGAGCGCCGCTTCGGCCTTGGCCGCGCGGACGACGGCTTCCTTGAACCGCCGCTCGACCACCGCGCGCTTGCGCCGCACCCGATCACGACCGAGCGCGTTGATGCGCTCGCCAATGGCCTGGACATAGGCGCGCGTCAGCCGCTCGGCCAATTGCGGGTCATGCGTGCGCGCGGTGATTTCGAGGATGCCGCCGGTGAGCGAATGCACGTCCATGTCGCGGTCGAGCGCCTTTCGGCCTTGGCGTGGTTGGCGTAGCCGCCTGGACCAACCAGCCCGAGGCGGGCGATCACCGTGTCGCTGACTTCGCCGCCGCGACCGATCGCCAGATACAGGTCGATTGGGGTCTTCGCGTTGCCGAGCAATGCCGCAAAGCCTTGGAGCTGGCTGCCCGCTGCGCCCATCGACGAACTGAGCCCGATCGAGCTGCCATCCTGCGGCACGATCTTGGCGCGGGCTACGTAAGGCTGCGGAAAAACACAGAGAATGGCGAGCAACACAGCGAGCACAGCATACGCGATCCGCCGATTGCGGGCATCGTGCCGCAGCGACACGAGGCCGCTCCCGATCGTCATCGCGCGGCTCAATTCAGCAGCGCGGCGATGGTGGCCGCCCCGGTCAGTCCGCCGAACAGGCTGCTGGTGACGTCGCGCATCCGCGCCCAGAATTCGCCGCGATTGGAATCGATCGGCACGTAAATCAGGTCGCCGGGCAACGCTGCCTCGCGGAAGATCCGCTTGCGGTTGGAAAGCACGGTGCCATTGGCGCGAACCACGAACACCCCGGTCTTGTCGCCAAGCTTCTGCACACCGCCTGCCGAGTGAACGAAGTCGCCGATCGTCATGCCGCGGCGATAGGCGAAGGACGCCGGGCTCGGCACAGCGCCGAACACACCGACCGTCACCGGCTGCGGCGGGATGTAGATGCTGTCGTTATTCTCCAGAATAAGATCGGCGGGCAGGGTGGTCGCCGTTACCGGCAGGTCGAAGACCAGGCGACCATTCGGCTCGCGTTTGCGCAATTGCTCGACGATCGACTGGATGAGCGCGACATTGCCCACCTGGGCCGAGCGGGCGTGGTCGACCGAGACCAACGGCTGGGTCGAAAGCTGGAGCTCCATATCCTTGACCGCGCGGTCAAAACTCGCGCGTTGTTGCTGACGGACGCTGTCGCGGGTGATCACGCTCGCATAAGGAAATGCCCCCGCGGTGAGGCCACCCGCTTCGGCGAGCGCCGCGCCCAAATGCGCACCGGGTTGCAGATAATAGCGCCCGGGCTTCGCCACTTCGCCGGTTACGGTGACGAGCACCGATTGCCGTTCGAGCGGGCGGGCGAGCCCTAGGTTGGTAAGCACGCGGACGATGTCGCCGCGCTGTGCAGGGCGCGCGCGCGCCTCGGCGGGGGTCAATTGCTGCCAGCCGGCATCGCGCTGCCCCAGCGAATCGAGCACGAGCAAGCGGCTGTTGTCGGCAACGGTGCTGACGCCACCGGCATAGAGGATCGCGTCCTGCAAGCTTTCGCCCGCGCCGACTTCGAAGATCGCCTGGCGGTTGATCGCGCCGACCACCGCCACTTGCGGGCCTGCGGGGGCAATATAGATGACGTCGCCATTCTGGAGGGGCGCGTCGCCGCTTTTGTCGCCTTTCAGCAGCAAGTCGTACAAGTCGAAATCAGAGATGAGTTTGCCCGCGCGCCGCAACTGAATCGAGCGCAGGCTGCCACCGGCGGCGGGTCCGCCCGCTGCCAGCACGGCGTTGACCAGGGTCGCGAGACTGCTGACCGAATAGGAACCTGGCTGGTTGGCGAAGCCGGTAACATACACGGTAATGCCGCGCAGCCGCACCACGGTCGTTTGCAAATCAAAGCCGCGATACTGGCGTGCGATCTGGCGGGCGATGACGTCGTGCAACTCGGCGTAGCGCACACCTGCCACCGTGATCCCGCCCACCCGGGGTACGAAGATGCGGCCTTCGGTGTCGACGGTGAGCCGCAAATTGGATGCCTGAACCGATCCGCTCAAGCTGATCTGGATCTGATCGCCGGGATTGAGCCGGTAATCGTCTGGCACTGCAACCGTCGGTGGGGCCGAAAAATCGCGGGCACCGGGGGTCAGCAATTCTGCGCCGAAGCGCCGGACCGGCATACCCGCTGCTTCGGACACGTAACTCTCGAATGGACTGGGCGGCGCGGCATGGGCGCGTGGGCCCGTCTCGGGCTTGGTCGCCCCGGACGGCTCGTTCGCCTCGGGCGGCGGACTATCGATAACCGCTGGCTGAAATCCCGCCGTGTTGGTTTGCGGGGGGGATCGCGGTCTGGGCCGCCGCAGCGCTTCGCGGTTGTGCGGTGGCATCCTGCGATTGCGCCGCCACTGGCGACAGCAACTGCGCCATGCCCGAACCGGGTGCCAGAATCAGCGCCAGGGCGATTGCGGTAGAAGAGGCGAACAGCGGGCGGGCGGTCGTCATGCGGCAATGCCTTCCGCGTCGGCCAAGGCGCTCCCGACGCCCAGCAAGAGCGCCGATGCGCTGTCCCACAAAGCCGGGGTGGCAGCGGCGAGAACGCCCGCACTGTTCGATCCGACGCGATAGGGGCGGTGATCCCAATGCCGGATTTCGCCGCCGGCTTCGGTCAGAAACACCGCACCTGCGGCGTGGTCCCAGGGGAGGATGCGCTGGAACAGCGTGATATCATTCTGTCCGAACGCGACGCGCGGATAGCTTTCGGCCGCACACCGCGGGATCGGTGTCAGGTCAAAGCGCCGACTGGCGCTTGCCTGCACGCGTGCGCGCTGCACCGGTGCCAGGAACTGCGTGCCGAGCGCCGCGATCGGCGCGCGCGTCCGGACGGGGTGGTGCGCACGCGGGCACCGTCGCACGTCGCGCCCCTGCCGCGCTCGGCATGGCAAAGCCGGTCGCGCAACGGATCGAGCATCCAGCCAGCCAGCGGTACGCCGTTTTCGACCAGCGCGATCATGAGGCCGAACGGTGCCTCGCCCCGCGCGAAATTGGCGGTGCCGTCGAGGGGATCGATCAGCCAGACAAGCCCGGTACCGATATTGTCGAGCAGTTCGGGTGCATCCTCGACCGCTTCCTCGCCAACAATTCGCGCACCCAGACCCAGCGCTTCCAGGCCATCGCGCAGGCGAAGCTCCGCCTCGCGATCAGCACGCGTAACGATTTCGCCCGGGCGCTTTTCCTCAATGTCGTGCGGTGCCAGCGCGCGGAAGCATGGCATCACCACCGCTTGTGCCACCTCGCGGAGCAGCGCGGAAACCTGTTCGCGAAGCGCCATTGCAGATCAGGCCGCCACGCTGGTCTTTTGATCGAACGACGCGCGGGCGCTACGCTCCCGCATCATCCGCAAGCGGGCGAGGTCTTCGTCCGCAATCGTCGCATAATAGTCGCGCTTGTTCTCCAGCCAGGCGAGCTCGAACGCCACGGCATTGGCAATCGCGGCTTCGAAGCGCGGATGCTCGGCGGTGGCACCATCGAACACGACCTTGCGCGTTTCGAACCGGTCGAGCCGAACCTTGCGGATTTCGCGCAGCGCAGGCCCGGCCTCGACTGCTACCGACCCGCCGACGACCAGTTCCAGATCCGCTGCAGCGCAGGCGCGCGCGACCGACAGCACCGCATCGGTGATCTGACGATCGTTGATCGCGCCGCGCGGCAGGCCTCGCGACAAGGTGAAATCCACCCGGCCGAACACCACGCCATCCAGATCGGCACCCGCCAGCGGCAGCATCGCCTCCAGGTTGCGAAGCGTCGTATCGGTCTCGAGATTGAACAGGAACTTGGCGCTCGCGGGCTCAAGGCCATAGGTCTTGCGCTTGGCCTCGATATATTTGGTGAGCGCATAGGGGGTCTCGATCATCGGCGCGATGATGTGGTCGACGCCGTACAGGCGCGATGCCAGCAAATCGGAGATCGCCTCGCAGCCGCCGATTTTGAGCGCGACTTTCAAGCCCGCGGCGCGGGTGAGGTGCAGCAGGCGAAGAAACTCGTCGGGACGCGTGCCTTCGGCTTCGAATTCGGCCTTGACCGCGACCACGCCAAATTCGTCCCGGCCCCTTTTCAGCATGTCGAGCATGCCGCGTTCGGTGATGTTCAAGGTGGCTTCCCTCTCGATCCGCAGGTGGTTGTCGGGACAGAGACGGAGCCTCGCGGGGGAACCCGTAAAGCGTTTTTCGCCCGGTCGCGGATCGGCCAGCAATTACGGGTTCTGCACGGGCGCTCCGTCTTCGCGCTATGCCGCTCGCCTTGACGCTTTGCCCGTGCCTGTTGCTGATCGTCGCGCCGATGCCGACAGCGGAAGCCGGTGGCGGCCTTCCCGCCGGCAATGACGCGGCCTTTCGTGACCGCATGATGGATTGGTCGGCAGCACAGGCCCCGCCGATCCTGAATGCTCCATTGGCGACCCTCGGTTTGCCCCGCCTGTCGTCGCGTTTCGGCGTTCGCGAAGACCCGTTTCACGCGGGACACGCGCTGCATAAGGGGATCGACATACCGGGTGCCTTGGGGTCGGCGGTGCGCGCTGCCGATGCAGGCACCGTGCGGTTTGCCGGTGTCGCGGGCGGCTATGGCAATCTGGTGGAGATCGTCCATGCCGGCAATCTCGAAAGCCGTTATGGACATTTGTCGCGCCTGCTTGTCCACGACGGGGAGAGAGTCGAACGCGGGGACGTGATCGCGCTGATGGGATCGAGCGGGCGATCGACCGGCAGTCATCTGCACTTCGAGGTGCGATTGAACGGGCAGGCCGTCGATCCGCTTGGCATGTTCGGGGCGGTTGCGCAGAGCGAAGGAACGGCCTCCCCCGCCGCTGCGCCGTCGCATATCTCCGCCTTTGCGCGGGCGCGCGATCGGGCGGCGGCGGTGCGGTAAGTTCATCGCTGGCCGATGCAGCACCGGACGTGCCCATTGCCGCCCGTTCCATGCAGGGACTTGGCAACGCATGGCCATGCACTCTAGAGCCGATGCCACTCGACGTCGTACGGTGCCGGTGCCGCCAACCCATCGCGGCGGCGGACGTATGCGCAGCATGGCGATGGAACTTGGCTCTCGAAATGGATGCAGAACGGCACAATAGCGGGCTGCAACTCCTGATCGTCAACGAGCGTGCGCGTCTGTTGCGCTTTCTGGCGGTGCGCGGCGCGGGCGACGAAGCCGAGGATGTGCTGCAGGATTTGTGGCAACGCGTCGCGCTGTCGACCAGCCAGCCTGTCGTCGATCCGATCTCCTATCTCTTTCGCGCGGCCGAGAACCTGATGCGCGACCGGCACCGCTCGAATGTCAGCCGCGAGCGGCGACAGCAGGATTGGCACAGCACCGGCGATACCCCGCAGGATGTGCCTGGCGGCGAACGCGTGCTGATCGCGCGGCAGCGGTTGCGCGAAGCCGACGCCGTCCTCGCCGCCTTGGGGCCGCGGGTCGATCGGGTGTTTCGGAGCTATCGCCTGGAAGGGGAAAGCCAGGCATCGATTGCAAAGACGTTGGGGGTGAGTTTGAGCTCGGTCGAGAAGGATTTGCAAAAGGCGTATCGGGCCTTGGCGGCGCTAAAGGTAAAGTTGGATGCGGAATGAGCGCTACCACTCCGTCATTAGGGGGATATGGTCATGAACGCGCCTGAATCTGCAACGGTCGAGGAAACCGCGCGCCGCTGGGTGATCCGGGTTCACGACGCGTCCTTTGCGGATTGGGACGGCCTCACCGAATGGCTCGAACAGGATCCCGCGCATCTTGCGGCCTATGATGCTGCGGTCGACGACGACCATTGGGCGGAGGAGGTGCTGCGCAGTGCGCCACCGCCGGTCGCTCTTGGAGGGCGTCCGCGCACGCATCGGCGCTGGGCGCTGGTCGGCGGCGGTGCCGCTGCCGCTGCCGCGTTGGCGGTCGTTGGTGCCTGGGTCACGCTCTTCCCTGCCGACCACAAGCAGGAGATTGCGACCGGGCCGGGCCAGCACCGCACCTTCGCGCTCGCCGATGGCTCAACCGTGATCCTGAACGCCAGTACACGTCTCACCTTTGATGCAAGCAAACCGCGCGCGGTGACGCTGGTTGCGGGCGAAGCGCTGTTCACCATCCGCCACAATGCGCGCGATCCGTTTGTGGTGACGGCGGGGGGGACGCGGCTGGTCGATGCGGGCACGGTGTTCGACGTCGTCCATGATCACGACGCGCTTGAGGTTGCAGTGGCGCAAGGGGCGGTGGTGTACGCGCCCGGCAAGGACAACATCCGCCTTGATGCCGGCGCGAACCTGACGCGCCCAACGGCTACCGCAAAACCTCGACTCGGCAAAGTCAGCCCCGACGGCATTGGGGGCTGGCGGACTGGCCATTTGGAGTATGACGATGTGTCGCTCGATCGGGTTGCGCGTGATCTGAGCCGCAATATCGGCGAGCCGATTCGTATCCCCGACATTGCCGGGCGCATGCGATTCAGCGGAACCTTGATGCTGGCAGATTCTCCCGGGCGCACGCTCGACCGCGCCGGACCGCTGCTGGGTGTTCGCTTTACGCGCGGGAAGGACGGATGGGCGATGGCCGCGGCCGATGCGGATCGGTAACAGGGTCTGGCCGCTTGCGGCGATCGGCATGGCGACACCAGCATTGGCGCAGGAGCGCGCCGCAGCGGTCGATGTCCGCTCTGCACCCCTGGCGCAGGCGGTGCGCGCGCTGAGCCTGCAGACCGGTGCCAGCATCGGTTTTCGGGAGCCTCGCCTCGGAACGATCGGCGTGCGCCGGGTACAGGGGCGGTTGACGGCAGAACAAGCGCTCGCTCGCATGCTCAAAAAACCGGCTTGCAGGCCCGGCGGGTCGCATCGGCGACCTATCTGGTCGAGGCGGCTCCCGCCGCAGTTCCTCGCGCGCCACGGGCCATGCCCGCAGCGGCGCACCCGCCGGCAACCCGCCCTGCTGCGGAGCCGGAGCCCGAACCCCAGGATATCGTGGTGACGGGGTCGAAGCGCGACATCCCGCTCGGCGCTATCCCGGCGGCGTGCAGATCCTCGATGGCCGCAGCCTGAGCGCGGCGGCGGCGGCGCGCGGCAACGATCTGCTGGAAATGCGTGTCGCCAGCGTCGCATCGACGCACCTCGGCCCTGGGCGCAACAAACTGTTCATCCGCGGTATCGCGGATTCGAGCTTCGTCGGGCCGACCCAGGCGACGGTTGGCCAATATTGGGGCAATAGCCGCATCACCTACAGCGCGCCCGACCCGAGTTTGCGGCTGTACGACGTCGAGCGGGTCGAGGTGCTGGAGGGGCCGCAGGGCACGCTGTACGGTGCCGGATCGCTCGGCGGCGTCGTGCGCGTCGTGCCGCGCGCGCCCGATCTCACCGCGTTCGGCGGGCAGGCGTGGGGCGGCGTGCAGGCGGTGCAGCATGGCGGCTTGGGAGGTGACGGCGGTGCCATCTTGAACCTGCCCGTGGCACCCGACCGCGCGGCGCTGCGCGCGCTGTTCTTTGCCTCCACCGATGCCGGATATATCGATGACGTGAAACGCGGGTTGAAGGACGTCAATCGCGTGCGGACGCTTGGGGGGGCGGCTTGGCGTTCGGATCGAGCCCGGCGATGGATGGACCGTCGATATCGACGGGGTCGGCCAGAGCATTCATGGAGACGATGCGCAATATGCCGATCGCGGGGGCAACGGCCTGACGCGCGCCAGTTCGATCGCGCAACCTTATGACAACACCTACGGCCTGGCCGAACTGGTTGCGCGCAAGCAATGGGGCACGCTCGATTTCACCGCGTCGCTTGGCTATACTCGGCAGAAGGTTGCCGAGATCTTCGAAGGGCAGGAACTGTCCGATCCCGCGCGACCGGCGCTCGCTCCGTCGATAAACAGCGCTATTGCCGCTTTCGGGCAGACCAATCAGATCGAGATGGTGTCAGCTGAGGGTCGGCTGGGACAACGCGGTCGCGACGGCACCGGGTGGGTTGTCGGGCTAAGCCTGCTCGGGAACACCGCGACCGTCAATCGCCGGATGTATGTCGACACCGGCCCGGCCGCCTCCGGCGTGCCGCTGACGGGCGTCCGGAACATGGTTCAGGAAGCGACGGTCTATGGCGAGGGTACCGTCAAACTGCTGCCCCGACTGACGGTCACGCTCGGCGGGCGCGCCACCACCTCGCGGCTCTCGGGCAAATCGCTGGACGTCGTGCAGCCGGTGGCGCTGCGGGTGGAGCCGGGGGCTGAGGCATCGCGCAGCGAATCGCGCTTTCTGCCGTCGGCGGCGCTGGCCTATCGCATTGGCGATGCCTGGACGCTGTTCACGCGGTATCAACAAGGCTTCCGCCCAGGCGGAATCGCGGTGCGGCAGGACTTCATCCAGCATTTTAACGCCGACCGCCTCGGTACGCTGGAAGGAGGATTGCGTTGGCGCGCCCACCGGTTGGACGCCAACATCGGAATCGCCTGGACACGGTGGACCAATATTCAGGCGGATTTGATCGACGGCTTTGGGTTTCCGACCACGTCGAACATCGGCGACGGACGGATCCTGTCGATCGGGATGGCCTCGAAATGGCGACCAGTCGACGGACTGGAACTGGAGGCTTCGCTCTATCTCAATAGCAGTCGGGTCATCCGTTCCTCGCCGTTCCTGATCAGTCTCGAAGGTGCCAATCTCGATTCGAGCCGTTTGCCCAACGTGGCCGATGCGAGCGGTCGCGTCGGTGCCACCTACGAGCGCCGCGTCGCTGGCACCCCCGTCCAAGCGACGGGCTTCGCTCGCTATATCGGCCATTCGACGCTCGGCGTCGGCACGGTGTTGGGAAAGATCCAGGGCGCGTATTGGGACACCGGGACCGAGCTTCGCATCGGTCCGCCGCGTTTCGGGATCAGCCTGGCGGTCACCAATCTGCTCGATATGCGCGGCAACCGCTTCGCTTACGGATCGCCGTTCCTGCTGCGCGACCACGACGAAATCACCCCACTGCAGCCGCGCAGCGTCCGCCTGGGATTCGATCTGGCTTTTTGAGCGCCACTGCGGTGGCGAGGCGGGTTCTCGCCATGGACCGATTACGGGCTCGTCCCGGTGCCTCCGTCTACCACAGGGCTGAATGATTTCGTGATTTGTCTTGGTGGCAAGGGATGTTTGATCAAGGAATATTTGCCGCGCTCGGCTGGAGACCGTCGCTGACGCTCCATCAGGCACTGGAATGGGTCGTCGCCTGGCACCGGGCGGTGGCGGCGGGGCAAGATGCGCAGGCCGTGACACGCGCGCAGATTGCCCGCTATGTAGAGGTCTCTGCGGTCCGGGAGCTGGCTTGACGGGGAAGGTGTTGCGCTTGCGCCCCCGCCGGGCAATTCTTGCGCGGCGGTTTCGTTTGGGACATGCGGGCAACCGCGTCGTCGATGCGCGTCTGGCCGGCTTGACGGCGAGCGTGTCGCGCCAAGCGACTTCGGGAGAGGGTTCGAGTGTCACAATACCCCGGAGCGAGCGCAGGAGCCCATGAGGCAACCGCCCCAACGGTCATCGTCGTCGACGATGATTCGATGGTGCGCGCGGCGATGGACTCCCTGTTTCGTTCGATCGGGCTGCAAACCCTGCTTTTCGACTCCGCCCAGGCGCTCTTCGAACATCCACGTCCCGCCGGTCCCACCTGCCTCGTCGTGGATATTCGCCTGCCGCGCATGAACGGCATGGAAATTCAGGCGAAGCTGGCGGAGCGCGGCGATCACGCGCCGATCATCTTTATCACCGGCTATGGCGACATCGCGATGAGCGTTCGCGCGATGAAGGCTGGGGCGGTGGACTTCCTCGCCAAGCCATTTCGCGATCAGGACATTCTCGACGCGGTCGAAGCTGCGCTGGAGCGGGATCGTAAACGGCTGGCCGCCGAAAATGCGCTTCATGCGGCAGGCCAGCGTTACGCCACGCTAACCCACCGCGAAACGGAGGTAATGGGACTCGTGGTTGCCGGGTTGATGAACAAGCAGATTGCCGGCCAGCTGGGCCTCAGCGAAATCACGGTCAAGATGCACCGCGGCTCGATGATGAAGAAGATGGGGGTTCGCACGATCGCGGATCTGGTTCGCGCAGCCGCGCTTGCCGAGGGGCGTACCTCTTCTGCCTAGACCTTCGTATGGTTTCCGCTTTGAACAACCGCTTCTAAAGTTCGTGCGTCGGCATCGCTCCGACCGGGAAAGTTGATGCAGGACAGAGCGCGGACGGTTGCCATAGTTGAAGACGACGAGCTCGTGCGTTTGGCAACCGTCAGCTTGGTGCGGTCGCTCGGGCTGGAGGTGGCGGAGTTTCCTTCGGCGCTCGCGTTTCTGGATTCGCCACCTGCGGAGCTGGGCTGCATCGTTTCGGACCTGCATATGCCGGGTATGTCGGGTGTGGAACTGCATGAGACACTTCACGCGAATGGCAGCACTGTTCCTTTCATCCTGATGACCGCCTATCCCACGGAGCAAATCAAGGATCGCGCGGGAAGGGGTGGTATCGCGTGTCTTTTTGGAAAAGCCGGGTGCAGCCGAAGTCCTTGCCGGCTATCTCGCCGATGTGCTTGGTCCGCTTGATTGAGCGGCGCACGCGGCTGCAGTTCCGACGAATTGCAGACCGACGTAGAGCTAAAGCCGAAACCCATATCTAGGTATGATCAAACGGGCAGTCGGGCCGACCTAAATAGGCGATGATCGCGACCGGATAGCCGATGCAGTACTTGTTGTCCGGATCGCGGTCTTTCGATGTTCACCTCGTGCGTTCGCTTGCGAACACGATCAGAAAGGTCCGCCCATGCTCAAGCCAACACTTCTTTTCACCAGCCTCCTTGCGGTTGCTCTTGCTGGTCCAGTCTCCGCGCAGAGCGCCAAGCCCGTTTCTGTCAAGAATGGCGTCGTCACCACCAATCAATTCGTCAACACGCGCAAGGGTGGCGAAGAAGTCTCATGCGAGGACTTTCTCAGTCTGGCTGACAAGTTCAAGCCGCAAGCGGTTTCCTACGCCATCGGTCTGAACAAGGGGCGTGATCCCAAGGTCAAGGTCATCGACGTTACGGGGGTTGAAAAAATCGTGCCGGTCGTGGTCAGCACGTGCAAGTCGCGCCGTCACGGTGCGCTGCGCGATACGGTCAGCACTGTATTGTATCAGCGGTAAGGCCAAGGGCGGATCAGCGTTGCTGGTCCGCCCCTTTCGTGTGCGCGGGATCGCGCTTTCTGGGCTCGGTGCCGTTGGCGCAAGAGCTAGACGAACAGCGAAAAGAGTGTGCCGGGCGCGGCGTCATGCCACGCGTAAGAGGCGTTAAGCCGGGTTGCCATCATCTCAATCAGCCGCGCACCAAAGCCGGTCCCTTGAGGTGCGGCCCCCGCGACGATGCCGCGCCCCCGATCGGACACATCGAGGCGATATCCCCCGAAAGGCATCGCGGATAACGTAATCCATACGTCGCCCGGCTGCCCCGGCTGATAGGCATATTTGCAGGCGTTGCCGACCAGCTCGGACACCAGAATGCCCAGCGCGGTCGCGTCGTCGGACGAGACCGTAACCGGTTCGACACTGACGACGATATTGCGCCCCGCCGCCGGATCGGCGCAGCACTGCTGAAGATCCTCGCCCAGTGACTGCAAATACGCGGCCAGATCGACTGCGAGCGGATCGCCGGCCTGATAGAGGTGCCGGTGCACCCCCGCGATGGCCGCAATGCGGCGCTGAGTCATGGTGAGCGCCGCGAGCGCCAGGGGATCCGCCACGCGGCGTGCCTCGATCGACACCATTGCCGCGAGCAGTTGCAGATTGTTGGCGATCCGGTGATGGGATTCGTCCGCAACGGTCCGCTTGGCGGCAGGCGGAAGCACGGTGAACGCCGAGGGGGTGTTCAGCGTGAGAGTCGGCACAGGGGTCATTGGCGGAGTGCTCTCTTCAAACGGTGATGAGACCTGATCCTCCGTTTGCCGAGCATGCGCCATCATACGGACGTTTAGGCCGCATCCAGACGCTTTTGTAAGGACCGACAGGACGTGCGCCAGGGCCCGGTCCATCATACGGAAGTCTGGGGTCGGCACCTGCAGAGATGGCTAGCGCATATCCGTCGGTGGAATAGGGTCTGGCTCCGGTCGGCGGGGCGATGGCTCGGTCGGGCGATCGTTGAGACGAAGGGGAGACGCATGGTGAGCGACTTGGCCAAAACGCCGTCAGGCCTGATCTGCGTTATCGATGACGACAGTGCTGTGCGCGCCGCTATCGACAGCTTGCTACGCTCGGTTGGCTTTAGCGTGTGTGCCTTTGAGTCGCCGGACCAATATCTCGGGTGCGGGCGAGCGGAGGAGGCGGCATGCCTGCTGCTGGACATCCGTCTGAACGGCTTGAACGGTCTCGATTTTCAGCAGGAGCTGCTGGGGCGTCAGTTGCATGTGCCGGTGATTTTGATGACCGGGCACGGCGACATCCAGATGACGGTTCGCGGGATGAAAGCGGGGGCCGTCAACTTTCTGACAAAGCCCTGCAACGATGACGACATTCTTGCGGCGATCGATGAGGCCGTCGTGATCGATCGCGCGCGCGCGCGGCGCGTTGCGAGGCGGAGGACGTTCGTCGCCTGTACGATACGCTGACGCCGCGGGAACGCGAGGTGATGAGCCTCGTCACGGCGGGTCTGCTCAATAAGCAGGTTGCCGGTCGCCTGTCGGTCAGCGAAATCACGGTCAAGATCCATCGCGGCAATATGATGCGCAAGATGCGGGCGCAGTCGCTCGCCGACCTTGTCCGGATGGCAGAAGGGCTGGGTGCTCGCGAAGTCACCGCCGCCAGGTTCGCCGCTTACGCCTGACGGCCCGCCGGGGACCGCAACTATCGTATAATTTGCCCGCCCGGCGGTCGGGGCTAGCCCGTTTCTCGAGAAGCAATCCAGCTTCAGCCCGGAGGCGCGACGCATGCCATTCCCAACTGTCGAACCATCCCGCCGCACCGTCGTGATGGGGTTAGGCGGGGTTGCAGCGGCGACGCTGCTGCCCTCGGCAGGCTTCGCGCAATCTCATTTCCCCCAGCCTCACGGAGATACGATCATGAGCAGTGGTTTTGTGAAGACCAAAGACGGTACCGAGATTTTCTTCAAAGACTGGGGCCCGCGCGATGCCCAGCCGATCGTCTTCCATCATGGCTGGCCGTTGTCGGCGGACGATTGGGACACGCAGATGCTGTTCTTCCTGCTCAACGGCTATCGTGTCGTCGCGCATGATCGGCGTGGCCACGGCCGTTCCACCCAGGTGTCGACCGGCAATGACATGGATCATTACGCCGCAGACGCATCGGCAGTGGTCGAGCATCTCGATTTGCGCAATGCGGTGCACATCGGCCATTCGACGGGTGGCGGCGAAGTGGCACGCTATGTGGCGCGCTATGGTGAGCCGCAGGGGCGCGTCGCCAAGGCGGTGCTGGTCAGCTCGGTGCCCCCGCTGATGCTCAAGACGCCGGGCAATCCGGGCGGCACGCCGATTTCGGTGTTCGACGGTTACCGCGCGGCACTCGCGGCGGGACGTGCGCAATTCTATCTCGATGTCGCGTCGGGCCCGTTCTACGGCTTCAACCGTCCGGGCGCGAAGGTCTCGCAGGCAGTGATCGACAATTGGTGGCGGCAAGGCATGATGGGCGGCGCACTGGCCCAATATGAAGGCATCAAGGCGTTTTTCGGAAACCGACCAGACCGACGATCTCAAGGCGATGTCGGTGCCCACGCTCATCCTGCAGGGCGATGACGATCAGGTCGTGCCCTATAAGGATGCCTCTTTGCTGCAGGCCAAGCTGGTGCAGCACGGGACGCTCAAAATTTATCCCGGCTATCCGCACGGCATGTTGACCACGCATGCCGATGTGATCAATCCGGATCTGCTTGCCTTCGTAAAGGGCTGACCTTCCCGGCCATCGCACGCGCCATCGGGAATGATCGACCGGGTATTGTCTCCAATTGCCGGTTTGGTGTTCCCGCTGGGGCCGCGATGCGCTAGCGGAAAGGAATGCCTGCCAAGCGAAAGATCCTGGTAGTGGGGGGCGGCACGGCCGGATGCCTTGCCGCCGCCTATCTCGCTCGCTTCTTCGATGGGCGGATCGAGATCACGCTGCTGGAATCGCCCGACATCGGGATCATCGGGGTCGGCGAAGGCGCGTTTCCCACAATCCGCGCGACGCTGCAGTTCCTTGGCATCGATGAAGCGCACTTTTTGCGCGAGACATCGGGCACCTTCAAACAGGGTATCCGTTTCGACGACTGGCTGCACGCGCCGACCGCCGACGGGCGGCGACATCGTTACCTGCATCCGTTCGAAGCGCCGTTCCATACCGAGCGCACCAGCCTGGTTCCCTATTGGCTGTTGCAGGACGCGGCGAAGCGCGCGCCCTTTGCCGAAGCCATGACGATCCAGAATCGCGTCGCCGAAAGCGGCCGTGCGCCCAAGCGGGCCGATGAAGGCGCGTTCTCCGGGCCGCTCAACTATGCCTATCATTTCGATGCGGGCAAATTCGTTGAGATCATCGAACACCGCGCGGTCGAACTTGGGGTGCGGCACCTCAAAGGGTTGCTGACCGACGTCGCGCTGGCCGAGGATGGCAGCATCGCCCATGTCGCGACGCGCGAGCATGGCGCGTTGGAAGCCGATCTTTATATCGACTGTTCGGGCTTCCGCGCCGAGTTGATCGGCAAGGCGCTGGGCGCGCCGTTCAAGTCGGTGCGGGACCAATTGTTCACCGATCGCGCGCTCGCCTGCAAGATCGGTTACGATCGTGCCGATGCGCCGATCGAGAGTTTCACGATCGCGACAGCGCATCCGGCGGGGTGGACATGGGATATCGCGCTGGAGGGTGCGCGCGGCATCGGGTGCGTCTATTCCTCGGCGCATATGACCGACGATCGCGCCGCGGAGATGTTGCAGCGCTATATCGGTCACGATCGCTTTACTGCGCGCACCATCCCGTTTGAATCGGGCTATCGCACGCAGCAATGGATTGGGAATTGCGTCGCGGTGGGCCTGTCGGGGGGCTTTCTGGAGCCGCTCGAATCGACCGGCGTGGTGCTGGTCGAGGCGGCGGTGGCGATGATCGCCGAACTGTTTCCCCATACCGGGCCGATCGATGCGCCCGCGCGGCGTTTCAATGCGCTGATGGCGGCGCGCTATGACCGGATTATCACCTTTTTGAAGCTGCATTATTGTCTCAGCCGACGCGAGGAGCCGTTCTGGCGCGACAATATCGCCCCGGACTCGATCCCCGAGGCGCTGCGCGATCTGCTGGACCAATGGCGGCACCGCCCGCCCAACCGCTTCGATTTCCTGATCGATGTCGAAAGCTTCGCCTATTTCAACTATCAGTACATCCTGTACGGCATGGACTTCCCGACCGATCTTGCGGCGGGCCGGGGGGATTTTCCGGACGGGGCGGTTGCGGAAAAGATGTTCGCGCGCATCCGCAGCTTTGGCGAGCGCGCGGTTGCCGATTTGCCGACCAACCGCGCGCTGCTGCACGATATCAATGCCGGTCTGATGCTTCGCTAAAGGTTCCAGTCGATCTGCAGCCACGCTTTGTCGGTATCGGTCGCGAAGCTTGTTGCGCGATAGCGCGCAAAGCGTGCCGACAGCGTGTAGTGTTTGCGCCGGGCCGAAGCGATCAGGTCGAGCTCGTCGCCATAATGCTGATCGAGCCGGTCGCTGGCAAAACGGTGCCAGGTCGCGCCCAGAGTGATGGCGTCGAGCGGGCCGATGTTTTTCCAGCCATAGCCGATCGTCCCATAACCGTCGCGCAGGCCGTTTGGCGGCGTGGTCGCGAACTTGCTGGCCCAACCGTTGAACTTGAAGAAGGAGGCGAGTGGCGTTTGTACGCTGGTCAGCGCGATACCCTTGTCCGCGCCCAGCACCTCATAGCCGATCGTTGCGGTGAACGCCTTTATGCCGAGCGTCGCTTCGCCCAGCCAATAGCTCGCGGCATAACGATTGGGGTTGCGATGCCAGTTGCTTTGCCGCGCCCAGCTCGCACTATAGCCAAGCGAGATGTCGCGGGTGAGCGCAGCCTTGCCGGCAAAGCGCACGCCATAGATCTGGCTCGACAGGCGAAAGCCCTGCACGGCGCTGGCATCCTGATCGACGAGATAGGCGAAGCCGCTGACTGTGCCGATGCCGGTCGCATAGCCAAGTACCGCGAAGAGGTTGTTGCCGCCGATGTAGCGCGGCCGCGCGCCCGTCCCGTTGCTACCGTTCACGGTCTGCACGTTCCAGCTATAGGCGAGGTCCGCGGTGAGTCCGGTCGCCTTGCCCCATTGGAAGCGTGCGGCATCGAAGGTCTGCTCGCTTTGCCGCCATCCGGCTGACCCGACGAAGCGTTCGTCGACAAAGGCGAGGCGTTGCCGTCCCGTCGTCAGCGCCAGGCCATCCTTGCCCGCATAGCGCAATTGCGCGCGGTTGAGCTCGATATTCTCCGGATCGGCCACCAGCGGGTAGAGCGTCTTGCCGTTCAATCCGTCATTGTAGCCGTCGGCCAGCGCCAGCACGCCCTCGCCCTCGACGAGGGCGGACCAGCCGTTCCAGCTGGCGGTGACACCGGGGCGTATGCGCAGCGTCACCGCATCGGCATCGCGGGGCAATCCATCCTGGTCGATATGCTCGTAGCGCAGGCGCACGTCGGCGCTGGGGGTAACCGTAACCTCCTGGGCATGGGCGACACCCCCCAACGACAGGCCGGCCGCTATCGCAAGCGCGGTCTTCATGGCGTTCTCCGAAAAGAAAAGCTTTGGCCCCACCGCCTTGGCGGCGAGGCGCAGGATCAGATGGTTGCAAGCGGTGCGTCGAGCGCGCCCAGTTCGCCGCGTGCGCGTGCTTTGCGGCCATAGACCGCCTCGAACAACGGCGTGGCCATGACGGTCGTGACGATCGCCATCAGCACCAGCATCGAGAACAGCGTCGGCCCGATAATGCCCTTTTGAAGGCCGATATTGATGATGATCAGTTCCATCAGCCCGCGCGAATTCATCAAGGCCCCAATGCCGAGCGCCGTACGATTGTCCTCGCCCGACAAACGCGCGGCCGCGTAACATGCCCCGAATTTCGCGAGGATCGATACGATGAGGATGCCCAGCGCGATGACCAGCAGCGTGGCGGAGTTGACCATGTCCAGGCGCGTGTTGAGCCCGGAATAGGTAAAGAACATGGGCAACAGCAGCACCACCGCAAGCGGCTCCACCTTGCGCTTCAGCTCCTCGACGAACAGCCCGCGCGGCATGCACACGCCCATCAGGAAGCCGCCGAAAATGGCATGGATCCCGATCGCATCCATCACGAAGGCCGACAGGCAGAAGAGCAGCATGGCCATCGCCAGCATCTCGCTGCTCATCGCGCCCTCTCGCTCGACAATGCGGCCGAGCGGGGCGAGCAAGCGCCGCCCGAACCCCAGCATGAAGGCGGTGTAGAGCACCGCACCGCCGATCGCGAGCACCGCCACCCCGGCCCCCGCGCCGAAGGTGGCCAGCACGATCGCCAGCACGCACCACGATGCGGCATCGTCAAAGGCACCGGCCGTCAGCGACAAGGTTCCCAGGGACGAGTTGGCGAGCCCGCGCTCGTTGATGATCCGCGCCAGCATTGGAAACGCCGTCAGCGCGATGCACGCGCCCATGAACAGGGTCGCGCTCGCCCGGTCGATGCCCGGCGCGAACAGGCCGGGGACGGTCAACAGGAAGGGCGTGATCAGCACTGCAAACAGGAACGGTGCCGCGATTCCCGCCCCCGATACCATTGCCGCGCTGCGCGCCTTGGATTTGAAGTGATCAAGGTTCAGCGTCAGCCCGACGATGAACATATACAGGCCGACGCCCAGCTGTGCGCCCACGTACAACACGTTGCGCGTTTCCTTGGGGAAGACAGTGAGCTGCAGATCGGGAAGAAGCAGCCCGAACAGCGAAGGCCCAAGGATCACGCCGGCGATCATTTCACCGACGACTTGCGGCTGGTGCAGCAGTTTCTTGCCCAGCCATCCGACCACGCGACAGGTGAAAATGATGACGGCGAGCTGCAGGAAAAAGTGGATGCTGAAGTCGCCAGGTACATAGCTCTTTGCGGCATTCACCGCCGGACCGTGCGGACCTAGGACCCCCGTCAGCGCGTGCCACGCGCTGGTCAACAGTTCAAACATGCACTCTCCCCATCGTCTCGCGCAGCTGCGTCCCCGCCGTCGCGACGTTTAGAAAAGCGCGCTTATTCCGATGTGTGCAACACCGTAGCGGGTCGACGCCGCGTTTTTTTCCGCCACATCGTGCCTTGTGTTGCGCGGGGTCAACAATGTAGTAACATCGCTACATAATAGCATGCTCAAAATAGCGACATAGGCACATATGAAGGTCATCGGAAGCCGGGAGTTCAACCAGGATGTCAGCGCGGCAAAGCGCTTGGCCCGTACCGAACCGGTGTTCATAACCGACCGCGGACGCCCGACACATGTGTTGATGAGCTTCCAAACGTTTCGCCAGATGAGCGGGCAGTGCGACTCGATCGTCGATCTTCTCGCCATGCCGGGAGCCTCTGACGACGAGCTGCCACCGCCGGGGCGCTGGGCCGCGCGGGAGGTCTCCTAATGTTTCTCCTCGACACGCCGATCGTCTTCGATCTTCGCCGTGCGCGAAGCCCGGACACCGAGCAGGGCCTTGCGCTTTGGGCCGGGGAGGTCGCGCGCGAGCGCTTGTTCGTGTCGGCGCTGACCGTGATCGAGTTGGAGGCCGCGGCGACCCAGGCTGCGCGGCGCGACAAGGCTGCGGGTGCGGCGCTGCGCCGCTGGATTGACGATCGGGTGATTCCCGCCTTTGACGGCAATATCCTGCCCATCGACACTGCGGTGGCGCAACGGCGCGGTCAGGTAACATTGGCGGATATGCGCGACGCCTTGCTTGTGGCGACCGCGCTCGAACATGGACTGACGCTGGTGACCCGCAATACCGCCGCCTTCAAGACTGCGCGGGTCAAGCTGTTCGATCCGACCGGTTATCGAGCCGAGGAGGTGGCGGAGGACGCCGATTGGCGCACCGCCGGGCGTGACGGGGCGGTCTGGCTGCGGAATCTGTTCGTACGATCGTGATTGCCAGCGGATGCGGTCGGGTCAGCCGCCCAATTTTCCGAATGCCGCCTCATAGCCCGCGCGGTCGCCAGCGTTTAACAGCTTTGCCTGTTCAACCCAGCGGTCGCGCGTCATGCGGCCTTTGAAGGTGCCGAGCTTTGCGTCCAGGTCAGCGGCGGCGGACGGGCTTAGCGCGGCGATCTGTTCGACGCTGGTGATGCCGTGTTCGCCAAGTGCGGCGGCAAGTTTCGGACCCAGCCCCTTGATTTGGACGAGGTTGGTGGCGACCGGTGGAGTGGGCGCGCTTGGTGTCGGCGCGGGCACCGGAGGCTGAGCGGGCACCGGCGGGGCGACGGCTTCGGGCGACGAAGCGGGGTCGGGCAACGGCGTTTCGTCCATACCTTGCACGGTGGCGGGCGTGGTTGCGCCATGTTCCTCGGCGATCGCGAAGTCTTCGTCGACTTGGGTTTCTGCCTCCGCCCGGCGGCGGCGCAACACCGTCCCCCACCAGATGGCGAGGACCGCCGCAATCGCCAGCGCCGCCATCAGGACGATATGAACGGTGGTGATCGGTCCCATCACGTCGATCGCCTGGTTCGGGTTTTGCGGGCCGCTAGCCATCATGGTCTCCTGTGTTTTCGGAAGGTTAGCGCAACCGGTCAGCGCGCGTCGCGTGCAATCTCACGCCAACCGATGTCGCGGCGGTGAAAGCCCGAGGGAAAGGCAATCGCATCGACCGCGCGGTAAGCGGCGGCCTGCGCCTCGGCAATGTCGGCCCCCAGCGCGGTGACCGCCAGTACGCGCCCGCCGCTGGCGACGATGTGCCCGTCCTGCAGCCGCGTTCCCGCCTGGAACACCGTCGCGCCGGTCGCTTCGGCCTCGGCGATGCCGTCGATCCGCCCGCCACTCTCGGGCGTGCCGGGATAGCCATTGGCGGCGAGCACCACCGTCAGCGCAGTCTGCTCGACCCATTTGGCGGCCCCGCGCTGCCCGAGCGTTCCGTTGGCCACCGCCAGCAGCACCTCCAGCAGATCCTCGTCGAGCCGCGCCATCAGCACCTGGCATTCGGGGTCGCCGAAGCGCGCATTATATTCGATCAGCTTGGGGCCATCTGCGGTCAGCATCAGCCCGGCATAGAGTACGCCGGAGAAGGGTGTGCCCGCTTCCGCCAGCGCGGCCACGGTCGGGCGGACGATCTCGTCGATCGCGCGCTGTTCCAATTCGGGGGTCAGCACCCGCGCCGGGCTATACGCACCCATGCCGCCGGTATTGGGGCCGGTGTCGCCCTCGCCGACGCGCTTGTGGTCCTGCGCCGAGCCGAAGGACAGGATGTCCTTGCCGTCGGTCAGCACGAACAGGCTGGCTTCCTCGCCCTCCAGAAACTCCTCGATCACCGCTTCGCCGCCGCGCGCGCCGAACAGATCGGCCAGCGCTGCCTCTGCTTCCTCGCGCGTGGTCGCCACGGTCACGCCCTTGCCGGCGGCGAGACCATCGGCCTTGACCACCACCGGCACGCCGAAGCGATCGAGGGCAAAGCGCGCCTCGGCGCGGCTCGTCGCATGGACATAGCCTGCGGTCGGGATGCCAGCGCGGTCGCACAGCGCCTTGGTAAAGGCCTTCGATCCTTCCAGTTGCGCGGCAGCCTTGTTCGGCCCGAACACCGCGATCCCGGCGGCGCGCAAGCTGTCGCCCAGGCCATCGACCAGCGGCGCTTCCGGGCCGATCACGACCAGTTCAATCGCTTTTCCCTGGGCGAAGGCGATGACGGCGCCGTGGTCGGTCACATCCAGCCCTGCGATTTCGGCATGCGCTGCAATGCCCGGATTGCCGGGTGCGGCGAACAGTGTACCGAGGCGCGGTGATTGCGCGAGCTTCCATGCCAGCGCATGTTCGCGACCACCCGAGCCGATCAACAGGACATTCAATGGCGGACCCTTTTCTAGAGATTGCCCGGCGAGAGGGCGTCCATGCGCTCCTAGACGAGCCGGTCGCAGGGGACAACGCCGCGCCGATTTCGGTAGGGGAGCTGGCCGGCAAGCTCAAGCGCGTGGTCGAAAGCGAATTCGGCTTCGTCCGGCTGCGCGGCGAGATTTCGGGCTATAAGCGCGTCGCCTCGGGCCATGCCTATCTCAGCCTCAAGGACGACAGCGCCGTGATCGACGGCGTGATCTGGAAGGGCAATGTCGCGCAATTGGGCTTCACCCCGCAGGACGGGGCCGAGGTGATCGCGACCGGCAAGGTCACCACCTATCCCGGCCGCTCCAAATATCAGATCGTGATCGATCGCATGGAGCTGGCGGGCGAGGGCGCGCTGATGGCGCTGCTCGAGAAATTGAAGGCCAAATTGGCAGGCGAGGGGCTGTTCGCTGCCTCCGCCAAAAAGCGCCTGCCGTACCTGCCGCGCCGGATCGGCGTCGTCACTTCGCCGACGGGTGCCGTCATCCGTGACATTCTCCACCGGCTCGAGGATCGCTGCCCGACGCATGTGCTGGTATGGCCGGTCAAGGTGCAGGGGGCGGGATCGGCCGAGGAAGTCGCCGCCGCCGTGCGCGGCTTTGATGCGATGCCGCCCGAGACGCGGCCCGACCTCGTCATCGTCGCGCGCGGCGGTGGCTCGATCGAGGATCTGTGGTCGTTCAACGAGGAAGTGGTGGTGCGCGCGATTGCGGCGTGCAGCATCCCGATCATCTCGGCGGTGGGGCACGAAACCGACACCACGCTCGCCGATTTCGCCGCCGATCTGCGCGCGCGACGCCCACGGCGGCGGCCGAGATGGCGGTGCCGGTACTCGCCGATCTGCGTTTGACGCTGGCGGGCTATGGCACCCGCACCGAGAAATGCGCGCGGCGCTATGCCGATCGCGGACGCGAGCAGTTGACCGCATTGGTGCGCGTGCTGCCGCGAC
>NZ_JSBN01000005.1 GCF_000797515.1 Sphingomonas sp. Ant H11
GACCGCGGGTTGTGCCGCGTGGGGTGGGTGAGGGAACTATACCTTGCGCGGCATGACGCGGGGGGCGCTTCGGACGGGTAGAAATGGTGGGAAGCGGTCGTTCAAACACCGAACGACGCAGCGGCATGTTGAGCCTTTAGCAAGTTGCTGCCTGTAACAAACACTCGCAGCTCACCCTCGTAAGGCACATCATTCCGCTCAAATGGAATATCAGCCGCTTCGAGCACAGCTTCGAACTTTGCGATCCTTTCGGCGTCTTTGAACGTTTTTTAGGTGGTAAATCCGCGTTGACGCGATCTGAAGGAAAGCCCGCGATGCCTCGCCTTGGTCCAACGTCTTGGCATATGTTGCGACCTCTTGGCCCCGCTCGGTTTCGAAAACCCGCCAATCACTTCCAGATTTTTCCAAACGTAGATCATATACACCAACACAAGTTGGTTTGTCGCAGGTTAGAAACTGCGAGTATCCGTTATTTCTGAGATAATGCCTTAGCTGATCGATGGTTTCCATAGCTCGTGATACCGTTGGCGCGGATGTCTGCAAATGGGCGATTGCAGTCCCTCACATACAAGTAGTTCACGGCCTGCTTTCCCTCTCCCAGCGGGAGAGGGAAGGGGCCCGCCGCGTAAGCGGTGGGAAGGGTGAGGGTGATGGGCATCATCCGTGGGATCGCCCTCACCCTTCCGCGGCTTTGCCGCTCCCTCCCTCTCCCGCTGGGAGAGGGATTTTCGTTTGGCGTGGGCGTGCCGTTTCACGATACGGAGAGCGACCCACCCCCAGTCCCTCCCTTTCAGGGGTGGGAGCACGCGATGTGTTGCTGGCGGCGACCTTCAGTGTGAATTGGAAGACATAGCCGTCAACGCCCGGCCAAGGTGGCTTCCTCCACCTGCCTGTCCATGAGGTGCGCGATGCTTTGGCGGAATGCGTCCAGATCGGGATAGTTGGTCATGAAGCAGCCGCGTGCCCGGTGACGAGGCTCAGCATAATCGGCCACTTCAAACCGGACGGCGAGATCGCCGCGCGTATTGGCGGGTGCAATCTCAAGGCGCAGGATCAGATCATCGCCTTCCTGCATATCAAAGCCCCATTGCACCACGATCGGATGATCTGTCGTAATGGGAAAGGCGCTTAGAGCTTTTCCAAACTCTTTCACGTCCTGCCATTGAACCCAACAACCGCCGTCGCCCGAGAAGCGATCCGTCTCCACCTTGACCTCAAGCCAGCCAAAATCATCGGTTTGCTGGTCGGGATCGAAGACGCTGGAATCGTATTGATAGCGAAGGGTGAGCTTGCTCATTGCTTGGTGTTCGCATCTGAAAGCAGTGTCTGCAATCGAGAAGCGGGGCGGCGAGGCTAAAGGGCGCAGCTTGCGCGCCCGCGCCCTTTGGGCGGGTCGTTGCTTTCTTCTGGCGGTCGTCCAGGCTGCCGTTTTACGATACGGAGAACGACCCACCCCCCGGCCCCTCCCTTTCAGGGAGGGGCGGTTGGCGGTTAGCGCCCTTTCTCCCCTCCCTGAAAGGGAGGGGTTGGGGTGGGTTGGCCTGCTGCGGTGCGGGACTGTGATTTTCCGAGGTGTACAGCGTCCCCGTACCCGATCAGGTCAGCGGAATCATCACCTGCGCGGCAAAAGCCGGGCGTTCGGTCAGCCGGGCATACCATGCCTCGACATGCGGGACCGATGGGCGCGCGATATCGAGGGTGAACCAGCTATGGGCGTAGGTGCCCATCGGGATATCGGCCATGCCGAACTCCGCACCCGACAGCCATGGCGTCTGCGCCAGTGCATGGTCGAGGATCTGCATCTTGGCGGCACAGGCTGCCGCTGACGCCGCGATCACGGCGGGATCGCGCTCGGCCAGCGGGCGGCGGATGAGGTGGAGGAAGGCCCCGCGCTGGGCGTCGGCATAGTCGAATTGCCAGTCCATCCAGCGATCGGCCTGCGCGCGCTGCACCGGGTCTTCGGGCCACCAGCTTTTGCCGCCGTGACGCGCCGCCAGATAGCGCAGGATCGCATTTGATTCCCACAGGATGAAGCCGTCGTCTTCGATCGTCGGGACCAGCGCGTTGGGGTTGAGCGCGAGATAGGCGTCGCTCATGCCGAACTGGCCGCCGACATCGTGGCGGACATAGGGGAGCGCCAGTTCTTCCGCGAACCACGCGACCTTTTTCACATTGTGCGAATTGAGGCGACCCCAGATGGTGAGCATTGGCGTTCAGCTCCGATAATCGGCGTTGATCGAGATGTAGCCATGCGTGAGGTCGCAGGTCCAAACTGTCGCCGTGCCCTCGCCCAGGCCGAGATCGACGCCGATCTCGATCTCCTGCCCCTTCAAATGCGCGGCGACCGGGGCTTCGTCATAGCCGGTGACCGCAAGGCCGCCGGTCGCCACCTGCGTGTCGCCGAAGCGGATGCTGAGGAGGTCGCGCTCGGCGGGTTCGCCGGCCTTGCCGACCGCCATCACCACGCGGCCCCAATTGGCGTCCTCGCCTGCGATTGCGGTTTTCACCAGCGGCGAGTTGGCGATACTGAGCGCGACTTTGTGGGCGCTGGCGTCGCTATCGGCACCGGTGACGGCGATTTCGATGAACTTGGACGCGCCTTCGCCATCACGCACCACCAGATGCGCGAGTTGCAGGCAGAGGTCGGCGAGGGCGGCGCGGAAGGCGTCGGCTCCGGCGTCTTCGTCGCTGGTCAGCGGTGCGTTGCCCGCTTTGCCGGTGGCGAAGGCAAGCACGCTGTCGCTGGTCGAGGTGTCGCTGTCGACGGTGATGCAGGAGAAGCTCGCGCGGTTGGCGTCGCTGAGCGCGCGTTGCAGGAAGGCGGGGGAGACGGCGGCATCGGTGAACAGGAAGCCGAGCATCGTCGCCATGTCGGGCGCGATCATGCCCGAGCCCTTTATGATGCCGACCAGCGTGACGGTGCGGCCATCGACGACGGCGGTGGCGACGGCACCCTTGGCGAAGGTGTCGGTGGTGCCGATGGTGTTGGCGGCATCCTGCCAGGCGCAGGGTACGGCGGCGAAGGCGGCGTCGAGCCCGGCCTCGGCCTTGTCGATCGGCAGCGGCACGCCGATCACCCCGGTCGAGGCGACGAAGATGTCGGAGGGCTGGCAACCGAGATGCGCGGCGGCACGGGCGGCGATCGCTTCTACCGCCGCGCGGCCTCGCTGGCCGGTAAAAGCGTTGGCGTTACCGGCATTGACTACCATCGCGCGGGCGTGCCCAAGCGGGAGCGCGGCGCGGCACCATTCGACCTCGGGGGAGGGGCATTTGCTCTGGGTCAGCACGCCCGCCACCACCGTGCCGGGATCGAGCGTAATGAAGGTCAGGTCGCAGCGATCCCACGTCTTATACTGCGCCCGGGCGACATGCGGGGTGACCCCGGCAATTGACGGCAGAACTGGGAAGGGGCGGGCGAGCGGGGAGCGGGTCATGCCGCCGTCATACCCGGCGATGCGGGTGAGACAAGCTGCCGAATCAGCGCATCAGCCCAGCCGCGCGCAGCGCATCGCTGATCGCCTTTGCCACTCCGCCGGGCGCGATCGGGCGCGCTGCGGCGCGCAGCGGTGCCGGTGGTGTCGAGCGGCGCGAAGGGACCTCGATATCGGCGGCGTCGGCAATGCCCCAGGAGGCGGCAATGTGGCGGGTCGAGCAGATCCCGGCCGGGAGCATGAAGGGCATAACGGTGCCGCACGCTGCATCCCCGACGGGATCGATCGGCGTGCCGTGACCAAGTCCGGCAATGCTATAGGCTTCGATCCGCACGGTGCCGCGCGAACTCAGCCAGCGCCGGCGCGCCTGCCCATCGACCTGGTCGCGTTTGGCGGCATCGAGCGGGATGCCCTGAAGCAGCGCCCATTGTGCGATGATCGCTTCCATATTGTCGTTCGCGACGGTCTGGTCGTCCGTGCCGTGCCACACCGACAGGCGCGGCCAGCGTAGCGGGGTTGGTGCCGCCTCACGCACCAGTTCGGCGAGGGCTGGGCCATCGGGCAGGCCGCTGCCCCGCATCCGTTGCAACGCCGCGCCGACCGAGGTCGCGGTACCATAAGGGAGACCGGCGATCACCGCGCCACCGGCGAACACCTCGGGATAGGTGGCGAGCATGACCATCGTCATCGCGCCACCGGCCGACAGCCCGTTCACGAAAACGCGCGTCGCATCGATATGATAGGCGCCGATCATGTGCGCGATCATCTGGCGGATCGACAGGGCCTCGCCCTGGTCGCGCGCGATATCCTCGGCGGCGAACCAGTTGAAGCAGCGGTTGGGATTGTTGGCGGGGCGCTGCTCGGGATAGAGCAAGGCAAAGCCATAGCGATCGGCCAGCGCCGACCAGCCCGACCCGTGATCATATCCCGCCGCGTTTTGGGTACAGCCGTGGAGCACCACTACAAGCGGGGCCCCCGCCGCGAAACCCGCCGGAATATAGTGCCGCGCGCGCAAATTGCCGGGATCGCTGCCGAAATCGGAAATGTCAGCGAGCCGATCGGACTCGGGAATCGGCATTTGCGTGGCGTTTGCGCGCGCAGCGGCAAGGCGAGACAGCGTTTCGGAAAGACCAGGCATGCGACATCTCTATCCGGCCCGTCGTGCGGGGCGTGGATTCTTTCTTTGGGACAGTGTACCGCAATTTATGCTGCGATGCACAATGAAATGGTGCGGCATCGCGCAAATGCAAGCCTTCCGCCTGACATCGCGGTAGGTGCGCGATGCTGGACGCACGGCGGAAATATCCCTAAGTGCGGCGGCTCCACCGACGGGTGACGTGCGACTTTGGAACTGCTGCTTATCCTTTCCGCCTTGCTCAGCGCCCTTACCGGGGCGACGGGGACGCGCGCGCCGGGGGTTGAGTTGCACCGGGCCGCAGCTGTGGTCCGGGCGACCGCGCGAGTCGCCCGATCCTGCTCCAGCGTCTTGCGACCGGCCAATACGGTGGCGGGCCTAGTCGCACTGTCCCGCGCGCCCGAATTTACCGGCTTCGCGCTCGTGCCCGCAAACCCGCTCTATGCAGGACGCGTCGCGAATAGCGCTTCGCCGTTGTCCGCTCTTGCGCGGATCCTATCTTCCCATCGACTTCGTCGTCGCCGCGCAACGCGCGGCCGATGCCTTATCTTAACAGGAATTCTCCATGCTCGGCGGCATTGCCAAATCGCTTTTCGGGTCGTCCAACGACCGCTACGTCAAATCGCTCGGCGTCATCGTCGCCAAGATCAACGGCTTCGAGCCCGTCATCTCCGCCATGTCCGATGAGCAACTGTCGGGCCAGACCGCCAAGTTCCGTGAACGTCTCGCGGCGGGCGAAAAGCTCGACGATCTGCTGCCCGAGGCCTTCGCCACGGTGCGCGAAGCGGCCAAGCGCGCGCTCGGCCAGCGGCATTACGACGTGCAGATGATCGGCGGCATCGTGCTCCACCGCGGCGAAATTGCCGAGATGCGCACGGGCGAGGGCAAGACGCTGGTCGCGACGCTCGCCACCTATCTCAACGCGCTGCCCGGCAAGGGCGTGCATGTCATTACCGTCAACGACTATCTGGCGGCGCGCGACGCGGGCTGGATGGCGCAGGTCTATAATTTCCTCGGCATGACGGTGGGCGTGATCGTGCCCAATTTGTCCGATGAACAGCGCCGCCAGGCCTATGCCGCCGACATCACTTACGGCACCAATAACGAGTTCGGCTTCGATTATCTGCGCGACAACATGAAGTACGATCGCGAATCGATGGTGCAGCGCCCGTTCGCGATGGCGATCGTCGACGAAGTCGATTCGGTGCTGATCGACGAAGCGCGTACCCCGCTGATCATCTCGGGCCCAACCGACGACAAGTCTGACCTGTACCGCTCGGTCGATCTGGTCGTGAAGCAGCTTTCGCCCGAGGATTATGAGAAGGACGAAAAGCAGAAGTCGATCATCCTGACCGAGGACGGCACCGAGAAGGTCGAGCGGATGCTCGAGGATGCCGGGTTGCTCGAGGGCGCAAATCTCTATGATTTCGAGAACACGCAGGTGGTGCACCACACCAACCAGGCGCTGCGCGCGAACATGATGTTCAAGGCCGACACCGATTATATCGTCAAGGACGGCAAGGTCGTCATCATCGACGAATTCACCGGTCGTATGATGGATGGCCGTCGCTGGTCGGACGGCCTGCATCAGGCGATCGAGGCCAAGGAAGGTGTCGAGATCGAGCCCGAAAACCAGACGATGGCCTCGATCACCTTCCAGAACTATTTCCGCATGTACCCCAAGCTCGCCGGCATGACCGGCACGGCGGCAACCGAGGCGGCGGAATTTTACGACATCTACAAGATGAACGTCGTTACCATCCCGACCAACGTCCCCGTCAAGCGGATCGACGAGGAAGACGAATTCTACAAGGACACCGCCGACAAGTTCCGCGCGATCGCCAAGAAGATCAAGCATCACGCCGATCTCGGCCAGCCGGTGCTGGTCGGCACGGTGTCGATCGAAAAGTCGGAGTTGCTCAGCGACTTTCTGGTCCAGGAAGGCGTTGCGCACAAGGTGCTCAACGCGCGCTTCCATGAGCAGGAAGCGCATATCGTCGCGCAGGCGGGGCGCAAGAGCGCCGTCACCATCGCGACCAACATGGCGGGGCGCGGCACCGACATTCAGCTCGGCGGCAATCTCGAATTCCGCATCAATGACGAGCTGACCGATCTCGAGGAAGGCCCCGAGCGCGACGCCGCGATCGAGCGGATCAAGGCCGAGATCGAGAATGAAAAGGCCAATGTGCTGGCGGCGGGCGGGCTGTTCGTGCTCGGCACCGAGCGGCATGAAAGCCGCCGCATCGACAACCAGTTGCGCGGCCGTTCGGGCCGTCAGGGCGACCCCGGCCTCAGCCGCTTCTATTTGAGCCTCGACGACGATCTGCTTCGCATCTTCGGGCCGGACACGCTGTTCGCGAAGATGATGCGCTCCAACATCGGCGATGGCGAAGCGATCGGCAGCAAATGGCTGTCCAAGGCGATCGAGACCGCGCAGAAGAAGGTCGAGGCGCGCAACTACGACATCCGCAAGCAGGTCGTCGAATATGACGACGTGATGAACGATCAGCGCAAGGTGATTTACGAACAGCGCGCCGACATCATGGATGCCGACACGGTGGGCGACGTGGTCGCCGATATGCGCGCGGAAACGGTTAACACGATCGTCGGCGGAGCCTGCCCTCCGGGCACCTATCCCGAGCAGTGGGATATTGCCGGCATGAAGGCAGCGCTGGCCGAGATGCTCAACCTGGAGCCGCAGATCGAGGCGTGGCTGGAAGAGGAAGCGATCGACCCCGAGATCATCGAAAGCCGCGTGCAAACGATGGCGGACGACGCGATTGCGGAGAAAGCCGCCTCGCTCGACCCGGAAACCTGGGTGCGGGTCGAGAAGTCGATCCTGCTGCAAAATCTCGACCATCACTGGAAGGAGCATTTGTCGACGCTGGATGCGTTGCGGCAGGTCGTCCACTTGCGCGCCTATGCGCAGAAGACGCCGATCAACGAATATAAGCAGGAGGCGTTCTCGCTGTTCGAGCGGATGCTCGCCAACATTCGCGAGGATGTGACGCGTACGATCGCCTTCGCGCAGTTCCAGATCCAGGAAGCGCCACAGCTTCCGACGCTGCCCGACTTCATCACCTCGCATTTCGACCCGTTCACGGGCGATGACGACACGATGGACCAGGATGGCGGCACGAGCGGCCACATCACCACCCGGCTGGCCCCTCTCTCGATCCCGCTGCCCGATGGAAGCGATTTCGGGCAGGATCCGTCGGAATGGGAAGGCAAGGTCAGCCGCAATGCACCATGCCCGTGCGGTTCGGGGCGCAAGTACAAGCATTGCCACGGTGCGGTGTGATCTGAGCGCTGCGCGGCGCTGATTGCAGGCAACAAAAAAGGCCCCCTTCCAGTTTGGAAGGGGGCCTTTTTCGTAAGCGCTTATTTGGGCGTGACGATGCTCGGCCCGAGATTGTGGATCACTTCGCGCGCGTCGAACGCCTTGATGTTGTCGCGAGGCTTGGGGCCCTTGCCGACGATGATTTCGGCATTGGCCTCATATTTGTCGATCGTATCGATATCGACGCCGCGGTCGAAGAAGGGATCACCGAAGAATGGATCCCAGGTGCGCCAGCCAAAGCCGCGACCGCGATAGCGCCAGCTCGGGCCCCAATAGCCGCCAAAGCCATAACCACCGCCGATGCTGGGCGTGGAATATACCCGCGAGCGATGATCGACATCGCGATCGGCGAAGATGAAATAGTCATAGCCACGCTGCAACGTCAGCTCGGCAGCGCGGTACAGCAGGTACTTCTCGACAGTGTCGCGCGAGGTATAGCTGTTGCCCGAGAAGCTCACCTGAAAGCGGTTATCCTCGATCTGACGATCGCTATAGCCCGAGCGTTCGAAGCCATGGCCGGTCGCGGGGCGATAGGTCGATTCGGTCGCGCACGCCGAGGTAAGCAAGGTCGCGGCACCGAGCGCTACCGCGAGGGTTTTGCGTAGGGCAGAAGAAGGTAGCGGCATGTCGATCTCCAAAAACGCGACGCCGGCCGACGAGTGTTGCCGACAGGGCCGCGAAGCCAAGGCCATGAAGCGCAGAACGATCCACCCGTGGCAAGGCTCCGGACAATCGCACTGGTCGCGAATCGCATAAACCTTTGTAGCTGAACGGAGACTGACGCGCGACGAAAGGAGTGAATTTCCATTCGACGTTTTTAGCGGAACGCTTTGCCGCACTTGCCAAGCGGCTTGAGGTGGTTTCCGCGGGTGGACGGCGTCGTTCGAATGACACGACCGTCTTAACCATGCTGCACACGGGGCGATTCGCCGCACGTCCATGGGTTCGGGGGTCTCTTTTCGTAACGGGCCCGCGTGGCCTCGCGATTTCAGGACCGATCATGAAAGTGATGTTCTCGGCATTCTCCCTGACGCTGGTCGCGCTGGCAGGGTGCCCGACCGCAGCTCTTGCGGGTGGCGTGATGGGGGCGGACGCCAGCCACTGCGCTTCAGGCCGTGGACCCGCCATTCAGGTCAACGTATCGGACTTGAAAGACCGCACCGGCCTGCTCAGGCTGGAGCTCTATCCCGCCAACGACAAGGATTTCATGCGCCCCGACATGGATCTGCTGGCCGAGGGCAAGATTTTCCGGCGCGTGACGGTCGATGCGCCCAATGCAGGGCCGGTGTCGCTGTGCATCCGCGTGCCGCACCCTGGCCGCTACGCTTTGCTGTTCCTGCATTCGCGCCGCGCGCAGGACAAGTTCGACTTCTGGAAAGACGGCGTGGGGCTGCGCAGCAACGCCCGGATCGGCCGCGCGCGTCCACGCGTCGATGATGCGGCGGTCGATGTCGGCAACGGTGTCGCGGTGGTCGATATCAAGACCCAATATCTCCGTGGCCTCGGTGGTTTTGGCCCATCGCGATAAAAGCTGAAAACGGGCCTTGCGCGTCTGCGAATCTCGCTGCTATAGGCCCGCCTCCGCAGTGTTCCCTGATAGCTCAGCGGTAGAGCTCTCGACTGTTAATCGAGCGGCCGTAGGTTCGAATCCTACTCAGGGAGCCATTTTTTTTCAGCGGTGGTGTTCAGGAAGCGACACCAATTGCCACGGACGCCTATCGGCGTCAGGCGACGAACTGTTCCATCGTGATGCGATCGTCGAGGGCGTGTTCGGGATCGAACAGCAATGTCAGTTCGCGCGTGCGATCGATCATGATTTCCACCACCGCGACATCGCGAACCTCGCGCTGGTCGGCGACCGCGCTGACCGGGCGTTTGGCGGGTTCGAGCACACGCAACGTGATTCGCGTCTTGTCGGGGAGGATCGCGCCGCGCCAACGCCGCGGGCGGAACGGGCTGATCGGCGTCAGCGCGAGCATGTTGGAGCCCAGCGGCAGGATCGGCCCCTGTGCCGACAGGTTATAGGCAGTCGATCCGGCCGGGGTCGCGACGAGAATGCCGTCACACGCCAGTTCGGGCATCACGACACGGTCGTTGACCGTCACTTCCAGTTTCGCGGTCTGGCGCGTCTCGCGCAGCAGCGACACTTCGTTGATTGCGGGCAGCGCGTGGGTTTCGCCATCGATGGTGGTTGCGTTCATGGCGAGCGGCACGACCTTGAACGCCTTGGTTCGCTCCAATCGCGTGTCCAGCCCGTGCGGACGCCATTCGTTCATCAAGAAACCGACCGTGCCGAGGTTCATGCCGAACACCGGCACGACCGGTTTGCGCCGTTCGAGCATCGCATGGAGCGTTTGCAGCATGAAGCCATCGCCGCCGAGCGCCACGATCAGTTCGGCCTCCTCGGGCGGCACCCAATCGTGCGCGTCCGCAAGTACGGCCGCCGCCTCTTGCGCCTGTGGAGTAGGCGAGGCGACTAGAGCGCGGCGCTGCGGCGACGTCATCCGCCGGTAACGCTCATATGACGGGCGACCGCAGGGGCGGCCGCTGCGATATCGAATTCATGGCGTGCAGGCTTGGTCTGCATCGCCGCGTCCAGCGCAACATCCAGCCCGTCGACACCCTCGCTGCGCAGGATCGTTTTGAGATCGACCTGATCGTCGTGCCCGAGGCAGGTATACAGCACACCTTCCGTGGTCAGCCGAACGCGATTGCAGGTGTCGCAGAAATTGGCGGTCAGCGGGGAGATCAGTCCGAGCTTGGTCTGCGTGCCGTCCACCCGCCAGTAACGCGCGGGGCCGCCGCTGCGATGCGTGTCGCGTACCAGCGAAAAGCGCCCGGCCAGCTCGTCGAACACTGCGGTCAGCGGCACGAAGCGATCGGCCCTATCCTCGTCGATCTGACCGAGCGGCATCGTCTCGATCAGCGTCAGATCCAGCCGCTCGGCGACGCACCACTCCAGCATCGGCGCGATCTCGTGTTCGTTCAGGCCTTTCAGCGCGACCAGGTTGATCTTGACCGATAACCCGGCGTCGCGCGCGGCCAGAATGCCTTCGATGACCCGCGCCACATCGCCGTGGCGGGTGATGTAGCGGAAGGTTTCGGGATCGCGGCTGTCGAGGCTCACATTGATCCGCCGGATCCCGGCGGCAACCATTGCCGGAGCGTGCTGCGCCAGGGCATTGCCGTTCGTCGTCATGGTCAATTCGTCGAGACCGGCACCGATATGGTGACCGAGCCGCTTTACCAGTTCGGCGATATCGCGTCGCACCAGCGGTTCTCCCCCGGTCAGGCGGATCTTGGTAATGCCGCGGGCGATAAAGCGCTCGGCGATGACCGCGATCTCCTCAAGCTCAGAATCGCCGATTTGGGCAGGAACGTCATATGTTCCGCCATGCAATAGCGGCATCGTAGGTCGCAGCGATCGGTCACCGAAATGCGCAAATAGCTGATCGTGCGACCGTGGCGGTCGACAAGGCCGGGAGCAGGGGCGGTTGCTGCGATCATCTGCTGTGGAGCTAAGCCTTCATGGAGGTGCGAACAAGGGCATTGCGCCGTGCAAAGCTCACTCTTCTTTATTCGGCGGCGCTTCACTAGGATCAAAGTATGATTGCTGCGTATCAAGCTCCGCTGTTCGTCCTGTCGTTTCGCCAGCGCGATGAGCTTGCATCGCTGGCTGCGGGAGCGGGATGGCAAGTCGTTGCAGCGCGGCGGGCCGGTGGTGCGGAGCGGCGTTTCCTTTCAAGCGGAGCCGCAGTCGCGGTGATCGACGCGCGGGGCGCGACCGAGGACGGTGTCAGCGCAGTCGCCATGCTCAGCGGCGCGATCGAAGCCAATGGCGGTGCATTGCTGGCGCTGGTTTCGCGCGGTGAGGTCGGGACCATTGCAGCGCTGTTCGAGGCGGGCGCGACGCATTTTCTGGCGAGCCCGTTCAGTGAAGCGGAGTTCCTCCAGGCGCTCCGCTTCGCCGCCCGCCATGCAGAGCGGATGGCACATGAATGGGCTGCGGCTCCCGTCTTCGCTCCGCTGGGTTGGCGCTATGATCTAGCGCAAAAGACGCTGGTTTTGACGCCTGGTTTGATGGCGCTTCTTGGGTTGGAGCGGGAGGTTGGCGTCCGCGCGCTGTTGCGCCGCCTCGACAGGGGGGACCGGGCTGCGGCGATCGCCGCGCTGCGGCGCATGTCGCATGGTCGTCCTGCAACAGCCTTCGCCCATGATGCCGAAGGGATCGGCCGCATTGTGCAGCATCTGCAATGGGACGAAGCGACGCAGCGCATCGAGGCGGTGATCGAGCCGCTTGGCAGCGCACCCGAGCCAGCGGCGGAGATGCGGGAGGCATTGGCCGGCAGTCGCGATGCCAGCAGCGCGCGGCGCTGGTTGACACGGCAGTTGGAGAGCGGCGGCGACGCGCCGCTGCATATGATGCTCGTCGCGCTCAACCGCTTCGACATGGTCAACACGGCCTATGGCCGCGCAGCCGGTGATGCGCTGTTGCGGAGCGCGCAAAAGCGGATCGACGATGCCGCGCGCGAAATGCTGGGACGCGAGGCGCTGATTTCCCGGATGGGCGGTTCGACCTTCATCGTCGCCGCGCGGGCTCCGCGCTTGCGGATCGATCTGGCGGTCGCGCGCGTCGCTACGGAATTGGCGCGCCCCTTTGTGACGGGTGAGTCGATTGCGGTGCTGGGCTGCAGGATCGGCCTTGCCGAGGCGCGTGACGACGATTCCGCCGCGACCCTCCTGCGCCGCGCAAGCGAGGCATTGGCCGAAGCGCGCGAATCCGACAGCGCGACGATGCGGGTGGCCGATTCCGATAGCGAAGGCGAGCCGATCGACCGGCTTGCGGTCGAACTGAATCATGCGATGGACCGTGGCGAGATCGGCGTGTTGTTCCAGCCGCAGGTTTCGGTCTCCAGCGGGGCGATCGTCGGGGTCGAGGCGCTCGCGCGCTGGGAGCATGGCGTGCTGGGGACGATCGGTGCCGAGACGTTGTTCGCTGCGGCCGCGCGTGCCGATCTCGACATCGGGCTTTCCGATCATATCCAAAAGCTTGTGCTGGCCCAGGCGGCGGCCTGGCCGGCCTCGCTTGGCGACTTGCGGTTGTCGCTCAATCTGACGGCGGGGGACATTGCCCGCCCGGCTTCGCCGATCTGTTTCTTGACCGCGTCGACAGCAGCGGCTTTCCCCGGTCCCGGCTAACGCTGGAAATTACCGAGAGCGGCCTGATCGAGGATCTGGGGATTGCGTCCAACCTGTTGTCGGTTTTGCGCGGCGCTGGATGCCGGATTGCGATTGACGACTTCGGAACAGGCTATTCGAGCCTGGCCTATCTGAAGGCGTTGCCGCTCGATTATCTGAAAATCGACAAGAAACTGGCGCAGGACATTACCGGGTCCCCGCGCGACCGGATCGTGGTGCGCGGCGTGATCGACATGGCGCGCTCGCTTGGGCTTACGGTGATTGCCGAAGGGGTGGAGAATGAGGCGCAGTTGGAGGCGCTCGCGAAAGAAGGCTGCCAGATCTACCAGGGCTTCCTGTGTTCGGAGCCGATTACACTGGCAGCGCTCGTCGCGCTGGTTGCAACCAGATGACCGACCCGCGCGACGTAACCGGCGTTTGGTATGGCCGTTGGACCGCGACCGACCGACGCATCATGCCGAACAGCTTCATCGCGACGCTGCAGGAATCTGCGTCGCTTGTTTCGGGTACGATCACCGAGCCTGATCGGCAGCAGGCGGGCCTTTTGCGCGCCATTGTTGACGGCACACGGAATGGCGGACAAATCGAGTTCACCAAGACGTATGACGGCAGCGGGCGGCTGGCACATTCGGTGGAGTATTCGGGGACTGTGAACGCTCCGGGCACAGAGATCGCAGGCTTGTGGCGGCTGGCCGGCTATTCCGGCCGCTTCTCCATGACTCGCAAGCAGTTCGATGCCGATGCTTTGATGGATGACGCATCGGCAAAGCTGGACGAACCTGTGACCGTCTGACCGGCGGTATGGCCGTTACCCAGCCGCCTTGGCCAACCCCTTCGACAGTTGCAGCGCGCCGTGAAGCCGCGCCTTTGGATCGCCCCACACGCGCGACACCACCAATTTGCTGTCGGGGCGTAGCCGCGCCACGCCATCGAGCTTGCCGACCCAGGCGAGCAACCCGGGGACATTGGGCGGGGTATCGTCAAAGAAGGTGACCAGCGCCCCCTTCGGCCCCACGTCCATCTTGGCGACGGCGGCCTTCTTGGCGTTGAGCTTGATCTCGATGATGCGGATCAGGTTTTCGGTCGGATCGGGCAGTTTGCCGAAACGGTCGATCAGTTCGGCGGCGAACGCCTCGAGCTGGTTCTGGTCTTCGAGATCGTTGAGGCGGCGGTAGAGGCCCATGCGCAGATCGAGATCGGGCACATACTCCTCGGGAATGAGGATCGGGGCGTCGATGGTGATTTGCGGACTGAAGTCCTTGGGGCGCAGGCGTTGGCCACCGGCCTTGGCGTCCATGATCGCCTCTTCCAGCATCGACTGGTAGAGTTCGTAGCCGACTTCCTTGATATGCCCGGACTGTTCGTCACCGAGCAGATTGCCGGCACCACGCTGGTCCAGGTCGTGGCTGGCGAGTTGGAAGCCCGCGCCAGCGTATCGAGGTCGCTCAGCACCTTGAGCCGTTTCTCGGCGGTTTCGCTCAAGATGCGGTTCTCGGGCGTGGTCAGATAGGCATAAGCGCGCGTCTTGGCGCGCCCGACGCGACCACGCAGCTGATAGAGCTGGGCGAGGCCGAAGCGGTCCGCACGGTGGATGATCATCGTGTTGGCGCTTGGGATATCGAGCCCGCTCTCGACGATGGTGGTGGAGATCAGCACCTCGAATTTCTTGTCGTAGAAAGCCGACATACGCTCTTCGACTTCGGTCGGCGACATTTGGCCGTGCGCGACGACGTAGCGGACCTCCGGCACGTGATCCCGCATGAACGCCTCGATATCGGGCAGATCGGCGATGCGGGGTGTGACGAAGAAGCTTTGGCCGCCACGATAATGTTCGCGCAGCAATGCTTCGCGCAGCACCACTGGGTCCCACGGCATGACATAGGTGCGCACCGCCAGACGGTCGACCGGCGGGGTCTGGATCACCGACAGTTCGCGCAGGCCCGACATTGCCATTTGCAGCGTGCGCGGGATGGGGGTGGCGGTGAGGGTGAGGACATGGACGTCGTTCTTGAGCGCCTTCAGCCGTTCCTTGTGGGTGACGCCGAAGCGTTGCTCCTCATCGACCACGACGAGGCCCAAACGCTTGAACTCAATGCCCTTGGCGAGGATCGCGTGCGTGCCGATCACCACATCGATCGTGCCGTCGGCCATGCCTTCCTTGGTCGCCTTCGCCTCGGCACCGGGCACGAGGCGGCTGAGGCGGCCGACGTTCAAGGGGAAACCTTCGAAACGCGACGTGAAGTTGTTGAAATGCTGGCGTGCGAGCAGGGTGGTGGGGCATACCACCGCGACCTGCAGCCCCGCCATCGCGGCGGCGAAGGCACCGCGCAGAGCGACCTCGGTTTTGCCGAATCCGACATCGCCGACAACGAGCCGGTCCATCGGCGTGCCCTTGCCGAGATCGCCCATCACATCCTCGATCGCGCGATCCTGATCGTCGGTTTCCTCATACGGGAAGCGGTCGACAAAGGCGGCATAGCTGCTGTCGCGATCGATCGTTTCGGCCGGACGCAGCGCGCGTTCCGCGGCGGTGGCGATGAGCTCGCCCGCGATTTCGCGGATGCGCTCCTTCATCCGGGATTTGCGGCGCTGCCACGCCTCGCCGCCGAGTTTGTCGAGGCTCGCACCTTCGCTGTCAGAGCCGTAGCGGCTGAGCACTTCGAGATTTTCGACGGGCACGAACAATTTGTCGCCGCCGGCATAGGTCAGCGCGACGCAATCGTGCGGGGCCTGGCCGACGGGAATCGAGGTCAGCCCCTCATAGCGGCCGATGCCGTGATCGGCATGGACGACGAGATCGCCCGGCGTGAGCATCGCCAGTTCGGCGAGGAAGGCATCGGCCGATTTCTTGCGCTTGTTGCGGCGCACGAGGCGGTCGCCGAGCATGTCCTGCTCGGTGAGGAGTGCGACCTGGGGGCTGCTGAAACCGTGGTCGAGCGGCAGGATGATAAGGGCGACAGAAACTCCCCTCCCGCTTGCGGGAGGGGTTGGGGGAGGGAATGGAGCAACGGACCAAAGCCCGAGCGCTACGCAGCACGCCAACCGCAGCCGAGGTCCGCTTGTGGCGCGCGATCAGTGCGCGCAAGGTCGCGGGGTTCCGCTTCAACCGCCAAGTGCCGATTGGCCCGTTCATCTGCGACTTCGTCGCGCGCAGCCTCAAGCTCATCATCGAAGTCGATGGCGACACCCATGGCGACAGGCGCGAGCAGGACGAAGAGCGTACACGCTATCTCCAATCCGAAGGGTATCAGGTCATTCGCTTCTGGAACAACGACGTGCTGGGGAACCTTGATGGGGTCGTCGCAGAGATCGCGCGGGTGGTGAGCGTGCTGGGTGCTCGCAGCCCCTCCCCCACCCCCTCCCGCGAGCGGGAGGGGAGTTTATAATGGACCACGCCACCTCGACCAATGCCGCCGTGCAGACGCAGCTCGACCGGTTATGGTCGCTCTCGCCCGGTGCCGATATTCTGGGGCTGGAGCGGATCACCGCCCTGCTCGACCGGCTCGGCAACCCGCAGCACCGGCTGCCACCGACGATCCATGTCGCGGGCACCAACGGCAAGGGCTCGACCTGCGCCTTTCTGCGCAGCGCGATCGAGGCGGCGGGGCTTACCGCGCACGTTTATACCAGCCCGCATCTCGTGCGCTTCAACGAGCGCATTCGCCTCGCCGGGCGGTTGATCGAGGATGAAGCGCTGGCGGCGCTCCTGGAAGACGTTCTCGACGCCGCCGATGAGGGGGCCGAGGGCATCGGCGCGAGCTTCTTCGAGGTCACCACCGCCGCCGCTTTCCTAGCCTTCAGCCGGACGCCGGCGGATGCGTGCATCATCGAGGTCGGGCTTGGCGGGCGGCTCGATGCCACCAACGTACTGACGCACCCGATCGCCACCGGCATCGCGCAACTCGGCATCGATCATCAGAGCTTCCTGGGGGATACCGCCGAAGCGATTGCGGGCGAAAAGGCCGGGATCGCCAAGGCCGGGGTTCCGCTCATCACGATGCGCTATCCCCGATCGGTCACGCAGCGCGTCGCCGAGGTGGCGCAGGCTGCAGGCGCGACCGTGCTGCCGACCGGTACCGACTGGCGCTTCACCGTCGAGGCCGATCGCCTGATCTATACCGATACGGCGGGCCAGATCGAAACCCCGCTGCCGACGCTCGCCGGGCCGCACCAGCCCGAAAACCTGTCGCTCGCCATCGCCTTGCTGCGTCACCAGACCGCGCTCTCGATCCCGCACGAAGCCTATACCGCCGCCGCGCTGCACACGCGCTGGCCCGCGCGGATGCAGCGGCTGCATGCGGGGCCGCTGACTGCCCTGCTCCCGCCCGGCAGCCAGTTGTGGCTCGATGGCGGGCACAACCCCGCCGCCGCTGCCGCCATCTCCGCCACGCTCGATGCGATCGCGCATCCCGCATCGGGCGCAGCGAGGTGCATCTGGTGCTGGGGATGCTCGCCAATAAGGATCCACTCGGCCTGCTCGCCCCCTTCGCCCGCGTCGCCACCACGCTCCACGCTGTGCCCGTGCCCAGCCATGAGCATCATACCCCTGCCGCACTCGCCGCCATCGCGCACGACCTCGGGCTGGCCGCGCATACCGCCCCCGATGTCGCAAGCGCTCTCCTAGACATCACCGAGATTGCCGACCCCGCCGAGCCGCCGATCGTGCTGATTCTGGGTTCGCTCTACCTCGCCGGTGAAGTGCTCTCGGCGAACGACGAAGCGCCTGACTGACCCTTCTTTATTGCGATTGACTTGCAATAGCGAATCTCGGAAGATGCTCCCCTGCAACGGAGCATCGCCATGACCATCGCCCCCATCCCGTCTTCCGCGCCGACGTCACCCTCGCGTTATTCGGCCAGTCTGCCCAACGCGATGCCCGACAATCCCAATAGCCGCCTGTTGTTGTTCGCCTTCCGCCGCATGGGCGCGCACGGCCTCAACGATGCCCACGCCGCGCACGCGCTGCTCCAGGCGTTCGGGCAGGATTTTCGTCGCCCCCTGCTGTTCCTGCGGACGATGATGGCCGATCTTGCGCACAGCGCGGCGTGCCCGATCACGATCGCGCCATGTTGCTGCATGCGGATGACCGCGTCGGAGGCGACGATCCTAAAGATCATCGAACGCGTGGAGACCGCCCCCGATCGCGCCCGCCTGTTGCTCGGCGATCTAATCGGCCTGCGCCGCCCCGATGGCGTGCTCGCCAGCATCACCGCCGTTGCGCAGGCGTTCGCCGATGCCGGGCGGCCGCTTACGCCTTGACCGCGCGCAACTCGCCCAGCCGCGCCATCGCCCAGCGGTACATTTCCGCCTCGGCAGCGCGTTGCTGGCGGTCGAGCAGCTTCATCCGCGCCTCGACCTCTTCCAGCACCTCGCGCGCCTTCTTGTCCCAGCCCTGTTCGAGCAGCAGCGCGGCATAGCGACAGCGCCCTTCCTCGCCCGGCAGGCGTGTGACGAGATCGGCATAGAGCTCGAGCGCCTCGTCCTTGCGCCCCCAGCGCATCGAGAATGCGCGCGCGGAGCAGGCCGATCCGGTCGCGGTCGCTCTGTGCCGAGGCGGGCGGCGCGGCGTCGAGCGTGGCGAGCGCGGCGGCAGGATCGTGCGTCTCGAACTCGGCGCGGGCGCGCTTCTCGGCACTGCGCGTATCGACCGGCCCGCGCTCCGCCGCCTCGCGATAGAGCGGCAAAGCCTCGGCATAATTGCCCTGCGCCGCCAGCGCATCCGCCAGCCGCATGCGGTTGGCGACGGTATCGGCCATCGCCAGCGCCCCGCGCGCGCGCGCACATCCTTGTCGGGATCGAGCTTCGCCGCCACCGTCGCCCGCGCGGTGCGGACATGGCGGTTGCCCTGGAAGCGCGGATAGACCTCGAGCACGACGTAAGCGATCGTGCTGGCGAGCGGCAGGAACACGAGCGCCATGATCCACAATTGATTGCGCCCGTTGCGGATCACATCGATCACGCACAGCACCTGGATGGCGATGGTGAGGAGGTAGAACATCGGTATCGCGCTCCGCCCAGTTAGTCCCGCGCGCGCGGGGTCATCAAAACGTCCGGCATCAGCCTTCCCCGCTCGCCGCCGCCGTGCTGCTGCGGGACGAACGCCACCATTCGAGCAACACGAAGAAGATTGCCAGCAACCCCAGCACCGCGACGTCGCGGAACACCGCCGCATAGCCGATCTTGTCGATCAACTCGCCCGCAAAACCCTTGCCAAGCGACCCGATCAGGAAGGTCAGCGAGGACAGCAGGGCATATTGCACCGCCGAATATTTCTTGCTGACGATGCCCGAAACATAGGCGACAAACGCCGCGCCCGCGATCCCGGTCGAGACGTTCTCATATGCGATCGTCAGCAGCAGCCGTGCGATGCGCAAATCCCCGCCCAGGGCCTGCGCCAGCACATCGAGCCGCAGCATATGCAATACGATGTCGATATAGGGCGCACCATCGGCGAGATCGGCATAGAGGAAATTCCCGAAAATCGGCAGCGCCGCCCCGATGAGCACCGTTGGAAATCGCCCGATCCGCAGGAACAGATAGCCGCCGACGCTGACCCCGATAATCGACATGACGATGCCGAAAATCTTGGACGCGAAGGCCACCTCGTCCTTCGTATAGTGCATGTAATCGAGGTAGAACGGGTAGGCGAACGATGCCCAGACATTGTAGCACAAGGCATAAGTGAGGATCAGCCCGATCACCACCAACACCCCCCAGCGCATCCGCTCGGTCAAATCGGCGAGCGGCGCAATCAACGCACGGTAAAGGTGGTTGGCGATCGTTCGCGCAGGCGACACCCGCGTATCGACGACGGCCTGCACCTGATGCCCGCGCAGCTTCAGCCAGTTGAGCACCGCCGCGACGATCAGCGGAACGATCACCGTCGCCAGCACGATCAGCGGCCCGTTATATTTCAGGAAATCCCCCGCCGACGGTCGTTTGCCGCCGGGCGGCACTTCGGCCAGCATGCTCGTCATGAACACCACGATCCGGACGATCGCCCATACCCAGCTCGACCCGACGATGATGAGGGCGATGGCGCGGGCGCGCGGCGCGATCTCGCCCGGCTGGTCAAGCAAATCGGCGGCGACATCGGGGCTGCGTTCGGTATCGGGCGCGGCCAATGCAATGAGCAGCATCACCCCGATCAGGCACGCCATCAGCAAATAGACCGTCGGCCACGACATGCGCGCCGCCAGAAACAGCGCGAACGCCCCGCCGACGATGCTCGCGGTGCGATAGCCGAGCTGGTAAATCGCGGATAGCAGTTCGACCGGCGTGCGTTCGTCGGCCACGTCGATCCGCCACGCGTCGATCGCCACGTCCTGCGTTGCCGAACCGATCGACGCGACGAACGCAAACAAGGCAAAAACGCGCGATGTGGACGGTGGGGTCGGTCACCACCAGCCCGATCAAGCCGAGGATGATGAGTCCCTGGCACAGCACGATCCAGCTCTTACGCCGCCCGATCCGCCCGAGCAGCGGCGGGCGCGTGCGATCGACCAGCGGCGACCACAGGAACTTGAACGCATAGGTCAGCCCGACCCACGACAGCACGCCGATCGTCGCGAGGTTGACCTTCACTTCGCCGAGCCACGCCGTCAGCGTCCCGATCAGCAACGCGAACGGCAACCCTGAGGAAAAACTGAAAGCAAGCATCGACGCGGCCTTGCGCGTCTGCAACGCGGCCTTGAGCAGTCGCCAGCCTTTGGGCTTGATCGGCGGCGCGGTATCCTCGCGCGTTTCCGTAACAGTCACAGATTCCCCTTCGAACCGCCAGCGGGCGTGTCGGCCCGTACGCGCCGGAGACTAGCGCCAAAAATCGCGAGCGGAAGGGCGATGAGCCCCGAGTTCGTCGTCACCGGGCCTCGCCCCCGATAATGCCCGGCTGACCGATGGCGACCTACGCTTCCGCCACACCCGCAAACAAGCTCAGCCCGCCCGGCACCCGTCGCGGCTTGCGCCCGTCGAGTACCGCCTCGATCGCGGCAATCGCGGCGAGCAGGTCGCGCTGCGCATAGGGCTTGGACAGACAGCCCGCCGCCACGGCGCGCCCGCCTTCGGGGCACGATCCGGTCACGAACAGCACCGGCACCCCGGCCTGGTGCGCCGCGCGGGCGACATCGATGCCGCTGCCATCGGCCAGGCTGATATCGACCAGCACCAAATCGATGTCGCGCGCGTCGGCGATCACGGCGAGCGCGTCGCTCACCCGGTCGACCGTCGCGACGATTTCGAATTCGGCGTCGCGCAGGAAATGTTCGGTGTCGAAGGCGACCAGTGGTTCGTCCTCGACGAGCAACAATCTGGAGATCCGCCGCTTCTTTTTGGCGAACAACATCGCTTCACCACCCACCTTGTGCCCGCGCTCAACAGGCTGCGCGTCTCGCCCTCGTTACGCACCCGTGCCTGAACGTTTGGCTACGAGATAGGACGCAATGTATTTTGTACGGGCACTTTTGAACAAATTGTCTATCAAGGCGTGGTGTCAAGACCAATGCCCCCCAAAGATCGCCCCAAAGAGCAACAGCGGATCGCCAAGCTCCTCGCCCGTGCAGGTGTCGCCTCGCGCCGTGAAGTCGAGCGCATGATCGCCGAAGGGCGCGTCGCGCTCAACGGGGTTGTGCTGGATACACCCGCGACGATCCTCGCCTCGCTCGCCGGTGTCACCGTCGATGGCGACCCCGTCGAGCGCCCGCCGCCGCGCGGCTGTTCCTCTATCACAAGCCACCGGGCCTGCTCGTCACCGAGCGCGACCCCGCCGGCCGCCCGACCATTTACGATCGCCTGCCCGAGGGGCTGCCGCGACTCGTTCCCGTCGGCCGCCTCGATCTCGCGACCGAGGGGCTGCTGCTGCTCACCACCGATGGCGAGTTGAAGCGCCAGCTCGAATTGCCCGCGACTGGCGTGGAGCGCGCTTACCGCGCCCGCGCCTACGGCCCGATCACGCAGGAGCAGCTCGAAGAGTTGATCCACGGCGTCGAGATCGAGGGCGTTCGCTATGGCGCGATCGACGCCAATCTCGAACGCCGCACCGGTGCCAATGTCTGGATCGAGCTGATCCTGACCGAGGGCAAGAATCGCGAAGTGCGCCGTGTGCTCGAATATCTCGGGCTCAAGGTCTCGCGGCTGATCCGCACCCGCTACGGCCCGTTCGTGCTGGGCGATCTGCCCGTCGGCGAGATCGGCGAAGTGAAGCAGCATGACGTCGTCGCCTTCCGCAAGGACCCGACGCGCAAAGGCGGCGGCGAAGCCCCCAAGCTGGTCGAAAAGCCTCGCCCGGCCGGGCGCGGGCGCATCAACCCCAACGAGTCCACCGCCCCCACCTCGCTGCCCAAGCCGCGCCCGGTGCGCCGCATCACCAAGCGACCGCCAACCGTGCGGACAAGGAGGCCTTTGCCGAGCCCGCGCGCCAGGCGCAGCCCGGCCGCGATCCGGTGGTGCTGACCAA
>NZ_JSBN01000050.1 GCF_000797515.1 Sphingomonas sp. Ant H11
CGCCGTCCGGTGCGCGCCGCCGCTGCCGCGAGCGATCCGACCGCTGCGGTTCGCGCGGCAGAGGCGGGGGGCTGGCAGCGCCAGTCCGATAACACCGAGTCCGGCGAGCGCGAGTGTTTCGCGGCGGGTAAAGGGCTGGGTCATGGGTGCGTGACCGATCGAATCATTGCCGCTCTCCTGACGTTTTCGTGGCGCGCCGCGCGACGCAGCACCGGTCGCATGATCAATGGTTCCAAGCATAAGGGCCGATCACGGTGCCGACGAAGCCCCCCGCGCGCTTGGTGCTGAGGAAGCTGTCGTCGAGTCCGGCCTTGAGCGTTTGCTGCTGGCCGCCCACACGATAGTCGAACGCCATTGTCCCGCCGTCAGCGCGGATGGTCAGCGTCACCGGGTCGGCTGCGGTGACGGGGGCCGAGGCGACGAGCGTGTCGGTATCGGCGTTGTCGCGCGTGTAGAGCGCGATCATCGCCTTGCCTGCGATTCGGGTGATGCCGAACACGAGGTACGACCGATCATTTTGCACCGCGGCGAGCCCAGCCCCGTCGCCATCGGCGTCGGGGGGAATAGCGCAGGGTGGTCGAGACGGTTGCAATTGGGTGCTGCTGCCGTCGCCCGATAAAGGCGGGCGCGCCCGAAGCGTCTCCCAGCGCGGCACCGCGTTCAAGGACAAGTGCACCGCGCTCCAGCCGATAGACCGGATGTTTTGGCGTGCGTATGCCGATCCATTGCGGGCCGAGGCGCGGACCCTGGAAGGTGTCGACATAGCCAAAGTCGCCGCTGATTGGCAGCGCCGGTGCGGGTTGCCTGGGCAGCTTCGCGCTGCGCGGCGAACGGGATCGCGGTTCCGGCGGGCAAGATCTGTGGCCAGCCGTCGCGCCAGGTGACGGGGAGGAGAAAGGTCTCGCGCCCGATATTGTAGAGTCCGTCTTTATAGGGACGCGTCGCGAGGAAGGTCGCCCACCACTCTCCGTTCTGCGTCTGGACGAACTTTGCATGGCCCGCCGATGTCACCGGATTGGCGCGGCTGGGGTCGAGCGTACGCTGGGTGAGAATCGGATTGCCCGGAAAGGGCACATAGGGGCCGTCAACGGAATCGGCGCGGAAGACGACCTCCGAATGGTTGTCGCTCGTCCCGCCCTCGGCGGCGATCAGATAATAGCGACCGTCGCGTTTCAGGAGGTGCGGACCTTCGATCCAAATGGGCTTTTTGGACAGGTCGACCCCGCCATTGACGATCTGCGTTCGCGGCCCGACGAGCTTCAGCGTCCGCCAGTCGAACGCCTGCATCCAGATCGCGCGATGGCCTTCGTAGCGTGGCGTTTCGTCGGGGGCACCGTTGTTGACGATATACGCCTTGTCGCCGTCCCAGAAGATGGACGGATCGATCCCTTCGAAGGGTAGCCACACCGGGTTCGACCATGGACCTGCCGGATTTTTCGCGGTGATGACGAAATTGCCGCCACACTGCACGCACGTATTGACGATGTAGAAGACGCCGTCGTGGTAGGAGATATCGGGCGCGAACACGCTTTGCGAAACCGTGCGCCCGGTAAAATCAAGCTGCTCGGGTCGATCGATCGCATTGCCGATCTGCGTCCAGCTGACCAGGTCCTTCGACCGGAAGATCGGCAGCCCCGGGAAGTGCGAGAAGGACGAGTTGACCAGAAAATAATCATCGCCGACGCGGATTACCGAAGGATCGGGATAATAGCCGGACAAGATGGGGTTGATATACTGGCCCACGCCTTTCGCGACCTGCTCCTGTGAGCGCCCCTGATAGCTAAAGTCCTCGAACCGCGCGGGGTCGGCATGGGCTGCACCAGCCCATGTCATCAGCAGGACAGCGATCGGCCCTCGGCACCGCATGGACGATCGCTGCTTCATTCGACTCTCCCGCCTCAGGTGGCCGATGCTTGACCATCGCTACCAGACCTGCCCGTGAGCCGGACCATACATCAAAGAACAACTCAGACAATTAGCGGGATGTCGTTTTTCCGGTCAGCATCGATACATCGATACGCCCATGCGAGGAGGGCAGGTTCACGCGGCGGCGATCTCGCGCAACGCCTGCTCGAACGCTTCGGGGGGCTGTCCCCCCGAAATGAGGTACTGATCGTTGATGACGATTGCGGGCACCGAATGGATTCCGCGCGAGAGCCAGAGTTGCTCGGCGGCGCGAACCTCTGGGGCATACAGGTCGCTGGTGAGAATTTCAGCGGCGCGCGCCGGATCTAACCCCACCTTCTCGGCGACGGCGACCAGCACGGCGTGGTCGGACGGGTCCTGCTGATCGGTGAAATAGGCGTCGAAGAGCGCGCGTTTCAAGGCCGCCTGCTTCCCTTGGATCTCCGCCCAGTGGAGCAGCCGGTGCGCATCGAACGTGTTGTAGATCCGGCTGGTGTCGCTCATCTGCATCGTGAAGCCCAGATCGGCGGCACGCTTGCGGATCATCGCGCGGTTGGCGGCGGACTGTTCGGGCGTTGAGCCATATTTCTCGGCGATATGCTCGCCGATATTCTGGCCGTCCTTGCCCATTTGCGGATTGAGTTCAAATGGCTGGAACGTGATGTCGGCGTCGATCAGATCGCCCGTCCGCGCAAGAGCCTCCTCAAGCCCGCGCAGCCCGATGATGCACCACGGGCACGAAACGTCGGAAACGAAATCGATCTTCATCGGCTTTGGCATGCGGCACCATCTGCGGCTGGAGGAGTGTCGAAACGCGATGTGGGAACTCCGCCGGAAAAATACACCATCAGAATATCACTTGCATTCAATTAAATTGTACACAATATAAAACGCGTTCGACATTCCACAGTTTAGCAAGGAGACGACGATGAGCACGCTCTACAGCACGAAGGTAACCGCTATTGGCGGCCGCAGCGGCACCATTCGTAGCGAGGATGGCCTGCTTGACCTCCAACTCGCACTGCCGACGTCGCTCGGTGGCAAGGGCGGGGCGACCAATCCCGAGCAATTGTTCGCCGCCGGCTACGCCGCCTGCTTTGAAAATGCCGTGATCCACGTCACGCGGGGCAAGGCCGAGAAGGTCAAGGATGACGACATTGTCGTGGTCGCCGACGTTGGTCTGTCGCCCAACGCGTCGGGTGGCTTCGTGCTGTCGGTCGCGCTCGATGTGACGATCACCGGGCTTGACCAGGCCAGCGCCGAGGCGATCGTCGCGGCCGCGCATGCCGTCTGCCCCTATTCCAACGCGGTAAAGGGCAATATCGACGTCAAGATCACCGTCGCGACCAAGTGACGGAGGAGGAGGCGGCAATGGGCGAAGACGACGATTTCCTGCGGCTCGACCGGCAGGTGTGCTTCCCGCTTTATGCCGCCTCCAACCTGTTCGGCCGACTGTACCGCCCGGTGTTGGCCAAGCTCGGGCTGACCTATCCGCAATATCTGGTGATGCTGGTCTTGTGGGAGCAGGCCCCGCAAAGCGTCGGCGCGCTCGGCGAGCAACTGCATCTCGACAGCGGGACGCTGACACCGTTGCTCAAGCGGATGGAGGCGGCCGGGTTGGTGACCCGGAAGCGCGACACGGCCGATGAACGACGCGTTCTGGTCGCCCTCACCGAGCAAGGCCGGGCTCTCCGCCAGCAAGCACGCGATGTGCCGCAAACCTTGGCGAGCGGTCTTTCTTTGTCGCCCGACGAACTGATCGATTTGCGCGCCAGCGTACAGCATCTGGTCGCGGTGCTTGCGACGGCTGAGGCGACCGTGTCGCCGAGTTGATATTGCGTAATGCGACGCGCCGTCGCAGGACACCGCGATGCGCACGACTTCCTCCACCGCCACCGTGCGGCTCTATTATCTCGACGAGAACGACGCGGTTGCGCAGACCTTGTTCTATGGTCCGCTAGCCGAGGCGATGCTGCTCGCCAGCCAACAGCCCGAAGAGGTGCAGGCGGGTCTGTGGTGTGCGACCGAAAATGACGTGGTGGCGTTCCTCGACCTCCACGATGGCTGAGGGCGACGATACGCCGCTGCTGCGCACGCCGGATCGGGGAGCCGGCCACCAAGCGACCGCCCCCCGAATCCTGCACGATGTTACCAGCTCAGGCCGATACGCGCGTAGACGTAGCGGCCGTTGAAGCCGAACGGCGAGTAATACGGGAATGCCACCAACCCGGTGCTGTTCAACGTGGTGCCGACCGATGAGGTGAGCTTCACATAATCGGGATAGGTGTCGAGCAGGTTGTTCGCGCCGACCGCGACGTTGACGTTCCTCACCAGTTGATAGCGTGCCTCGAGATCGAAAATCGTGTGGCGGCCGCTGTGAATGTCATTCGCCGCCAACCCGTTGCCGCTGCTCGGTTGGGTCACGTCACCGTAATAAGACGCGCGGCCGGTGATACCGATTTTCTCGAGCGACCAGTCGATCGTGCCGACCACCTTTTCGCGCGGCGTGCCCTGTTCGAACGAAATGATGCGTTGGCGGGTGAACAGCGCCTGGGTCGAACTCGTCGAAACGCCGTTTACGAGCGCGGTGATCGTGGTGTTGCCCGGGAAGCTGGTCAGCTTGATATCGTTGAAATTGGCAGCAGCCGTCAGGTCGAAGGTGCCGGCTGCCGGAGTCGCCTTGCGATAATGCGCGACGATATCGATGCCCTTGGTGGTCGAGCGAATGCCGTTGAGCAGGAAACGCCCGGCGGAAACATTATACGGCGCGAGCAGCGCCGCAACGACAGTGCCGCTCAGATTTTCCGACAGGGCAATCTGGTCGCGCTGCTTGATCTGATAGGCATCGACCGAGAGATCGAACCCGCCCGAACGCAGCACAAAACCCGCTGACAGGTTGCGCGATTTCTCGGCGCGCAGCGGTTGTCCGCCAAGTGCCACGCCGACCGCGCTGGTCGAGGGGAACAGGCCGGTTTCCACCACCGCGCCACCGGTGCCCAGCACCGATGCGGTCGAGGTGAAATATTGCTGTTGCAGCGAGGGCGCGCGGAATCCGGTCGAGGCGGTGCCGCGAATGGCGAACCAGGGCGCGAAGTCATAGCGTGCGCTGAGCTTGCCCGTCGCGGTCTCGCCAAAGTCCGAATAGCTCTCGCCGCGCACCGCGGCACCGAGCGTCAATTTGTCGGTCGGCTTGGCTTCGAGGTCGAGATAGCCCGAGACGTTGTCGCGATGCTTGTCGATCACGTTCGACGGCTGGAAGCCGGGAAAGCCCTGCGCACCGCCGGCCAATGTGGATGCAGCACCAGGCGCGCGATTGTAGGACGTCGGCTCGCCAGCGCCGATCTGGAAGCTCTCGCGGCGATATTCCACGCCCCAGGCGATGTTGATCGTGCCTTGTCCGAGCGGTTGCTCACGCGAGACGTCGATCCCGCCGACCAGTTGGTCATAGGTCAGCTTGCCGTCGTAGAAGTTCTTCTGCGAATTCGCGCCATAGGTGGCGTTGCCTGAATTGCGCGTGTTGAAGTTGAGCTGGTTCCGTCCATAGGACACGTTGAAATCGACCTTCCAGCCCGACAATTCCCCGCGAATGCCCGCCGTCTCGGTCAGATCGTTCGATTCGACCGCGATCAGCGGCGTGAAGCCATCGGGATAGAGCGTGGCGAGCGCCGCGGCATTGGCATTGGCGTCGGTGCCGCCATTGATGCGCGGGGTCGCCGCGCTGGTGCTGTCGCGATGCTGGTATCCGCCAAAGCCATAGAGCGTCCAGCCGGTGTCGCCGAGCGGTGCCGCAGCATTCACATAGCCGGTAAATTGCTCGACCGCCGGGTCGCCGAAGCGCGACCGCACGGTCAGCGGGGTCTTGCGCGGATCGAAGTCGCCACGGCTGGTGGCACCGCGGTTGAGATATTCGCCCGAAATGGTGAGGAAACCGTCCTCGCCGAGTGCAATGCCCTGCCATCCCGACGCGGTCACCGTCTTGCCGTCATGCTCGCTGCGCGCGCCGCGCGCGGTGGTCACGTCGGTGATATATTGCCCGTAGGTGACGGACGCTCCGCCACCCGTGCGCGCTTCGCGCAACCGCAGGTTGACGACGCCCGCGATCGCATCCGAGCCATATTGGGCAGCGGCCCCGTCGCGGAGCACTTCGATGCGGTCCAGCGCCACCGACGGGATCGTGTTCAGATCGACTGACGCTGAGCCGCGCCCGACCGAGCCGTTGGTGTTGAGCAGCGCCGAAGTGTGCGCCCTTACGCCGTTGATGAGAACGAGCGTCTGATCCGGCGACAGCCGCGCAGCGTTGCCGGACGGATCGAATCGGTCCCGTCAACGGCGGAGGAGCGAGGAAAGTCGATCGACGGAACGATCGCCGCGAGCGAGGCGGCGAGTTCGGTCGTGCCCTGATGCTGCAGGTTGGCGGCGCTCAACACGTCGATCGGCGCGATGCTGTTCAACCGCGAGCGGCCCGTCGTGCGCGTGCCCGTCACCACGATGTCCTGGTTGGCGGCGGGTTCCGGGGCGGTTGCTTCGCCGGCGTTGGCGGGAACGCTCTGCGCGCTGGCGGCACCGGCATAGCTCAGCGCCAGCGCGGACACGGCGACGGCGAGGCTCGGGCGGAGGTTGATCATGTACAAAGTCCCTTTGCGAAATCACGTTTCTTGTTTTGTTGGCCAGAAAGGCCGGGGCGGCGCGCGGCTGGCAGCGCGGGTACCTTGGAAATCCTCCGCATCGCCTGGGATTACAATGCTGCGAAACCCTTAGCGCGGCCAAGAATTGCTTCTGCGGCGGCAGGGGCGGGGGCGGCGCGACCGCAACGGCGCGGCGACCGGATCTCGGGCACTGCACCCGGAGGCCTCGATCGTCGCGCCTCGAACGAAGGGGCCTGCGTTAGCCGGCAGCCCGGCGCACGACTCCGCCTTCTACACAGGTTGGTTGTCGTTTGACCCCAGCTTCCAATAGGTCGCGTACCGCTCGTGCGCGATCCGGTAATAGGGGACCAGTCGTAGCGGTTGCTGGTCGGCAGCGGGGATCGTGAACTCAAGAGGCTTGGCGGTGGCACGGATCGTTTGTGGCAGCGTCTCCGGATTCCCCGCGAGCGTCGGCGGTGCGAAAGCCGCGTCGTTATAGTCGCCATATTTGCGTTCGTTGACGACGAGGTCCGATCCGGGCTCGAGGTGCTCGCGGCCCAGTGCCCCGGCCAGCACCAGCGGGCCATAGGTGAGGGCAACGATGTCGGGCGCGGCCGGGGCCCGGTCGATCCCGAGATGCATGGCCAGGCGCAACTCGACCCGATCACCGTCGCGCCAGACGCGCGCGAGCTCGATATAGTGCCCGGCGGTATTGGAGCGCAGAACCTCGTTTCCGTTGACGAGGACCACCGCCGTCGGGCTCCAGCGCGGGTGGCGCAATTTCAACGTCAGCGCCGTCGGCTGCTTCAAAGTCCAGCTGAGCGTGGTCGACGGTGTTTCCGGAAAGGCCGTTGTCTGCGTCAGCACCGCGCCTTGTTCGATCCAGTGCACGGTCGAGGGGATGAACAAGTTTACATAGATCGAGCGATCGTCGTGAAAGTAGATCGAATCCCGGTATTTGACGTGATTTTCCATGCCGGTGCCGGTGCAGCACCAGAAGGAGTTTTCGGGCGTGTGATACAGTTTCATATAGCCCGGACGCTCACCCTGAAAGTAGGTGGCCATGCCGGTGTCGGGATCCTGTGACGCGAGAATGCCGTTATAGAGGGTGCGCTCGTAATAGTCGGCATAGGCCACTTGCGGATCCTGCAGGAAGAGCGCCCGCGTCAGTTTGAGCATGTTGTGCTGGCCGCAGGTTTCCGAACCCTTGGCGGAAAAAAACGTGCTTGTCGAACTCCGCCATCGGGAAGAAATGTTCGTTGTCGCCGTGGCCGCCGGTGGCAAAGGACCGAGTCAGCGCCACCGCTTTCCAGAAGAACACCGCGGCATCGTGATAACGGGAGTCTCCGGTCGCCTCATAGACGCGCTCGAAGCCGACGATCTTTGGAATCTGCGTGTTCGCATGAAGGCCATCAAGCTGATCGTGCCCCGCCGCAAGCGGGGTCAGGATCGCTTTGTGCGAGAAGCGCTGCGATAGGGTGCGATACTCCGCGTTGCCGGTCATGAGGTACAGATCGGCGAGCACCTCGTTCATGCCGCCATGCTCGGTGTCGAGCATTGCCTCGAACTGCGCGTCGGACAAGGGCCGCGTCGCGATCACCGCCCAATCTGCAAGGCCGATCAGCACCGTCCGCGCCGTGTCGCTCTCCGCCAGCAGCGCACCGTCGCGCAGGCCCGCAAAGACCTTGTGCAGAGTGTACCACGGCACGCCAGTGATCTGCTCGCCGCGCAAATGGGCGGCCAGTAGCGCGGGCCCTTTTGGAAAGGCGCAGACCAGGCCGGTACCCGATGCCTTCTGACATGCGGCCAGTTCGTCGGCGATATAGGCAACGCGCTGTTTGTATCGCGGGTCGCGCGTCGATCGCCATGCCAGCGCGCAGGCGGACAGATAGTGACCAAGCGTATGACCATGGCAATTGATGTCCGCCCAGATCGGCTCGGATTCCCATCCGCCATAAACGGGTGCCTTGGGGGGCAGCCCGGCATTGACGCGGAAATTGTGCAGCATCCGATCGGGTTGAAGGCGCAGGAGATACGCTTCGGTCATTTTCTGGGCATGCAGAAAGGGGCCGTCGCCAAGTTCGACTTGGGCGATATCGAATGGCTGCACCGTGCCCGCAGCCTCAGGGACCGGCTGCGTCGCGGCGGCGGCACCGGCCGACGCAACGCTCATCGGCACGATGCCGGCGGCGATCGCGGTCTTTGCCGCGGATGTAAGGACGTCGCGCCGCGAATGGCCGGTACAGTAAGCCGATTTCGTCAATGCCTTTTCCTCGGTCTATGCTTCGCTGGGCAAGCTGTTGTGCTACAAACAAAGATGGGATGTCCCATCAATCGGGTCGGAACACAACTCGGCATGGCAGGCCGACATCCTGCGGATGTTGCGCGATCGAACTGCGGCTTGATCGCGCGTCGAAGGACGTATCTTCTCGGTCAACTTTCGAAAATGTCGTCGAGTTGTCGCTGAAGCGCCGCCACTTCAAGCCCTTGCGCCGTCCGCCAGGCGGCGTCGAAACAGGTCGACGCATAGCGCCGCCCGTCGTCGCAGAGCAGGGTGACGATCGCGCCGGTACGGCGCTGGGCGCGCATCTCGCGGATCAGCGTGGCGCAAGCCCAAATGTTGGTGCCGGTGGAGACGCCGCAGGACTTGCCGATCACGCGGCTGATGCTGAGCGCGCCCGCCATGCTGGCGTCATCGGGCACCGCGATCATGCGGTCGATCACATCGGGCAGGAAGGAGGGCTCGAGTTGCAGCCTGCCGATCCCTTCGACACAGGACGGTACCCCGCTGACGGTGGTCACCGCGCGGTCGGCATAATGGCGATGGAAGACCGAGTGCTCGGGGTCGGCGACGCACAATTGCGTCGGCAACCGACGATAACGCAGGAAGCGGCCGATCGTCGCGGAAGTGCCGCCAGTCCCCGCGCCGCAGACGATATAGTCGGGGGCCGGATGCGGCTCCTGCGCCATCTGTTCGAAGATCGACTGGGCGATATTGTTGTTGCCGCGCCAATCGGTCGCGCGTTCGGCATAGGTGAACTGGTCCATAAAGTGCCCGCCGCTTTCGCGTGCGAGTCGTTGGGCGGTCGCGCGCACCGAACGCGGATCGTCGACTTCATGGCAGTGGCCGCCATGAAGCGCGATGGCGGCGAGTTTTTCGGGCGAAGTGCCGCGTGGCAGTACCGCGATGAACGGAAGGCCGATCATCCGCGCGAAATAGGCCTCGGACACGGCGGTCGACCCGCTCGACGCCTCGACGATCGTGGTATCCGGCCCGATCCAGCCGTTGCACAGCGCGTAGAGGAACAGCGAGCGCGCCAGCCGGTGTTTCAGGCTGCCGGTCGGATGGGTCGATTCGTCCTTAAGGTACAGGAAAATGCCCGGCGCGCCCTTCGGCTCGAGGCGGATCAGGTGGGTGTCGGCGGAACGGTTAAGCTCGGTTTCGATCGTTCGCACCGCCGTCCCGCACCAGTCGCGCGCTCTCGTCATGCGACCGGCATCGTCGCGACGCCGCCACTGTCTTCGCGAACCTCCATGGTCGTGCCGTCGAACTCACCCGGTGAAACCGGCTGAAAACGACCGCCGAGATGGCGTGCGAGAAATGCCTCGACCACCGCGTTGAACGACAGACGGTTGGCGGGGCGCACGAAGCCATGGCCTTCGTCGGGATACAGGACATAGGTGACGGGAACGGCGTTGGCGTGCAGCGCAGCAACCATCTGATCGGCTTCCGACTGGAGCACGCGCGGATCGTTGGCACCCTGGCCGATCAGCAGCGGGCGCGCGATGCGATCGGCGCGATGGAGCGGCGACCGCTCGCGGAGCAGCGCTGCGCCCGCTTCGGTTCGGGGGTCGCCGACCGCGCGATACAGCATGACGCGTTGCGCCTCCCAATAAGGCGGGATCGATGCCATCAGCGTTTCCAGGCTGGACGGGCCGACAACATCGACGCCACACGCATAGACGTGGGGCGAGCGAGTCATGCCGGACAGCACGGCATAGCCGCCATAGCTTCCGCCCATGATGGCGATGCGCGCTGGATCGGCGACGCCGCTTGCGACGGCCCATTCGACTGCATCGATAAGATCGTCGTCCATCTTCGCGCCCCATTCCCCTCGTGCCGCCGCGAGGAACGCCTTGCCGAAACCGGTCGAGCCGCGGAAGTTGACGGCGAGCACCGCATAGCCGCGGTTCGCAAGCCACTGGCGCTCATTGTCGTAACCGAACCGGTCGCGCGCCCAGGGGCCTCCGTGGACCAGCAGGACGAGCGGAAGGCGCATGTCGGGTTGCCGGTCCACCGGAGCGTGAGGTAGCTGATCAGATCGAGGCCATCGCGCGCGCGAATGGTCACCGCAGTGGTGCGGGCGAGCGGGACATGCTCGATCCATGGCCGGGCCGAGAACAGGCGAGTCAGTGTGCCGTCGTCGCGATCGAACAACCACGAGGCGGAGGGAACATCGTCGCGATCGGCCTGGATCGTCCACCGGCGATCGTCCAGACTGCGGCTGGTAATCACGAATTCGCCGAGATCGGCGGCGACGAGCCGTTCGAGGTCGATGCGGACCGTTTCACCGATCGGCGCGAGCGTGTTGCGCGCCCGGGTATAGCCCACGGCAATCGGCCAATCGGTTTCACTGTCGGAAAGATAGCCTTCGATGTCGGCATCGGGTTGTTCCGCGAGCATCCGTGCCGGTCCACCCGCGAGCGGCAGCGCGACAAGTGCGGCGGTGTCGCGGTCGCGACTGTCGATCACGAACACCGTTGCGCCATCGCGCGAAAGGCCTGCGATGCGGGAGGCGCGGGCATCGTCCGGATCGAAGCCGAACCATAGCTCCCAGTCCGCAGTGCCGCGGCGCAAAAACGTCCTGGCCGCCATCGGCGCGAGGTGCGATCGCGAGTTGCGGCAGCAAGCGGGAGTCGAGAACGAAGCCGCCGAAGCCCGGATTTTGTTCGATCAGGGTTGCCGCGCCGCTGGCGAGATCGATGTGGTAAATGTCGTGGAAGCGCGGGTCGCGCGCGTTGATCTGCACGGCGATGATCGTGGGAACATCGCGACTGAGGCCTGCGATCGACGCTTGCGCGCCGGGGAACGGAGTCAGGTCCCGGGTTGCGCGATCGAGAGTGACGGCGTGGACATGCCAGTTCTCGTCGCCATCGGCGTCTTGCACATACAGGATCGTTGCGCCGTCATAGGCCCAGACAAACGAATGGATGCCGCGCTTGTCGTCGCGCGTGAGGCAATAGGCGGCCGCGAGATCGTCGCGTGGGGCCGCCCAAATATTGTTCACATTGCCCGCTGGCGCGATCCAGGCAAGCATGGTGCCGGTGGGATCGATCTGCGCGCCGTAACGATCGGGGTTGCCGAACAGGTCGACGCGCGGAATCAACGGCACGTCGGCCGGGAGCGAAAGCGTTGCGTCCAACAGCGCGGCGAGGGTCGCCTCAGCGACGCGGCGGATTTCGCGGGCGTCTGCGGCACCGGCCGCTTCCATCCGGGCGAAGAGCTCGGGGGCTTCGGCCCGGACGAGGCGATACGGATCCGCCTCGGCATCCTCTTCCAGTGCGCGCGCGACAAAGGGGCCGATGGCGTCGCTGTCGGCACCGGTCCAGCCGCAGGCTGCCATCGCGTTGGTGGAGACGTGGATCAGCCACGGCAGCAAGGTATCGCTCAGCACGGTTGATGCGCCTGAGGGATCCCAGGCGGCGGCTTCAGCCATTTCATATACGACACGTTCGCCGCGCGGAGCTCGGTCGGTCGCTGCGAGCGCCGCGCGCCGCACTCTGGACCATTCGGCGCGGGGTGGCGGATCGCCAGCCAGCAGCCGCTGATGAAGTGTGGCGACCGCGAGCCCGGTTTCGCACGTGCCGTCGGGATCGACTTGTTGAAGTGCCCACAGCACCATCATCGACGCCAGCCGGTGTCGGTCGCGCCGTCCGTCGCGGCCGCCTGCCATTCGGCCTGTGCATCTTCACGCTTGGCGAAGCGTGCCAGCAGCGTGATGGCGGGGGTGATCGCGTGGTCGGTCATGCTGCGTCGCCTTCGAACAAGGCGGCCAGCCGGGTTCGGGTGGTGAGGCCCGTCAGCCGGGCGGTTTCGCTACCGTTTTCCAGTCGTAGGAAGGTCGGCACGCCGCGCACGCCAAAGCGAGCGGCAAGCTCGGGTGCGGCATCGATATCGACCTTCACGAAGTGCGTGCTTTCAGCGAAGTCGGCGGCGAGCGCTTCGGCCAGCGGCGTCATCGTCTTGCAGGGCACGCACCATGGTGCCCAAAAATCGATGACCACCGGCACGTCCCCCGCCGCCGCGAGCAAAGCGGCAAAGTCCTCATCGTCGCGCAAGTCTGTCATAATTCGTCCTGTGTTGAAGGGGAGGTGCCGAGCGGCGCGAGCTGGAGACGCACAACGCCATCTTCGCCCGGCGTGAAATCGAGCACAAAATCGTGATAGCGCGCGACCGCTTCGCGGTGCGCGACGCTGACGATCGCCGCGCCAGGCAGACGATCGGAGATCAGTTCGTAGAGCAGCCGCTCCAGCGAAGGGTCGAGGGCGCTGGTCGCCTCATCCAGAAAGAGGAAATCGGGTGCTTGGAGCAGCGCACGCGCGACCGCCAGACGCTGCTGTTCACCCGGCGACAGCGATCGCGCCCAATCGCGAACTTCATCGAGACGATCGACAAGGTCGCCAAGCTGCGTGTCGCGAAGCACGCGCTGCATCGATGCACGCAGCACGTCCGAAGGCTGCGCTGGATAAACGAGCGCCGCCGCAAGCGACCCTTCCGGCAGGTAGCCGCGCTGCGGTAGAAACAGGACGCGTGCATCCCCCGGCACCACGATCTCTCCCGTCGACCACGGCCACAGTCCGGCGAGGCTGCGCAACAACGTGCTCTTGCCCAGTCCGGAGCGGCCGCGCACCAGCACGCGCGCGCCGGGCGCGATGTGCAAATCGGGCACCATCGCAAGTGGCTCGCCGTCGGGTCGCATCAGGCGCAGGTCGCGCGCCACGAAATCCGCCCCGCCGGAGCGCCGTTCGGCACCATGCGGCAGCGGCGCTGCCAGCATGTCCTCCAGCCGATGCAGACGCTCGATATAGGAACGCCATTCGGCGATTTCGGCATAGCTGTTGGTGAACCAGGAGAGCTGCATGACGAATTGCGCGAACGTCATGCCGATCTGCATCAGTCCGCCGAAACTCATCCGACCGGCGAAGTAACGCGGCGCGCTGAGGAAGGTCGGCAGCACGCCGATCGCCTGAATATAGAGCCCGCTGACGAGATTGACCCGCAGCGTAAAGCCCATGATGCGGTGCCAATTGTGCCGTACCCGGTCAAATGCGGTGCCGAGCCGCACGCGCTCGGCGCTGCCGCCGTTGTACAATGCGATTGCCTCGGAATGGTCGCGCACGCGGATCAGTGCGTGGCGAAAATCGGCCTCGAAACGCTGTTGCCGGACGTTGGTACGCGTAAGCGCACGGCCGCTGAGATGCGTCACGCACGCGCCGACGAGTGCATAAGCAAGACCGAGCCACACGAACGGGGCGACGACTGTGAAGTGCGCCGCACCAAGATCGACATGCCATGGTTCGCTTTGCCGCCACAGCAACAGACCGAAGCTGACCAGCATCGCTGCGCTGGTCGTGCCCTCAATGACGAGCTTGATGGTGGCGCGGACCGCCAGCGTCACATCTTCCTGAATACGCTGATCGGGGTTCTCGATCGCGCCGCACAACTCCAGCCGGTGGTAATCGTCGTCGCGCAGCCAGCGATCAAGGTAGCGCTCGACCAGGCTGCTGCGCCAGCGGATTTCCAGCAATTGCCGCAGGAAATCACGGAGAATGGCGACCGCCGTCACCAGCGCCAGGACACCTGCCAGGACAAAGGACTGGATCAGAAAGGCATCGGGGTTGCGGTTGGTCAGCGCGTCGTAAAAGGTGCGGTTGGCGCTGTTGAGCAGCACCGCCGCATAGACCGCGCCGCCGACCAGCGCGGCAAGCGACCCGCCGACGCCCCATGCCCAGATCCGGTCGCTGCCCGACCAATATCGCGCGATCAGCCGGGCGGCGAACCGGATGTCGTTCCACAGGCCATAGCTGGCCGCTTCCGGCAGCACGCCCGGCTGCCGGCCCCTCCGCATCGACATGGCCATCAGAAATTCTGTCGGATGGTAAGGTAATAAGAGGGCCCGCGCGGATCGGCGAAATAGCTATAGCCTGACGGATTGAAGCCAGTGCCGATCACGTCGACGCGGGGGGATGCGTTGAAGATGTTGCGCGCGCCCCCCTCGATTCGGGTCGACTTGTTGGTGCCGAACAGCGCGAAGCGATACGACGCGAACAGATCGTTGAAGATCTGGCTGCCGATATGGTCGCTGCCCTGATTGGCCTGAACGTCGTGGGTCTCGTCGAAGAAGTAGGGGCCGAAATACCGCGCCGTCCAGCTTGCCGTCAGATCCGGGTTGATTTGCCAGCCGAGCGTGGCCGTGCCTTTCCACTTGAGCGCGCCGCCATCGTTCGCGCCGCCGACATTTGCGGCGCTGCCGGTTCCGACATATTCGATCCACGGTGACCCGGGCGTGACCTGCGCCGCCAGCGACAGGACGCGGGTGGCGTTGGCGGTGAGGTTGAAGGTGCCGATCCGCTTGGTGACCAGGCTGTAATCGAGCGCGAAATCGAGCGCCTCGACCTTGAGCCGCGATACGTTGAACAGGCCAAGGTCGATCCCCGTCACCGGCCCGACGCCGTAAGGGTCCCCCGGTGCCACCGGCCCCCGCTTGATAAGGCCTGGCACGGTTCCCTCGAAAGTAAAGTCGCGCGAGGACAAGGTCGCGAGCGAGGCGATATTGTCGCGCTTGCTGATCCGGCTCCAATCGACCGAGAGGCGCAGATTGGGCACGAACCGCGGGGTAAGGATCGCGCCTGCCGACCAACTGGTCGATCGTTCGGGCCGCAATGTGCCCGAGCCGGTATAGCTCAAGGTGAAATCGGTGCCGGTCGCGCCGACCGGCTCGCCGCCGCGGCGCGGATCGCGCAGGAAGCTCAGAAAATAGCCGGGTAGCGTAAGCGGCGACTGACTCGGCACGATCTGGGTGACGGTCGGCGGCAGGAAGCCCGTTGCGTAGCTGCCGCGCAAGGTCAGGTCCTGGGTCGGCTGGTAGCGTAGCGCCACGGTCGGGTTGGTCGATCCAAAGCTGCTGGAGGTCCGCTCGCCGTCTTCAAGCGGAGTGCCGTCGTCGGCGATCGCGATCTGGCGGGATCCGCGCGTCCGATATTCATCATGGCGCGCGGCGATTTGCACTTCGAGCAAATGGATACCGGGTACGTGGTTGCCGGGCGAAACCACCGGCAATACCAGCTCGGCATAGCCGCTGCTGACGATCTGGCGCTGCGGCTGGTACGCGATCGCCGAACGGACGCCGTTGCTACCGGTGCCGCTGAAGCGCGAGCCGCCATAGCTTTCGACGCGGTGTTCCAGCGAGCCCGAAATCCGCACCGCGCCGCCCCAGAGGGTCACCGGCAAGGGCCCGGAGGCCCGCACGACCGCATCCTGCAACGTCGTCGCGGCAGGAGTCAGCGTCGCGCGACCATAGAGGAATTGGCTGAAATCGAGATTGCTCGTAGCGGGATCGGCAAAAATCGAGAGCGCACCGCTACTGATCGCCGCCTGCGCGGCATCGGTGTCCATGTAGCTCGGCAAGGTCGCCTGATAGCGCGAGCGATTCCACGTATAGTCCGCACCGAGCGACCAATCCGTGCCGAGCTTCCACGTGAAGCCGCCCGCGACCCGGTAATTCTGGATCTCGGTACGCAGTTCCTGATCGGCCCCAACAGCGGGCACCGCCACCTGGATCGCCTGCAGGAAAGGATTGCCGGGATCGCTCGCGGCAAGCTGGAACACCGAATTGGCCTGCGTGGTGAGGAATTGGCTGCGGTTGCGCGAGGCGGCGAACTCGACGAAGCCCGAAAGCCTGGCGGTAAACTCGCGGCGCGCGCTGACCATGCCGGATAGCACTTGCGACGCGTTGAGCAGCGAATGGCGATTGCCATCCGCGACCGCAGTATCGGGCGTCGCGAGCGAATAGCTGCCCGCGACCAGCCCCGAGCCAACCGCTCCGGTCGCCCCGGTAGCAACATGCGCATAGGGCGAATTAAGCGCCTGTCCCGATTTGAGCACGAGGTTGGCGGGCAATCCCGTGTCGGGATCGTAGCCGACGATGTTGGTGGTGGCACCCACGGGTATCACGTCCGGGCTGCCATAATAGAAAGCGGGGTTGCGCGCGGCGGTGAGTGCGCGGCCCTTGCTCGCATAGTCGCGTTGGCCGTTGAGCAAGGGATCGCTCTGCGACCACGCGCCCGACAGCATCACCCGCGTCTTGCCGCCTTCGAGCGGGAAGCCGCCGCTCAGATCGATGCGCTTGCGCGCGCCGCCGCCATCGAACGTGCCGTCATAGGTGGCCTTGGCTTCCAGCCCCTGATAATCGCGCCGCAGAATGATGTTGATGACGCCGCCCGTCGCGCCGCCGCCGTAAATGCCCGATGCGCTCGTCGGCAAGACCTCGATCCGTTCGACCGAACTGAGTGGGATGCCGTTGATGTCGGGCTGGGCGAGCGACCCGGCGACGGAGAAGCCGGCAAGGCGCCGACCATCGACGAGGATCAGGGTTTCGTCGGCACCGAGGCCGCGCAGGTTGATCGAGCTGGCATTGCCCGTGCGTCCGCCGAGTTGCGACGCGCTTGCCCCGCTGGTTGCGGCCGTAAGGCGCTGACGCAAGAAGTCGTCGAGGTTCTGCGCGCCCGACTGCTTGATCGTTTGCCGACTGAACACCACATAGGGCCGGGCACCGTTTTCGCTGCGACGAATATCGGTGTTGAGCGAGCCGCCGACGACAACGATGTCGGGGGCTGCCGCCGAGGGCAGATCGGCGCGGGTCAGCGGTGGCGCTGGATCTCCGGGCGCGCCGTTGTTGGGTGCGCGCTGGCTGGACGTGGTGTGGGTGCGTCCGCCCCGGTCGCGCGGTGCGATCAACAGGAACGCGCCCGAAGGGGTTTGCCGAAAGGTCAGCCCCGACGATCGCAGCAGCCGCGAGAGCGCGAGCTCGGGCGGCAGGGTTTCGTGCAGCGCGGGGGCGCGGCGGCCCTGCGTCAGATCGGGCGTGTAGAGCAATTGGCGGCCACTCTGCCGTGCGAACACGCTCAGCGCCGAGGAGAGCGACTGCGCGTCGATGTCGAACCGAGCCGTGGCCTGTTGCGCGTGGCCGGGAGCGGGCAGGGCAATCAGCAGCATCGGAGCGGCACTGCCGGCAAGCGCCATCGCCATCCGGTGCGCCCGCGTGTTCACTCGCTTTACCCGATTCCCGTTCGTCATCACATTGTCCCCTGAACGGCTTCGCAGAAGCCCATGCAGCGTGAGACGCCAGATCCGAACGAACCCGAATCAGAAATCGTAAGAAAATTGCAAAAAGTTGGTCACGGCTTTGTCTTAAGTATGATCCGCGCCGGATCGCGCTCGTCGGCCTGGACGGGGAAGTAGAGCTGCATCGCCTCGACGAACGCCTTGGTGTCGCCCGACTGAAAGGCCCCGCTGATGCGCAGCGACGATAGCCCGGCGTCCCCGATGACGAGCGGGCGGCGCACGTAGCGGTTGATCTCGGCCACGGCCACGGAGAGCGGCTCGTCATCGAACACGATCATGCCGTTTTGCCAGCTTGTCAGTTGCTCGGTCGAGCGGATCGGCGTCACGCGCGTGCCCGCTGCCGACGCGGTGAGCATTTGGTTGGGAAGCAGGGCGTTCTCCCTGCCGCCGGGGCCGCCGCTCACGCTCACTTTGCCCTCGAACAGAGCGACGGCAACGGCGTCCCTGTCGAGCCGGACATCGAAAACCGTGCCGTGCGCGGTTATCGTCCGGCCCCCGGCGACGACCTCAAACGGGAGCGCCTGGCCTTTGGCAACATGGAACACGGCCTGCCCGCGTTCCAGGACCAGGCGGCGCGCGTGCGCGTCATACGCGACCTGCAGCCGCGTATTGGTGTTGAGGGTAGCGGTTGATCCGTCCGGCATCGTGACGGACAGCCGCTGGCCGATACCGGTCCCGTATCGCGGCGGCGCGGCGGCGGCGACCTGGGCGGGTCGGGCGACGGCGCGACGTGCGGCGGGAAGGAGAACCATATCGCGATGGCGATGCCAGCGGCAATCGTCGCCCCGGCCGCCCCGACCGCTACTGGCCAGCGCCTGCGGGTCGGCGGTGACACGACAAGACCAGCGATCGTCTCCTGCCGCAAAGCCAGCAGCTCGGGGCTTTTCGCCGCGCTCCGCACCAGCCGCATCGACTCCGCGATCTCGGCATAGGCTTGTGCATTGTGGGCGTCGGTGCGCCACTGCTCGAAGGCCGCGAGGGAGGCGCGGTCGGCGGCGCCTTCGATACGGGCATACCACAGCGCAGCCTGCTCGATCCGGGCATCCTCCATATCAGTCATCGCGGTGCGCCCGAACCGCCAGCGCGACCGCTGCCATCGCCTTTGCCTGATGCGCCTCGATCGCGCGGGTGGAGATGCCCAGCAGACGCGCAACATCGGCCGTCTTCTGATCTTCCAGCACCCGCAATACGAACACCGTCCTCGTCCTCTCCGGCAGCGCTCTCAGCGCCGCTTCTACCGCTGCTACCGCCTGCCTACCTGCCAAGACGCGTTCCGGCGAGAAATCCGTATCGCCGTGCGCCTCGGAATCGAGCGGAATGTGATGCGCGCTATGCCGCCGCTGCTCGCGTCGCGCATGATCGGTCAGCGTGGTGGCGGCGGCGCGGAAGAGATAATGTTCCGGCTTTTCGATCACGGTCATGTCGGACACTTGCGACACGCGCACCAACACTTCCTGCACGAGATCGGGAATGTCGTTGCGGTGCTGCGTGCGACGCGCGAAATAGCGGGCAAGGGGTGCCGAATAGCGCCGCGCAAGCGCTTCCAGAAGCGTGGAACGCTCCTGCTGCGATATGTTCGACTTTCGCTCGACCGGCATTGCAATCCTAACTGGTTGCCCACCAGACTTGCAGATCACGTCTTGCAAGTCACCTCTTGCCGGAAATTTGGTCTGCGAGGCAGGCCGCTCCCGGCGCGCCCGATATCTGTCGGAACGGCGCTTTTTACGGTGCCTGCGTCTAGACCGCTGGCCGCGTGGTGGCTCGGGTCGCTGCAAGGTCTCGGCGACTGATTGATTGCGACGACGGGTACTACGCTTCGGACGTCCTGATCCACGGGACAACGAAGCCCAAGCGAACGAGCGTGCGCGGTCCCGGTGTGTCCGATCGTCGACCCTATCGTCAGGTGAGCGGCAAGAGTGGATATCTACCGGACTCACTGCAGTTGGACGGAAACTTACATATCCGAAACGATATGGATTTGGCGCATTATGGATGATGGAAAGTCCGTCTTCTTTTTATAATCGAACAGTTTATTATAATATATTCTGAAATATTTTACGGTCTGGAATCCCGCATTTCAGGTCAATTCTGAATTATATCTCTTGTCCGTCAATTTCGGATATGTATATTTTCCGAAAAATCGTCCGATTCGTGAAAATGCGAAATATCAAATACTGATACAGTATAGATTAGCACGTTTGCGGGAGGAAATCATGGCAGTCTATCGAATTTTCGGTGAGCATTTGATTTCCGAAGGCGAATTTGCGGTGAAGGGCGCTGAGGTGACGCGGCTGGTGGCAGCCGGTTCGGGCGCACAACCTTCCATCACTCTCGACAATGGCGGGGTGCTGTCTTTTGCCGCGGTCGACGTCGGGCAGGGCGATGCCGTGGCGTTTCCCGCAGTCGCCTATGGCAAGCCGATGACGATCGATATTCGGAGCGTCTATACCGGAAACGTCGGATCGAAATCGCTGTTCGACGGAACGGGGGACATCGCGGTGGTGTCTGGCGTGAAGGACTGGAGTTCCGTCAAGGCGAGCGCGCGCGGGTTGAATTTCGTGGCAAGCAAGACCGGGCGTCACGCGTTGCTCGCGGGACCAGACGCATTGTCGGACGGTACGCGACTGGTGGCCTATCAAAAAGCGGTCGCTACGGCACAGGTGGTCGCCAGTTTTGAGATCGTCGCGGCCCCGCCGGATCCCGTCTTGCTGACAAAGCTTGGAGGCGCATTTACCGCCGCAGCCGGTGTCCCGCTTTTTTTGCCTTATGCTGGCGCTTTGCTGGCGGCAGGCCAGCTCGTTCCCCTCGCGGGCAGCTTGATCGATGCGATCGGCGCGCGTTCGCCCGGCTGGCACCAAAGTGCAGAACTCAGCTTCGATTTGCCGGGCTATGCGCCGGTTGCGGCCGATTTTCGACTCGTTGCTCCCGCCACATCGGATCTTCAGAAGCTTCGCTACCGCGCCAATGTGGGCCTGATCGATCGCGATGACCGGCTTTATACGGGCGACGAACCCTATGTTGTAATTGCCGTCTATGGCGGCGAGCGGCCCGAGCTCGAAGGCTTCACCCCCGGGGTGGTCGCCGCCGACATGGCGCGACGTTTCTACCCATCCAAGACCGGCGTCGCCACGGGACTCGACGATGTGCTGGAGATCGCCAAAGTTGCATCCGACTGGCGCTTCAATCGCCAGGCAACCGACCTACAGGCCCGTATCGCCAAAACGACGGATGCGGCCGCGTTGGAGCAGCTCAAGCGTCAGCTGTCCGCCGTGCTGGCCAATATCGTCGAGCCCGCGCTCGTGCCCGCCGCTGGAAAGGCTTGATCATGCCGGTTGATCGGGACATTCGCCTGCTGGTCAAGGCACGTGCGCCGAGCGCGACCGGGTTTGCGCTGTCCGACGCGCACCTATCGATGCTGGGTGCCATGCGCGCGGCGGTTGTACCGCTTATGCCGGCGATCAATGCCGGATTGGCGTCTGAGCTTGGCATTGCGGGCGGGGCTGGCGTTGCCGCGCAATGGTATGAGGTGCAGCTCGGCGACACGACGCTATCGCCGTGGGACGCCGCGCATCGGCTGCGGGCGCAAGATCTCGGCCTTGCCGCGCAGGTGGACTTTGTCGAACCCGATATCCGGCAGAACTGGTTGTGGCAGCGCGATGAGGTCCCGCCGGCATTGGCGTTGTCGCAAAACGATCCGGTCTCCGTGCCGCAGGACTCGCGTTTTCCACGCGAGACCGACGACGATTGGTACCGCGATGCGGCGCATAGCGGGTTCCTTGACGCGCTTGCGTGGCTTGACGGCGTGCCGACCGAGCGGCGGCGTCGCGTGCGCGTGGCGCAGCTCGATACAGGGTACGATCCTGGGCATCAGGCGCTGCCGCCGGGATCGACCGAACGCTGGCGCGCAATTTCGTGGCGGGCGAGGATCTGCACGATGCCAGCGATCAGGTCGACGGCCCGCTGACCAATCGCGGGCACGGCACGGGCACGCTCGGGATTCTCGCCGGACGCGACCCGGCCGATCCGACGCGCACGATCGGTGGTGCCCCGTTCGTCGACATTGTGCCCATCCGCGTCGCCGATCGTGTCGTGCTGTTCAGCAACAGTGCGATTGCTCGCGCGCTCGATTATGTCTTTAGCCTCAAGGACGATCCCGAGAAGCGGATCGACATCGTGACGATGAGCATGGGCGGGCTCCCCTCGCAAGCGTGGGCGGATGCTGTCAACGCACTCTATGACGCGGGCATTTTTCGTCGTGACCGCAGCGGGCAACAATTACGGCAATGCGCCGACGCGCAACATCGTGTTTCCCGCCCGGTTCAATCGCGTGGTCGCGGCGTGCGGGGTCATGGCGGACGGATCGCCCTATGCCGATTTGCCCGGGACGCTGATGGCGGGGAATTACGGCCCTGCGTCGAAGATGCGCACCGCGATCGCCGCCGCCACCCCCAACCTTCCGTGGGCGCGGATCGGCGCGCCGACGGTCGTTGATCATGACGGTTCCGGAACATCCTCGGCGACCCCGCAAGTCGCTGCCGCTGCGGCGATCTGGCTGGCCGATAGCGCGCATAGCGCTGAGCTTCCCGAGGATTGGCGGAGGGTCGAAGCGATCCGCTACGCCCTGTTCGCGAGCGCGCGGGGCGGTGCCAATCCCAAACTTGGTCGCGGCACGCTCGACGCGGTCGGAATGGCGGCGCAGTCGGTCCCTCTCGCCGAGCTCGAGCAGGAGAAGCCCGATACCGCCTCGTTCGCGTTCCTGCGGGCCTTGCTCGGAGTCGGGCTGACTGATCCCAGCGATGATCCGACCTATGCGATGCTGTCGCTCGAGGCACTGCAATTGTCGCTGCATCCGGTGATCGAGGCGATCCTGCCCGATCTCGACGCCGACCCCGATCAGCTTGCCGCGGCCACCCGCCAACGGCTGGCGGCTACCCTGGCGACCGACGCGCGCGCCTCGATGACACTGCGCCAATGGCTTGCAAAGGCTGCCGGTGCCAGTAACACCGGCGCTCCGCCTCCGACCGATGGTGGCGCAGCGCCACAAGCCTTGGAATCGCCACCGAGCCCCTCGGCACAGGCGCTGAACGCGTCGGCAAAGCTGGCCAATGCCCGCCAGCCCGTGATTTCGGCACCGTTGCGTCGGCACGTGCGGATCTTCGCGTCGGATCCGACGCTCGGGACCGGGCTCGACACGGTCGCGCGCAGTGTCACGACCGTCAGTGTCGCTTGGGAGCGGCTCGCACCGGGGCCTGTCGGCGAATATCTCGAAGTCGTTGACGTCGATCCCGCGAGTTCGGCGGCGTATGCGCCAGTCGCGCTCGACGACCCGTATCTGCTGCACGAACACGGCCTGTTTCCGAGCGAGACCGATCCGCAATTTCACCAGCAAATGGTCTATGCCGTCGCGATGCGCACGATTGAGGCGTTCGAGCACGCGCTCGGGCGGCGCGCGTTGTGGTCGCCATATCGGGACCCGAACGGCACCGACATCAGCGGGCGCTATGTCCAGCGGCTGCGTATCTATCCGCACGCACTGCGCGCCGCCAACGCGTTTTACAGTCCGGCCAAGAAAGCGTTGCTGCTCGGCTATTTCCAGTCGCCGGCGATTTGCGACCATGCCGACATTGCGCGTCCGACGGTCTTCGCCGCGCTGTCGCACGACATCGTTGCGCACGAAACCGCGCACGCCTTGCTCGACGGGCTGCACCGGCGCTTCATCGAACCGACCAACCCCGACGTCCTCGCCTTTCACGAGGGCTTTGCAGACATTGTCGCGATGTTCCTGCACTTCACTCTCCCCGACGCCGTGCGGCCCGAGATCGCGGCGACGCGCGGTGACCTGTTCACGCGAAACCGTCTGGGGCAACTCGCCTATCAATTCGGCCAGGCGACGGGGCAGCGCGGCGCGCTGCGCGATTATATCGGCACGATCGATGCCAAGGGGCATTGGAAATCGCGCCCGGTCAGCATCGACGATTATCACGCCGCGACCGAAGCGCATGATCGCGGCGCAGTGCTCGTTGCGGCGGTGTTCGATGCGTTCTTGCGGATTTACGAATGCAAGGCGAAGGAGTTGATCGCGCTCGCAACCGGGGCATCGGGTGTCCTGCCCCCGGGGGAATTGTCCGCCCCGTTGGTCGACGCGCTGACCATTGCGGTCTGCAAGATTGCCGGGCGCTTCCTCGACATCATGATCCGGGCGCTCGATTATTGTCCGCCGTTCGACATCACTTTTGGCGAGTATCTGCGCGCGGTGATCACGGCCGACCGAGACCTCGTGCCCGACGACCGGCGCGCCTATCGCGTTGCGATCACCGCTGCATTTCGCGCGCGCGGAATTTCCCCGCGCGATGTGCGGAGCGTATCGCCCGATACGCTCGCCTGGGAACGCCCGATCTCCACGTCTCCTTCAAGGAAGTGGTCGACGCGATGGCGCTCGATTTTCCGCTGGATACCACACGGGAAGAAATTTCCCGTCGCTCGGCGCACAATGCGCGGGTGTTCCACGATTGGCTGGTGCAGCGGGCACCCGATGACTGGCTAACGCTGTTCGGCATCGCGCGCGTCGCTGGACCAATGAACAAGCAAGCGACCGCCGCCGACGGAACCGTTACGACGATTGTCGGGAATGTGCGCGGGCCCGAAGTGCACTCGGTCCGCACGCTGCGGCGGGTCGGCCCCGATGGCACGATCCGCAGCGATTTGATCGTCGAGCTGACGCAAAGCTGGTATCCGGCTGATCCCAAGGACGGCCAGCGTTTTCGCGGCGGATGCACGCTGATCATCGCGCGTGACAGTGGTGCGCTCAATTATGTCGTGCGCAAGCGGATCGACAGCAGCGCGCGATACAGTAGCCAGGCGACCTATGTACAGCGGCCGCTAACAGGGCTGCGCGCCGCCTATTTCAACGCCGATTCAACCGTGAAAAGCGAGCCCTTTGCCATGCTTCACACACAGGATTTCGAGTAAAGTCATGGCGAAAGCAAAGTCCGCCGCTGCGCCGACGTCCGACGCCAAAGCGTCGCCGCCCACCTCCAAGACCGAGCCGCGCGCGCGCGTGCGAATGTATCGGCAAGGGTTGGGGGACTGCCTTTATGTGGAACTGCTGCGCGGCCAGCAGGCACCGTTTCGGATCATGATCGATTGCGGGCTCGTGCTGGGTGCGAAGGGCGCAACCACGACGATGCAAGCGGTGATGGCCGATCTGGTCGACACATTGGGCTCGGCCTCGCTCGACCTGCTTGTCGTCACCCATCCGCATTGGGACCATGTTTCGGGGTTTTTGCAGGCGAAGGACGATTTCGCCAAGATCAACGCCGATGCGGTCTGGCTTGGCTGGCCCGAAGACCCCGCCGACCCGCTCGCCGTCAAGCTCAGCTCGATCCATGCCGGTGCCGAGACCGCTTTGCGCGCCAGCATCGATAAACTTACGGCGCTCGGCCTCAATGAGAATGCACGCCAGACGCAAAGCCTGATCGACTTTCTCGGTGCCGCTCCCTCCGCCGGAGGCGGCACGACGCGCGACGCGGTGAAGGCAGCCGCAGCGAAGGTTCGCGTGCCGCGTTATTGTCGACCGGCCGACCCGCCGGTACTCATTCCCGGCACCGAGGCGCGGATTTTCGTCCTGGGGCCACCGCGCGACGAGGCCGAGTTGCGCCAGATGGATCCCACGTCGCGCAATCCCGAAACCTATTCGCTCACCGCACTCGACGGGTTGTACGGCCTCGCTGGCGTGTTCGGCGAGGGCGAGGAAGACGATCAACGTCCGTTTAACGCCAGTGTCACGATTCCGCTCGCGGATGCGCGCCAACTCGCGTTTTTTCCGCAACAGCTATGCCGCAGCCGACGTCGCCTGGCGCAGGATCGATACCGATTGGCTGGAGGACACGCAGAATTTCGCACTGCTGCTCGATCGCGCGGTGAACAATTCGAGCCTGGTTCTGGCCATTGAACTCGAGCCGGGCGGGCCCGTGCTCCTGTTCGCAGCCGATGCGCAAGTCGGCAATTGGCTTTCCTGGCTCAAATTGCGCTGGACGATCGGCGATCGGGTGGTGACCGGCCCCGACCTGATTGCGCGAACGATCGTCTACAAGGTCGGGCATCACGCCAGTTTGAATGCAACCCTGCGGGCCGAGGGGGTCGAGCGAATGAACGATTTGCAATACGCGTTCGTGCCGGTCGATGCGGTCGAAGCCAAGGCGAAGGGGTGGGGCGGGAATATCCCGTTCGCGGCGTTGCTCGAGGCTCTTAAGCGACAGACCGCGCCGGCGGGGGCGGTGTTGCGCTCGGACGAGATATGGAGCGGCACCGACCCGGCGATCACCCCGAGCAAGCTGGCGTATGAAGTGCTGCTATGACAGGCGCGCGGGTGTTGCACATCGTCCAGTTCGCCGATGCGGTCGACCCTGCGCCGGTTCAGGCGATGCTCGTTGACCTGCATGCCGCGCGGGCTGCAGGTAGGGTCGCTTTCGTCACCGCGCGCCTCGGGCGAACCGTCGAGCGTGCGGTGACGGACGGGCTGCTCGGCGGTCCGATCCAGATCGCAACCCCGGCCGCGCGGCTGGTGCTGACGGTCGAATTTGAGACGGTCGCGGCGCTTGATGCTTATTACGCCGCGCCCGCCCATGCAGAGATTCGCCGCACGGTGTTCAGTGCCCTGTCGCCCCGCGCGCGCGCGCTCTACGCGGCCGCCGACGACGACCCAAGCGACGCGCCGCATCTCTACGGAGCGATCGAGACGGCGCTTCGCCCGCTGTTGACGCGGATGGACATCGAGATTGCCCACGGAGACTGAGATGGCCGAATCGGATGCAGAAACGATCCAGCGAGAATGGTTCGAAGATCCGACCTTCAGCTATCTCAAGCGGCACTATTTCGACGCGGCAAAGCTCGAGCAGCGCACGATGGTGGAATTTGCGCGGGCGTTGCGCACCGGGCGGGTCATCGCGTTCACCGGATCGTTGACGACGATCGATCGCGGCTATCCCAAATGGCGGGATTTTGCCGCGCATTGCTTCGATTTTGCCTTTGGTGACCTGGACAAGTTCGAGGAGGCCAATGCCCGGGCCGATGTGCTGACGAAAAACAAGGAAATCCTGGCGACTTTCAAGGAAACACTAAAACGTGAAGATTTCGACGTACGTGTTGCGTTCAGCGTGATCGGAGAGATCATGGATATTGTCGGGCGTTATTCATCAAGGGCGCTCAGCAATTTGAACGAAAAGATCGCGAACGAGATTTTTTTAAAAACGCGAACGGCCGGTTAAACCGAATTCCGTGCTCGACTGCTTGTTGACCAAGCTGGATATCGATCGCATCCTCACGTTGAACTATGATTTTGAGGTAGAGCTTGCGATCGCGCAGGATCCCGGCGCTAAAGGATCGACGGTCGCCAAGCTCAATCGCGCGGGAATCCGCCAGGACGATCCCGCCACGCACAAGATTGTGCTGCGCATGCCGGGCGGACGGAGTCTCGTCAGCGATGTGTTTTTGCGCGAACGGACAGACCGTTTGATAGAGTTCGCGGTCGGCTCGGCCGAGCATGAATATCATGTGATGCATCTCCACGGGCGTGCCGATCGTCACGAAACGATGGTGGTCAGTTATCGCGATTATGATCGCCTTTACCGGCGCAGCGGCACATCGAAGGTGCCGTTCGAACATGCGCTGGGCCTGCTCTACTCAGGCAATCCCGTCCTGTTCGTCGGCATCGGGATGTCGGAAAGCGAGATCAACCAGAGCTTGCAGGATGTGGTCGGCGACCATCCGTATCGCCGCGTGATGCCGACGTTCCTGCTGTGGAACGCCGACATGACGTTGTCCGAAGAGGCGCGAAAGGCGGACAAGGCGATCAAGCGCATCGATATGCTGCACCGGCTCGGCGTGCTGACGCTGTTCGACGATGACCTGGCGCGGCATGCTGGCGTGGACCTTCTCGAGGGAGAGACAACCGAGCGCCTTGCCCGCTCAATCGACAATCTTGCCGCGGCGATGGCACGGCGCGGTGACGAGCACGCAAAACCGATCAGCCATTGGCGGTCTCTTTCACTGCGCGTTCCACAGCATGCCGACGGCAAAATCATCGCAGCCTGGGCGCTGATTGCCGCGCCGAGCTTACCGGCTCCGGCGGCGCTGATCACGCCGTTCCGCGAGGAAAATGCGCTGCTGACCGTCGTCGCGGCCACCTCGGGCCTGCGCAAGGGGGCCGCGGCGCGCTGTTTCGCAAATCGCTTTCAGGAAGACCATCCCTTGGCGACGGTCGTCCACATCAACGCCGATTTCTGCTTCGACACCGATACGATGCTCAATCTCATCGCCGAGGTGCTCTGGCGGCGTCGTGGCCATAGGGGGCCGCGCCATATGAGCCGGTCGCGACAGTTCGCTGAGGATCTTGCCTTTTGCTTGCCTGATAACAGCGATTTGGTGGTCGTGATTAGCGGTACCGAGCGGATGTTCGGCAATGGCGGCGAGCCGCTAAGCGCCGAATTCGACGAAGCGATGCGTTGCTTTGCCGCGTCGTGTTGTCGACATGCCCGCTCCAGGCATGCGCATGCCCGGTTCGTCATTCTGGGGACGCTCCGGGTTAAACAATATTTCTGCGGCCTTTTCGGCGAGGTTGGAACGATCGCGAGCGATGGACGTCCCCCGGTGGTCATCATCGATTACGGGCCATTGGTCGCGTCGTCGGGGCAATCGAACGCTGGCGACGCGGCCAGGCGTTTTCGCAAGCACCATTATCTGGAAGTGGAAATGGGGGTTCGCGCAACCGAGGCAATGACCCCGATCGCGATCCGCCGCGTCGACTTGAAGGCCGGGCCGGATGTCGCGATCGCCGATTATCGGCGCGCGCACTTCGCCGCCAACCTCACCCCCACGGCTTTGCGGAGCTTGGGGCTTGACCCCGACCTCGCGCTCGACATTCTGATGGTCATGGCGTTCGTCGGCCAGCCGGTCGAGGCCGAGGTGTTACTCCACGTACCCCGTCTTCGAACGCGGCTGGCCGATCCGATTTTCGGGGTCACCAAGGAAGTCGAGCGCCTCGAGCGGATCGGCAAGGAGCTTAGGCTCCTGTCGGGGTGCGGGCTGGTGCTGCCGGTCGCGCCGTCGATCGACCCGACGCACATGCCACGGTTCGGCATTCATGCGACGCTGCTCGCAGAATTGCGCGATCGTTCGGGTGTGCCGCTGTCAGAGGCGGCTTTGTCCGCCGCCTTCAACATGTCGCTCTATGCTGCCCAGCCAACCGACGGACCGGTTCCCGAGCCGCATTTGCACGACGAACTGGGGCATATGATCGACTGGTTAATCGGGGCCTATAACGATCCCTCTCCGATTTCGGACGAGCGGCCCAGCGAACCCGAACACCACCGTCCCGATGCGCTGGCAGCGCTACGCGCTGCGCTCGCGGTTATTCGCGGCTTCTATTCGACCAGCGCGCTGCTTTCGATCGAAAGCGACCGGTCGACCTGGCTTGGCGAGCGTGATGGGGCGTTGACCGAACATGGCGAGCGGCTCGATCGCCTGCTCGAAGCGTTCCTGCGGTCGCAACGGGCCGTGGAGCGGCGTGGCGACACGACAGGCTTTGGAGCTTTCTATCCCGACGAGATTGTCTGGCTCTATAATGAGCGCGGCGTCGTTAAGCTCGCGCAGGGCGATCTCTATGAGGCACGCGCCGCCTTTGACGAAGCCGATCGTTTCAACCGAACCTATGTCGAGTTCGGCGACCGAGCGTTGAACTGGCGTCGCATCACGCTGAACCAGATCGTGGTTGATATCGAACGCGGACGTTTTTCCTCGCGCGCGACAGGATCGACATGATCGAACGCGAAATCTCGCCGAAAAAGTGGGAGCGCGCACAATCTCTCGCCGATCAAGCGCGGCCGGGATCTGTGCAGGCGGACCCCGTCATCTCCTATGAAGAGATGCTCGCGCTTGGACTGACTACGGGATATCGTGGGCTTTGCGATCTCTTCCGCGGCGACATGCTCGGCGCGCGTCGCGGTTTCGAACAGGCGATGGCTCTTCTGCACCGGCTGGGCGAGTTGCGAGCCCTGGCGATCTTCCAGCGTTATTACGCTTCGCTCGGCCAAGCCATCCTGGAGGGTGGCGTCGCGGACGACATGCTCGAACGCGCCATCTGCAGCGCCCAGGCGGCGCATCAGATGGATGTGGTGCATCAGGGCCGGATCAGGCGCGCCGACCGGCGGATATCGCCCGGCCGCCTCGACGAACTCGCGCGGTCGAACCGAGATCTGATCGACGCGCTGCGATACGCCGATTCGACCGATACGTACCGGGTTCGTGTGGAGGCGCGGCGCGGCCTGGCGCGTTTGCGCATCGCCAGTGGTGATTATGAGGTTGCGCTCGAACATGCGATCGACGCGATGACGACGGCGACACGCTATGGCCTTAGTCTCCGCAAAATCGATCTCCGGATTCTGATCGGAGAAATCTTGATTCTACGCGGAGACCCCCTGTCGGGCCGCGCGCTCATCCATGCCGCGATCGAGGCGGCGACGCGGATTGGCTACCAACGGGCATTGGCCCATGCTCATACCGCGCTGGGTGGCTAAAGGGTGGAGTGGAGAACGTCATCGGTTGGCCAAATAGGCGTCCGGCCCGCGTAACAGCCGACGAGCGCGACGCCGCCCAGACCGCCGAGGGCGGACCGACAAGTTAGCGTGCGCACCGGCCGCTTTCCGCGCGCGATGCGCCTTGCGCGCAGGGTAGTCCTGCCTGAATGAAGCGAGTCACCGCCCAAATCTCGTCCTTGGTCAGCGACGTATCGAAGGCTGGCATCGCGCTGGAAAAAGGCCGGCCGCCCTCGGCGATGCTCCAATACATGAAGCCGTCGATGCGGGAAATTTTCATCTCTGACAGCCAGGCGATGTCGAAGGGGGATGGCGTGGACCCGCGCCCGGCCGCCCCATCGCCCTTGCCAGCCTGGCCGTGACAGGAAAGGCAGTTGGCGGCATAGACCACCGCTCCCCGCGCGATTGTCGTATCGGTCGCGGGGAGGGGGTTCCGCAGTGCTCGGTACGGCTCCGGCACACCCTTGGTCGCTACGAAATGGTGGCGGGGGATGCGATCGATCTCCGCCCAGCGCTGGATGCCGGGGATGAGCCTGGGAGATTGCGCAGCAATCGCGGTCCCTGCGGACAGGGCCAGCGCACCAACGCCCAGCAAGGTTCCAAATGACCGTAATGTCATGGCGCTGCGCCTTTTCCGCCTGTTGATGATGTGGGCATGCGCCGCATCGGCATTGGCATGGTATTCGGCAAGCTACGTACTTGGTGTGCGACACCAGTCCGACGGCAGGCGCGCCGAACCCGTGGCGCACGGCTAGGGTGTATTGCTTATGGTCTGCCGGGCTGCCGCTCGGCATTTTCGCAAGAACTCGACTCAAGAACTCGACTCTTGCCGGAGGCCGCCATGTCGCGCATCCTTGTCGTTGCATATTCGCGCAGTGGAAATACGCGCACCGTTGCCCAAGCCATCGCCACGCACTGCCATGCCGATTTCGAGGAAATCCGCGAGTTGCGTTCGCGCCGCGGCCCGGGCGGCTATGTCCGCTCCGCCGTCGAAGCGTGGCGACGCGCCCCGTCGACGATCCTGGCCCCACGCAATGACCCGGCAGACTATGATCTGGTGGTGCTCGGCTCGCCGGTGTGGGTTCAGCATGTGTCTTCGCCGATGCGGCGCTACCTGCTCGATCATGGCAGCGCGCTGACGCGAACCGCGCACTTCGTCACCGAAGGTGGCAGCGGCGGCCAAACTGCGCTTGCCGATATGGCCAGCCTGACGCCGCGCGCGCCGATCGCGACGCTGATCCTGACCGACGCCGAACTGCGCGCATCGCTACAGGCCAAGATCGCCGATTTCGTCGCCCAGATCGTGCGCGCAGCGTCGACGGATGCCTCCGCCTGAATCCTGAACCTGCCCATCTGCGTTAGGGAGTGGGCCAGTGGCACCTGCTCCCCTCCTCCGTTCGGGGCTGGTCTGGCAGGCGCGCGACCTGTCGGATCAGCCGCGCTAGATGACGTTGCCGGGGCTCGCATACTTCGCGATGGTGGGGCAGTGGGGTAAGCCGGGCATTGATCTGCCGATCGGGTCGATGACCGCGTATGCCACTCGGAGGCTTCGGAGCGTCGGGAAAGCGCGCGGAATCAGCCGGTCCGGGCGGACTATCGCGCGGTAAGGTTCGCTTGCGACCATTCCGCCAGCTTGCCGACGACTTCATCGGACGCAGTGCTGAACGCTTCGATGATCGGCCCGGCACGATTGTCACTGGCGACAACCGCCGCCGCCAAGCGCTGCTCGCCGATGATCGAGCGGTCACGCGCGATCAGACGTGCATCGGCTTCGATGCGTAGGGCGTGTTGCAGACCGACTGGTCGGACCGAAACCGACCTGCGGTTCCGGCCGTGACCCACTGACTGGTTTCAGGTTACCCCCAAGCCAAGGGGCATTCATCCAGATCAAGCGACTTGGTCAGAAGACATGCAGTCGGTAGGCCCGACCGCAGGATTCAGGACGGGAGGCTGGCCGGAAGCATCAACGCCCGCGCGTTGCGTCGTCAATTCTCCGCCAATCGGAATTAAAGCCGACGATTGATGGTGGGTGCGCATTCCGATTGGCGCTAAATCGTCTCACAGCGTCCCATTTTGAACGCTACCTAAAACGCTACCTTGAGCGATGCCCGCTTCTCGCGATGAGGGCTAAGTCATTGAAAAATGGTGGACGCACTTGGGCTCGAACCAAGGACCCGCTGATTAAGAGTCAGCTGCTCTACCAACTGAGCTATGCGTCCATTTCCGGCGGTCTGGCGAGGCGCTTGGTGGCGCGACCGCTGCGGGAGGTGGCCGGTTAGCAGCGTCGCCGCGGGTTGCAAACCCTTTTTTGCGAAAAAGCCCATAAAAATTACCAGCGCGTGGTCTGGCGATTGGTGCGGTCGATCGACATCAGGATGCCCAGACACAGCATAAAGGTCATTTGCGACGACCCGCCATTGCTGATCAAGGGCAGCGGGACGCCAACGACCGGGGCCAGGCCCATCACCATCGCCATGTTGATCGACACATAATAAAAGATCGTCGCGGCGAGCCCGGCAGCGGTCAGCCGGGCGAAGCGCGATTGCGCTTGCAATGCCGCCGCCAGGCCCCATTGCACGATGCCGACAAAGGCGACGATCAGCAGCACGCCGCCGAGCAGGCCCCATTCCTCCATCATCGTCGCCAAAGCGAAATCGGTATGGCCTTCGGGGAGGTAGTCGAGATGGCTCTGGGTGCCGTTGAGGAAGCCCTTGCCGAAAATGCCGCCCGATCCGATCGCGATCTTCGACTGGCTGATGTGATAGCCAATGCCCAGCGGATCGCTTTCGGGATTGAGGAACACGAGAATGCGGTTGCGCTGATAGCCGTGCAACACGAAATTGACCGCAAGCGGTACCGCCGCCGCCAGTGCCAGCCCCCCGCCGATGAACAGCCGCAGCGGCACGCCCGCCAGGAACATCACCGTCACGCCGCCGATCACGATCATCAGTGCCGTGCCCAGATCGGGCTGTTTCATCACCAAGGCGGCGGGCACCAGGATCAGCAAGGCGGCGGGCCAGATCGCCCCGAACCGCCGTGTCTCGTTGGGTGGCAGCATGTCGTAGAATTTCGCGCAGGCCAGCACGATGCACGGCTTCATCAATTCCGATGGCTGCAACCGGAAGCCGATGCCGAGGTCGAGCCAACGCTGCCCGCCGCCGCGCACCGCGCCGATCAGCTCCACCAGCACCAGCAGCACGCACAGCACGCCATAAGCCGGCAAAGCGAGGCTGCTCCACGTTGTCTCGCGCACCCGCGACAGCGCGATCGCCCCCGCCAGAAACACGACAAAGCGAATGCCCTGCGAAAGCGCCCAGGGCCGGATGCTGCCGCCCGCCGCCGAATAGAGCACGAACAGGTCGAAGCCGCCGATCGCGATGACCAGCAGCAGGATCCGCCACGGCAATTGCGCCAAGGGGGCAGGGACGAAGTTGAGGCCGCTCATGGCACGTCGCGCTCGGTAGTGCCGTCCTCGGCGACGGTGTTGCCGGGGGCTGCAGTGTTAGCGAGTTCTTCGGCCGCGGCGACATCGGCGGCGGAGGCGGCGCGGACGGCAGGGGCGTCGGTGGGCGCAGTGGCGTTCAGTTCGGTCTGCGCGCCGACCGCTAGCGGCGGTGCCCCCGCCGCCGCACGATAGGCGGCGGTCTCTGCGGCCATGCGGGTTTTGATATCGCCGCCCCAGGTCGGCTCGGCCTCGGCCAGCGAGGCGAGCGCGCGGTCGCGGTCGAACAGATAGGTCATGATATCGCGTGCGATCGCTGGCGTATCGAGATTGCGGACGGTGTGGCCGCCGTGTTCGAGCACCACGGCAATTGCGTAACGCGGCTTGTCATGCGGCGCAAAACCCTGAAACAGCGCGTGGTCGCGCATCTTGAACGGGAGCGCGCCGTTCTTAAGCACGCCACCGGCGCGTTCGGCCATGGTGATGCGGCGGACCTGCGCCGTGCCGGTCTTGCCCGCGAGCGCCACGCCCGGAACCAGCATTCGCGCCGCGCCACCGGTCCCGCCGCCATTGACCACGCCCCACATCGCTTCGTGGACCGTCTGGAGGTGATCGGGCTCGAATGGCAGGAGCGGGGCGTCCCGGCGAACGTCCGCCGCGAGGATGCTCGGCTGCAGCGCGCGGCCCGAAGCCAGCCGCGAGGCCATGACCGCAAGCTGGAGCGGATTGGACAGCACATAGCCCTGGCCGATCGACGCGTTGAGCGAATCGGCCACGGTCCATGGGTGTTTGTAGCGGCGCAGTTTCCAGGCGGGGTCGGGCACGGTGCCGTAACGCTGGCTGTTGAACGGCAAGGCGAACTTCTGCCCGAGCCCGAGCGTGCGCGCGACCGGGGCGACATGTTCATAGCCGAGCCGCCGAACCATCTCGTAAAAATAGATGTCGCAGCTCTGCATGATCGCATTTTTGAGGTCGAGCGCGCCGTGCCCGCTCTTTTTATGGCAGTGGAAGATGCCGTTGCCGACGCGCAAAGCGCCCGTGCAGACGACCCGATCGGAGGCCGGAACCCCCGCGCCGAGCAGGGCCAGGCCGTTCATCGGCTTGACCGTCGAGCCCGGCGGATAGAGCCCTTGGAGCACCTTGTTCATCAAGGGCACATGGTCGTTGTCCGACAGCATCTTCCATTCGAGATGGCTGATCCCGTCGGAGAAAGTGTTGGGATCGTACGCGGGCATCGACACCATCGCGAGCATCTCGCCGGTCGCCACGTCGATCACCACGACCGAGCCCGACTGCGTGCCGAGCCGCCGCGCGGCATATTCCTGCAGGCCTGCATCGATCGTCAGCCGCGCATTGGTGCCCGGCTGGTCTGGTTTGGTGGCCAGTTCGGCGACGAGCTTGCCGCGCGCCGTCACCTCGACCCGCTTTTGTCCGGCGACCCCGCGCAGCGTCGATTCGAGCGTCTTTTCCAGGCCATCTTTGCCCAGCTTGAAGCCCGGCGTGACCATCAACGGGTCGCGGGTCTGCTTATATTGTTCGGCGGAGGCCGCACCGACATAGCCGGTGAGATGGGCGACCGCCGCCCCCGCCGGATAACTGCGCGAAAAGCCGCGCGTGGGGGCGACGCCGGGAAGCTCGGGCAAGCGCACGCTGACGGCGGCGAAGCGTTCCCAATCGAGATTCTCCGCCACCTGTACCGGCTGAAACCCGGCGGCGTGCTCCAGATCGGCGACGAGCCGGTCCATCTCCTCGGGCGGCAGCTTCAGGATGTCGCGCAGCAACCCCAGCACATGGCCCTTGTTTTCGAGCCGGTCGGGGATGATGTCGACGCGAAAGTCGGTGCGGTTATTGGCGATCGGCGCGCCGTGGCGATCGACGATCCAGCCGCGCCGGGGCGGCACCAGCGTCATGTTGACGCGGTTGCTTTCGCTGAGCGAGCTATACCGTGCGTTTTCGGCGATGGCGAGCCAGGCCATGCGCCCGGCGAGCGCCACGCCAACCGCGCCCTGCAAGCCTCCCAGCAGGATCGCGCGGCGCGAAAAGCTGTAGCTTTGCGACGCCTCGGTCACCATGCGCGGCGATTGCGCGAAGGTGGCGCGCTTCATTCCGGCTCCTCATCGCCCGCCAGCATGGCGCAAATCCGCGCGGCGAGCGGGAAGAGGAGGGTTGCGATGACGATCTGCAGCAGCAGAACGGTGTCGACATGCGCGCCGAGCGGCGCGGCAACCAGGCGCCCCAGGATCAGGCAGAAGGCGACCGACCCTGCCGCAATCAACCAATCCTGCCAGAAATCACGATAGACGATCCGCTGGTCGATCAAGTCGATCATGAAGAAGCACAGCGTCCAGAACAGCATAGCGGTGCCGAGCGGTTGCCCGCTGATCAAATCATCGAACAGCCCCAGCGGAAGCGGGGCCCAAATGCGGAGCGAATCGGGTTTGGTCAGCCGCCAGCCGAGCAGCATCAACAGCCCGAAGGGCGGCAGGATCGGAAAGGTCGCGATGAACGGCCACAGGGTCACCGCCGAGCCGACGATCACCGACAGCGCCGGCACGAAGCGCTGAAAACCGGTTACCGGTGCCTCGTCAAACGGGCCGCGAACCTGGCTCATTTCTTCTTCTTGGGCTTGGCGGGTTTGGGGGTCGGGATCGGCACGGGAATGGGCGGCGGCTCAGGCATGAAGGCGCGTTGCACCAGCGCGTAATCCAGCGTGTCGGCCTGGGCGAAGCTGCGCGCGATCGAGGCATCACGGCCGCGCCGGAGGACGCGCGCGACGGGAATGTTGGGCGGGTAAATGCCGCCGGTGCCCGAGGTCACGAACACGTCGCCCGGCCCGAAATCAGTGGTAGAAAGCGCAACCGATTTCACGTCGATCAACCCGTCGCCGCGCCCGGCGGCGAGCGCTGGCATCCCGTCGCGCGTGCGGCGCACCGGCACCACGCTTTCCGGATCGGTCAGCAGCAGCACGCGCGCGCTGTTCGGGCCGGTTTCGAGGACACGACCGATCAGGCCTTCGGGGCCGCGCACGGGTTGGCCGGTCGCAACGCCCTGCCAGGATCCCGCATTGAGCACCGCAAAGCGCCGCGTGCTGGAGCCCGTGGAGCTGACGAGCCGCGCCGCGACGACCGGCTCGGCGATGCGCTCGCGCATCTTGAGCAGCGCCAGCAACCGGCGATTGTCATAGGAGAGCGATCGCGCGCGCATGAACAACGCGTGCTGGTCGGCCAGTTGCTTGCGCAAGGCGGCATTCTGGCCGCGCACCGCGAGATAGTCGCCAATGCCGCTCGGAATAGAGCCCAGCCAGTTTCCCACACCCGAAATGCCCGACGATACCGGCGTGGTAACTTCGGCCAGACTGGCGCGGAGCGACGCGAAGGCGGGCGGATCGAGCGAGGACAAGGCAAGCAGCACCGCGCTGACGATCGCACCCGCCAACGCGACGACATATGCCAGGAAGAAACCGTATTGCGCCCGCCGCGAAAAACCGGGACGCCGATTATGTGGCGGCGCCATGCTAACCCCATCCAAAAGCCCGAGGGCCGCCTAAAGAAACCGGTCTTCGCCTTACGCGATGTCGGTGTGCCTGAGTAGGGGTTACCCTAGCTTCAGGCACAACGACGTGTCATTTCAGAGCGTCACGCGGAGTGAAGAACACCCCGGAAGACCGGATCCTCCAGCGCGCGCCCGGTGCCGAGCGCGACGCAGGTGAGGGGATCGTCGGCGATAGTGACGGGCAGGCCGGTCTCGTCGCGCAGCACCTCATCGATGCCCTTGAGCAGCGCGCCGCCGCCGGTGAGCACGATACCCTGGTCGACAATGTCGGCTGCCAGTTCGGGCGCGGTGTTTTCAAGTGCGATACGCACGCCCTCGACGATCTGGCCGACCGGTTCGCTCAGCGCTTCGGCGATCTGGCCCTGGTTGATCTGGATTTCCTTCGGCACGCCGTTGACCAGATCGCGACCCTTGACGTGGATCGTCAGGCCGATGCCATCGAGCGGCGGCTTGGCGACGCCGACTTCCTGCTTGATCCGCTCGGCCGTGGCATCGCCGATCAGCAGATTGTGGTTGCGGCGGACATAGGAGACGATCGCTTCGTCCATCTTGTCGCCGCCGACGCGCACCGAAGTGGTGTAGGCAAGGCCGCGCAGCGACAGCACGGCGACTTCGGTGGTGCCGCCGCCGATATCGACGACCATCGAACCGATCGGTTCGGTCACCGGCATGTCGGCACCGATCGCGGCGGCCATCGGTTCCTCGATCAGCCACACCTGGCTGGCACCGGCATTGGACGCGGCGTCACGGATCGCGCGGCGCTCGACCGAGGTCGAGCCCGAGGGCACGCAGATCACGATTTGCGGCCAGCGCATGAAGCGGCGTTGCCCGCCATGTACCTTGTGGATGAAGTGCTTGATCATCTGCTCGGCGACGTCGATGTCGGCGATGACCCCATCGCGTAAGGGACGGATCGCCTGGATGCTGTCGGGGGTCTTGCCCATCATCAGCTTGGCGTCGTCACCAACCGCCTTGACGCGTTTGACGCCATTGAGCGTCTCGACCGCAACGACCGACGGCTCGTTGAGCACGATGCCCTTGCCGCGCAGATAGACGACCGTGTTGGCGGTGCCGAGATCGATGGCCATGTCATGAGAAGAAAAGCGGAAGAGATTCGAGAAAAAGCCCATGGATCGTTCCGTTTCACGCCGGACTTAATGAACTGCCGACAGGTCGCACAAAGGTCGCGCGTCGCTTGCAACCGGGGCGTTCAGAGCGTTGCCTCCACGCTCTGATGCTCGGTTGAATGCGGGTCGCGGGATGCCGTCGATTGGGCTAGAGGCTAGGCCATGTCAATACGCCGCCTGCCAGAACATCTCGTCAATCGCATCGCTGCCGGTGAAGTGGTGGAACGGCCCGCCAGCGCGTTGAAGGAACTGGTCGAGAATGCGATCGACGCCGGGGCCACCCGCATCGCTGTGCGCCTTGGGGGTGGGGGGACCGATCTGGTCGAAGTGACCGACGACGGATGCGGCATGACCCCGCCCGATATGGCACTGGCGCTGGAGCGCCATGCCACCTCCAAGCTTCCCGATGAGGCGATCGAAGCGGTCAGTACGCTCGGCTTTCGCGGCGAGGCGTTGCCCTCGATTGCAAGTGTCGCGCGGCTAACGCTGGAAAGCCGCCCGCGCGGGGCGGAAGGGTGGGCGCGCGTGGTCGACAATGGCGTGCTGGTGTCGGAGGGCCCCGCTGCGATTCCGCCGGGGACGCGCGTGCGCGTCGAGGCGCTGTTCGAGCGCGTGCCCGCGCGGCGCAAGTTCCTGCGCTCGGCGCGTAGCGAGTTCGCCGCCTGCATCGACGTGGTCAAGCGGCTCGCCATGGCACGGCCCGACATCGGGTTTTCGGTCGAGCATGACGGGCGGCGCTCGTTCGGGGTGAGTGCGGGCGAGACCTTGCCCGACCGCGTCGCCGCGCTGACCGATCGCGGGTTGATCGACAATGGCGTTGGCGTCGATTTCGTGCGCGAAGGGATCGGGCTTGGCGGCATCGCCGGGTTGCCCACCTTCAATCGCGGCATTGCCGACCACCAATATCTGTTCGTCAACGGGCGCCCGGTGAAGGACCGCCTGCTGATCGGGGCGATTCGCGGCGCCTATGCCGAGATGATGCCGCGCGACCGCCATGCGGTGGTGGCCTTGTTCCTCGACGTGCCGCCCGACGCGGTCGACGTGAACGTGCATCCGGCGAAGACCGAAGTGCGCTTCCGCGATCCGGCGCTGGTGCGCGGGCTGATCGTCAGCGGCCTGCGCCGCGCGCTGGATGAAGCCGGGCACCGCAGCCAGCGGGCACCGGAAACGGCGATGGCGGCTTGGCAAAGCGAGCCGGTCGAGGCGATCGCGCCGCCATCTCCCTCTCCCCACTTGTGGGGAGAGGGTCGGGGAGAGGGGCAGTGGGAAGCGCCACGGCCCGCTTACACCCTCAACGACCGCCGCCCCAGCTTCACCCCACCCCCGCAAGCTCGCGCCGAACCGGCTTATGCGCCGCCGCCCGAAACCGCCGACTATCCGCTCGGCGTCGCGCGCGGGCAGGTGGCCAAGACCTATATCGTCGCCGAAAGCCGCGACGGGCTGATCCTGGTCGACCAGCACGCCGCGCACGAACGGCTCGTGCTCGAACGTATGCGCAAGGCGATGGCGAGCGGCGGGGTGGCGAGCCAGGCGCTGCTGCTGCCCGAAGTGATCGAACTCGATGAACCGGCCTGCGACCGGCTGGAGGCACGCGCGGCGGAACTGAGCGAATTCGGGCTCGACCTCGACCGCTTCGGCCCGCGCGCGATGCTGGTGCGCGGTGTGCCGGCGATGCTCGGGCAGGGGGATGTGACGGGCCTCGTCACCGATCTGGCCGATGAGCTCGCCGCGTTCGATGAGGCGCTGTCTTTGCGCGAGCGGCTCGACCATGTCGCTGCGACGATGGCGTGCCACGGCTCGGTGCGCGCCGGGCGGGTGCTGTCGGTCGCCGAGATGAACGCGCTGCTGCGCGAAATGGAGGTCACCCCGCACTCGGGCCAATGCAATCACGGTCGTCCGACCTGGGTGAAGCTGGCGCATGGCGACATCGAGAAGTTGTTCGGGCGGAAATAGCGTGCGGCTTGCGCAGGAATGAACGACGGAGCGTTGATTCGCTCATTTCGTCTACAATAAAGAACGCTTCGCCGTATTGAATTGGGCGGCGCGCATACGCATCTCATGCGCAACGTTGTCCAGGCAACATCCCATCACCGCAAAGCGATCTTTCCCATGAACAAGATTCTTCCCGTTTTCCTAGCGCTTATCCCCTTTGCTGCGCTGGTCGGCGCGTGCGCGGTCACGGGGTAACTGCATCCTCCCCGTGCCGGGGAGGACAGGCACACATAAGAAAAGGGCCGCCCGGATTGCTCCGGACGGCCCTTTTTCTGTGCGCTTGAGCGAACGGCTCAGGCTGCGGCCGGTGCCTCGGCATCGTCCGCGCCGACTTCCGCCGTCGCGCCGGGTTCGGCATTGGGATCGTACGCTTCGACGAAACCAGCCTCGTCCTTTTCGAACATGGCTTCCATGACGTTGACGCCCTTGGCCTGCATCTCGGCCTCTTCGGGCGAGCGTGCAATGTTGACCTTGATCGTCACCGACACTTCCGGGTGCAGCGAAACCTTGACCTCATAGAGGCCAATTGCCTTGATCGGCTTGTTGAGCACGATCGCCGACTTCGAGACCTTGTGGCCAGCGGCGTCGAGCGCTTCGATCAGATCGCGCACGGCGACCGAACCATAGAGCTGGCCGGTGTTCGACGACTGGCGGATCAGCGTCAGCGTGATGCCGTCGATCGTCTTGGCTTCGACCTCGGCTTCCGAACGCTTGGCAGCGTTGTCGGCCACGATCTTCTCGCGGTTCTTTTCGAAGACCTTGCGGTTGGCTTCGTTGGAACGGAGCGCCTTCTTGTTCGGCAGCAGGTAGTTACGGGCAAAGCCGTCCTTGACCTTGACGACGTCGCCGATGTTGCCGAGCTTTTCGACGCGTTCCAGCAGGATGATGTCCATCTGTTGGGCCCCTTACTTAACGATGTAGGGCAGCAGGCCCAGATGGCGCGAACGCTTGATCGCCTGGGCGAGCTCGCGCTGCTTCTTGGCGCTCACCGAGGTGATGCGCGACGGGACGATCTTGCCACGCTCGGACACGAAGCCCTGCAGCAGACGGACGTCCTTATAATCGATCCGGGGCGCGTCCTTCGCGGAGAAGGGGCAGCTCTTGCGGCGGCGGAAAAATGGGCGTGCCATATCTATAGCTCCTTATTCGCCGTCAAAGCTGCGGCGGGGGCGATCCTCGCGGTCGCCGCGGTCGGGACGATCGCCACGGCCTTCGCGGCCGCCTTCACGATCGCTGCGACGCTCACGGTCACGATCGGACTTGCGCATCATCACGCTCGGGCCCTCTTCGGACGCGTCGATCTTGACGGTCATGTAGCGAATAATGTCTTCGTTGATCTGAACCTGACGCTCCAGCTCGACGATCACGCTGCCCGGGGCATCGATTTCGAGCATGACGTAATGCGCCTTGCGGTTCTTGGCGATCTTGTAGGCGAGGCTGCGCAGGCCCCAATTCTCGGTCTTGACGACCCGGCCTTCATTATCGTTCACGATCTTGGTGGCGATTTCCGCCAGAGCGTCCACTTGCGCCTGTGCCAGATCCTGGCGCGCAAGGAACACGTGCTCGTATAGAGCCATGTGTCTCGTCTCTCTTCTTGGCCGATCGCTGACGCCCGCACCATGCGAAACGCCCCTCCGGCTATCGTCTTGCATAACAACCGGGGCGGAAAGCGTGCGCTCTCCACCCCGATCGGCGTCCCATAGCGAAATTCGCGAGGAAGGCAAGCCCGGTACGGACCTCCGTCACCCCGGCCTTGTGCCGGGGGCCACCGTCGTCCGAGCGGATCGACTGCAGGGTGTGCGGCCCGGTGGATGCCGGGACAAGCCCGGCATGACGAAGACGACGCGCCTTAGTTGAACGCGCCCGCCAGCACCGCGCCGATCAGGCCGCCGCTGAGCGCGACGAGGACGGCGTCATTGCCCGAGCGCACCCAGTGATAGCCGCGCGGCGGCGCGTACAGGCGGCGGCCGCGATACTGACGCCAATCGCTGATTTCGCGATAGTTGGAGGCATAGCGGCGGTCGAAGCGCTGCCCGCGGGCCCAGCGACGGCCGGGTTCGGGACGGACGACCGTGCGCTTGGTGACGACGGTGCGGCCATTTGGCTGATGGCGGACCTCCGTCGTGCGGCGCTCGTCGCGCTGCTGCGCGCTCGCGGCGAGCGGGCTGAGGACGGTGGTGGCGGCCAGAACGGCGAGGATGAGTTTCTTCATGATGGGCTCCTTGTTTGTACACGGCGCCTTACTCCCGGCGTCGAACACATATGTGGGACGTGGTTGTCGCACGCCCGTGGCGGATAGAACCCGAAATGGTCGCAAAGTGTCCCGCCCGCTTCGGCCCTGTTCAGGTTCAGCGCAGGGTGCCCCGTTCTTGACGCGGCTTTGGCGGAGCGCCTAACCGCCGCACCAAAGGAGTATCACGATGCGCGCTTTCATTTTTCCGGGGCAGGGCAGCCAGAGCGTTGGCATGGGCAAGGCGCTGGCCGAGGCGAGCGCGGAGGCGCGGGCGGTGTTTCAGGAAGTCGACGAGGTGCTGGGCCAGCATCTGTTCCGGCTGATGAGCGAAGGGCCGGAGGATCAGCTGCAACTGACCGAAAATGCCCAGCCCGCGATCATGGCCAATGCCATCGCGACATTGCGGGTGCTGGAGAAAGAGGGCGGTATCCGGCTGGCGGACAAGGCCGATTATGTCGCGGGGCATTCGCTGGGCGAATATACCGCTTTGTGCGCTGCGGGCGCGATCGACCTGGCGACGACGGCGTTGCTGCTGAAGCATCGCGGGCTGGCGATGCAGGCCGCAGTGCCAGTCGGCGTGGGTGCGATGGCGGCGCTGCTCGGGGCCGATATCGACAAGGCGCGCACAATCGCCGAGGCGGCGGCCGAGGGCCCGCGCCGGAAGGCGGAGACAAATGGGTGTGCACCGTCGCCAATGACAATGATCCCTCGCAAGTGGTGATTTCGGGTCATCGCGGCGCGATCGAGCGCGCGGTGGCGCTGGCCAAGGACATGGGCGCGAAGCGCGCGGTCTTGCTACCGGTATCGGCACCGTTCCACTGCCCGCTGATGCAGCCCGCCGCCGACGCGATGGCAAAGGCGCTGGCCGATGCGCGGATCGATGCGCCGCTGGTTCCGGTTTTCGCCAATGTCACCGCCTCGCCGGTCGGCGATGTCGACACGATCCGGCGGCTATTGGTCGAGCAAGTGACCGGCATGGTGCGCTGGCGAGAATCGGTGCTGGCGATGGCGGAAACGGGCGTGGAGCGCTTCGTCGAATTCGGCGGCAAGGTACTGACCCCGATGGTCAAGCGCATCGCGGCGGACGTCGATGCCGTCAGCGTGGTGACGATGGCGGAGATCGAGGCTTTGGCGAAGGCGCTTTAGGACGTTTTTTGCGCAGGGATGAGGTGACCGCCTTCGCGTGAATCATATCAATCGGAGAGAATAATGTTCGACCTTACAGGCATGACCGCGCTGGTGACGGGCGCTTCGGGGGGGGATTGGGTCCGCGATCGCGCGCGCGCTTGCGGCACAAGGCGCGCGGCTGGCGGTTTCCGGGTCCAATATCGCAAAATTGGAGGCGTTTCGGGATAGCCTCGGCGGCGACCATGTCGCTTTGCCGTGCGACCTTTCGGATGGTGCCGCAGTCGATGCACTGGTGCCCGCGGCGGTCGAGGCGTTGGGGGGAAAGCTCGACATCCTCGTCAACAATGGCGGCATCACGCGCGACAACCTCGTCATGCGGATGAAGGACGAGGAATGGGATCAGGTGATCCGGGTCAATTTGGAGGCGGCGTTCCGGCTGGCCCGCGCGGCAGCACGCCCGATGATGAAGGCGCGCTTCGGGCGAATCGTGTCGATCACCTCGGTCGTCGGCACCACCGGCAACCCGGGCCAGGCCAATTATGCCGCATCCAAGGGCGCGCTGACCGCGATGTCCAAGGCGTTGGCGCAGGAACTTGCCAGCCGCGGCATTACTGTCAATTGCGTCGCACCGGGCTTCATCGCCTCGCCGATGACCGACAGCCTGCCCGATGCGCAAAAGGAAGCGCTTAACGCACGGATTCCGATGGGTAAGATGGGCGAGGGCGCGGATATCGGCGCGGCCGTGGTGTATCTGGCCAGCCGTGAGGCGGGTTACGTCACCGGGCAGACCTTGCACGTCAACGGCGGAATGGCGATGATCTGATCGCCATCGCATAGGACGGCGGCATGGTTAGCGATACGGTCCTGGCGGGCAAATAGCCCGGCTCGCCACGCCGCCCTCTTGCGCCGTTCCGATGCGCGTTCTACGTGCGTTCAGGAAACACCTAAACCCCCACCGACTAGAGGGAAGATACAATGAGCGAGATCGCAGAGCGCGTTAAGAAGATCGTCGTCGAGCACCTCGGCGTCGAAGCCGACAAGGTGACGGAAGACGCGAGCTTCATCGACGATCTGGGCGCGGACAGCCTCGACATCGTGGAACTCGTGATGGCGTTCGAAGAAGAATTCGAAGTCGAAATTCCCGACGATGCTGCCGAGAAGATCACGACCGTCAAGGATGCGATCACCTTTATCGACGAGCACAAGGGCTGAGCGCCACGCCTCTGGCGCGGCCGCACGGCTGAACACAGGAACGGCTCCCCGTCCCAGGGCACTGACCGGGGGCGAGGGGCCGTTTCCCATTTACGAGCATTTGAATAAACGGAGATGGCCATGCGCCGTGTTGTCGTAACCGGACTCGGGCTGGTGACGCCTTTGGGGGCCGATGTCGAAACCGCCTGGGCGAACATCCTGGCGTCGAAATCGGGCGCGGGCACGATCACGCGCTTCGACGCGACCGATTATGCCTGCACGATCGCGTGCGAGGTGAAGCCCGCCGATCATGCCTATGGCTTCGACCCGGGCAAGCGCGTCGACCACAAGGTGCAGCGCCAGGTCGATCCGTTCATTATCTATGGCATCGATGCCGCCGGGCAGGCGCTGGAAGACGCCGGTCTGCTCGACATGACCGAGGAACAGAAGTTCCGCGCGGGTTGCTCGATCGGATCGGGCATTGGCGGACTTCCGGGCATCGCCAGCGAATCGATCGTGTTGCATGAAAAGGGGCCGCGCCGCGTTTCCCCGCATTTCGTGCATGGCCGCCTGATCAACCTCATCACTGGCCAGGTGCAGATCAAATACGGCCTGATGGGGCCTAACCACGCGGTCGTCACCGCGTGTTCGACCGGCGCGCATTCGATCGGCGATGCCGCGCGGATGATTGCGATGGACGATGCCGACGTGATGCTGGCAGGCGGTGCCGAGGGCGCGATCTGCCCGCTCGGCATTGCCGGTTTCGCGCAGGCGCGCGCGCTGTCGACCAATTTCAACGCGACCCCCGAACGCGGCAGCCGCCCGTATGACAAGGATCGCGACGGCTTCGTCATGGGCGAGGGCGCGGGCGCGTCTGTCTTGAGGAATATGAGCACGCCAAGGCGCGCGGCGCGAAAATCTATGCCGAGGTGATTGGCTATGGCCTGTCGGGCGATGCCTATCACGTCACCGCGCCGCACCCGGAAGGCTCGGGCGCGTTCCGCTCGATGCAGATGGCGATGAAGAAGTCGGGCCTCGCTTTGTCCGACATCGATTACATCAACGCGCACGGCACCTCGACTCCGCTCGGCGACGAGCTGGAACTGAACGCAGTGCGTCGCCTGTTCGGCAACAATATCGACACGCTGTCGATGAGCTCGACCAAGTCGGCGATCGGGCATCTGCTCGGCGGCGCGGGTGCGGTGGAGAGCATCTTCTGCATCCTCGCTTTGCGCGACCAGATCGTGCCGCCGACGCTCAACCTCGACAATCCGAGCGAGAATTGCGCCGGCGTCGATCTGGTGCCGCATGTTGCCAAGAAGCGCTCGGTCAAGGCAGTGCTGAACAACTCGTTCGGCTTTGGCGGGACGAATGCGAGCCTGGTGATGCGGGCGATCTGATGCCGACCGCTTCCGTTCGCCCTGAGCCTGTCGAAGGGCAGCCCACCACGGGCGGAACCTCCGCTTTTGGGGAGCTGGGCTTCGACACGCTCAGCCCGAACGGGAAGTAGCGCCATGCGCAAGCTCGGTTGCCTTGGATTGCTGCTCGGGCTTGTCGCGATTGCCGCGTTGTTCGGCGTTGCGCAGATGTGGGGCGGGCGCGGGCCGCTCGCCCACCCGATCACGGTGCAAATCGCGCCGGGCAGCAGTCTGGCAACCGCTTCGGTGCAGCTGGAGAAGGCCGGGGCGATTGCGTCGGCGTCGCGCTTCCGCCTGTTTGCCAAGGTGTTCGGGGCGGACGCACCGATCAAAGCGGGCGAATATCGCATTCCGGCGCATCTGAGCCAGGCCGACATCCTCAAGGTGTTGCAGGGCACCAAGACGATCCAGCGCTTCGTGACGATCCCCGAGGGCTGGCCCTCGGTGCTGGTCAAGGACGCGCTCGACAAGACGCCGGGGCTGACCGGAACGGTTCCGGTGCCCGAGGAAGGGAGCATCCTGCCTGACAGCTACGCGTTCCAGCGTGGCGACAGTCGCGCCTTTCTCGTCAAACGCATGCAGAGCGTGATGCGCCGCTACCTCGCCAATGCCTGGGCGAATCGCAAGCCTGGGCTGGCCGTGACCACGCCCGAACAGGCCCTTATCCTCGCCTCGATCGTGGAAAAGGAAACCGGCAAGCCGAGCGAGCGCGCGATGGTGGCGGCGGTCTATTCCAACCGGCTGAAGCGCGGCATGATGCTGCAGGCCGACCCGACGATCATCTACCCGATCACCAAGGGGCGTCCACTCGGGCGGCGGATCTTGCTGTCCGAGGTTCACGCGGTGAACGCCTACAACACCTATGCGATGGTCGGGCTGCCCGCCGGGCCGATCTGCAACCCAGGCCGCGCATCGATCGATGCGGTGCTGAACCCGGCCCCCTCAAATGCGCTGTACTTTGTGGCGGACGGGTCGGGCGGGCACGTCTTCGCCGACACGCTGGAACAACATAACGCCAATGTCGCCAAGTGGCGCGCGTACCGCGCGGCGCACGGGATTTAGCCCCTAGCCGTCATGCCGGGCTTGTCCCGGCATCCACCGGGCCGCGCGGCATACGGGTGGTTGCCTTGGCAGTGTTCCCAATCTGCTGTACCTCCGGCGGAACAGGCGGTTGGGGAAGCATGGATGTCCTTGTGGCTGAGCATCGCCCTTCAGGCAGCAGAGGCTGCCCCGGTCGCGAAGCCCTTCGATTTGGCCGGGACCACCAAGCCCATCGGGCTAAATGCGCTTCCCAAGTGCGACGATACACTCTCTGCTGACGAAATTGTCGTGTGCGGGCGAAGGCGGGATCAATACCGGCTGCCGCTGCGCGAGGAGCCCGCGCCAGATGCGGATGCTGCGCGCGGGGCGGAGGCGAGTGGCCTGAGCGCCATCACCCCATCGGGTCGCTGCGGAATCTTTGCCGGGGAGCGGCGGTGCAGCAAACGCGAAGCGGCTGCCTACGGCTATGGCAATGGCCGCGATCCGATCACGCTGCTGACGCGCCTGGCCAAGAAGGCGCTTGATCCTGACGGGGAGTGAGGGTGGTGCGCCGCAGATTGTTCTGGTCGCCCCACGCCCGTCATGCCGGGCTTGTCCCGGCATCCACCGCGCCGCGTGTTCTGCGGGCGGTTGTCTTGGCGGGCCGGTGGACCCCGGCACGAGGCCGGGGTGACGGGTGTGCGCTTAGCCCCGCAGCCTGCTCGCCGCGCGCGCAAGCGCTTCCACCTCGGCCATCGAGGCGCCCTTGGGCGTCACCCAGCTTCCGCCGACGCACAGCACCGGCGCGAAGCCGAGCCATTCGGGCGCGCTCGTCTCGGTGATGCCGCCGGTCGGGCAGAATTTGCACTGGTAGAACGGCGCGGCGAGCGCCTTCAGCGCCTTCAGCCCACCATTCGCCTCGGCCGGGAAGAACTTGAAGTGGGTGAGGCCAAGGTCAAGCCCGGTCATGATGTCGGCGGCATTGGCGATGCCCGGCAGGAACGGCACGCCTGCGTCGATGATCGGGCGCGCGAGGTGCTGGGTCAGGCCGGGCGAGACGATGAATTCCGCCCCGGCGTCCACGGCTTGGGCAAACTGGTCGGGGTTCACGACGGTCCCGGCCCCGACGATCGCGCCGGGCACCTTCTTCATCTCGCGAATCGCGTCGAGCGCGGCCGGGGTGCGCAGCGTGACTTCGAGCACCTTCAGGCCACCTGCGACCAGCGCCTCGGCGAGCGGACGCGCGGTGGCGGCGTCGTCGATCACCAGCACCGGGATGACGGCGCTGGTCTGCATTACGTCGGCAATGGAGGGCGAAGCGGTCATAAGGTGTACTCCTGGGCATAAGCCGCCGCCGCGCCGAACAGGCCGGGCTGCGGATGGGTGATGAGTTTGACCGGAATCGCGGCCATGCGGTTCTGGAAACGGCCCTTGGCGGCGAAGCGCTCGGCAAAGCCCGAATTGCGGATATGGTCCTTGAGGCGCAGGCCAAGCCCGCCCGCGATGACCACGCCGTTCGCGCCATGCGCCAGCGCGAGATCGCCCGCGACCGCGCCGAGGCTCAAGCAGAAACGGTCCATCGCCGCGACCGCCAGGCTATCCTCACCATCGAGCGCCGCAGCCCAGATCGCCTTGTCGTCAATACGCGGGATGACACGATGTTCGATGTCGGCCAGCGTTTCATAAATGGCGACGATGCCGGGGCCGGAGACGACGCGTTCGGCCGAGACGCGGGTATAGGCCTTGCGCAGGCGCTTGACCAACTGGTCCTCCAGCCCGTCGAGCGGCGCGAAATCGACATGGCCACCCTCGGTCTCGATCACATGATAGCGATCCGGCCCGCGCAGCACCTGCGCCACGCCCAGGCCCGTGCCGGGGCCGCAGACGGTGAGGACACCGTGATCGGGGAAGGGCACGTCCGGCCCGCACAGGTGCAGGAAATCGCCCTGATCGACTTGGGCCACCGCCTGGCCGACTGCGCCGAAATCGTTGATCAGCACGAAGCTGTCGACGTGGAGCCGCTCCTTGATCAGCGGCGGGCGGATCACCCAGGGATTGTTGGTCAGCTTGATCACGTCGCCGCTGATCGGCGAGGCGACCGCGATGGCGGCGGCACGCGGCAGCGCGCGCCCCAATTGCGTGCCGAACGCCTCCCACGCGGTCTGGAAACCGGCATATTCGGCGGTCTTGAGCGTGACCGGCTCACCCAGCGAGACGACGCGGCCCTCGGCCACTTCGGCCAGCGCAAAGCGCGCGTGCGTGCCGCCAATATCGACCGAAACGATTTCCATTCTATCTCTCTCCGTCACTTTAGCCCCTCCCCTTCAGGGGAGGGGTTGGGGTGGGGACGGTGCCGCGCATACGCGGTGGT
>NZ_JSBN01000051.1 GCF_000797515.1 Sphingomonas sp. Ant H11
GCCCGGCGGCCTTTTTCGTTCAAGCGTCGCCCAGGCGACGCAGATTATTTGAGCAGGAAGCGTACCAACAGCGTCACCGACACTTCGGTTTCGCCCGCCGCAACGGGGGTCGCGTCGCTCGCCTTCATCTGGCGGGCAAAGAGCATCGGCGGCTGTGGCGTCGCGCCGTCATTGGCACCGCTTTCCGCGATCGACACGATCCGTGCCACCGACAGCCCGGAAGCCTTGGCGTAAAGCTCGGCACGCGCCTGCGCGATCTTCACCGCCGAACTCCGCGCTTCATCAAGCGCCGCGTCGGGCTGGTCGATCGAGAGGCTTGGCCCATCGATCTGGTTCGCGCCTTCCGCGACCAACGCATCCAGAATTGCCCCTGATTTGGCAACATCGTGAAAGCGAACGGAGACGCTGTTGCTGGCTTGATAGCCTGTGACCACCGGGGCCTGCCCGTCTGCGTAGCGATATTGCGGACTGAGCGAGACATTGGCGGTGCGCACGTCGCGAGCCGAGACTCCCGCCTTTTTTCAGCGCAGAGAGAACCCGGACCATGCGCGCGGCATTGTCCGACAGCGCCGCCGCTGCTGTCTGTCCTTGCGTAACCACCCCTGCCCGGATCGTCGCAACGTCGGGCACCCGCGCGACGTGCCCCTCCGCCGTGATATCGAGCAGGGTGCCATCGGGCAGCAAGGCCGGCGCGGTTTGCGCGACAGCGGGGCTGACCGCCGCCAACATCAAAGCGGGGGCAAGCAGAAAGAAGGTCGAACGCATGAAAACACTCCCGGTAGAACGAACCGCTCTTCGGCTCGCATTGTGCGGGCGACGATGGCAGCCTTCTCACCAACCGGAGATGAACAGATTATCGATTACGCCGCACAACAACGATACGGTACAGAGCCAGGACAATAACCGCGCCGCCAGTCGCGGCCGCATAGTTCTCCCAGCCACCCACCAACGCGATGTGCATCGATTTGGCAATGAACCCCGCAAGAAACGCGCCCGCAATGCCGATAAGAATCGTAACAATAAAGCCCCCCGGGTCTCTACCCGGCATGATGAGCTTGCCGAGCACGCCGGCAACCAGTCCGATCAGCAGCCAACCGAGAATAGAACGTTCCATCGCCTTTTCTCCCATAGCGTCCGCATTGTGGCAATCCGGGCGAGCCTCGCGCCCGCCCTGCATCGATGCAAGCAGTTTGTTTCGACACCGTGACAAAATGGGGCCATAAGCGGACATAAAGCTGCGCGGTTGCGACCGATTCGCGCCGATCGTATTGCGAGCGGGCCAGAAACACGCCATGCCATATTCTGACAGATCAGCCTCTTGAGGTTGGTGATCTATTTCTATAACACAGCAAGAATGAACGTCGGCAGCCGCACACTGTCGCGATAGGATGAGAGCCCAGGGGGCGGGGATTGACGCACATGAACTATGAGACGCGGGCGATCGGCAATGAGGAGGTGCTCAGCCTACCGGGCGGCCCCGGGCGGCCGCGCTGGCGGCTGTTTGCCATTGTCGGCGCGGTGATTGTGCTGCTTTTGGTGGGCGGTTATCTGATCTTCGGTCGGAGCAGCCCACCCGCGGCCAAGCCGACAGAACAATTGCCGCTGGTATCGGTGGTGATCCCCGGCCGCTCCAGCGTCGCGCGCACGATTTCGGCAACGGGGTCGCTTGCCGCACGGCGTGACATGCCCGTCGGCGTCTCCGGCGAAGGCGGCATCGTGACCCGCGTGCTGGTCGAACCCGGCCAATGGGTCGAGAAGGGCCAAGTGCTGGCGCGAGTCGACCGCTCGGTGCAAACGCAGACGGCGGCCTCGCTGGCCGCGCAGATCAAGGTCGCGCAGGCCGACGCGACGCTCGCCCAGTCCCAACTCGACCGCGCCAAGCAGTTGGTGTCGCGGGGCTTTATCTCCCGCTCCGACATCGACACCAAGACCGCGACTCGCGACGCCGCCGCCGCGCGCGTGAAGGTGGCCGAAGCGCAGCTGTCGCAGCAACAGGCGAGCAATGGTCGCCTGGACATTCGCGCACCCGCCGCCGGGCTGGTGCTGACGCGCAACGTCGAGGCCGGTCAGGTCGTCTCGGCGGGCTCGGGCGTGCTGTTCCGCATGGCGGAAAACGGCCAGTTGGAGCTGCGCGCGCAAGTCAGCGAAGCCGATCTGCGCGGGCTTCACGTAGGATCGCAGGCGAAGGTCACGCCGGTCGGCGGCAGCGACGTGTTTACCGGCGAGGTGTGGCAGGTCTCCCCCGTGATCGATCCGCAAACGCGTCAAGGCATCGCGCGCATCGCACTGTCCTATAACCCGCTCCTGCGACCCGGCGGCTTTGCTGCCGCAACCATCGTTTCGGGCTCGACCGACGTCCCGCAATTGCCCAACGCCTCGATCCAGAGCGATGAAAAGGGCAACTATGTCTATGTCGTCGGCCGACGACAAAGTTGTCCGGCGCGCGATCAAGGTCGGAGGGGTATCCGATTCGGGTGTCGCGATTGCGTCTGGACTGAATGGCACCGAACGGGTCGTCCTGACGGCTGGCGCGTTTCTCAATCCGGGTCAAAAGGTAAAGCCGGCGCTGGTGACAGCGGACGCGGCGAACAAGAGGTAGGACGATGAGCTTCCGGAACATCTCTGCCTGGTCGATCCGCAACCCGGTTCCGTCGATCGTGCTGTTCGTCATGCTGACGATCGCCGGGATCGTCAGTTTTCGCAGCCTTGACGTGAACAACCAGCCGGACATCGATTTTCCGGTCGTTATCATCGATATCGCGCAGCCCGGTGCCGCGCCGAGCGAGTTGGAAACGCAGGTTACCCAGCGTGTCGAGGCTGCCGTTCGATCGCTGCAAGGAATCGACGAGATCGATTCGACCGTAACCGAAGGCGATTCGCAGACGATCGTCCAGCTCGCGATCGGCACGCCGATCGATCGCGCGGTCGAGGACGTGCGCTCAGCCATCTCGCAAATCCGCAGCAATCTGCCCGAGGGCATTCTCGAACCGCAGATCATGCGCGCCGACACCACCGGCAACGATCTGGCCAGTTATGCCGCGATCAGCACCGACCTGACCGTCGAACAGCTGAGCTGGTACATCGACAATACCGTGTCGAAGGAATTGCTGTCGGTCTCGGGTCTGGCCGGGGTGCAGCGCAATGGCGGCGTCAACCGCGAAATCCGTGTCATTCTCGATCCCTTGAAGCTGTCGGCGCAGGGGCTCACCGCCGCGCAGGTCAACCAGCAATTGCGCCTGGTCAACCTCAACGCGGCCGGCGGGCGCGCCCAGATTGCGGGCTCGGAACAATCGGTGCGCGTGCTTGGCAATGCCCAGACCGCTTATGATCTCGGCCAGGTTCAAATCGCCACCGGCTCGGGCCGCACGATCAAGGTCGCGGATCTCGGCCGTGTCGAGGATCTCTATGCCGAGCAGCGTTCGGCTTCGCAGCTCAACGGCCGCCAGGTGCTGAGCTTCGATTTCCAGCGCGCCAAGGGTGCCTCGGACGTCACCGTTTTCGAAGAAGCCGAAAAGAAGCTGGCCGCACTCGAAGAGCGCAATCCCAAGGTTCACTTCAAACGCATTTCGGACAGCGTCAAATATACCAAGGCGCAATATGACGCGGCGATGGAGGCGATGGTCGAAGGGGCGGCACTCGCGGTGCTGATCGTCTTCGTCTTTCTGCGCGACTGGCGCTCGACGATCATCGCCGCGCTCGCCATCCCGCTCTCGGCAATCCCGACTTTCTGGGTGATGGAGCTGCTCGGCTTCACGCTCAACAACATGACCTTGATGGCGCTGAGCCTGGTGGCGGGCGTGCTGGTCGACGATGCGATCGTGGAAATCGAAAACATCGTTCGGCACATGCGGATGGGCAAATCGGCCTATCAGGCCGCGATCGACGCAGCCGACGAAATCGGGCTCGCCGTGCTGGCCACGACCATGGCGATCGTCGCGGTGTTCTTGCCAGTCGGCCTGATGCCAGGCATTTCGGGTGAGTTCTTCAAGAATTTCGGCCTGACCGTCGTCGCTTCGGTGCTGATGAGCCTTGCCGTCGCGCGCCTCATCACGCCGATGCTCGCCGCCTATTTTCTGAAGGCGCATGGCGAGGCCTCGCACGGCGAGGGCCGGATCATGGATATCTATATGCGCATCCTGCAATGGACCTTGCTGCATCGCTGGTCGGCGGTGGTGGGTGGGGCCGCTGCATTCGGCGCAACGATCTTCCTGTTCATGTCGATCCCCGCGACCTTCCAGCCGCTGCGCGACAGCGACAGCAGCACGGCGCTGGTCGAAATGGTGCCTGGCACGACGCTGGCCGAAACACAGGCCGTGGTGAACCGGGTTGCCGCGTTCCTGCAGAAGCAGCCAAGCGTGGAGTCGGTCTATTCGCGTGCCTTTGTCGGGAATGGCCGGGTGACCGCCATTTTCAAACCCAAGCGCGAGCGCAAGATGAAGAGCTACGAGTTCGAGCGCTCGCTCGCACCGGCGCTCCAGGCCATTCCCGACGCCCGGGTTTCCTTCCGCTCGAGCAGCGGCTGGGGCGGCGGCGGGCGCGCGCTCACCGTCACGCTTGGTGGCGACGACCCCAAATTGCTCGCCGAAACCGGTGCCAAGCTGGTCGAGCAGATGTCCAAGCTCGGCGATGTCGTCGCGCCGCGCATCGCTGGCGATTTGAAACGCCCTGAAATCGTCATCACGCCGCATATGGATCTGGCGGCAAGCCTGGGCGTAACGACCGCAGCGATGTCCAACGCGATCCGGCTCGCGACGCTTGGCGATATCGACCAGAACAGCGCCAAATTCTCGCTGTCCGATCGCCAGATCCCGATCCGCGTCGCGCTCGACCAGGATTCGCGCCAGCGCCTGTCGACGATCCAGAACATCCCGGTGCAAACCGCCACCGGCGGCTCGGTCCCGCTCAACGTCGTCGCCGATATCGGCTTCGGTGCGGGGCCGACCAAGATCGAGCGCGTGGCGCAACAGCGGCAGTTGACTGTCGGTGCCGATCTCGCGCCGGGCGTCGTCAGTGGTACCGCACAGAAGGAAATCCATGCGCTGCCAATCATGAAGACCCTGCCGATGGGCGTCAAAGAGCTCGTTCTGGGTGAGTCGAAGTGGCAGAATGAGCTGATCAACAACTTCATCGTCGCGCTGTTCGCCGGTGTCGTGTTGCTGTTCGCGGTGCTGGTGCTGTTGTACCGGCGCTTGCTGCCGCCCTTCGTCAACGTCCTGTCGCTGGCGGTTGCGCCGCTCGGCGGGTTGCTTGGCCTGTGGATCACCAACACGCCGATTTCGATGCCCGTCTATATCGGCCTGATCATGCTGCTCGGCATCGTCGCCAAGAACTCGATCCTGCTGATCGACTTCGCGCTCGAGGAGATGAACAAGGGCGTCGACAAGGTCGCCGCGATCATCGACGCCGGGCACAAGCGCGCGCAGCCGATCGTGATGACCACGGTGGCGATGGTCGCTGGCATGATGCCGACCGCGCTGGCGCTCACCGGCGATGGCTCGTCACGCGTACCGATGGGCATCACCGTGATCGGCGGTTTGACGATGTCGACGATCCTGACGCTGCTGATCGTACCGGCAAGCTTCAGCCTGGCGGTCGGCGTCGAAGCTCGGGTTGGTCCGTTCCTGCGCCGCAACCTGCTGACCTATCGCGCCGGCGACGATCATGGCCCGCTGATCGAAAACCGGCCGCGGCGGCCCGAACTCGGCCCGGCTGGCCCATCGCGAATCGTGTATCAGCCGGGGGACGACGAGCCGCATCCCGCCGAGTGAGCAGGTTGGGCGAAGTCTGGGATCGCCCGAAATTCGCTTTGCACTTGAACTATCGCCGCGTTCGGGGATTGGTCGGGGCATGAGCCGTACCCGACCACCCCGCACCTTCGAGGCCCCGCCCGCTGGCCTGGTGCGGATGCGCTGGATCGCGGGCGGGCTGCTCGTGCTCATGGCGGCGACCTTCCTGATCGCGCGCGCCTTCGATGATCGCTATCCCGCACTCGGCTTCGTACGGGCCTTTGCCGAGGCGGCGATGGTCGGCGGGCTGGCCGACTGGTTCGCGGTGACGGCCTTGTTCCGCCATCCGCTCGGCTTGCCCATCCCGCACACCGCGATCATCCCGCGCAACAAGGATCGCATCGGCACCACGCTCGCCGCTTTCCTGCGCGACAATTTCCTGATTCCGGGCGTCGTCGCGCGGCGCATGCGCGGGGTCGACATAGCCGGAGCGGCGGGCCGCTGGCTCGCCAATCCGCCCGGCGGCGATGGCCGGTTGCGACGCGGTGCCGCCGCCCTGGCCGCGCATATATTGGAAGCGTTCGACCAGCAGCGGCTCGGCGGAATGGTCAAGGCCGGGATCGGGCAACGGCTGCGCGCGCTCGACGTATCGCCTTTGCTCGGGCAGGCGTTGAGCGCGGCGATCGCCGAAGACAGGCATTTGCCGCTGCTCGACGGTATTGTGCGCTGGGGCGCACGGTTGCTGGCCTCCAACGAACAGCTTATCCGCCAGATGGTGCATGACCGGGCAGGCAGCGTGATGCGCTGGACCGGGCTGGACGAGACGCTGGCGACCAAGATCATCGATGGCCTCAATGGCTTGCTGACCGGCATCGCCGAGGATCCCGACCACCCGTTGCGCGAAAAGGCCGAGGCGGGGCTCGCCGCGCTTGCCCATGATCTGATCAACGATCCCCGCATGCGCGAGCGCGTGGCGGCGGTGAAAAGCGAGATCATCGACAATCCCGCGATGCAGCGCTGGCTCGACGGGCTGTGGGAGCAGGCGCGCGGCGGTATGCTGCGGATCGCGCGCAACCCTGATGCGATGCTGGCAGGCCCGGTCGGCGATGCGCTACGCCAGCTCGGCGAAACACTGCAGACCGATGCGAAGCTCCGCGCGACGATCAACCGGTTCGTGCGCCGCGCCGTGGTCGGCATGGCGGCGGATTATGGCGACGGCATCGTGCGGCTGGTGTCGGAAACGATCCAGGGCTGGGATGCGGGCACGATCACGCGCCGCCTGGAAAACGCGGTCGGCCGCGATCTACAATATATCCGCGTCAACGGAACGTTGGTCGGCGGCCTGGTCGGGCTGGCAATTCATGCAGTGGATGTCGCGTTGTAACGGTCGCCGAATACCCGGCCCGCGCCCTAACGCTCCCAATCCTCCACCGCCCAGCCGCGCGCGTGCGCCAGCGTGCGAAGCCGCCGGTGCGGGTTTGTGGCGATGCGACGTCGGCCCATTCCAGCGACGGCGCGTCCGACACATGGTCCGAATAGAAGCGCACCACGGCGTCGGCGCGCGCGATCCCCTGCGCTGCCAGCCACGCCTCGATCATCCGAAGCTTGGCCGCGCCATAGCAATTCTCCCCCGCGATGCGCGCGCGCAGGACGCCACCTTCCTGCACCACCCCGGTCGCGATCACGGCGTCGAAGCCGAGCCGTTCGGCGATCGCGCGCGCATAAAAGCCGTAGGACGCAGTCGCCAGGACCAGCCGATAGCCCGCGGCACGGTCCGCCGCGATCTGCGCGAGCGCACCAGCATAGACGCCCGTGCCCACGATCCGATCCGCGAATCGTGCCGCAGCGCGCGCTGCCACCGCCTCGGGCAAGGCGTTACCGAGCAGGAGCGCGTGCGTCCTTTCCTTCAACCCGGCCCGCCCGATCGCTCCGACAGCATAGCCCAACGTCGCCAGACCGGCGAGCGGGAGCAAGGCCAGCCGCCAGGGAGCCTCCGCCCATGCCGTGCGGACAAGGAACGAAGTCCAAGTCGGCGCGTATGTAATAGTCTTGTCCATATCGTAGACGCTAAGATGGTGCATTGCAGCGCCATAGGATGTTCGAGCCTTGCCGATCTACCCCGATTGCAGCACAGAAGGCAGCAGATGACCGATATGGCCGCCTTCTCGTTCGACCGCGACACCGTGCGCTTCACGGGAAGCCTTTCGTTGGCGGCGATCGGGACGTTGCCCGAGCAATTGCGCGCTTTTCAGGGCGAGGTCGCGCATGTCGACCTGAGCGCGATCACGCGAATCGATACGGTGGGGGCATGGCTGATCCACCGCTTCGCCGCCGAGCATGATGCAGATGTCGTCGGGCTCGATGCCGATGGCGAACATCTGCTGTCGCAAGTCGCCCATGCAGACCAGCCGGTGGCGATGCGCCCCGCCCCCGTTGGGAGCTTAACCCGCGTCGTCGGCGAAATCGGCGATGCGGTCGTCCAGACTGGACGCACGCTCTACGGCCTGCTCGGCTTTCTTGGCGCGACGCTGATCGCCTTCTGGCATGTGACGACCCACCCCAAGCGCTTTCGCTTCAATGCGGTGATCCAGCGTTTCGAAGTGGTGGGGGTGAGCGCGCTTGGCATCATCGGCCTGATGAGCTTTCTGATCGGCATCGTTATTGCACAGCAGGGAGCTGTGCAGTTGCAGCAATTCGGGGCGGAGTTCCTCACCATCAATCTGGTCGGGCGAATCACACTGCGCGAACTTGGCGTCTTGATGACCGCGATCATGGTCGCCGGGCGATCGGGCTCGGCCTTTGCCGCACAGATCGGCACGATGAAGCTGACCGAAGAAGTCGACGCGATGCGCACGATCGGCGTGTCGCCAATGGAGGCGCTGGTGCTGCCGCGCGTGCTGGCGACGGTGATCATGATGCCGCTGCTCGGCATGTACGCGTCGATCGTCGCGATCATCGGCGGTCTGCTGCTATGCTGGGTCTCGCTCGGAATTCCGCCGGTGACCTTCGTCCAGCGGCTGCGCGAAGTCGTGCCGATCACCGATCTTTATGTCGGGTTGGTGAAGGCACCGGTGTTCGGCCTCATCATTGCCGTGGCCGGTTGCTTCCAGGGCATGCTGGTGGAGGGCGACGCCGAACAGGTCGGCACCCGCACCACATCGGCGGTTGTGCAGGCGATCTTTCTGGTGATCGTGCTGGATGCCTTCTTCGCGGTCTTCTTCACCTCGATCGGCTGGATATGACGCGCGATAGCAAGGCAGACGATCCCGTCATCGTCGTGCGCGGTTTGCGCAGCGCGTTTGGCGACCAAGTGGTGCATGACGGCATCGACCTGACGGTGCGTCGTGGCGAAATTCTGGGTGTGGTGGGCGGCTCCGGCACCGGCAAATCGGTGCTGATGCGCTCGATCATCGGCTTACAGGTGCCGGTCGCGGGCGACGTCGAGGTGTTTGGCGAATCGACCGTCAATCGCGAGGAAATCGACCTCACCGGGCTGACCAAGCGCTGGGGCGTGCTGTTCCAGGGAGGGGCGCTGTTTTCGACGCTGACCGTGGCCGAGAATGTGCAAGTGCCGCTGCGCGAATTCTATCCCGATCTGGAAGGCGCGCTGCTCGACGAAATCGCGGCGTACAAGGTGGTGATGACCGGTCTGCCAGCCGACGCAGGGCCGAAATTCCCCGCCGAACTGTCGGGCGGCATGAAGAAGCGTGCCGGGCTAGCGCGGGCGCTGGCGCTGGATCCGGAACTGCTGTTCCTGGACGAACCGACCGCAGGGCTCGATCCGATCGGTGCGGCTGCGTTCGACGAACTCACCGCCTCGCTGCAAAAGACGCTGGGGCTGACGGTGTTCCTCATCACACACGATCTCGATACGCTCTACGCGATTTGCGACCGCGTCGCCGTGCTGGCCGACAAGAAGGTGATTGCGGTGGGCACGATCGACGAACTGCTGGCGCTCGACCACCCTTGGATCCAGGAATATTTCAAGGGGCCGCGCGGGCGCGCCGCGATCGCCACAGTCCACAACAATGAAGACGCGCGCAAGCGAAAGGCAGTAGCTGATGGAAACCCGCTCGAACCATGTTCTGGTCGGCACCGTCGTGCTGATCCTGATCGCGGTGATGTTGTTGTTCCTGGTGTGGATCGCACGCTGGGGCACCGCCACCGACAAGGAATATGATATCTTCTTCAAGCAATCGGTCGATGGTCTGGCCGTGGGATCGGCGGTCGCCTTTTCGGGCGTGCCGTCGGGCCAGGTCAAGGAAATCAAGCTGTGGAAGCCCGATCCGCAGTTGGTGCGCGTGCGGATCAGCGTGAATGCCGACACGCCAATCCTGGTCGGCACCACCGCCACGCTGCAGGGCAGCTTTACCGGCACCAGCACCGTGCAGCTCGATGGCGCGATCAAGGGCGCACCGCCGATCACATGTCCGGCGGTCAACCCGCTCAACGATTGCCCCAATGGCGTGCCGACGATCCCGACCAAGGCGGGAGGCCTCGGTGCATTGCTGAGTTCGGCTCCGCAATTGCTCGAACGTATTTCGACGCTGACCGAGAAACTGTCCGACGTGCTGTCGGAGAAGAACCAGCAGTCGATCACCGGCATCCTCGCCAATACCAATCGCCTGACCAAGGCATTGGCCGATCGCGGTCCCGACATCGCCGCCACGCTCGCCGAAACCAAAACGACCTTGCAAAAGGCGGGAATTGCCGCCGAACAGATCGGCAATCTCGCCGACACCACCAATGGCATGTTGAAGGATGATATCCATCCGGTGATGGGCAACCTCAACAAGGCGATCGCCAGCGCGCAGCACAGCATGGAAACGCTCGACGCCGCCGTCAGCGATGCGCGGCCCGGCTTGCAGGCGTTCTCCAAGCAGACCATCCCCGAGGTCGGCCAACTCGTCCACGATCTGCGCCAGATGTCGCAGGCGCTCACCTCGGTCGCCGAAAAGCTCGATCGCGGCGGCGCAAGCTCGTTGATCGGCCAGTCGAAATTGCCCGATTACAAGCCCGGAAAGGGACAGTGACTATGGTTCGTTCGTCCACCAAAGTGCTGCTCGCACTGGCTGCGATGGTGCCACTGGCGGGTTGCATCAGCTTTGCGCCGAAGCCGCCCCCTTCGCTGCTGACGCTGACCTCGACCACCACCTTGCCCGTCGGGAACACGCAGAATTCGGGGACCGCGCCCACCATCACCATCCAGGTGCCGGTGGTCGGCCAGTCGCTCGCCGGGACACGCATTCCGGTGCAAGCGAGCGAGACCTCGATCGCCTATGTCGCCAAGGCGCAATGGGTTGAGCCGCCCAACCGCATGTTCGCGCGGCTTTTATCGGACACGATCCCCGCAAAGACCGGTCGTATCGTGCTGAGCAGCTCGCAGGCGTTTTCCGATCCCGGCGCGGTGCTGTCGGGTGAATTGCGGGCGTTTGGCATCGATGCGGCCACGCAGGACGCGGTGGTCATCTTCGACGGATCGCTGATCCGCACCACCGGCAAGATCGTCGAGAAACGCCGCTTCGAGGCGCGCGTTCACGCCAGCGCGATTGCAGCAGGACCCGTCAGCGTCGCCCTCAATCAGGCCGCCAACACCGTTGCGGGCGAAGTGGCCGATTGGGTCGGCAAATAAGCCTCAGCGCGGTGGCGGGGCCGCGCGCACCGGCACCGGCAGGTTGCAGAGGTCTGCGGCACCCGCAGGCACGGTAAAGAACGGCCCGCCGCGATTGGCGCGCGCCGCCAACGTTGCGGCAAATACTGGCGCGTCGGGCCGTAGGTACTGAAATGCGGGCCGCTCGCCCGGCGGCAAATCGGCGGCAAGAACGATGCGCTTGATCGGCACGCGCATTTTCACATCTTCATACAGGCCAAGTCCCCCGCCGGTGCCGCGCGGCAGGGCCGACAGCGCCGCCATTCCGTCAATCACCCGCCCGACCACTGCGATGTTGCGATCGAGATGCCGCGGCGCGTGGCCGATCACGGTATAAAGATCACCTCCGGTGCCGGTATCGGGTGCGAGATCGCGCGCTACGCCGACCATGCCGTAGCAATGCGGCAGCCATTGCGCCTTGCCGTCGCCCGCCACGGCCCAGCCGCTCGGGGTGAAGCCGGTGTGCGTCGCATAGGCATCGCGATACGGATTGGCGACGGCACGGCCATGCGCGCCCCAGGCCCATTCATATTCGGCCGGCGGATGACGATCGATGCCGACGGCGGGCGGCTTCTTCTCGCTCGCATCGCCCCATTGGGTGACGTAATTGTCCTGCACGCGGTACACCGTCGCGTCGCTCCACCACCCGCTGCGCGCAATCGTTCGGATATTGGCGATATGCACGGGCGCGAACTCGGCGGCGAGCCAGATGACGGAGCGTTGGCCATCGGCAAAGTCGAGCAGAAGCAGATCATTTGGGTCGATCCCTGCCCACGCCTCCGCCGGGGCGGCGGCGGCGAGTTGTGCAGCGGTCGGCTTGGGCGTCGGCGCGGGCGGTGCGCTCGCGGCGATCTGGGCGGCGGCTAGCAGGGCGAAGATTGGCGGGACCATCGGCATTGTGCCATCGTGCCACGCTCATATGCACGGGCGCAATCCCCGCCCGCAGCAGATCGCTTGCACAGTCGCCACGGACGCTCTAGGGCGACCGTTCTGTCCAGGACATGCGGAGCGGTGGCCGAGTGGTCGAAGGCGCTCGCCTGGAAAGTGAGTATACGTCAAAAGCGTATCGAGGGTTCGAATCCCTCCCGCTCCGCCAAAATCCGTTGAAATCATTAGATTTTTTCTGGTTTTGTTGGTCCGTCCGGGTCTCCGTCCGGGTTTATGAGGCGGATTTCTGCGAACCGCTGCGACCACCCGATCAAATTCTGAGACGAGCCGCACGGCCGGCGCGCCTGGCAATGGGAAAGCGTCCGGGAATCTACGCATCTCCCGGGATTCCAAGTGAGCCTAATATCCCTTCAACGGGAGAGTTTTCACATGGGCATTCACGACATTCTACTGCAGCTTCGCAGTGCGCCAGAGCACTCGCCGCGCTGGTCGATCGATGCGGCAATATCCCTTGCCACAACGCTCGATGCTCGACTGTCCGGTGTGGTCTGTCAGATCGTCATCCCCCGCGTATCGAACTGGCTTGCCGACAAGCTGGTGCATGCCAACGCACTGATCGCGGAGGAAAATGCCAAGAGCCGGGAAAGCGCACGACATCTTCTGGATGAAATGACCACGCGTATTCCGGCCCAATCCCGTGGCGAACAGACCCTGATCGAGTGCACGGAATTCGCCATGTCCCGCGAACTGGCGAAACGCGCGCGGTCTCACGACATCACCGTCGTGCCCATCGATGACGGCCTCGATATCGCGTACGTGGTTCAAGACCTTGTGTTCGAGTCCGGGAGGCCGATCTACCTGATGCCGCGGAGTGGCGGCGGTGGACATCGGCTCGACATCGTTACTGTCGCCTGGGATGGTAGCCGTGCGGCCGCCCGCGCCTTGGCCGATGCGCTCCCATTCTGCAGCCTCGCCAAGACGGTGCGTGTGGCCTGGGTGTCGGGTGATAACGATAAGACAATGTCGGGTTCCGCTGCGGACATCTGCCGCAATCTTGCGTGCCACGGGATCGAAGCAGAAGCGGTCGATATTCCCGCCGATGGCCGCGATGCCGGCACGGCGCTGCTGGCGAATTGCAAGGCTTCGGGAACTGACCTTCTGGTGATGGGCGCCTACGGCCATTCGCGCGCCCGCGAGTTTGTCCTCGGCGGCGCGACCCGCTCCGTCCTGGCATCACCGGATCTTCCCATCATATTATCGCATTGATGGCGGCTGAAAGCTGGCCTGGAGACGAGCGGTGACCCTGTTCAAAGCGCTTTTTTGCCAGACCTCACCGCGTGGCGGGGCAGCCGCACTTTCCGGCCAATTATGACGGTACGGGATGCTGGTGGTTCGAGCGAGGCGTCTTGCCGCTCGGCGCGCCCATGGTTTCAATGTTGATCTGGTCGGCGAGATGCAATGGCAGGATAATCTGAGCGCTGACCGGGGGGGCGCTGCGAAGAGGGGCATAATTGTCATTTTCCGGCACAGCTCTCTTCGACGATAATTCGCGCGATCCAAATGCGATCGGCGTGATGATCGACCACCGCGCGGTGGGCTGGGTTCCATCCGAGATGTCGGCCGACATCCGGCCAGCGATCCTTCGGCTCAATCCGGAGGGCAAGCCGGTCACCTGCAAGGCAAAGGTGATAGGAGGTTGGGACCGTGGGCCCGATGATCGCGGATATTTCGGCGTGAAGCTCAGCATTTCGATGCCATTGAAAAGGGCAGTTCTATCGACAGCGACCGGGCCGGCCTGAGAATGAGTCCAAGATAAGTATACATACCAAGTGTCGGGCTCGGTGGTTCGGCGTAGCGGTATTCCATGGACCTGATCAGCAGCGCGGCAGCATGACGGAGAAACTCACACTCGCCTTTCACGGCGCGGCGCGCACGGTCACGGGTTCCTGCATGGAGTTCACACATAGGGGAAAGCGCATCCTCGTGGACTGTGGCCTCTTCCAGGGGTCGCGTACGCTGGAGACGCTGAACCGCAGCGCATTTGCGTTCGACGCGCGCCATGTCGATGCTGTCATCCTGACGCACGCGCATATCGACCATAGCGGTTTACTGCCTCGGCTGGTGGCCGAAGGCTTTACCGGCGACATCTGGTGCACCGAGCCGACCGCCGCGCTGCTCGAATTCATGCTTGCCGATGCGGGGCGCATCCAGGAGGGCGACGCCGCCCGACGTAACCGGCGCAAGGATCGCGCCGACCTGCCGGATATCGAGCCGATCTACACCGAACAAAACGCGATGACTGCTTGGCGACAGACACGGCCGATCCCGCTCGAAGAATGGTTTGAACCCGTTCCCGGTTTCAAGGCGCGTCTGTGGAACGCCGGGCACATATTGGGGTCTGCATCGGTCGAGCTGCAGGTCGATGGCACCCATATCCTTTGCTCGGGCGACATAGGGCCTGAACACAAGGCCTTCCACCCCGACCCCGAGAGTCCCGCCGACTTCGATCATGTCATCTGCGAGTCCACCTACGGAGACCGCAAGCGGGAAGACCTAACGATCGTTGATCGCCGCGCCCTGCTGGAGAAGGAAATCACCCAGGCGCTGGCCCGCGGCGGAAACCTTATCATCCCGGTGTTCGCGCTCGAACGGACGCAGGAGCTGCTGCTCGACATGGCCGCGCTGATCGACGCGAAGCGCATCCGGTCAGTGCCGATCTTCGTGGATTCACCCCTGGCCAACAGGGCAACGAGCGTTTTCGCGAAGTTTGCCGATACGCTCGAGGACATGAACGGCGAAAATATCTTCCGCAACACGGCCTTCCATTTCGTCGATGCGACCGCGGAGTCTATCCGGCTCAACAGCGTCTCGGGTGCCATCATCCTGGCGGCGTCCGGCATGTGTGAGGCAGGGCGCATCCGACATCACCTCAAGCACAACCTGTTCAAGCGCGAGGCGACGATATTGTTTGTCGGCTTCCAGGCCGAAGGAACGCTGGGCCGGGTGATCCTCGAAGGCGCCGAACGCGTGCGAATCTGGGGCGAGGATATCGTCGTCCGCGCACAGATCCGCCACATCGAGACCTATTCCGCACATGCCGACCAGGATGGACTGCTCGCCTGGATGGAGGCTCGCCGTCCTGTTGGCGGCAGCCTCTTCCTCGGGCATGGAGAAGCCTCGTCGATCGAAACGCTGCGCCAGTTCGCCCAAACCAGGCAGATCGCGTCCTCGATCCTCGTGCCCGAGATCGGGGAGGCCTATCATCTCGCGCCCGCGAAGCCCGCCGCGCGAACCAGGACCGCCGATCCGAGACTTCAGGACGTGATCGGACCCGACTGGCAGAACAGCTATGCCGATTTCGCGACCAAGCTGAAACGAGAGCTCGCGCAAATCAACGACACAAGGGCTCGCGAGCATGCCGTCGCCGACATGCGAGCGGTGCTCGAGAGCTACAAGCATGCCCGCGCAGAACAGTCGGTTCGACGCCACAGCCGCGAAAATCTCCCTTCGGCCATCGGCTGATCTGGACGGGTGGAGGGTACGGAGAATCCCGTAACGACTCCGTATCGGATGGGTGCCACCGTATTTGTGCGGAGGTGCCCCATGGACAAACTCGAAATTCCCTATCTACTCAAGCGAGCGTGTGCGCATCGGCTCCTCGGACAGGTTGCGAAATGCAGCGAGGCGCGGTCGATTCACCGCCAATTCGTCAAGAATTACCAGGGTCTTCTCCTTGCGATTCGCCACACGCGCTTGTCGCCGGTCATCCGTCAGGAGACACTGAATAAGCAACGGCTCGGTCTGCCCGACGAGATTTCAACCATGATCGCCGACAGGAAGGTGGCCTGATGCCGGATAAGACAGAGGCCCGTAGCCGTCTAACCGAGAGACTTGCCGCGTTGATGTCGCAGGTTGGGCGGATCGAAGCCGAACTGGGCCGACCGCTCGACGACGACTTTGCCGAACAGGCGGTCGACCGGGAGGATGACCAGGCGCTGGACACTTTGGAAAGCTCGACGCTCGCCGAGATCGAACTGACCAGGAACGCCATCGCTCGGCTTGGCTCGGGCAGCTACGGGATTTGCACCAGCTGCGGCAATGTCATTGCGGCCGAGCGGCTGAACGTATTGCCCGCGGCTGCTGAGTGCATCGGCTGTGCCAGCACGCGGCATATCGCCAGACCGTGAAGGAAGACCGGAGCGCGGAAGTGCTTTACCAGCGCAAGGATGTTTTCGAGTTCGTACGGCTCCCGATAACGTGCGCTTCGTAAAAACGCTTACGCTCGACTTGATCGATGACAGATTTCCGTTGGTTCGACCTTCTGTTGACGGGAACGATGAACACGGCCCCCCGGAGATCGACGAACCCCTACAGTGGAGAGATTGATTGGGGGCCACCAGCATCGACGCGATCGGAGCGATTGCCCTCTCGCTCACGCTTGGCCTGCTGATCGGTATCCAGCGCGGATGGACGCTGCGTAAAGAGCCGCCGGGCTCCCGCTTCGCAGGCATTCGCACCTTTGGCCTACTCGGGCTGGCAGGCGGCATGGCCGGTGCCATCCATTCAAGCGACAGCATTGTCGCAACGATCATCCTCGCTGGAGCGGCCATCCTGGTCCTGCTTGGTTACGCAGAGCTGGCGTGGCGAAGTGGCAAGGTCAGTGGGACAGCTAGTTTGGTGGGCCTGCTGACCCTCGGCTGCGGGTTTCTTGCGACGACCCAGCAAGCGATGCTCGCCACGATCATCGCCGTCGTGATCACCTTGGTACTGGCCTTGCGCCCGCAGCTTCACGTCTGGGTCGAGCGGTTGAGTGAAGCCGAAGTGAATGCGATCGCGCGGTTTGCCCTGATAGCCATGGTTATCCTGCCGCTGCTTCCCGATCGTACCTTTGGCCCCTTCGATGCCTGGAACCCGCGTCAGCTATGGATGGTCGTCGTGATGGTGTCGGGCTTCTCGTTTGCCGGCTATGTTGCCAGCAAGCGGTTGGGGGCATCGCGCGGCACGATCGCGACGGCGGGCGCCGGGGCAATGGTTTCGTCGACCGCGGTGACGGCGGCCCTGGCCACCAGGCTACGCAATATCGACGAGCGCGCTCCCATTCTCATCGCCGGAATCGCTACCGCTTCGACGGTCATGCTGCTGCGCGTGCTCGTCCTGGTGGCGGTGCTCGCACCCTTTGCATTTTCCACGCTGGCGCTGCTTGTCGTTCCCGCCGCGCTCATGAGCGCGGCGGCGACGCTCTGGCATATGCGCATTGCGATGCGGCGTCCGGCCAAACCGACCGAGGAGGTCGCGGTTCGCAACCCATTCGACATCCTGCCAGCCCTCGCCCTGATGGCGCTGGTGATGGTACTCTCGCTGGTCTCGCGCTGGGTGTTGCATAAGTTCGGCGATGCCGGGCTTGCGACCGTGCTTGCCCTGTCCGGCATGGTCGATGTCGATTCCGCCATCATCACCATGGGCGGATTGCCGTCCGGAACACTTGATGCGCGAACCGCAGGCCTCGTGCTCGCAGCGCCCGTCATGCTCAACACGCTCTTCAAGGCAGGAGCGGCGATCAGCCTCGCTGGCTGGACCAGGGGCTGGCAAGCCGCTTTGCCGCTCGTGGCAAGCGTCGCCGCCGGCCTGCTCATGCTGCCGATCGTGCTGCGTCAGGCTGGCTCGTGAGGGCACATCTTGATTCGGCGGCGCGGCCGCATCTGGCGGCGACATTCGAGCACCATGCGCAATGCCATGATATACGCGAACGGGGATATCGATGTTGAAGATCAGGCGCGTGGCAGTCGATACTTATCCTGAAAACACAGCATTCCTGCTACGCTCGGCCGACGGCTATGGCGCGGAGCAGTTTCAGGCCATGCGCAAGATCGAGATCACCGGAGACGCTAGCGGCATTCTCGCAACGCTGGCGATCTGCGACGATCCGAATATCGTCGGCGACGGCGAAATCGGCCTGGGCGAGCAGGCCTTCCGACGACTCGGGCTAGCCGAAGGCGAGAGCGTCTTGATCGCGCAGGCCAAGCCGCCCCGCAGCCTGGAGGCCGTCCGGCGCAAGATCGGCGGCGATGTTCTCAGCGACAGCGAGATCGCTGCCATCATCACTGATGTCGCGGCCTATCGTTACTCGCCGATGGAGATTGGCGCTTTTCTGGTGGCCTGCGCCGGCTTCATGACGACCCAGGAAACACTCGCGTTGACCCGCGCCATGGCCGATGCCGGCGACCGCTTTGACTGGCATGCTCCGCTGGTGGTCGACAAGCATTGCATCGGCGGCATCCCGGGAAATCGCACGTCAATGATCGTCGTGCCGATTGTCGCGGCGCACGGTCTCATCATGCCCAAGACATCGTCGCGCGCGATCACCTCCCCATCCGGGACCGCCGACACGATGGAGGTGCTTGCAAACGTCGATTTGTCGGCGGAACGCATGCGGGCCATCGTCGCGACCGAAAAGGCCGTCCTTGCCTGGGGCGGGCGGATGAACCTGTCCCCGGCCGACGACGTCCTGATCTCCGTCGAGCGGCCACTCCGCATCGACACGTTCGAACAGATGGTCGCATCGATCCTGTCCAAGAAGCTCGCCGCCGGTTCCACCCATATGGTGATCGACATTCCGGTGGGTCCCACCGCCAAGGTCCGTTCGCAGGGCGAAGCCGTGCGACTACGCAAGCTCTTCGAATATGTCGCGCACAAGGTGGGACTGACGGTCGATGTTGTGCTGACGGACGGCTCGCAACCGATCGGACGCGGCATCGGGCCTGTGCTGGAGGCCCGCGACGTGATGGCCGTGCTGCGTAACGATGCGGACGCCCCCGACGATCTGCGCGAGCGGGCGCTGCTGCTGGCGGGACGCGTGCTCGATTTCGATCCTGACCTGGAGGGTGGGCGCGGTTATGCGCGGGCGCTCGACCTGCTGGCATCGGGCAAGGCATTGGCGGCAATGGAACGCCTCGTTGCGGCGCAAGGCGCGCAGACCCAGACGTTCCGTCCGGGCGCGCTGCGTAGCGAAATCCTCGCGGACGAGGACGGCTCGGTCGCTGCGATCGACTGTCACCTGATCGCGCGCATCGCCCGGCTGGCAGGCGCGCCGATGGACAAGGGCGCGGGCATCGATTTGCTGTGCAAGATCGGTGACAGGGTTCGCAGGGGTGAGCCGCTTTACCGGATCCACGCGCAGTCGGAGACCGGCCTGCGCTTTGCCTGCGATCTGGCGGCCGAGGGCTCGGGCTACCGGCTGCTGTCATGATCGCGACGATCCATCATTTTGCCGAATCCCTTCAGGCCGCTCATCGCCTGGCCGACCTGCTGGGTATCGACTGCCGGGCGGTCAACGTCCGTCGCTTTCCCGATGGCGAAAGCCTCGTCCGGGTTGAGGATACGCAGCGCACCGCAATCCTGTATCGCTCGCTCGACCATCCCAACGAGAAACTGGTCGAACTGATGCTGGCGGCTTCGGCCCTGCGGGACCGCGGTGCGAGCTGCATCGTCCTGGTTGCACCCTATCTCGGCTATATGCGCCAGGACATCGCGTTCCAGCCCGGCGAAGCAGTCAGCCAGAAAGTGATCGGCACGCTGCTCGCGGCGCATTTCGACATGCTGGTGACGGTCGATCCGCATCTCCACCGAACCGCCTCGTTAGCGGCAGTTGCCCCGGGGATCGATGCAGTCGCAGTGTCGGCTGCGGAGACATTGGTCGAATTGCTCCGGCCGGAGATAACATCAGCCGTCATGCTGATCGGCCCGGACGCTGAATCCCGGCCCTGGGTCGAAACCGTCGCCGCTCCATTGGGTCTCCAGGTCCTGGTCGGTGAAAAGCGGCGGCTAGGCGATCGCCATGTCCAATTGGAGATAGCCGGTATCGAGCGGGTGCAGGGGCGGACCGTGGTGCTGATCGACGATCTCATCTCGAGCGGTGGCACCCTGGTGCGATGCGCCGAACTGCTCCACGCCGCTGGCGCAACACGCATCGAGGCGGTCGCCACACATTGTCTGGCCAGTCCTCACGATCTCGCGAAACTCGCCGCTGCGGGGGTGGCGCGAGTTCGGTCCACCGATACCGTGGCAGGCCCAACCGCAAGCGTCGCTATCGCGCCAGCCCTTGCCTCAGCGCTTGTGCGATGGACGCCGACCGCCGCGCAATGAAAAGAATTGCCGCCGCGCCTGTGCCCGTAAACTCGGCGGGCAGCGCGAACCGTCAGGGCCGGATCGCGACCTTCAACACACCATCCCGCTGGTTGGAGAAAAGTTCATACGCGCTCTCGATGTCGTCGAGCGCGAAACGGTGAGTGACAAGGGGCCCGGTGTCCACGCGCCCTGAAGCCACGACGTCCATCAGCCGCCGCATCCGTTCCTTGCCGCCCGGGCAGAGCGTACTGACGATCCGGTTGTCGCCGAGGCCCGCGGAAAAGGCATCGATCGGGATGCGAAGGTCCTCCGAATACACGCCGAGCGAGGAGAGCGTGCCGCCCGGCCGCAGCACGCGCAAGGCTGCCTCGAAAGTGGCCTGCCGCCCAAGCGCCTCGATCGAGACATCGACGCCGCGGCCATCGGTGATCCTGCGAATTTCATCGACCGGGTCGACCTTGCTGAAGTCGACGACATGATCCGCCCCCATCGCGCGGGCAATCGCCAGCCTTTCGGGCAGGGTATCGACCGCAATGATGGTGGTCGCGCCCATCAACTTTGCGCCAGCGGTGGCGCACAGGCCGATAGGCCCCTGCGCGAATATGGCGACCGTGTCGCCGATACGGATGCGGCCGGATTCTGCGCCGCTGAATCCGGTCGAGAGGATGTCCGGGCACATCAGCACCTGCTCGTCGGTGAGGCCGTCGGGCACCGGCGAGAGGTTGGCCATCGCATCGGGCACGAGCAGGTACTCCGCTTGCGCACCGTCGATCGTATTGCCGAACCGCCACCCTCCCATCGCTTTCCAGCCATGATCATGTGCGCCGCCGCATTGCGAGTGGAAGCCGCACAGAGATGCATTCGAGGTGCCCGACGGCGTGATCGCGCCGGCGATCACGCGCTGACCCTCGCGATAGCCGACGACCGCCGAGCCGAGCTTTTCAATGATGCCGACCGGCTCGTGTCCCACCGTCAGGCCCCGCGCAACAGGATATTCGCCCCTTAGGATATGGACGTCAGTCCCGCAGATCGTGGTGGTCGTCACTCGGATGAGCGCATCCAGAGGCCCGACATCCGGCACCGGTTTTTCCCCCAGGATGATTCGACCGGGTTCGAGGAAAATGGCGGCTTTCATCTTCAGTGCCATGAGTCAGAACTCCATCGACGCGGACGAACCGCACATTGGCTTATGTCCAACGCCACCCCGGGGTCTCTACGTGACGTTGCGTAGCCCTTGGTCTGCGCTTCCACACTTCCCGGCACGCCGTGAGACTACGTATGCCCGGCTGCTGAGCGAAGCGGTAAGCCATCCCTCAACAAAGAGGATTCGAACTTTTCGGTCCCTTCCACATCTTGTGAATTGCAGCGCCAGCCGGCGGCGGGCGTCCCCGCAGTGAAGAGGATCAAGCCAAGTCATGAACGATAGTTCGCTGACCCGCGTCCCACAATTTCTGGTCGAACCCACCCGTTTCCTATTCTTCACGGGCAAAGGAGGCGTTGGCAAGACGTCGATCGCATGCGCAGCCGCCCTTTCGCTTGCCGATCGCGGCAAATCGATCCTGCTCGTCAGCACCGATCCTGCCTCCAATCTCGACGAATATTGGACGTACCCTTGACCAATCAGCCGGTCGCGGTGCCGAACGCTCCCGGCCTGTACGTCCTGAACATCGATCCGACCGCTGCGGCAGAAGCTTATCGCACGCGCGTGCTGGCCCAAATGGAGCCCGATGCGAGCGCCCGGGACCGCGATACGATTCGTGAGCAGCTTTCGGGCGCCTGTACGACCGAGATCGCGGCATTCGACGAATTCGTCGGCCGCCTTGCCGATGCTGACGGCACCTATGATCACATCGTCTTCGACACCGCGCCGACGGGGCACACGCTGCGATTGCTCAGCCTGCCCAAGGCCTGGAGCGGCTTCCTCGCGGAAAATGACCAAGGCGCGTCGTGCCTGGGACCTCACTCGGGACTCAAGACGCAAGAGGAGCGCTTCAGAAGAGCCATGGCGGCGTTGTGCGATCCCGCGGCCACAGCCGTCATTCTCGTGACGCGCCCGGAACGCGGCGCGATCGCCGAGGCGGGTCGAACCTCGACCGAGTTGGCGGTGCTGGGGCTCGGCAACCAGCATCTCGTTGTGAACGGCCTGTTCCGCGCCAGCGACCCATCCGACGCGACGGCGGCGTCGCTGGAGGCCCAGGGACAGCAGGCGCTGGCAGAGATGCCAGCCGTGCTCCGGAAGCTTCCGCGCGACGACATAGAGCTCTGCCCCTTCGAGATGATGGGCCTGGACGCGCTACGTTCAGTCCTGTGCTCTGGCCCATTGTCGACAAACCCTGGCGAACCCGCCGTTGCTGCGCCATGGGTCGGCGACCTGCCCGGCCTCGATCGACTGATCGACCTGCTCGCAGCGGACGGCAAAGGGCTGATCATGGTGATGGGAAAAGGCGGCGTGGGCAAGACCACCATCGCCGCGGCCATAGCGCTAGGGCTCGTCGAGCGTGGCCACAGCGTGCATCTCAGTACCACTGACCCCGCCGCACACTTGGCAATGACGATGACCGGGAATGTCGCCGGGCTTCGCGTCGACCGGATTGATCCCAAAGCGGAAACCGAGCGGTACATCGCCAAGATCATGGAGCAGAGAGGCGGCATGCTCGATGCGCAGGGTCAGGCCCTGCTGCGCGAGGACTTGGCCTCGCCTTGCACGGAGGAAGTCGCCGTCTTCCATGCCTTCTCGCATATCGTCGCCGAGGCGCGCAGCGCGTTTGTCGTGCTGGACACGGCCCCCACCGGTCACAGCCTTCTGCTAATGGATGCGACCGGCGCCTATCACCGCCAAATGACACGGCAATCGACTTTGCACGACCTTGCCGGCCGCATAACTACGCCGCTGATGCGGCTCCAGGATCCCGACTATACGCATATTCTGCTGGTTACTCTTGCGGAGACCACACCTGTCTCGCAGGCAAGCGCATTGCAGGACGATTTGCGGCGCGCGCAAATCGAGCCTTTTGCCTGGATCATCAACAAGAGCCTGCTGGCGGCTGGCTCGAGCGATCCACTGCTGCGCCAGCGGCTCAGCGGCGAGCTGAAACAGGTCGATCGCATACGCGGATCGATGGCTAAGCGACTGTTCTTTGTGCCTTGGCAGGCCACACCGCCGGTGGGCGTCCCCGCGCTCGCACGGCTCGCCCATGACGGCGCATGAACTGCATCACGGGCGTTTCAAAAAAAGACTTGGACAATCGGAAGCGCCTGCCGAGACGACGGGTCGAATTGTTGCACGTAGAACCATCAGGAATCCAGCGAAGACCATCGGCACGCAAAGCCACTGACCCATATGAAGACCTGTCGCGGAGGCAAAGGCAGCCAACTGTTGATCGGGCTCGCGAATGAACTCGACCAAGAACCGGAAAACGCCGTAGCCCAGGACGAACGCGCCACTCAGCAACCCAGGTCGGCGACGCGCGCTGGTGAAACGGAATAGGCACCAGAGCAAGAGGAAGAGGATCGGCCCCTCCAGCATCGCTTCGTAGAGTTGGCTGGGATGGCGTGGGAGAGGCCCGGCGCCTGGAAAGACAATTCCCCATGGCAGGTCTGTCGGCCGTCCCCAAAGCTCACCATTCACGAAATTGGCGAGACGACCGAGGAACAGTCCGATCGGTGCGGACATTGCGACATAGTCGATGATCCGCAACCAATTTAGACGATGTCGCTGGGAGAACAGGAAAATGGCGATCGCAACGCCCAGCGCGCCGCCGTGAAACGACATACCCCCAGCCCAAAGCTTGAATACCTTCAAGGGCTGCGCGAGATAGGTTCCAGAGTCGTAGAAGACCACATAGGCGAGACGCCCACCGAGGATGATGCCCGCGGTGACCCATGTCACCAAAGCATCAGCCTGCTCCTTCGCCATGGGGGCGCCGTCATCGGCGAGCAGCTTCACCAGATAGAACCAGCCGAGGAGAATGCCGGCTATATAGGCCAGGCTGTACCAGCGCAGCGCGAATGGACCGATCTGAAGCAGCACGGGATTGAGGTGCAGCGACGAAAAATAGATCGCGGTTGGGACGTGACCCGCGAGACTCATGCGACAGTCCGATCTAAGGAGAAAATTGCTCAATCGCATTTTCGAGTCTCGTGCTCAAACGGTAATCCTTGCCATGTTTCCAGTCATTTCAGTTGCGCCTGCAGATCAGGCGGACACCATTTCGCCCCATGAATGAGCGCCTGTTGCGGCCTTCGGCGCTCCTTTACCTCGCGCGACGCATCTTTCGATCGAGCGAAGCCAGCTTCATCCTTCTCGCCGTGGGGGTTGGCATTGCGGCCGGGCTCATTGCCGCGGTGCTGGGCAGTCTCGCGCATCTTTTCCAATCCACGCTCTATGACCTCAATTTTGACGATCGGCTGAGTGGCCTCGCCATCATCTCGCCCATCCGTCTGCTGGCACTGCCCTTGGGCGGCGCGCTACTGGGAGCGGTCATCCTGATCGTCCGCAAGCAAAGGCGCACGTCGATCGACGTGGTTGAAGCCAATGCCTTGCATGGCGGACGCATTCCGTTTCGCGACACGCTGCTGGTTTCTGGCCAAACCTTACTCTCCAACGGCTGCGGCGCGTCCGTCGGCCTCGAAGCCGCATATGCGCAGGCCGGAGGCGGCATCGCATCGCTAATTGGCCAATGGCTCAATCTGCGGCGCAACGATATGCGCGTGCTCGTGGGGGCCGGAGCAGGTGCAGCCATCGGCGCGGCGTTCGGAGCACCGTTGACCGGTGCCTTTTATGCCTTTGAAATCGTCATCGGCGCCTATACGCCGGCGAGTATCGCGCCGGTGCTGGCTGCCACCATTGCCGCAGTGATCACGGCCCGCACTCTGGGCGCGACGCCCTATCTCATTGCGGCCACCAGCAGCCAAAATCTCGCGACCCTCGACTATCTGATTTACGCAGTGCTCGGCCTGATCGCGGCCATGCTTGGCATTGCGCTCATGCGTCTGGTCTCGTTCGCGGAAGCGGCCGTTCGACATACCATGCTGCCGGAATGGTCGCGTCCGGTCTTGGGCGGGCTGATTCTCATGCCCATTGCCATGATCTCGCCCCACGCGCTCTCGGCCGGGCACGGCGCCCTGCATCTGACCATTGGCGGCGAACTCGCTTTGGGCATGCTGACGCTGATCTTTGGCTTGAAAGCCTCGCATCGATCGTGTCGCTCGGCTTCGGGTTCCGCGGCGGCTTGTTTTTCGCGTCATTGTTCCTGGGCGCCTTGCTTGGCCAGATCCTGGCGGGTCTTTGGGCACTCATTCCCGGGGCGGTCACTCTCTCACCGGTGGATGCAGCGCTTGTCGGCATGGCGGCGCTCGCGGTCGCGGTGGTGGGCGGCCCGATGACGATGTCGCTCCTGGTGCTGGAGGCCACACATGACTTCGAGATTACCGCAGTCGTCCTGACCGCCGCGCTATGTTCGAGCGCGCTGGTACGCGAGCGCTTTGGCTATTCCTTCTCGACCTGGCGATTGCACTTGCGTGGAGAAGTCGTCAGGAGCGCGCGCGATGTCGGGTGGATGCGCCTACTGACAGCGCGCCGCATGATGCGCACCGCACCGGCCACTGCGTCGCCGACCCTGTCGATGGCTGCATTCAAGGAGCAGTTTCCTTTGGGTTCGACGAGCCGGGTTTTGCTCGAAGATCATGACGGGTACTATGCCGGCCTGGTGCCGACGGCCTCGGTCTACGCCGACACCGGTCCGACTGACCGCATGATATCCGAGCTGACGATCCTGCGCGACGCCACCCTGTCTCCCGATATGCCGATCGGTGCGATCATGGCGCGCTTCGACGAGAGCGAAGCCGACGACCTGGCGGTCGTCGATCCCGCAGGCGCATCCTGGGCATGCTGACCGAAAAATATGTCCGCAAGCGCTATGCTGACGAGATCGATCGGTCGCAGCGCGATCTCTACGGCGAAGACTAGCTGGGAGGCAGGTGCTGGTTGACCCAACTGGTGATGGCGCGTTGGTCCATGGCACCAGCGCTGCGCGCGATCTCACGTCCGCCAGAAAACAGGATGAGCGTTGGAATCGACCGAATCGCGAACCGAGCGGCAACGGCCTGTTCTGCTTCGGTGTCGACCTTCAGCAAACGCACCCTTGGTTCGAGACCCTTGGCCGCGGCGGCAAAGGCAGGAGCCATCGCCTTGCATGGACCGCACCAGCTTGCCCAGAAATCGACGAGGACGGGTAGCGAGCCTGTCTTCACATGGCGATCGAACGCCTGGCCACTTACAGCAACCGGCGCTCCCTGAAACAGCATCTGGCTGCAGCGCCCGCATTTCGGGCTTTCCGAGATGCGGGTGGCCGGAACGCGATTTGCGGTCGCGCAGGAGGGGCAGATGATGACGACAGGATCAGCCAACGCTGCACTCATCCCGCTATTCCCTGTAATTGACGTGCCTGGCCCGCACCAGAGGAAGGGCCAGGAGTCGTTCCATTTGGGCGCGCCGGGAGCCATGTGACGCGTCGTCTCGACATTCTCATGACCAAAGCCCTCAATTTCTCGCTTACATTTGTAATGTAATCATGTAGGGAATAATGCCAAGATGCGTGAGACGGAATTTTCCGAAATGGACGAAACATCGGCCGATATGGGCGGCACCCCACAGTGCCTGCAGATCGGCGATCCGGCCCCCAATTTCCAGGCGCGAACGACGATGGGGATGGTCAACCTCTCCGACTTTCGCGGTCGATGGTTGATCCTGTTCTCGCATCCCGCCGATTTCACCCCGGTCTGCACCAGTGAGTTCGTCGCCCTGTCAAAGGCGAGCGACCGATTTGAGGCGCTCAACTGCGCGCTGCTCGCCGTCTCGGTCGACAGTCTCTATTCGCATCTGGGCTGGATCCGCGCGATCCGCGACGGGTTCGGGGTCACGGTGAGCTTCCCGATTGTCGAGGATCCATCGCTGATCATCGGGCGGGCCTACGGCATGATCTCAGATCGCTCGCCCGACGCGGCCACGATGCGATCGACCTATTTCATCGATCCCGACGGGATCATCCGCGCGATGATCTGCTATCCCGCGACGATCGGACGCTCGGTCGATGAGATGTTCCGGGTATTGGCCGCCCTGCAGATTGTCGATGCCGATCATGTCGTGACCCCGGAAGGCTGGCATCCCGGCGACGCGGTGCTGTTGCCGCCCCACCAGGATCAGGCTGCTCTGCTGGCCGCGGCGGATGACCCGCTGTGGTTTTACCGCAGCAAGCCGCAGTCGCAGAAAGGGTAGGCATGGCGGACACTTTGCCCGCCCCGGATCTCGAAGCGCTCGCCGAAGTGATGCGCACGTTGGGCCATGATACCCGCCTCCGGCTGATCGCCACGCTCCTCGCGCAAGGCGAGAAGTCGGTCGGCGAAATCGAGGCTTTGACCGGCATCGGCCAACCGGGGCTGTCGCAGCAGCTCGGCGTGCTGCGCAAGGCTGAATTGGTTCAGACCCGGCGCGCCGCAAAGCAGGTCTATTACAGTGTGGCGTCGGATGCGTTTATCGCGGCGGCGGCCTTTCTCACCGCGCTTGCAAGGACTGGACCTGCCGAAATGGCAGCTCTGGCTGACCGAAAGGCGGCGTCGCCGGCACGTGGATCGGCTGCCATGTTCGCCAAGATCCTTTAGTTCCCCGGCGGCCGGTTGCTGGTTACGGTGCGCGCTCTGCAGCGGGCACGCCGGTGACTTGCTCGCCGAACTGATCACACAGGAAAGCCATCAAGGCCTGAACCCTGAGATCGGCGATGCGGTAGAAGATCGTGGTGTTCTCGCGCCTGGTCTGGACCAGGCCGCCCTCCCGCATGCGGGCGAGATGCTGCGACACGCTCGATTGCGACAGGCCGCACAAGCCGACCAACTCGCCGACCGATGCCTCGCCTTCGCGCAGGCGGCAGAGCAGGAGCAAGCGCTGTTCATTGGCAACGACCTTGAGAAACGCGGCAACCTCGGTGGCGCGTTCGCACAGTATTTCCACCGCACTGTCGGTCATCGTCATTTGCTTGCCGGTCTCCCGTCGTCACGCAGCACCACGTAGATGGCGGGGATAACCAGCACGGTGAGCAAGGTCGAGGAGGCGAGACCAAAGAGGAGCGAAATGGCGAGGCCCTGGAATATCGGGTCGGTGAGGATCACGGCAGCGCCGATCATCGCGGCGGCTGCGGTCAGGACGATCGGCTTGAACCGGATCGTCCCCGCCTCGATCAACACGTCGCGCAGCGGCTTGTCGGGCGTTGCCGTGTGCCGGATGAAATCGACCAGCAGGATCGAGTTGCGCACGATGATGCCGGCCAGCGCGATGAAGCCGATCATCGAGGTGGCGGTGAACGGCGCACGGAACAGCATATGGCCGATCACGATGCCGACCAGCGTCAGCGGTACCGGTGTCAGGATGACGAGCGGCAGCCGGAAGCTGCGGAATTGGGCGACGACCAGGATGTAGATGGCGAGCAGCGCGACCATGAACGCAGCCCCCATGTCGCGGAAGGTGACCCAGGTGATCTCCCACTCGCCGTCCCACAGCAGGCTCGTCGTCTTTTCGTCGGTGGGCTGGCCGGCCAGGCGGATTACCGGCTTCTGCAGGCCCTTGGCGGCCCAGTCATAGCTGTCTATCGCGCGATCGACCGCCAGCATGCCGTAGATCGGCGCCTCATAATCGCCGGCAAGCTCGGCGGTCACCATATCGGCAAAATGACCGTCGCGCCGGAAGATGGCCGGGCTGCTCTGCTCCTGCTGGGCATCGACGACGGCGCCGAGTTCGACCAGCTTTTGGCCGGTAGCGCCTTGCGAGACCGCCACCGGCGTACTGGCAAGCGTCTGCGTCCAGCTTCGCGCGGATTGCGGGAGGGCGATGGTGATCGGCAGCGGCGTGCGTTCATCCCCGCGCGGCGCGTACCCGACCGTCTTGCTGCCCAGCAGCGCGCCGATCGAATCGTTGATGTCGCGGCTCGACAGTCCGTAATAGTCGATCCGGTCCCGCTGAGGGATCAGGCGGAGCTTGGGACGGGGCTGCCCGAAGCTGTTGTCGACATCGACGATGTAGGGAATCGACTTGAAGATCTTTTCCAGTTCGGTCGCGGTGGCACGCCGGCTCTGCGCATCAGGACCGTAGATCTCGGCAAGCAGGGTGGCGAGCACGGGCGGTCCCGGCGGCGTTTCGACGACTTTGACCGAGGCACCGTCAGGGAGCTTCAGCGTCTTGAGCTTCTGGCGCAGGTCGAGGGCTATCTGGTGGCTCGAGCGGTCCCGGTCGCCCTTGGGTAGCAGCGTCACCATGACATCGCCCATCTCCGGGCGGCTGCGCAGGAAATAGTGGCGCACGAGCCCGTTGAAATTGAACGGCGCGGACGTGCCGAGATAGGCTTCCATCGCGGTCGCCTCGGGCAACTCGCGGGTCAGGCGGGTGACATCTTCGAGGACGCGGCCCGTGCCTTCGAGGCTGGTGCCCTCGGGCATGTCGACTACGACCTGGACTTCGGACTTGTTGTCGAAGGGCAGCAGCTTGACCGTTACCGCCTTGAAATAGAACATCGAGCAGGCGACCAGCGTGGCAATGCCAACCGCGATCAGGAAATTGCGCGCTGACTTCCGGTTATCGATGATCCGGTGCGCGACCCGCGTATAGAGGCGGCCGAGCTTGCCGCCGCTCGCATCATGCCCGTTCCCGTGATCGCCATCCGCGCCATCCGCGCCATCCGCGCCATCGGCTGCCAGCGTCTTGCGCGCGAAGCGGATCATCAGCCACGGCGCGATCACCACCGCGACGAAGAAGGAAAAGACCATCGCGGCCGACGCATTGACCGGGATCGGCGCCATATACGGTCCCATGAGGCCCGAGACGAACAGCATCGGCAGCAGCGCTGCCACCACGGTCAGCGTAGCGACCACGGTCGGGTTGCCGACCTCGGCGACTGCTTCGATCGCGGCCTCGGTACGGGTGCGATCATCGGGCATCGCCCAATGGCGAGCGATGTTCTCGATCATCACGATCGCGTCGTCGACGAGGATGCCGATCGAGAAGATCAGCGCGAACAGGCTGACGCGGTTGATCGTGTAGCCCATCAGGTTCGAGGCGAACATCGTCAGCAGGATCGTCGTCGGGATCACCACGGCGGTGACGCCGGCCTCACGCCAGCCGATCGCGAAACCGATCAGGATAACGATCGAGATCGTCGCGAGCGCGAGGTGGTAGAGAAGCTCATTGGCCTTTTCATTCGCGCTTGCGCCGTAATTGCGCGTGACCGCGACATCGATACCGTCGGGAATGAGGCTGCCCTTGAGGCTTTCGAGGCGTGCGAGCACCGCCTCGGAGACGACGACCGCATTGGCGCCCGACCGCTTGGCGATCGCGAGACTGACCGCCGGCGCGTTCGACCAACGCCCGTCGTTGCGTGCCCAGCGCCACGCGCGGGCCTGATCCTCGCGGGGCCCCTGGGTGACCGTGGCGACATCGCGCAGATAGACCGGGGCCCCGGCGACTGACCGGACGGTGAGCATGCCGACGTCCTGCGCCGAAGAAAGCGTCTGGCCAGCGGTGACCGCGACGGCTTGCCCGCCGTCGCGAACGCTCCCGGCGGGGAAGCTGCGATTGGCCTGCGCGGCCGCATCGATCACGCTGCCGAGCGGTACGCCATATTGGCTGAGCTTGCCGGGATCGGGCGCGATACGGATCTCTTCGGGGCGCCCGCCGGTCAGGAAGGTAAGCCCGACATTGTCGACCTTGGCGATCTCGGTCCGCAACCGGGTGGCAAGCGCATAGAGCGCCTGGTCGTCATATCGCCCGGCCGCGCCGGGCTTGGGCGACAGCGTCAGGACGATGGCGGGGACATCGTTGATCCCGCGCACCGTGACCTTGGGATCCGGAATACCCACCGGAATGCGGTCCCAATTGGCGCGCAGCTTCTCGTCGATCCGCGTCGCGGCGTCCTCTGGGTTCGATCCCACGAGGAACCGTGCGGTCACCATCACGCCGTCGTCTTCGGTCTGGGTATAGACATGCTCGACGCCATCGACACTTTTCACGATCGTCTCGAGCGGGATGCCGACAAGCTGGACGGCGTCCGGCGCGGAAAGGCCTGGTGCCATCACCTGGATGTCGACCATCGGTACGCTGATCTGCGGCTCTTCCTCGCGGGGAATCGTGAACAGGGCCAGAAGGCCGATCGCGATCGCGGCCAGCAGGAACAAAGGCGTCAGCGGCGAGGTGATGGTCGCGCGGGTGAGGCGCCCCGATAGGCCGAGATTCACTTACCGCGTCCGGGAGAGAAGAGGATATCGCCCGCGGTGACGCCCCCCAGGATTTCGAGGTTGCCCGGATCGCCCGTTGGCGCGGTCTGGACCGCCACCGCGCTGATGCGTCGGTCGGGGGTGACGACATCGACATAGTCGATGCCGTAGCGGGTCGAGATGAAGCGGCGCGGCACCACCATGGCCCGGCGCTGGCCGACTTCGATCGTCACGCCAACCCGCCGTCCAACCAATTCGCTGGAAAGGCCAGGCACGGTCGCGTCGACCTGCACCCGGCCTCCGGCGATGGCAGGATAGACCTGTGCCACCTGTCCCTGGCGCGACCCTTCCGGCAAATCCCCTTGAGCAACTATGACCCGCGTGCCGACACGCACGGCGTTTGCCAGCGACTCCGGCAGATCGATGCGGAGAACAGGCGGCCCTGCCGTAACCGTCGCGATCGACATGCCCGGCGCCACGACCGAGCCAGCGGGAATATCTGCACGCAGGACGCGGCCCGAGGCGGGTGCGAGGACCGCGCCCTGCCCGGCGACGCTGCGCTCGCATTCTGCTGCGCGCGGGCGGCTGCCACCTGGGCATCGGCGGCGCGCGACATCGCGACCGACTGATCGAGGCGGGCCTTGGCGTAGACATTGTGATTGTAGAGATCCTGGACACGCGCAAGGTCGCCTCGTGCGCGGGCTGCTTCGGCTTGCGCGGCGGCAACCTGCGCGCCTGCCGCACTGGTTTCGTAGCCAAGGCGCGAATCGACGATCGAGCCGATGCGCTGGCCCTTGGTCACAATGTCGCCAGCGCGAACGGAGAGACTGACCAACGTGCCGGGAATGCGGGCCAGCGCCTGCGCCTGATCGCGCGTCGTGATTTCGGCGCCGACCGCCTTCATGTCCGTGGTTTGGGCAAGTCCAACGGTCAGCCGCTCGCCGGCGGGTAAGGCTGCAGTCTTTTCTTCGTTCGGCGCGCTGCCGCCGCAAGCCGTTAGCGTTAGAGCCGCTCCAGCGACCATCCATGCCCATTTTGTCATTGCCGACGGCTCCCCTGTTGCACGGCCCTAGCCGCGTTCGACCGGCAGGCCGGCGGCCTTCCAGGCGCCGATGCCGCCAGCGAGATGCGTGTCGATGCTCGACTGCGCACTGGCGCAGCGGTCGAGTGCAAGGCCCGAGCGCTTGCCGCCAGCGCATTGGAGCACGATCGTCTTGCCCGCTGCATCCGGAACATTACGCAGTGCGAAGGTCGAGAGAGGGGCGTTTACTGCGCCCTTGATATGCTCGGCGGCAAACTCGTCGGGTTCGCGCACGTCGACGAGGAGCGCCGAACCATCGGCCAGCATCGCCTTGAGGGTCTGCGCATCGATTTCGCGGTGCGCCTTGGTCTTGCCGAATCCGAACATGCCCGGGCCTCCTGATTGGATCATCAATTTGTATATTGCATATATCGTGTAATCATTATATTCAGTCAAGCACGATATTGAGGCGAGGAACCGACATCATGAACAAACCGAAGATCGTGGTGCTGGGCGCCGGCTTGGGCGGCACCATCGCCGCCTACGAAATCCAGGCCGCCGCCAAGGGCCGCGCCGAAGTCATGATGGTGTCGGACACGGAAACCTATTCGTTCATCCCTTCGAACCCGTGGGTGGCTGTCCGCTGGCGTGAACCCGAGGCGATCCAGGTGCATCTGCCGCCGATCTTCGCCAAGAGGAAGATTGGCTTCACGGCGGTGGGGGCGAAGCGATTGCACGCCACCGAGAAACGCCTTGAACTCAATGACGGCAGCAACATCAATTACGATTATCTCGTAATTGCTACTGGCCCTGATTTAGCGTTCGACGAAATCGAGGGATTGGGGCCGCATGGCGGGCACACCGTTTCGATCTGCCAGACCGCGCACGCCTCGGCTGCGGCGGACGCATTCGATCGGTTCGTCGAAAACCCAGGCCCTATCGTCGTCGGCGCGGTGCAGGGCGCGTCCTGCTATGGCCCGGCTTACGAGTTTGCGCTGATCCTCGACACCGAACTTCGCCGGCGCAAGATCCGCGACAAGGTGCCGATGACCTTCGTCACCGCCGAACCCTATATCGGCCATCTCGGGCTCGACGGCGTCGGCGACACCAAGGGCCTGCTCGAAAGCACATTGCGCGAGCGCCACATCAAATGGGTCACCAACGCGCGCGTCGCGAAGGTTGAAGCGGGCATGATGCATGTCGAGGAGATCGCGGAAGGGGGCGCGGTCGCCAAGACGCACGATCTGCCGTTCGCATTCTCCATGATGCTGCCGGCTTTCCGCGGCGTGGCGGCCGTGCGCGATATTCCGGGCCTCACCAACCCGCGCGGCTTCATCCTGATCGACAAGCACCAGCGCAATCCGGCCTTCCGGGAGATCTTCGCGCTCGGCGTCTGCGTCGCGATCCCGCCAACCGGGCCGACGCCCGTGCGGTCGGCGTTCCCAAGACCGGCTTCATGATCGAGAGCATGGTGACCGCGATCGCGGCTAATCTGGACGCGATCCTCGACGGCAAGGAGCCCACCGCCGAGGCGACCTGGAATGCGGTGTGCCTCGCCGACTTTGGCGATGGCGGCGTCGCTTTCGTCGCGCAGCCGCAGATTCCCCCGCGCAACGTCAATTGGGCGGCGAGCGGAAAATGGGTCCATTTCGCCAAGATCGGCTTCGAGAAATATTTCCTACGCAAGGTGCGCAAGGGCGAAAGCGAGCCCTTCTACGAGAAGCTCGCGCTTCACGTCATGGGCATCAAGAAGCTTCGTTTTTGAGACCGCATAACAGGAGAATTGCCATGACGATCGACCGCGCTGTTTTCATCTTCCTCGGCTGCGTTGTCCTGCTTGGCGTGACGCTGTCGCTGACCGTCCATCCCTATTGGATCGGCCTGACGATCTTCGCCGGGCTCAACGCGATTCAGACCGGATTTACCGGCTTTTGTCCGGCGGCGATCGTCTTCAAGGCGCTCGGCTTCCGACCAGGCGTTGCGTTCAAATGACCGCCAAGCGCCGCCTTGCGCACCTGATGCTGTGGCTTGGCGCCCCGCTGGCGGTGTGCAACGCGGCGCAAGCCACTACGCTTGACGAGGCTCTGGCTGCGGCGATCGCGCATGCGCCCGAAATCGCCGCAGCTGACGCGGATGCGGATGCGGCCAAGGCGCGGCTCGAGCAGGCGAAAGCGGGCCGGCTGCCGACCGCGACGCTCAGCGGCACGATCGGCTATGGCCGCCTCGATCCGCGCGGCTTCTTCGGACTTGGCGCGGCGAACGTGACCCCGCGCGCCGCGCAAATAACGGTCGAGCAGCCCCTATTCACCGGGGGCAGGGTCAGCGCTGGGGTCGATCAGGCCCGCGCCGGTATCGTCGGCGCCGAGGCGGGGCAGGTCGGCATGCGCAGCCAGCTCGTGATGGCGGTGACCCAAGCCTATGGCGACGTGCTGACGGCCGCGCACATGGTCGATCTCTATGGCCGCCTTGTTATCCAAACGACCGAGATCGAGCGCCAGGCGCGGCTCAAGTTTCGTGCGGGCGAGAGCCCCAGCACCGACGTCTCCCAGGCGAGTGCCCGTCTTGCCGAGGCGCGCGCCGGGCTTGCCCGCGTCGAAGGCATGCGGGTTTCCTCTGCAGCGCATTTCCGTAACCTGACCGGCCTTGAACCGGTAGATCTTCAGCCGCTTCCGTCCAATCCCGCCCTTCCCGCCACGCTCGACGAGGCGATGGATGCGGCAACCCGCAACAATCCCGCGCTGGCGCAGTCCGAAGCCAGCCTACGCGCGGCTCAGGCCGCGGCACGCGGTGCGCGCGCGGAGCGCCTGCCAACGGTTGGTGCCTTTGTGGAAGGCGCCACGGTGCGCGATCAATTCTTTCCCGACTATCGCGCGGACAGCGCGACCGTCGGCATCCGCGCGCGCTGGGAGCTGTTCAGCGGCGGCCGGGTGTCGGGCAAGGTCGCCGAGACGGATAGTAGTGTCCGGGCAGCCGACGCACGGGCAAGGGCCATGCGGATGCAGGTCGAGGAACAGGTCATCTCCGCCTTTCAGGATGTTCGTACGGCGCAGTTGGTCGAACAGGCGGCAACTGAACAGGCCGCCGCCGCTGCGCAGGCGCTCGACAGCATTACCCAAGAGGTTCGGGTCGGCATGAAGCCGCAGCTCGACCTGCTCGACGCCGAACGCGAATCCATAGCCGCCGAGGCTGGCGCGGCGCGCGCGGGTACCGATCGTATCGTCGCCGCCTACCGGCTGCTCAGCCTGCTGGGTCGCTACTGAATCTAAGGATCGCCGCTATGAATAAGGATTGGCCGGAAATGGCCGCGCAACTAACCGGCGCGATCAAGGAAGTCCGCCTTGGCAGCCAGAGGTCACAAAGGCCTTCTCGGCGATGGCCAGAGCTGCGACCGAGGCGGGAACGCTCGATACCAAGACCAAGGAACTGATCGCGCTTGCCATCTCTGTGGCGATCCGGTGCGATGGCTGTGTCGCCTTTCACAGCCAGGCGGCGGTCAAGCGGGGCGCGACGCGCGAGGAGATCATGGAGGTGATGGGCATGGCGCTCTACATGGGTGCCGGACCAAGCCTGATGTATGCTGCCCAGGCGGTTGAGGCCTTCGACCAGTTTGCGGCCCAGGCCGGCACCGAGCCTGGGAGTGCATGAGGTCGTGGCGGTGGAGCACGACATGACCGACTTGCCGCTCGAACAGGCCGTCCGCATTGTCGAGGGTGCGGCCGCCGGCGACGTTGCCGTGCACAGCGTCTTTGACGAGGCGACCTTTACCGCGACCCACGTCGTCAGCGATCCGGCAACCCGCAAGGCCGCGATCATCGACAGCGTGCTCGACTTCGACCCCGCGTCGGGGCGAACCTCGCACGAATCCGCTGATCAGATCATTGCCTATGTCGAAGCCGAGGGTTTAGAGATCGAATGGCTGCTCGAGACCCATGTCCATGCCGACCATCTCTCGGCGGCGCCCTATCTGCGGCAGCGCCTGGGCGGCACGCTCGCGATCGGACGCGATATCCTGACGGTGCAATCGACGTTCGGCGCGATCTTCAACGAGGGGCCGGACTTCGCGCGGGACGGATCGCAATTTGATCGCCTGCTACTCGATGGCGAACGCTTCCGGCTTGGATCGCGCGAGGGAATCGCGCTCCATGTCCCCGGGCACACGCCCGCCGATATGGCCTATGTCATCGGTGACGTCGCGTTCGTCGGCGATACGCTGTTCATGCCCGATTATGGCACTGCCCGCGCGGACTTCCCGGGCGGCGACGCCCAGACATTGTTCCGATCGATCCACCGGCTGCTGGGGCTCCCGGACCGGACCCGGCTGTTCCTTTGCCATGATTACAAGCGCCGGGGCGTGAGCATTTCATGTGGGAGACGACGGTGGCGGCGGAGCGACAGGGCAATGTCCACGTCCATTCAGGCGTGACCGAGAAGGCGTTCGTCGCGATGCGTGAAGCGCGCGACGCCACGCTTGGTATGCCGCGGCTGATCCTGCCTTCGATCCAGGTCAACATGCGCGGCGGCAACCTTCCCGAGCCCGAGGACAACGGTACGCGCTATCTCAAACTTCCTTTGAACAGGCTGTAAGGCTCTCATGCTCGAGCCAGTCCAATATCTGCTGGGCGCCGCTTCGGGCTCCGTCGTCGGTTTCACGCTTGGTCTGGTCGGGGGCGGAGGCTCGATTCTGGCGGTGCCCCTCATGGTCTATCTCGTGGGCGTGGCTTCGCCGCATGTCGCGATCGGCACCAGTGCACTTGCGGTCGCTGCCAATGCCGGCGCCAACCTCATTCCCCATGCCCGGCAGGGCACGATCAAATGGCGCTGCGCAGGCATGTATGCGTTTGCCGGTGTGCTTGGTGCCTATGGCGGTTCGACGCTGGGCAAGGCGTTCGACGGGCAGCACCTGCTCTTTCTGTTCGCGCTGCTCATGCTGGTGGTCGGCGCGCTGATGCTGCGCAATCGCGGCAATTTTGGGAAATCCCGACGTTCAGTGCCGGCGCGAAAATGCCCCCAAGGTCATTGCCTATGGCAGCGCGACGGGACTGTTCTCGGGCTTCTTCGGCATTGGCGGCGGCTTCCTGATCGTGCCTGGCCTCATGGCCTCCACCGGCATGCCGATGATTAATGCGGTTGGCTCCTCTCTCGTCGCAGTGACAGCCTTTGGCCTGACGACGGCGCTCAACTACGCCTTTTCCGGGCTGATTGATTGGGGCCTGGCCGCGACCTTCATAGGCGGCGGTATCATCGGCGGTGTCATTGGGGCAGCCGCATCCAAGCAGTTGTCCGCCCGCAAGGGTCTTCTCAACAGTGTCTTCGCGGTGCTGATCTTCTGTGTCGCCCTCTACATGCTCTGGAAAAGCTGGTCCGCAATGTGACACCTGCTCCAGCAGGATCGTCGAGCAACCCGACCGCTGCGGCACTCCGATTCTGGCAATGCCCCGCCAATGCCGTTGGTATTGCTTCTCGGAATCAGGGTGTTAGTCTGGCAGGGCGCCGCCAGGGTGGCGCCGAGGCTTGAGAACCTCGCTTCTGGTCGCGGTGGGGAAGCTGCGCCGGAGCGCCGGGATGCACGGCGATCGCCTGGGTGGTGTTGAGCTGGAGGCGGTCGCACCAGGGGGAAAGCACCGCCTCGACGATACCGAGAATCAAACGATGTTGAACCAGCGCCGCCGCGTGCGGCGTCCGGATGAGAAGGCGACCGAACCGCTTGGTGGTGTCGCCGTAGAAGCCACCCTGGCCGAATGGCGTGCGGGCGAAATCATTGGCCAGATCGTCGTCGAGCGCCGTGATCACTGCGGCCGGCAGTGCGTCGGGAATGATACAATAGCCCTGGGCCATCAGGTCGGCGGTGTGCCGCGCGATCTCGCCGGATAGGTCGGGTGTGTCGGTCATGTTCCGTCTCCCCCGCGTCAGGCCGCGACGCGTCGGTCGACGCGCAGCGCGGCTGCCGTGGTACGTCCGGACTCGAGCAGGCTCGGCGTTTCCGGGGTGATTTCGATGCGGAGCGCCGCCAGCATCGTGCCATCGATGACGCGCGGCAGCCCGAGCGGCATGCAGCGCCAGCCAAAGGCGAGTATCTGCTGGAACCAGCCCATCTCCGCGATCGCGCTATAGGCGGTGATCCCCGTCGCCAGCGCATGATCGACCAGCGCGGTTACCAGCATGTCGCGCACCTGGCGGCGCTCGCGCGCGCTCAGCCCGCGATCGAGGCAGAAGCGCGTGATCTCGAAGATGTCGGCGGCCTGCGGCGGCGCCTCGTCGCACAGTTCTGCATAGAGGCTGTCGAGGATATGCGGCCGCGTCGTCGGCAGGAGCCGGGCCGATCCGAGATGGGTGCCGTCGGGGTTGGCGAGGATCAGATAGGTTGCGTGGACATCGTCGAACTGGTCGATCTCATAGCGGCCATCAAGGACCGGTACGTCCCACTTTAGCAGATCGACGAAGACCGACTTGCGGGCGGCGAACATCGAACGCAGGACCGCGTCTGATGCCGACCGCGCGGCGGATTGAACAACATGCAGCATGAAATTGGCTCCTTGACCGTGATCGGCCAAGGGTCGCCCTGCTGCGGGTCACGCCGCTATTCCGGAAAAGGGTAATATCGGCGGCGAAAGATATCGGAGAAGGTCAGCGTTCCGTCGAAGAGCGTCAGGATCACCAGATATGTCCGCTTGTTCACACCGTAGCGCTCGCAAGCCTGCTTGATATGGCGGGCAACAGTCTCCTCGCCGACACCCAGGATTTGGCTGATTTCCCAGTCGCTCTTGCCCCGCGCGACCCAGAGCACGCAGTCGCGCTGGCGGTCGGTGAGGACCGGCCGCGGCGGCATCTGGAGGCCTCCGCGCATTGCCCAGAGCCGCCGCGCGCCCTCGAACGCGAACATCCCCGCAAGCTGCGCCAGCGGCAGCATCTCTTGGCGGATCGGCCGGCCCGCCTCGTTTGCGAACGAGCAGGAGCCGCGCGCCTCGCCGGGCACATGCGCCGGGACCGTAAAGCCGTCGCCGATACCCTGGTCGCGGCCCAGCGCCAGCACCCGGTGGTCTTCGCGGGTCATCGGGATCATCTCAGACATCCGCGACCACGGGAAACCCAGGCTGGTCATATGGCTCGCGCGGTGGACCGGGTCAGAGACGCCGAGCGCATTGCGGTCATAATAATCGGCCCAGCGCGCCGGATAATTATGGAGGCGAATGGCGCTGCCGCTGGCCGCGACAATGTCGACATGATGCGTCAGCGCGAAATATTGGAAGCCCAACTGGGCAGTCACCGCCGCCATTGCGGTGGTGAGATCGTCCGCGCTCGCCGCGGCCTCGACAACGCGCATAAACTGCGTCGCCATGCTGTGCATGCCCATGGGGCCGCTTCACGATCGCCGGCGATGTCTCAAGTCACCGCAATTCCGGTGATCGCCCTTTCCCGACACTTCGGGCCGGACTCTGGTGTCTCACGTCAGTGTCCGACGACTCCAGTAATAAAACTGTCATATCACAGAGGCTTTTCGCGAAAAAGCACGGCTCAACTCGATCCGGGACCGCCAAGTCGCAAATTGACCGTTACATCCATTTTGGTTGTTCTTGATCGCCGCCCCGATTGCTTTGCCAGGGGTGGCCGATGAGCGTGCCGACTGGCGGGCAACCCTCGCCGGACTGGCGCGACGCGGCGGGGTATGCGCGACTGCGCGGAATCGATCGCGCCGGATTGATGTGGGAATGGGTGCGCCGCGATCCCGACTATATTGCCTGGCATGTGCGGGCCAGTAGCGTCACCCGTGGCGTCCGTCCCGAACCGCTTGCATGGGGGCTTCACTTTCGCCGAGAATCCGAGCCGCGCTGCGCCCGAGGCCCGGATTATCTGGCATGTCGATTTCGATCCGGCAACGATTTCCGTCGCCGCCATTCCCGCGGATCGGGCGGATCCCGACAGCCTGGATCTTGACCTCATCGCGCCTTGGCTTGCCATCGCGATCGACGCGGACGAACGCGAACATGCCGTCCTTTCCGATGGCTGGCATCACATCCGTTTCGATGTCGAGGAAGGCCGCCTGTCGGGACAGCAAGCGGTCCTGCTGCACTTCAGATTGCGGGGCATAGTGTCTTCGGAGCGGAGATTGCTGCCGCTGCGCCGATTCCTCGACCTGTGTCGCAGGCGACGGTTCGCGCGCTCGTTGTTTCCGCCCGATCCCCAGATCACGCGCCTTATCGATATGCTCCGCGTCCATGATGCGCTCAGGGAAGGTGCCAGCCAGCGCGAGATTGGAGCCGCTCTGTTCGGCGAGGAACGAATTGCACGAGAGTGGAACGCTGCGTCCGATTCACTTCGCTCGCGGGTCCGTCGCCTGGCGCGTGAGGCCGGCGTTATGGCTGTGGGCGGCTATCGCTCGTTGCTCGGCAAAAAATCACGATAGCGAGTTCGCTTGTGTTTCCGCCACGCTGAAACGCTCTCGGGTACTCGGGCCACATCCAAAGACGAGCCGGCTCGCATACGGCTCACTGCCGGCTGCGATGGCTCGACATTAGCGGGGCGCATCGTTCGATTGCATTCGAATTCGGTGCCGACCAGCCGGGGGAAGCCGGCCGGCACCGAGCGCTGGCTTACCGGGGCGACAGTTTCGCCAGCGCAGCCTTGTAAGCTTCGTAATGCGTACCTTCGTCGACCGCGATCTGGCGGAACATGGCCGCGACTTTGACGTCGCCATCGGCCTCGGCCTGCCTGGCGAAATCGATATACATGGTGACGTTCTCATAGTGCTCGCCGGCCATGGCGTCCTCGAGGTTCGCGTCGTTCTTGCCGCCAAGCGGCAACGCCTGGGCTTCGCGATCGAAATGCTCATTGGCCTCGATGTTCGCCGACTCTCGGAACAGCCTGGCGAGTTCGGGCTTGCCAGCAGCCTCGGCCTGGTCGGCATAACGAAGATATTTGAGGTTGGCATAGGCCTCGCCGTGCATCGCGGCCTCGAGATTGGCGCGCGTCTGTGCCGAAAGCGGCTTCGGCTCGGGGGGAGCGGCCATGGCGCCGGTGGATAGGAGGGCAGCAGCGCAGGTCGCCGCCGAAAGCAGGATTCGGTTCATGATGAAAACTCCGGGTTGCGCCGAGAGCGGCGACAACCGGCATCTCGACCGAAGTCCTGACGCATCCCTGACGTTGCTTCGAAAATAACTTCGAAGTGCTGGTCGATTTCTATTTCACTGCCCTGTCAGCTTTTCGTCAGCGGCGGGGACCAGATCGATCGAACCGGGCGCATCGCCCCACCTCCGACGATCAAGGATTGCCCCATGAAGCGTTCTCTTATGCTCAAGCTCGTTTTGACCGCATCCGCCCTCTCCATCACTTCCATCGCCGTTGCAGCGCCCGTGTGCACCACTGTGCCGCAGGCGAAGTGGCTGACGCCGGTGCAGATGAAGGCGAAGATCGCCAAGATGGGCTACCGCGACATCAAGGTCTTCCAGGTGTCGGGCAGTTGCTACGAAATCTACGCCCACACCAAGGACGGCAAGCGCGCCGAAGTCTATTTCAACCCGGTGACCGCGCCGTCGTTCAGAACAACGTCGATTGATCATGGCTGAGGTTGGCGCCGCTCCGCTCGCTATCCCTCCCGTCCCGGGCAAAGCCCGGGTCAGGGTGTGGGATCCGCTCGTCCGCATCTTTCACTGGACCGTCGCGGGCGGCGTCATCGCCAACCTGACCTTCCTGCGCCACGAGGAGGCGCCGCATATCTATGTCGGATATGCCGTTTTGGCGGCGCTCGCCATTCGGCTCGGCTGGGGCTTCGTGCGCGCGGACATGCCCGCTTCGCCAGCTTCGTGCCGGGGCCGCGACGGCTGCTCGGCTATTTCGGAGCCATGATGCGGCATCGCGAACCGCGTTACGTCGGCCATAACCCCGCCGGCGCGGCGATGATCGTCTTGCTCATGGCGCTGCTCGCCACGGTTGGCACGACCGGGTGGATGATGGGCCTCGACGCCTTCTGGGGTATCGCCTGGGTCGAAACGCTGCACGAGGTCACGGCCAACCTGTTGATCGGCGCGGTCGCGCTGCATGTGATCGGCGCTATCGTCGAAAGTGTGCGTCACCGCGAGAATCTGCCGCTCGCGATGATTACCGGCTACAAGCGTGCCGCGGAGGGGACGGATATCGATCATGCGCCTGTTGCTCGTTGAAGATAATGCCCGGCTGGCGAGCCTGATCCGCGAAGGCCTCGACCGGCAGGGCTTCGCGGTTGACTGGTGCGAAACCGTCGACGCGCCGAGCATGCGCTCAGGATCAATGATTATGACCTGATGCTGCTCGATCTCGGCCTGCCCGATGGCGAGGGTCTCGATCTTGTTCGATCCTTGCGCCGGCGCAGGATATGATGCCGATCCTGGTTCTGACGGCGCGTGGTGGACTCGACGACCGGGTGATGGGCCTCGATGCCGGCGCCGACGACTATCTGGTCAAGCCGTTCCAGATCCCCGAGCTGGCCGCGCGCTGCCGTGCCTTATTGCGACGCCCCGGCGCTTCGCTTGGCACCCATCTGACCGTCGGCAATGTCATCCTCGATTCGGCCGAGCGCTCGGTGACGGTCGGGGGAACACCGGTCGACGCCACGCCACGCGAAGTCGACCTGCTCGAATGCCTGCTCCGGCGCGCGGGGCATGTTGTTGCCAAACCGGCGCTCGAAGGCGCGCTTTATTCGATGGATGCCGAGGTTACGCCGAACGCGCTCGAGGCGTGCGTGTCGCGGCTGCGCAAACGCCTGACCTCCGCCGCCGCTGACGTGCAGATCCGCACCGTCCACGGCGTCGGCTATGCCTTGTTCGCCCCCGCCACTGTCCATGGATAAGGCCGGCAATCGCAAGCGAGGGCCGACGGGACCGGCCCTGTTCCGTCAGATTGCGACCCGGCTCGCCGGGTTTACGCTCCTATTTGCGTTGCTCGACGTTGCGATCGTCGTGTTCACCTATAGCAGCCAGCCGGAATCGCTCGCGCAGGAACTGCTGACGCTGGAGGCCGGAAAAGCGCAATCCGCGACCGCCTTGGCACCCGATTTCCTTGCCGGTCCCCCGGGGGCCGAGCACTGGTCAGCCCGCTATGTCGACCAACGGGAGGTAGCCGCGGCGCAGCCAACGATTGGGTCGGTCTCTTCCCCCGGCACCCTGATGGACTGGACAAGGCGGGAGCGGGTGCCGGCCGGCTACCGGATAACGGGCGTTCGATCGGTTGTTCAGGACGGCCAACGACGCTGGCTGTTCATGCAGTTCGAAGGCGACGGCATCCGGCCCTATGTTCCCGTCATCGTCAACGAGATCGTCCAGCATGTCGCGCTGCCGCTGATCCCGCTGTCGGCGCTGCTGCTGCTGTTCAACGTCGTCGCGGTCCGGCGGGTTCTCACGCCGCTCAAGCGGGCTGAGGCGGAAGTCGATGCGCTTGATCCCGAAAACGGTCTGTCGCGCTTGTCGGAGGTGACCGAGCCGCGCGAGGTGAATACCCTCGTGCGTGCCGTCAACCGCGCGCTTATGCGCCTTGATGAATCGATGGCGATCCTGCGCGGCTTCACCGCCAACGCGGCCCATGAACTGCGCACGCCGCTGTCGATCATGCAATTGTCGCTCGACCGGCTGCCACCGAGCGAGGTGCGCGACGAACTGCAGGCCGATACCCAGCATATGACCCGCCTGGTCGGCCAGATGCTCGATCTGGCCCAGGCCGACGCGCTTGCGGTCGAGCCATGTATGCTGGTCGATCTCGCCGAGATTGGGCGCGATGTCGTGGCGATGATGGCACCGAAGGTGTTCGCTGCAAACCGCGACCTGAGATTCGAGGCGAACGGCGAGACCATGGTGCTGGGCCATGCCGAAGCGATCACCCGCATCTATCGCAACCTCATCGACAATGCGCTGGCGCACGCGCCCGGCGACACGCCGATCGATGTGACCGCGGGTCCCGGCCCCCAGCTCACCGTGCGCGATTATGGCCACGGCATAGCTGACGAAGACCTGCCGCATATCTTCGAACGGTTCTGGCGCAAGGACCGGCGCAAGTCCGATGGCGCGGGGCTTGGTCTTGGTATCGTCCAACGGCTCGCGCAGGCGCATGGCGGCACCATCACCGTCGAGAACCCGACAGGCGGCGGCGCGCTCTTCCGGGTTTCGTTCGCTGCGCCCGCGCGGGGCTGATAGAGCGAGGCGCAATCGGCAATCGAGGCTTACCTGCTACCCTATATTCTCCTTTTTGCCGTCGTTCTCGGCGTGAACCTGATGCCAGCGTTCGGCCCGCCGACATGGTCGATCATCGTCCTGTTCGGGCTCGGCACGCAGATGCCGACACCGGCGATCATCCTGACGGGAGCGCTCGCGGCAGCGTCGGGCCGGTTCCTGCTTGCGCTTGGCTTCCGGCTTCTCGGCAACCGCGTATCGGTACGAACGCGGCGCAACCTTGCGGCAGCACGCGCCGCTTTGGAACGGAACAAGCGCGGTGGCCTTGTCGCGCTGGCACTCTTTGCGCTTTCGCCGGTGCCATCCGCGCAACTTTTCGAAGCCGCCGGATTGACCCGCGTTCGACTGGCAGGCTTCACAATTGCTTTCTTCGCGGGACGGATCATTTCCTATTCGATCTACGCATTCACCGCGAAGAGTATTCAGAAATCTTCGATGGGCGACGTTCTTCTCGATGCTTTCACCAGCCCGGCCAGCATCGTTATTCAGGTTCTGATGATCGTCGCACTTGTTGGCCTGACCCGGATCGACTGGGCGCGACACCTTGGGGGAAACGCTCCGACAGACCGCCAATAGCGCCAGGCGTCAGGTCTCCGTCAGAAGTCGAGTCCAGGATCACCGCACCACGGAGGTGATCATGTCTGACACATCGACTGCCAATTCACAGCCATCAGCAACGATCCGCGTTTGGGATCTGCCCGTGCGGCTGTTCCATTGGCTGCTGGTCGCCACGATCCTGGTGGCATTCCTGTCCTCGGAAGAAGACAGCGCGCTTGCGCCCTGGCATGTCCCCGCGGGCTGGGTCGCCGCCGTGCTTATCGCATTCCGTCTCGTCTGGGGTCTTGTCGGCGGCGAACACGCCCGCTTCGCCAATTTCCTGAAGCCCGGGCAGATCGCGCACCATCTTCGCGGCCTGTTCGCCGGCAAGCCCGAGCGGTCGATCGGGCATAATGCGCTTGGCGGCCTGGCGATTGTCGCGTTGCTCGGTACGGTCGGCGGCATCGTCTATACCGGCGCGACGATGCAGGGCGAAGGCGGCGAAGGCCTCCACGAAGCGCTGGCGAACATCCTTCTCGGCCTGATCGCGATGCATGTCGTCGCGGTCATCGCCATGTCGCTCATCACGCGCGATAACCTGATCCGCGCCTTCATCACCGGCCGCAAGCGAGCGGCCCTGCATCCGGGCGTGCCCGACGCCCGGCCGCCCGCCACGCTGGCTGTCCCGCTCGCCGTGGCCGCCATTGGTGCTTCTACTTATGGAGCACTGGCGCTCGACCCCCTAGCCTTCACCCCCGGTGCGCATGCCGAGGCGGGCGAACGGGGCGACGGCGCGGCTGCGAAGGGCGAACAGGACGATGACTAGGCTTCACCTCAATCCCGAACGCCATCTCGTCTCGCGAATCGGCTGGCTTCGCGCGGCGGTGCTCGGCGCGAACGACGGCATCGTCTCGACCGCGAGCCTGATCATCGGCGTCGCGGCGGCGGCCGCGAAACCGGCAGACATATTGGTCGCGGGCGTTGCCGGCCTCGTCGCAGGTGCGATGTCGATGGCCGCGGGCGAATATGTCTCGGTCAGCTCCCAGTCGGATACCGAACGAGCCGATCTCGCGCGCGAGCGCGGCGAACTGGCGGGCAATGTCGAGGCCGAGGTGCACGAACTCGCCGGCATTTATGTCAAGCGCGGCGTCGATGCGGCGACCGCCGACACCGTCGCGCGCCAGTTGATGGCAAAGGACGCGCTCGCCGCCCATGCCCATGACGAACTCGGCATTTCGGAAATGACGACCGCGCGGCCGATCCAGGCAGCGCTGACTTCGGCCGCGACGTTTTACCGCCGGCGCCGCTCTGCCGCTGGCGATCGTGATCATCGCGCCCGGCGGCTGGCTGGTCGTGATCGAAGCGATTGCCTCGCTCCTGTTCCTTGCTCTGCTCGGCGGGGTTGGCGCGCGGGCGGGCGGAGCGCCGGTGTGGACCGCAACGCTGCGCGTGACATTCTGGGGCGCGCTGGCGATGGCGGCGACTGCGGGGATCGGATTGATGGTCGGAACGGCAGTATGATGCCGTCGCGCCATCCCCGCGGCCTTGCCACCCCGCCGCCCACGCGCTTGCGCGAGTGACAGCGCTCGCGCTTCTCGGCTATATTTCTGCTGCCCTGCTGGTTCAGGTGGCGCTTGCCATTGCCGTAGCGATTCTTCGCAGAGCTTCGACATCAAGGCAGGATGCCGCGGTCGATCCCCACCGCCCGGCCGGCAGCGAGGCGGCTTGGGCTGGCCTTCGCGCGTTTCGCGTACGTCGCCGCGACTATGAGGACGATGCGCTCGGCCAATGCTCCTTCTATCTCGAACCGGTCGATGGCGCGCTGTTGCCACCGTACAAGGCCGGACAGTTCCTGACCGTTCAGCTTGATCTACCCGACGCCCAAGGCACCGTCCGGCCGGTCACGCGCTGCTACTCGCTGTCCGATCGCCATGACGGCCGAGCCTATCGCGTCACGATCAAGCGTATCCTGCCGCCCCCCGATCGGCCCGAGCTACCACCCGGCCTGGTTTCCGGGCATTTCCACGATCACCTCTTTCCCGGTTCGATCGTGCAGCTGCGCGCGCCGGCTGGCATTTTCGTCCTTGATGATGAGCCGAATGTCCCCGCCGTCCTGATCGCCGGCGGCATCGGTATCACGCCGCTCTTCGCCATGGCGCGCGAGGCACTTGCCAGGAAGCCCGATCGCGCAATCCATCTTGTCTACGGCGTGCGCGACAGCCGCGAGTTGGTGTTCGAGACGGCAGTTGACGCGCTACGAGAGCTGCATCCCCATTTTCACGTCACCATCGTCCAGAGCTGCCCATTGCCCGGTGAAGCCGGAGGGTCGGACTGTCAGGCGACGGGTTTCATTGATATTCCGCTGCTGCAGCGCGTTCTGGCGCAAGGGCGCCACCATTTTTATGTCTGCGGACCGCCGCCGATGATGGCGAGCCTGGTTCCCGCCTTGCGCGTCTGGACAGGGGACGGCGCCGCGGTGCGATATGAGGCGTTTGGCCCTGCGTCGCTTGCGTCGGCTGAGGCCGTCACCGCGATGCCGCTCGACCGGCCGCTGGCGGTGCGTTTTTCCCGGTCGGGGCGGACGCTGAGTTGGACCGGAGAGGAGACCAACCTGCTCGACTTCGCCGAGCGCCACGGGGTCGAGGTCGAGTCCGGCTGCCGGTCGGGCAGCTGCGGGACGTGCGAAACCACGATCGGCATCGGCGAGGTCCGCTATGCGCAACCACCGTCCTTCGAGGTCGCCCGCGGTCGCTGTCTGCTCTGCGTCGGCGCGCCGGCTGGCGATCTGGTGCTCGAGGCATGAGCGGATGGCGCACCAGCTGATGAGCCGGGAGGTCATTCCCTTCTACCTCTCGCTCGCGTTGCTCGGCGGCGCGGCGCTGGCGCTCGATGCGCTGCTGCACCTGTCGGGCATGGTCTGGATCGGACGCTATCTCGGCATTCCCGGCGTGCTGCTGATCCTCGCCTCGTCGGGCTATTCGCTGCGCAAGCACAAGCTGATCAATTCGGGCAAGCCCGCCACGCTGCTGCGCTGGCACGAACGCCTCGCCTGGGCCGGGTCGCTGCTGATCCTCGTCCACGCCGGCATCCATTTCAACGCGATCCTTGCCTGGCTCGCGGTCTGGGCGATGCTGATCAACGTCGCCAGCGGGCTGACCGGCAAATTCCTGCTCGGACGGTCACGCAAGCGACTCGAGGTGACCCGCGCCGGACTGCGGGCGCAGGGCCTGTCGTCGGAAGAAGTTGATGAACGGACTCACTGGGACAGCCTGACCTTCGATGCCGTCAAGCAGTGGCGGGTCGTCCACCTGCCGATCACGCTGGCGTTCGCGGTGTTGGCGCTTGCCCATATCATCGCGATCTTCCTGTTCTGGGGCTGGAAATGATGCGCCGCTGGGGTTTGATCCTGATCGCCCTCAACCTCTGCGCGTTGATCGTCCTGGCCTTTACCCGCCCGCATCTGATGGTCGCGCCCGGGGCCCTGACCCCGGCACATAGCGCGATCACGCGCGACTGCTTTGCCTGCCATGTCCCGTTCAAGGGCGTGTCGGCGGACCGCTGCACCGCCTGCCACAAGGTCGCGGATATCGGCATCCGGTCCACCAAGGGCGTGCCGCTGGAGGCGGGCAAGCGCCGCATCGCCTTTCACCAGTCGCTCGCTCAGCCCAATTGTCTGGCCTGCCACAGCGATCATAGCGGGCCGCAACTGGTGAAGGCGTCGCAGACGAGCTTCGCGCATGAACTGTTGCGGCCCGATGTTCGCGGCCTGTGCGCATCGTGTCACCGCGCCCCGCCGACCGCCCTCCATGCCCAGGCGGGCAGCAACTGCGCGCAGTGCCACACCCAAAAGGGCTGGAAGCCCGCAAGCTTCGACCACGCGCACTTCTTCGCGCTGAGCGGACCCCACAATACAAGCTGCGCCACCTGTCATGTTGGCGGCAATTTCTCCCGCTACACCTGCTACAGTTGCCACGAGCATCAACCCGACCAGATTCGCGCCAAGCATGCGGAAGAGGGCATCCGCAATATCGACAATTGCGCACGCTGCCATCGTAGCGGCTCGGGCGAAGGCGGCGAACGCGAAAGGGGCGGGCGTGACGATGATTGAGGGCATTCGACCGGCCGGCCTGACCGCCGATGCGGCGCGCGCGCGACTGGCGGCAGACGGACCCAACGAGCTGCCACGGGCCGGACAAAGGTCCATCGTGCGCATCGCACTCGAGGTCCTGCGCGAACCGATGCTGGCGCTGCTGCTCGCCGGCGGGGTCGCCTATCTGCTGCTCGGAGACATGACCGAAGCGCTGATCCTGCTTGGCTTCGCGACCTTTTCGGTCGCCGTCACCGTGATCCAGGAAACCCGCACCGAGCACGTCCTGGAGGCATTGCGCGACCTGTCGGCGCCGCGCGCGCTCGTCATTCGCGATGGCACGCGCGTTCGCATCCCCGGGCGCGAGGTGGTGCGCGATGACCTGCTCGTCCTTGAGCAGGGCGATCGTATCGCCGCCGATGCGATGCTGGTCGAGGCGGCCGATCTCCAGACCGACGAATCGCTGCTGACGGGCGAATCGCTTCCGGTCGGCAAGGTCATCGCCATGCCCGGTGTGACGGAGGAGACGCCTCGCCCCGGCGGAGAGGGGCAGCCCTATGTCTATTCGGGCTCGCTGGTTACGCGCGGGAGCGGCATTTCCCGGGTGCTTGCGACCGGATCGCGCAGCGAGATCGGCCGGATCGGCCAGTCGCTTGCGACCCTCGATACCGAGGTGCCACGCCTGCGCCGAGAAACGACGCGGATCGTCACGTGGTGCGGTATCGGCGGCGGGGCCGTAGCACTGCTGGTCGTCTTGCTGTTTGGCCTTTTGCGCGGCGGCTGGATCGAGGCGGTGCTGGCCGGCATCGCGATCGGCATGTCGATGCTGCCGGAGGAGTTCCCCGTCGTCCTGACGGTCTTTCTCGCGATGGGTGCGTGGCGGATCGGCAAGGTCGGCGTCCTCACCCGGCGGGCCGCGGCGATCGAGACGCTCGGATCGGCAACCGTGTTGTGCACCGATAAGACCGGCACGCTCACCGAGAACCGCATGTCGGTCGCCGAACTCTGGCTGCCATCCGGCGAGATCCACATGATCGGCACCGACGCGGTCCCGGATGCCTATCATGGCTTGATCGAGACGGCGGCGCTCGCCAGTGCGGCTGAGCCGACCGATCCGATGGAGATTGCGCTGCACGGTGCTCACGGCGCGGTCCGGGGAGCCGCAGTATCCGCTGGTGCTCTGGCGCATGCCTATGCGCTGCGTCCCGATCTGCTGGCGATGTCGAACATCTGGGAGGATGGCGCCGCGCTGAACCTGTCCGCCAAAGCGCCCCGGAGGCGATCGCCAGCCTGTGCCACCTGCCCGCGCACGAACATGCGGCGATGACCGCCGCGGTTGAAGCCATGGCGGCGCGCGGCATTCGCGTCCTTGGCGTCGCGACCGCGACCCCACACGATCGGAGCTGGGCCGAAACCCAGCACGATTATGACTATGTGCTCACCGGACTGGTCGGGCTGGCGGATCCGATCCGCGCGAGCGTGCCGGGGGCGGTCGCGGAATGCCGCAGCGCCGGCATTCGCGTCGTCATGATCACCGGCGACTATGCCGCCACCGCACGATCAATCGCGACCCAGGCAGGGATCGCCGATGGCGACGTGATGACCGGCGCTGACCTGGCGGCGCTCGACGACATACAGCTTGCCGAGCGGTTGAAGACCGTCACCGTGTTTGCCCGCATCATGCCAGAACAGAAGCTGCGCATCGTCCAGGCGTTCAAGGCCGATGGCGAGATCGTCGCGATGACTGGCGACGGTGTCAACGACGCCCCCTCGCTCAAGGCGGCCCATATCGGTGTCGCCATGGACAAACGCGGCACCGACGTCGCGCGCGAGGCTTCCGCCATGGTCCTGCTCGAGGATGATTTTGGATCGATCGTGCAGTCGGTCCGGCTCGGGCGGCGAATCTATGACAATATCCGCAAGGCGATGGCCTTCATCTTCGCCGTCCATGTGCCGATCGCGGGGCTTGCCCTGCTGCCCCTGTTCTTCGGGCTGCCGATCCTGTTCGGGCCAATCCATATCGCGCTGCTTGAAATGGTGATCGACCCGGTCTGCGCGCTGGTGTTCGAAGCCGAGCGTGAGGAGGACGACATCATGCGACGCCGCCCGCGCGATCCCGCCGAGGCTCTGTTCTCGCTGCCGATGATCGTGTGGAGCGTCTTTCAGGGCGGAGCTGCCTTCGCAATGCTGGCCACCGTCTTTCTCGTTGAGACATGGTCGGGGATGCCCGAGATGGAGCTCCGCGCGCTGACCTTCTTCGCGCTGATCGCCGAGATCGTCGCGCTGATCCTGGTCAACCGGTCGTTCAGCGCCTCGCTCGGCGAAGCGCTTATCCGGCACAATGCTGCGCTGCGTTATGTCGCCGCTGCGATCACGGCCGTGACCGCCTTGATCCTGTTTCTGCCACAGGCGCAGGCTCTGCTGAATTTCGGGTCGATCGCCTGGACCGACATGGTGCTGGCGATCGGCCTTGGGGTCATGCTTCTGGTGCTGCTCGAAGCCTGCAAGCCCCTGGTCCGGAGGTTGACCGCTTTCGCCCCGCGCCAGGAACGCAGCCTGGTCTTGGTGCCATGAGCGAGCGCGCACCTTCCGGCATGTCGTTGGGGCGCACTTTCCTTCTCGCACTGGTCGCCGTCGCCACGCTCGCCTTCCTCTGGCTTGTGGCGCCGTTTTCGGGCGCGATCCTCTGGGCGGTGATTGCGGCCGTGCTGTTCGAGCCGCTCAACGCGCGGTTGCTGGCCGCGATGCCGCGGCGTCCGGGCAGGGCGGCTCTCGCGACCCTCCTCATCATCGTTGTGGTCGTCGTGGTGCCGGCAATGCTGCTCGGCGCGGCGTTGCTGCGCGAGGCTGCCGCCTTTTTACGCCCGCGTGCAAAGTGGCGAGATCGATCTCGGACGGCTGTTCGTCCAGACGCAGGGGCATTTGCCAGCCTGGGCCAGAAGCTGGCTCGCCGACATCGGCCTGGACGACGTCGGCGGCCTGCGTACCAAACTCAGTCAGGGTTTTGCGAGCAGCTTTCGCGCGGTAGCCGTTCAGGTGCTCAGCATCGGTCAGGGAGCGTTCGGCTTTTTCCTCGCCCTCGGCGTGATGCTCTACCTGACCTTCTTCCTCCTGCGTGACGGGCACGCACTGGCGGCGCGGGTCGAGCGCGCTATTCCGCTGAGGCGCGATCAGCGCGCGGTGCTGGTCGCGAAATTCGTCGCGGTCATTCGCGCGACGATCAAGGGCAGCCTGATCGTCGCCATTCTGCAAGGCACCGTCGGCGGCCTGACCTTCTGGCTGCTTGGGCTCCCCGGCGCCTGCTTTGGGGCGTGGCGATGGGGGTGTTTTCCCTGTTTCCGGCGATCGGCACCGGCCTCATCTGGGTGCCGGTAACGCTCTATCTGCTGACCACAGGCGCGATCTGGCAGGGCGCGATCCTTTTCCTGTGCGGATTCTTCATCATCAGCAGTGTCGACAATATCGTGCGCCCGATCCTGGTCGGGCACGACGCCCGAATGCCCGATTATGTCGTCCTGGTCGCCACGCTTGGGGGATTCGAACTGATGGGGTTCAACGGGTTTGTGATCGGGCCGGCCATCGCCGCGCTGTTCATGGCGGCGTGGGAGATCTTCGGCGACGCTGAACCCCCTGCCCCTACGATCGAGTCCGACGATCGCGCTCTCCCACGATGGGGAGCGGCGAATGAACAGCAAGAAAGCAGCTGGCCGTATATCATCGGCCGTAACAATGCCGGATGAAGTCGAACTCAAGCTGGCGCTGAGCCCGCGGCACGCCGATGTCCTGGAATCCGCTGGCCTGATGGCGGGCACGCCGAGGAAGACACGTCAACGGTCGATCTACTTCGACACATCCGATCACCGGCTGTTGCAGGCAGGTCTTTCGCTGCGCATCCGCCGCTCCGGGCGCAAGCGGGTCCAGACGATCAAGGCCGGCGGCGCGCCGGCGGCCGGCCTGTTTGCACGGCCGGAATGGGAGCGAGCGGTTGCCGACGATACGCCCGTCATCGACGACACCACGCCGATCCCGGCGCTCCTCGGTGATCTGGGTTCGGGTCTTGCGCCTGTCTTCACCGTCAACGTCGAGCGCCGGGCCTGGGACATCAACGAAGGCGGCGCGGTCATCGAACTGGTACTCGACCGCGGCGAGGTGGTGGCCGGTGATCGTCGATCGTCGTTCTGCGAGGCCGAGCTGGAATTGAAGAGCGGTGAGCCCGCCGCCCTGTTCGCGCTCGCGCACAAGCTTGATGCCGCCGCACCTGTCCGCCTGGGCATTCAGACCAAGGCCGGGCGGGGCTACGCGCTGCTTGCGCCGGTCGTGACGGCTTTCAAGGCCGAGCCGGTGTTACTGAACCACGATGTAATAGCAGCGCGGGCATTCCAGCATGTCGTCCGCGCCTGCCTGCGTCAGTTCCGGTTGAACGAAGACCTGTTCTTCACCGGCCGTGCGCCAGAGGCGTTGCACCAGGCCCGCGTGGCGCTGCGCCGACTGCGCTCGGCCTTTTCAATCTTCAAGGCGCTGCTCGATGACGGCGTCGGCACGGGCCTGCGCGATGAGCTGCGCTGGCTTGCGACCGAGCTCGGCGAGCGCGAAGCATCGATGCCCTGCTCGAGCGGGCGCCGCCCGGTGCGCTTCGGGACCACCTCGAGACCGCGCGGCAAACCGCCTATGTCCATGTAGACGCGACCCTTGGCTCGCCCCGCGTACGCGGTTGATGCTCGATCTCACCCAATGGAGCATGAGTGGCGCATGGTTGGCCGCGGCGACCGCCGCGGACGTGCGCGACGCGTCGGCGCGCGTGTTTGCCGGCGCCGCTCTCGATCGTCTCCGCCGCAAGGTGAAGAAACATGGTCGTAATCTGGCCGAAGCGGATGACCCGGCGCGTCACGAGGTCCGCAAGGACGCCAAGAAGCTGCGCTACGCGGCCGGGTTCTTCGCCGCCCTGTTCGATCGCAAGCAAGAGCGCCGCCGCTACGGGCATTTCATCGCGGCCCTCGAGGGCTTGCAGGACGAATTGGGGAACCTCAACGACCTGGTGACAGCGCCGACTATCCTGACCGGCCTCGGCATTGGCGATCCGCCGGATGCCATGGCCTTGCTCTTCCCGGGCAGCAAAACGAAGCTGCTCGAAGGGGCTGGCGACGCCCACGCGATGCTGATCGACGCCGCGCGATTCTGGCGCTGAGCGGAACGCGATCCCCCACAAACTGTCGCGTATCTCGTGCGCTGCGTCGACCGCCTACCAGCCGCGATGCGCTTCGCTGTCGATCCATTGGCCGATGCGATCATAGCGATAGGCTATGTCACCGATTGCCCGGCGGTCGCCCTCGCGGCACTCGCGACGCTGCCGGTCTTCCAGGCGATCGATCGCTGTGTGGATGCGATCGGCATCATCGTCATCGATCTCGTCCTCGGAAATTTCGTGGCGAAGCCGATCTTCGAGCATATGCGCGCGCTGCCCCGAACAGATGACCCGCGCCAGCCCGTCATCGTCGTCATAGCCACGATCGTAGCGGGGAAACGCGCCACCCGATCCCACATAAACACCCCAACTCTGGGCATTGGCCGACCCACTTGCGATGAGGGACGCACCCAGCACCGCGACACTCCAAATCTTGCGCATACTCACTCCTCATCAACCGGACCCATCTGGAATTGCCGATTACGAAAGGCCGCTTGGCGCGACGCTGAACGCGCCGTCGTGCCGGGTTCATATGCGACCGAAGGGCGCATTTCTGCGCCGGGCGATGGCGTGCCGATTGCTGCATTCGCGGCGATGCGGGGCGCAATCCCGGTCTTTCGAGCCGGATCATTTGCCTGGTCAACCCTGTCGATGTCAGACTGCGCCTCGCGCGGCATGAACCCGCGCGACCGCGCTCTATGGTTCGGGCACGCCCTCACCACCGAACCCCTGGCGGGTTTCGGCCTTGCGGTAACGATCGACTGGCGCCGGACTGGCAATGCCAGTCCGTCAATGGTCGCCGCTCGCGCGGCGGCGCTCTTGGTGGCCTCTCCCGGTGGCGCGGGAGTGGGCGGCGCTCCCTGCTAGGCCCGCTCGCGTCCCCGGCAAGCCGGGCTGCGCCCGGCTCCTTCACTGCGTTGCGGCCCTTCGGGTGCCGGGGCCGCTCAAGCGGTCCTCTCCGGTTCGCATCTTGCCGCCCACCCCCGCTCACATGGGAGAGGTGTGGTCAAGGCCAATATACGACGTTCGACTGTGATCGGCTTTTACCGACTTCGATGGAATGTTGCCGCTCCGCTTTGGAGCGACCATGTTACCGTATCTGCGTTGCCAGCGAGGGAGAGTATGTGGACGGACGCGATTGGTTGATGGCAACGGAGCGCCTGCGTTTCAGTATCTGGCAAGACGACGATATTGCGTTGGCCGATGCGATCTGGGGCGATGTCGAGGTCACCGAGATGACCGGCGGCCCGTTCTCAACAAGCGATGTAGCCGAACGACTTTCGGCGGAAATCGAGAACTGGCGGCGGTATCAGGTTCAATACTGGCCAGTCTTCCGGCTCAGCGATTCTACCCTCGTGGGATGCTGTGGCCTTCGCCCAAGGGACATGGAAGGGCGCGTAGCGGAACTCGGCTTTCAGCTCTGTCGGCAATCGTGGGGTCAAGGATATGCGTCGGAAGCCTCCAGAGCGGTGATCGAATGGGCTCGCACCCACGATTTCGCGGCTTTGATCGCCGGTCATCATCCGTCGAACCACGCATCCAAGCGGGCGCTCGTGCGGCTGGGTTTCTCTTACACGCACGACGAATTCTACCCGCCTACCGGCCTGATGGAGCCTTGCTACTCCCTCCCGCTATGACAGCTGCCGGCATCCGGGAAACAAATCGGGAATGACGTAGACTGAGGCGCAGGCAGCCAAAACGCATCGTCGAGCCGATGCGCTGGAACGATGTCCGCCACTTGGTAACAGCGCACTGCTATATCCTTCTCCTTAGTCTGCAATCCAGGTCTGAGCCGCGTCCATGGCCAGGCGAGCATGCTCGCCAGTCCAACCTCACATACGGTCGCTGCTTGCGGCAGCTGCACCAACTCCCCGAATCCGTCGGGCAGGCTCAGGAGAACGAGACCATTCTTCGCGGGCGGCATTTCAAGCCAGCGGGGGTGTCGGTTCGTTCACCGGGATCCGCCGGCGACGTCGCCGACGAAACTGAAAACCGGAAAGGCGATTAAGCGGCTTTGAAGACGGCGCCCTCGATGACGACGCCATGTCGCGCGAACTTCCAGAGGGCGATGAGTAGCTTTCTCGCCAGCGCCACAATGGTCAGCTTTTTGCGCCGGCCGCCGTCGAGTTTCACGCGATCGTGAAACCAGCGTGACAACGCCGAATCCGGCTGATGCAGCAGCCAGAACCAGGAGAGCTGCACCATGATCGATCTGAGCCGCGGATTACCGGCCTTTGAGATGCCTTGCTCGGAGTTGATCGAACCGCTCTGCCAGGGCGACGGCGATAGCCCCGCATAGGATGCGAGCTGCGGCGATTGTCGAAATGACGATAGAGGCCCTCCGACCAGAGTACCTCGGCAAAATCTGGTCCGACGCCGCGCAGCGTCATGAGCTGCGCAGGACATGCCGGTGATTGGTCAACTGCCGGCTTCTGCGCAACGAGGCTGTCTCGGACTTTTTCGATGGTCTTCAGCTGGGCGAGAATGAGCTCGATCCGATCAAGGATGCGCTCGGCCGCACCGCGAAGATGTTCGCCGATCGGCCGACCATCGCCAGTCACCAACTCGACAAACCGCTCCCTCCGGTCGCTCTTGAGCGGTTCATAGCCGGTGACGCCTTGGCTGAAGAGCAAGCCCTTCAGGCGATTGACTAGCGATACGCGCTCCTGGACGAGAGCCTTGCGTTCCCGGCTGTTGCGGCGTCGATCCTCCTCTTCCGGCGTCGGCACGGCCACCATCGAACAGACGCGGGGATCGCCCCGCTTGAACGCCAATAGGGTTCGCAGAAGCGTCTCGCCGTCGAGCCGATCAGTCTTAGCCCGCCGCCGTCGCCGAGATGTCGCGATCGACGCGGGATCGACGACATGGCTCTCGATCCCTTCCCGATCGAGGACGCGGTGTATCCAGAACCCGTCGAGCCCGGCCTCCTGGATCGACACGAACGGGAACGCCCGTCCAGTTTTCGTCTCCGCCTTCAATCTGATCGCACTGAGTTGCTCGAGGAGACCGCCAACATCGCCGGCGGGCATGACGTACTTCGACATGCGCTCGCCACTACCCGGCGACAAGGATGTGATCAGCCATTTCGATCGACTGAGCTCCATCGAGAAGAAGATCGCCGAAATCGTCGTCTGAATAGGTGCGTCGCTAAATGAATCTATCATATCCATGTCGGCCTCCAATATAGTCCCTGACGTTCTGCCCAGCGTCGGCTCGAAATTATCATAGTCGAGCATCTGTGGTCATCGCGTGCCGCGATGGCGTTGTTTGAGTCCTGGCCTCTGGTCGGGGGTGGGCGGTGCTTCCTGCTAGGCCCGCTTCGGCATGCCGCAACATTCGCTTCGCTCATGTCCTCCACTCCGTTTCGGCCCTGCGGGTGCGGCCCGCCGCGCGCAGCGGGCCTTTTTCGGTCGCACCTGCCGCCCACCCCCGACCGGGGCCAGGAACGCGCGATTTGGTGTCGTGTGTGGCCCGGTCTGGACCTCTCCCATGGGGTCTTCCGGGGGAGGCCATGATGGTTTGGGGCGGTGCAGGAGGTGAACGATGCCTGTCTCCCCGAACGTCCGCGCGCGCGGCAAGCGTGGCAAGGACAAGGCGGCCAGTGCCGCGACCAAGCCCGCCCATGCGCCGACCAGCGCCGAACCGGCCCGCGCCAACCTGTATGACGAGGTGACGGGGCGGATCATCGCCGAGCTTGAGGCGGGCCGCTTTCCGTGGGTTCAGCTTTGGGGGCGACCCGAAGTCGGCGGCAGCACGGCAGCCCCCGGCCTGCCGCGCAACGCGCTCACCGCGCGTCGTTACTCTGGCGTCAATGTGCTGATCCTGTGGGGTGCGGTGATCGAGCAGGGCTATCCCTCGCAGGGCTGGCTGACCTTCAAACAGGCGCTGGAGGCGGGCGGTTGTGTCCGCAAGGGCGAGCGCGGCACCACCGTTGTCTATGCCGACCGCTTCACCCCCGAGGCTGAGAAGGCGCGCGCCGTCGAAACCGGCGGCGACGCCAAGACCATAGCGTTCCTGAAACGCTTCACCATGTTCAACGTCGCGCAGTGCGAGGGGCTGCGCCCCGGCCTCGCCCCCGATCCGGCCCCCTTGCCCGAGCGCCAGATCGTGCCGGTCGCCGAGGAAGTGATCGCGGCGAGCGGCATCGAGTTCCGCGTCGGCGGCAACCGCGCCTTTTATGTGCCCGCGCAGGATTATGTGCAGGTGCCGCCGCAACCGGCCTTCTTCGAGCAGATCAACTATTATCGGACCTGCCTGCACGAACTTTGTCACGGCAGCGGCCATAAGTCGCGGCTGAACCGGAACCTCGTCAACAGCTTCGGATCGAAGGATTATGCCCGCGAGGAATTGATAGCCGAAATGGGTTCGGCCTTTCTCTGCGCCGCGCTCGGCATCGTCCCGACCGTCCGCCACGCCGATTACCTCGGTAGCTGGCTGGACGTGCTGCGCGAGGATAATCGCGCGATCTTCCGCGCGGCCAGTGCCGCCAGCAAGGCCGCCGACTGGCTGCTGGCGCGCCACACCGCCGCCCAAGCCGAGGCTACCCCAGACGATACCGGCGAACGGAGGGCGGCATGATCTTGTTGACCCCCGAGCTTCACGCCGCGTTGCGCGTGAATGCCGACCGCTCCGCCGAGAGCGATCTTGATCCCGCGCCGGTCGTCAAATTCTTCAATCCGCTGGGCGCGGCGACATGGCTTGCGACCGAACTCTACGACGACGGAGACACGCTGTTCGGATTGGCGGACCTTGGGTTCGGCTGTCCCGAGCTTGGCTGTTTCAGCCTGTCCGAATTGGCGAGCATCCGCCTGTCGTTCGGCCTCGGCATCGAGCGCGATATCGGCTTTTCGACGACCGTCAGCCTGTCGGTCTGGGCCGACACCGCGCGCCGGGCCGGTTCGATCGGCCAAGCCCAATCCATCATCTGGCGCATCGAATCCGCGCCGGTCCCCGAGATTCCGACCGATCCCGAAGACGGGAACGGCGGATGACGCGCGGCGCGTAACGCCGCTTTGTAAGCCGGTCCGCCTACCCGCAAAGATCGACGGACCGGCACTCACAAGGAGTGCTGACCATGAAACTCGATTTTATCCCGCTCGACAAGCTGGTCGTGAGCAAGGCCAACATGCGCTTCGGCAAAAAGGCCCCGGACGTGTCCGATATCCTGCCGACCGTGCGTAGCCGTGGCATCCTCCAGCCCGTCATCGTCCGTCCCAATTGCGCGCCTGACGGCTATGAGATCGTCGCGGGAAGCCGCCGCTTCCACGCCGCGAAGATCGTCGCCGAGGAACGGCGCGCGGCGGGCGATGCGACACCCGAGCCGATGCCGTGCGCGATCCTCGACGAGGGCGACGATGCCGCCGCCATCGAAGCGTCGATGATCGAAAACATGGCGCGGCTCGACCCCGACGAGGTGACGCAATGGGAGAATTTCACCCGCCTCGTGCGCGAGGGCCGCAAGGTCGAGGACATCGCCGCGACCTTTGGATTGCCCGACCTCACCGTCAAACGGGTGCTGGCGCTCGGCAACCTGCTCCCCGCCATTCGCGACCTCTACCGCAAGGAACGGATCGACGCGGCGACCGTGCGCCATCTGACGATGGCGTCCAAGAGCCAGCAAAAAGCATGGCTGGCGCTCGCCGACGACGAGAATGCCTATCTGCCGACCGGCCACCAGTTGAAATCATGGCTGTTCGGCGGGCAGTCGATCCCGGTGAAACATGCGCTGTTCGACGTGGAGGCGAGCGACCTTGCGACCATTGCCGACCTGTTCGGCGAAGACCGCTATGTCGCCGATGCCGATGCGTTCTGGTCGGCGCAGAATGCCGAAATCGAGGCGCGCCGCGCCGCCTATGTCGAACAGGGCTGGGCCGACGCGATCGTCGTCCCGCCGTCCGATCATTTCTCGACATGGGAATATGAGAAGGCGGGCAAGCGCAAGGGCGGGCGCGTCTATCTCGACGTGCGCGCCACCGGCGAGGTGATCGTCCACGAAGGCTATGTCTCCGGCAAGGAAGCCCGCCGGATCGCCAAGGCCGAGGGATCGGAGAACGGGACCGGTCAGAAAGCGGCCCGGCCCGAGGTGACATCGACGATGCAAACCTATGTCGATCTGCACCGCCATGCCGCCGTTCGTGCCGCGCTCACCGGCCATCCGGCGGTCGCGCTGCGCTTGATGGTCGCTCATGCCATCGGCGGCTCGCACCTCTGGCGGGTCTCTCCCGAGCCGCAGTCCACCCGCAACGACGAGGTGCGCGACAGCCTCGACAACGCACAAGCCGAGGCGGATTTCGACGAGCGCCGCCGCGCGGTGTTGGCGGTTCTCGCTTCTCCGCCGAGGAACCGACCGTGACCGGGGGCAATGGCGACGACTATGGCGTCGTCGGTATCTTCCAGCGGCTGCTCGACCTTCCCGATGCGGTCGTCATGGAGGTGATCGCCATCGTCATGGGCGAAACCCTCGGCAGCGGCAGCGCCGCCGTCGAGGCGGTGGGCATGGAGATCGGCGTCGATATGGCCCGCTGCTGGCGGGCGACGACGCCTTTTTCTCACTTGTCCGCGACCGGGAAGTGCTAACCCGGATCGTCGCCGAAGTGGCGGGTGAAACAGTCGCCAGCGCCAATGCGGGCGAGAAGACCAAGACCTTGAAACGCATCGTCCGCGATCATCTCGACGGCGCCAATGGACGTGACCGGCGCGAGAATTGGGTGCCGCGCTGGATGGCGTTCCCGCCCGCCGCCTATACGCGCGCGGCGGTGTCGGCACCGTCGCGGCCCATGCCAAGGCTCAAGCCGCGCGCGAGATCGAGCGGGTGCCGAGCGAGCGCCAGCGA
>NZ_JSBN01000052.1 GCF_000797515.1 Sphingomonas sp. Ant H11
CCGGAGGCAGGCGGGAGGGGCTCGCCATCGTGGGTGTCGCGTGCGGACGGGCCCCCTCCACCACCAGCTTCGCTGGCGGTCCCCCTCCCCGTGCCGGGGAGGATCGTGGTGGCACCGTTCAGATATGCTCCGGCCTTGATGAACCACGCGGCGACGAAATCGAGCGTGCCGCCGCTGCCGCCGAGCCCGGCGATTGCGCGGACTTGCGCGCGTTGTTCGGGCGTCTGGAATTTCGCGCCGATGAAGGGCGGGTTGCCCATGATGTAGTGCAGCTTTTCCGGCGCGATCAGGCTCGACCAATCGGTGTCGAGCGCGTCGGCGTTGAGGATGTGCGGCGAATCCTTGAGCGGGATGCGCGCGCTATTGCCCTGAAACGCTTCATTATATTCGTTGTTGGCCAAGTGATCGGCCATCCACATCGCGACTTCGGCGATGCGCGCGGGAAATTCCTCAATCTCGATGCCGTAAAATTGCGCGACCGTCACGCGGCTGAGCAGCACCGCATCGATTTGCTGGGTGGGGTAGAGCGCTTGCAGGCAAGCGAGTTCGAGGCGGCGGATTTCGCGATAGGCGATGACGAGGAAATTGCCGCAGCCGCACGCCGGATCGAGAAAGGTGAGGCGCGAGAGCTTGGCCTGAAATTCGAGCAAGGCGGCATCGCGCCCGGTGCGGCGCGCGACCAGCCGGTCTAGCTCGGCGCGCAGATCATCGAGGAAGAGCGGGCCAATCACCTTCATGATATTGGCTTCGGACGTGTAATGCGCGCCCTTTGCGCGGCGTTCCCGGGCGTCCATCACCGATTGGAACAGCGAGCCGAAAATGGCGGGGCTGACCCCGGTCCAATCATGCCGACACGCATCGATCAAATGCTGGCGCATCGCCTTGTCGAACACGGGCGTGCGGAGCCGCCCGGTGAAGAGCTGGCCGTTGATATAGGGGAAGGCGTTGAGTTCGCCCGACAGGCCGGTCTGGCGATCGCTTTCGGGCGTATCGAGCACGTCGAACAATTCCATCAGCACGCGCCCGGTGTCGCTGCCATCCTCGCGCGTGTCGTTCTGCAGCAGTTCCAGGAACAGGTCCTTGGGCTGGAAGATGCCCGTATCGTCGGCAAACATGCAGAACAGCAAGCGGACCAGCAATTGTTCGAGATCATGGCCCTTGTAATTGGCCGCCTCCAGCGCGTCGTGCAGGCGGCCCATCAGTTCGGCGGCCTTGATCGTCACGCCAGCCTGCGTCTCGAAGGTGCGTTGGCGGCCAAGGACGAAGGCGAAGGCCTCGACATGTTTGTGCAGGTCGGCGAGCTTGAAGCGGGTTTCGGAGCCGCTATCGAGATCGAGCAGCCGCCACGTCTGGAAATCGCACGTCAGCACGTAGCGCGGCTGTTCGGCAGGTGCGATGCCGTCGATATAATCGAGCGCCTGGGTGCCTGCTTTGTCGAGATCGAGCTTGGCGCTTTTCTGTTCGATCAGCAGCGTGCGCGGCCAGAACAGGTCCATGAAGCCGTGCTTGTTGCTGAGCAGCTTTACGCGCTGCTCATAGGTGGCGACACGGCGGCGCTTGACGCCGAAGATGTCGAAGAAATCATTGTAGAAGGACTGGGTTTCGCCTTTTTCGTAATGCGCATCCGCCCAGTCTTCGCTGAACGCGCGTGCGCGGCGTTTGATCTCGTCCCAGCCCAGCCGCATCATGTACTCCCCGTGGATACGCATGTGGCGGATTAGGCCCGAGAAACGCAAGCGCTTTGGCGGCAGGTGGCGGGGTGGTGGCCAGCGCCGCGGCAAAGCCGCGTCGTCGGTCGGATCGGGCGGGGAGCCCGCCCGTTCGCCGGCCGGGCTTGCGCGGATCCGCGGCTAACGCTGCGCCGTTAGCCTTGGGCGCTACGCCGGATTATGCTCCTTCAAAAACGCCTCCAACGCCTTCAGAAACTCCAGCCGGTCGGCCTCGCGCGTGAAATGGTGGTCGCCCAGCGGTTGCTCGATATAGAGATAGGGCTTGCCCGCCGCCTTCAGCTTCGCCGCCATGTCGCGCGATTGCTTGACGGGGACGACGGTGTCCTTCTTGCCGTGCATGATCAGGATCGGCATCGAGAATTGCGCCGCGCCGTAAAGCGGGGAAACCGCCTTCAGATCGGGGGCCTGGTCGCGCAGATAATCCTTGTTGCGCCCGCCATTGAGGAAGGCCCCGTCATAGCGCAGCATGGCGGGCATATCCGACACCCCGGCAAAGGACACCGCGCAGCGATACACCGCGCCATCGCGCTGCGCCCCGCGAAACGCGGCATAGCCGCCATAGGAGCCGCCGACGATGCAAACGCGCTTGGCATCGGCGAGGCCGCTATCCGCCGCCCATTTGACGGCGTCGGTCAAATCGTCCTGCATGGCGAGGCCCCATTGTCCGCGCCCCTTTTTGGTGAAGGCGGTGCCGAAGCCCGAGGACCCGCGATAATTGGGTTGCAGCACGGCATAGCCGCGGCTGGCGAGGAATTGCGTCCACCAGTCCCAGCTTTCGTCATCGCGCGCGAACGGGCCGCCATGCGGCAGCAGGATCAGCGGCAGGTTCTTTGCTTCCTTGCCGGGCGGCAAAGTGAGCACGGCGGAGATTTCGAGCCCGTCGCGCGCCTTGTATTTGATCGTGCGCACCGGGGCATAGGCCTTCAGCCCGAGCGCTTCGTTGACCGTCCCCATCATGTGCATCACGCCTTCGGCCTGGCGGAAGATGTAATAGGCACCGGGGCGATCGGGGCCGCCGACATGGACGATCAGCACCTGGAAATCCTTGCTCCACGACACGATCCGCGCGGTGCGGGTGCCGACGGCCGCATCGAGCTTGGTCTGGATGTCGGCGAGCGCGGGATCGATCCAGTGCACGCGCGGGCGCGTGTCGGTATATTGCACGCCAACGAGGCGCGTGCCGCTCTCGTCGCTGATGATGCTGTCAATATCATAACCGGGCACGCCGAACAGTTTCGCCCCGGTCTTGAGCGTTGCCAGATCGAGCGGATAGAGCGCGGTCACGTCATCGGCATCGCTGATCGACAGCGCCTTGCCGGGTTCGGGCAGGAACATGGCGGGGGTGTTGCCGAGATCGGCATCCTTGCCCTTCGCCTTGACGAGCGTGCGGAAGGGCTGGGCGGCGCTGTCGCGGTAGAGCAAGCGGTAGGAGCGCGTGTCATCGTCATAGGCAAGTCCCGAGCGCACCGTGCCGGTGCCATCGGCATACCAGTCCATGACGGTTTCGCGCGGCGGCTGCACCTGCACGCTGTGGCCGTTGGTGACATCGAAATCGCGCACTTCGGGCCAGAACCCTGCGGTATCGCGATAGATCGAGGTTTGCAGGGCGAGGCGGATGTGCGGGCTGCCATCGCGCGCGATCCACAGGATGTCGTCGGCCCCTTGCGCGGCGAGATCCTTGCCGAGCACGTTGATCTTCTTGCCATCGGCGCTGATGCCGATCGTGCGGCGCAGATACCAGCTATCCCCCTCGACCGGGGCGGTGGCACCGATCGTGGCGACGAGCCAGTCATTATTGACCCAGGCCCAGCTGTTGAGATCGTTGGGGCCGGGGCTGATCATCACCAGCTTGCTGGTGTCGTCGAGCGGGACGATGGCGAAGCGTTGCTCGCCCTTGATCGCCATCTTGACCGCGACGCGCGTGCCATCGGGCGAGAGTTCGGGGTTTTGCAGAAAGGGGAGCCTGGCAAAGGCTTCGGCGGGGAGCGGCGCGGTGGCGGCGGTGGGGGCGGCAACCGGCGCGGGCCCCTGCGCGTGGACGACACCGGCGGATACCGCAGTCATGATCGCCAGCGCCTGCCAGTAACGGTATAGTATCACGGTGATTTTTCCTCCCCCAGGATGCAGCCGAGCTTTTATTGCCGACGCGCGCGCTGACAAGGGGGATGAAAAGAAAAAACGCGATTATTGTGTGAAAACGACCACCCGTCACAAAATGTGCGAGTGCGGTGCCGTTTCTTTGTACCTGCCATGCCGATCCAAAGACTCCGCAGGCATGGTTGCAGCGTGCCTGACACGAGATGGCACATAAATATCTGAAATATAACTCGACTGTAGAAAACATCATTTTATTGATAATAGCAGCACACTGTGTCAGTTTGAGTTTGCTTTCTAATAAACGATATGGGGAGGGGGTGGAGGTGCCAGGTGATCCATTAGTTCCGATCAATATCATCGCGCGCGGGATGGGTGATGTTTTGCGAAGAGTGGCCGTCGGGGGATTTGCCATGTCGCTTGCCGGGTGCGCGACCGTGAGCGGATTTCCAAATTCGGCGTTCGATACTACGCAAGTCAATGCCGAAATTGCGCCGTATCTGCTGGCAGCAAAGGTCACCGCCTATGACTCCTGCCAGGCCAAGAAGGCGTGCCGCAACGATATCATCGACGCCCGGCTGCGCGCGATCGACCTGCGTTTTGGCGAATATGAGCGCAATCTTTACAAAGAAGGGGTCGGCTTCGGTGTCGGAACCGACTGGATCGCGCTTGCGCTGAACGGGGTCGGCTCGGTGAGCGCGGCGTCGAAGGCGCTGTCGGCGGCCTCGGCCGGCGTACTGGGGGCGCGCGCCTCGTTCGAGAAGCAGGCGCTGTACAACATGACCATGCCCGCGATGCTGGCGCAGATGGTGGCGAAACGGCGCGAAGTGCTGGCCCGCATCCGCGAGGGCGAATCGCAGGATGTCGCCGCATATTCGCTGTTCCGCGCGCTCAACGACATCGATGACTACGCCTTTGCTGGCACGCTTCCCGGTGCCATCACCGAGATTTCCAATCACGCGGGGGTGCAGGCGACCCAGGCAAATGCAGACATCAAGGCGATCCAGATCGTCGCGCCGGTTGCACAGGATTTGCAGGACCGCCGGGAAAAGATCGCTATTCTCCTGAAAGCAGCAACGGCGGCACAGTTGGGGCTGCTGCAGCGCGTGTCGGGCGGGGAGCCGAGCGACGCCGATCCGCTCCTCAATGCGCTGAACCTGCTCGATGCAGCGCGGACGACGGAGAAACTCGAGACCTTTTGCCAACGTTTCAAGGTTGCGGTCGGAGGGCCCTGCTAATGTCGATTGTTCAAAAAGCGTGCGACGGCAACCAGCCGCTTAGCTATCTGCAAACCGTCGTGCAGCAGGAGGAGGGCATTTACGGCCCGCTCTCCGGGCTGATGGCGCAGGCCCCCAATAATGTGATGACCTTGCAGATTGGTGCCAGCCCCGCCGTTGGCAAGCGCGCGGTGCTCGAGGTGTATAGCGGACATCCGCCCGAGAAAGACGGCCATGTGCTGATCTGCGTGGCGAATTGCCTGGTGAGCGGGGCCATGCAGAGCGTCGCTGCCTACCGACCGACCTGATCGATGGAATGTCGCGCGGCGCGGCGGCGGATGAAGTGCCGCCGCCGCGCCGTGAACCTTATCCTGCCGCCGCCAAGGCCGCGAGCAACAGCAGCGCGACGATATTGGTGATCTTGATCATCGGGTTCACCGCCGGGCCTGCCGTGTCCTTATACGGATCGCCTACCGTGTCGCCGGTGACGGCGGCCTTATGCGCTTCGCTGCCCTTGCCGCCGTGATGGCCGTCCTCGATATATTTCTTGGCATTGTCCCACGCGCCGCCGCCCGACGTCATCGAAATCGCGACGAACAGGCCCGAGACGATCACGCCCAGCAGCATCGCGCCCAAGGCGGCAAAGCCCTCGGCCTGGCCCGCCACGCTAGTGATGACGAAATAGACCAGGATCGGGGAGAGTACGGGCAGCAGCGACGGGATGATCATTTCCCGGATCGCGGCCTTGGTGACGAGATCGACGGTGCGGGCATAATCGGGGCGGCTGGTGCCCGCCATGATGCCGGGATTGTCGCGGAACTGCGCGCGGACTTCCTCGACCACCGCGCCCGCCGCGCGGCCGACCGCAGTCATCCCCATCGCGCCGAACAGATAGGGGAGCAATGCGCCCAGCAGCAGCCCGACGATGACATAGGGGTTGGAGAGCTGGAAATTGACCGTGAGATCGGGGAAATCGCGGCCCAAGTCCGAGGTGTAGGCGTTGAACAGCACGAGCGCTGCGAGCGCGGCCGAGCCGATCGCATAGCCCTTGGTCACCGCCTTGGTGGTGTTGCCGACCGCGTCCAGAGCATCGGTGCGGTGGCGCACGTCATCGGGCAGGCCCGCCATTTCGGCGATGCCGCCGGCATTGTCGGTGACCGGGCCATAGGCATCGAGCGCGACCACCATCCCGGCCTGTGCCAGCATGGCGGTGGCGGCAAAGGCGATGCCGATCACGCCCGCAAGCTGATAGGCGGCGATCACCGCGATGACGATGACGAGCGTGGGCAAAGCGGTCGATTCCAGGCTGATCGCCAGGCCCTGAATGACGTTGGTGCCGTGGCCGGTTTCCGATGCCTTGGCGATGCTGCGCACCGGGCGGAAATTGGTGCCGGTATAATATTCGGTGATCCACACCAGCAGCCCGGTGACGGCGAGGCCGATCATCATCGCGCCGAACAATTTCATGCCGGTGAACGCGCCGACATCGCCGAGAAAGGCGTTGCCGCCGAGCGGCGTGTTCATGTCGCCCAGCGTATATTGCGTGGCGAAATAGATGGCGGGGATCGACAGGCCCACGCTGACCCAGAAGCCCTTGTACAGCGCGCCCATGATCGAGCCGCTACTGCCCAGCCGCACGAAGAAGGTGCCGATAATCGAGGTGAGGATGCACACCCCGCCGACGATGAGCGGCAGCGTCATAACCTGCAGCAGATGATCGGCATTTTTGAGCGCGAGCGCGACCGAGATCATCGTCACGCCGATCGTGACCACATAGGTTTCGAACAGATCGGCGGCCATGCCGGCGCAATCGCCGACATTGTCGCCGACATTGTCCGCAATGGTGGCGGGGTTGCGGGGGTCGTCCTCGGGGATGCCGGCTTCCACCTTGCCGACCAGATCGCGCCGACATCGGCGGCCTTGGTGAAGATGCCGCCGCCCAGACGCGCGAAGATTGAGATGAGCGAGGCGCCGAAGGCCAAGGCGGTGAGCGCCTTGACCACGACGGGCGCGCCCGCCGCGCTGCCGTTCGTGCCCGCCAGATACCAGAAGGTGCCCGAGATCGCGAGCAGGCCGAGCCCCGCCACCAGCAAGCCGGTGACCGCGCCCGAGCGGAACGCCATCGTCAGCCCGCCTTGCAGCGATGTGCGCGCGGCCTCCGCCGTGCGGACATTGGCGCGCACCGAAATGTTCATGCCGACATAGCCCGCCACGCCCGACAGCACCGCGCCGAGCGCAAAGCTGACGGCGGAGATGGGGGTGCGCATTCCGTCGAGGAACACCCACACCAAAGCGAGCACGATCACCCCGACAATGGCGATGGTGCGGTACTGGCGGCCGAGATAGGCTTTCGCGCCTTCCTGAATGGCGGCGGCGATGTCCTGCATCTTTTCGTTGCCGGGCGGTGCGCGGAGGACTTGGGCGCTGGTGATGATGCCGTAGGCGACGGCGATCAGCCCACAGATGATGGCGGCATAGACGATCGTCATGCGTATCCTTTCCCATGGTTTCCGGTGGGATGGTCGCCCGGACAGACTCTCCTTGCGCCCCCACGCTTGGCCGCCAGACTAGCGCCGGGGGATGGCTTGGCAAGCGGCGGTTGCTACCCGTGCTGAAAGCCGAGCCGGGGCGGCAGTTCGACCGGCGCGCCCGCGTCGGTGAGGGTGATGCCTTCCCCGCGCGAGAAGCTCCCGATGCGGGTGGCGGGGACGGGAAGGGGCTGGTCTGGGGCAAGCGCGAACAGCAATTGATAATCGTCGCCTGCAGTGGCGGCGGTTAGGCGCGCGGGCAGCGTGTCGCCGACGAAGGCGCGGTACGAGTCGGAGAGCGGCACGGTGGCGAGATCGATGGTGACGGCGAGGCCGCTCGCCTGGGCCATGCGGTGCGCGTCGATCAGCAGGCCGTCCGACACGTCCATCATCGCGCTGACGATCGGCGCGAGCGCCTGCCCCTCGGCGAGGCGCGGCTGCGGGCGGCGATAGGCGGCGA
>NZ_JSBN01000053.1 GCF_000797515.1 Sphingomonas sp. Ant H11
CGCGCCGCGCGCCAGAGACCAGCACCGCGCCGAGCGTAGCATTGACCAGCCGCAGCGCGGGCCACACCCAGGGCCCCGCCAGCCATGCGACCGGCGCGAACAGGAACGGCTGCAACGGCGTCTGCAGATAGGCAAAATCCCGGAACGGCAGAAAACCATGTGCGGTCAGCACGGCCGCCGCAACATATTGGCTTTCGTCATGATCGACCGAGCGGAGCAGCGCGCAGAGCGCGAAGAATATCAAGATGCCCGCGCCATAACGCCAGGGGAACACCAGCGGATCGGTCCTTCGCTCGTCCATGCCCCGGCCTTAGCCAAGGCAGATCTCACTGTCACGCAGACGCCATATCGATGGCGCAGGAACGCGCGATCAGCTGGAGATGCCCCATGACGCTTCGTATCGACCGCCGCTCTTTCCTGCTCACCGGCTCGTTCGGGCTCGGCGCTTTCGCGGTGCCGGGCTTTGCGCAAAGCCCCTCGGTCGCGAATGCGCGCGGCTTCACCCATTCGGTCGCCAGCGGTGAGCCCGCCGGCGATTCGATGCTGCTATGGACGCGCTACGTCCCCGCCAGCGGCGACACTGCCGAACTGCGCGTCGAACTGTCCGAAACACCAGACTTCGCCAAGGTCGTCGCGGGCGGATCGCAAATCACGGGCGTATGGCGTGATTTCACCGCCAAGATCACCGTCGACGGCCTCGCCCCCGGTCGCACCTATCACTACCGGTTCGTCGCGCCCGACGGCAGCTTTTCGCCCGTCGGCACGACCAAGACCTTGCCCGTCGGCCCGGTCGACCGCTTCCGCACCGCGACCTTTTCCTGCTCGAACATGCCCTATGGCTTCTTCAACGCCTATGCCCATGCGGCGGCGCGCGACGATCTCGACCTGACGATCCATCTCGGCGACTATTTTTACGAATATCGCACCGGCGATTATCCCGCGCTGAAGGATCAGGTCACCGGACGCACCCCGCTTCCCGCGACCGAATTGCTCCACCTCGCCGACTACCGCATCCGCTACGCCAGCTATCGCAGCGACCCAGATCTGATGGCGCTGCACGCCAAATTGCCGATGATCGTGCAGTGGGACGATCACGAATCGGCGAACGATAGCTGGGAAGGCGGGGCCGAGAATCACCAGCCCGACGAAGGCGACTGGAATGCCCGCCGCGCCGCCTCGATCCAGGCCTATCGCGAATGGATGCCGGTGTCCGACGAGCCGTGGAAGGCCTATGAGATCGGCACGCTCGCCACGCTGTTCCGCACCGAGACCCGCCTGCTCGCGCGTACCAAGCAGCCTGACGTCGCGCCGCTGTTCAAGGCGAACGACCCGATCGCCGCGCTGAAAAAAACTTCCGCGATGGCGCGTGGACGGACCCGGCCGTCACCATGATGGGGTCGCAGCAGGAAAGCTGGCTCGGCCACGCGCTCGCGCAATCGGTCCGCCAGGGCCAGCGCTGGCAAGTGGTCGGCTTCGGCACGATCATGGGCGAAACCGTGATGCCGCAGGATGCGCTCGCCTGGGTGGCACCCGATGCCCCCGCGCGCGCCAAAAACTATTTTCTGGCGGGCGTTGCTGCGGCCAAGCTGGGACTGCCGTTCAATTACGACAATTGGGGCGGCTACCCCGCCGCCCGCGCGCGCTTCCTGAAGGGCGCGCAGGCGCAAGGGGCCAATCTGATCGTGCTGTCGGGCGACAGCCACAACGCCTGGGCCTATGACCTGGCGCAGGACGGCAAGCCTGCCGGGGTCGAATTCGCAGGTCATTCGGTGACGTCCCCGGGCTATGAAGCCGCCAGCAAGACCGACCCCAAGGTGATTGCCGCCACGCTGGTGCGCGCCAATAAGGAGCTGAAATGGTGCGACACCTCGCGCCGTGGCTATATGGCGATGACGCTCACGCCCGACCGCGCGAGCAACGACTGGATCATGGTCGATACCATCAAGGCCCATACTCCCGCCGCCAGCATCGGCCACAGCGCCACGGTCCAGCGCGGTCGCAATATCATGGCATGACGGTTGCCGATGCCCCGCTGGTGCGGCACACCCGTGCGCCACACCAGCGGGGCTTTCGGGAGCGGCGACTTTGCGCGTAACCATCAAGGACGTATCTCGCGTTTCGGGGGTTTCGATCAAAACCGTGTCGCGCGTCCTCAACAAGGAGCGCTATGTCGGCGAGGAAACGCGCGCCAAGGTCGAGGCGGCGGTAGCCGAACTGAACTTCCGCCCGAATGTCGCGGCACGGTCGCTTGCCGGGCGGCGCAGTTTCCAGATCGCGCTGATCTGCGACAATCCCAGCCCTTATTATGTCTACGAAATGCAATCGGGCATCCGGGATCGCTGTGTGGCGGACGGGGTGCGGATGATCGCCCAGCCGTACGATCGCAATTCCACCACCTTGCTCGACGATATCGAGAATCTGGTCGACGCCACGCATGTCGATGGCCTGATTCTGACCCCGCCCGTATCGGACTATCCGCACGTGCTCGACTTGCTCCAACGGCGCGGGGTGCGGTTCGTGCGGGTTTCGCCGGGGAGCGCGCTCGATCTCGCCCCCTCGACCTTCATCGACAACGCTGCCGCCGCCGCGACGATGACCGCGCACCTGCTGTCGCTCGGACACCGGCGGATCGGCTTCATCGCCGGGCATCCGAGCTATGCCACCAGCGGCCAGCGCTTGCAGGGCTATGCGTCTGCGCTCGGGCAGCAGGGCATTGCCTTCGATCCCGTGCTGGTCCGCGAGGGCAGCTATGATTTCGCCTCCGGCGCGGCGGCGGCGGCGGCGCTGCTGTCGCTCGCCGAACCGCCAAGCGCCGTGTTCGCGTCGAGCGACGACATGGCGGCGGGGGCGCTGACGACGGCGCATCGCTATGGCCTGTCCGTACCGGGGCAGCTCTCGATCGCGGGCTTTGACGACACCGCGCTGGCAGGCTTCGTCTGGCCCCCGCTCACCACCATCCGCCAACCGACCCGGCAAATGGCGTATCAGGCAGCGGACCTGCTGCTCGCGCCCGCGCATGCACCGGTCGAACGCCGCGAAGTCGGCTATGAGCTGATCGTGCGCGAATCGACCGGGCCCGCGGCAACACAATAAGCGCGGCATTTCCTCCCTTCCGAGGAGGGGAGGCAGCGCAAAACGATCACCCGATCAACAGTAGCGCCGCCGCCAGCGCCAGGCCGAACGCCACCAAGGTCGCCGCCAAAATCACCAGCAACGGCTTGGGCCCCGCTTCCAACAATTGCGACAAAGGTGAGCGGATCGCGGTCGCCGTCACCGCCGCTGCCAACATTGCCGCCGCAACCCGCTCCGCGCCGGTCGCGACCACCGCCGGGATCACGCCGAATGAATTGATTCCGGCCAGCACGAAGAACCCAATCACAAACCACGGCACGCCCGGCCCCTTGGCGTGTCCCTCGCCGCCGCCACCCCAGCGCGCCAGGCCCATCGCCACCACCGCCAGCACCGGAGCCAGCAAGGCCACGCGCGTCAGCTTGACGATTGCCGCGATCGCCCCGGCTCCGTCCGAATAGGAATAGCCCGCGCCCAACGCCTGTGCGACATCGTGGATCGACGCGCCCAGCAGGAACCCTGCCTTCAGGTCGCTCATGTGGAAGGCATGTGCCACCAGCGGATACAGCATCATCGCCGAGGCACTCATCGCCGAAATGCCGACCAGCACCAGCGTCAGTTGCGCCTGAGTGGTGCGTTTTTTCGCCCAGGGTCGTCGCCAGCGCCATCGCCGCCGACGCGCCGCAAATCGCCACCGATCCCCCCCGCCAGCAACCCGAAGGCGGTATCGAAGCCGAAGCGCCGCGCCGCAAACACCCCCGCTGCCATCGTCGCCGCGACGATGCCCACGACGCACAGCAAGGCAACCGGCCCCAGCGCGACGATCTGCCCCGCCGTCACCCGCACTCCGACCAGCACGATCCCCCAGCGCAACAGCGAGCGCGAGGCAAAGGCCAGCCCCGGCGTCAGTCGCCCATCGGCGCTGAGGAAATTGAGCGACAGGCCGATCAGCAACGCCATCAGCGTCAGCGGCACGCCATAATGATCAGACAGGAACCCGGCGGCCAGCGTACCCATCAGCACCACCACCAGCCCGGGGGCATAGCCGCGCCAGTCATGCTTGGGCGCGGTCTCGATGGCACCGTACAAATCGCCATACAGGTCGGCAGCCATCGGAAGCGGGCGGGTTTGCCGGGAAATCGCCATCGTCTTTGCCGCCTCTTCCGTCACCCGGGGCTTGTCCCGGGGGCCACCGTGCCGCACACCGCACGGCACCTCTTGCCGCCCGGTCGCGCTTGGGACAAGCCCGGTGCCAGCACCTTTTGGACCTAGCCGAACCCCACCTTCTGTGACAACGCTGTCTCCATAAAGCCGGGAGCGGATCAATGGCACTACGCGGCGGCGCAGCACGCTGGATCATCGTCGCGATGGTGTTCGTCGCGGTGATGCTCAATTATGTCGACCGCCAGATCCTGGCGCTGCTCAAACCCACCCTGGAAGCGCAATTCCGCTGGTCCAACCAGGATTATGCCAATCTCGGCACCGCTTTCCAGGTGGCGACCGCCTTTGCCTTTCTCGGCACCGGCTGGTTTCTCGACCGCGTCGGCCTGCGCCTGGGCTTCGCGCTCGGCGTGCTGGTCTGGAGCCTGGCTGGCATGGCGCATGCCTTTGCCGCGACCGTCCCCGCTTTCTTCGCCGCGCGCATCGTGCTCGGCATCGCCGAATCGGTGGGCACGCCGGCCGCGGTGAAGACCGCAGCGACCTATTTCAACCATAAGGACCGGCAGATCGCCTTGGGCATCGGCAACATCGCACCCAATATCGGCGCGATCGTCACGCCGCTATTCATCCCCGCGCTTGCCGTCGCTTATGGCTGGCAGGCGGCATTCCTGGTCGCGGGCGGGCGTTGGTGTCGTATGGGTGGCGATATGGTTCGCGATCCGCATCAAGCCCATCGCGCTCGACGCAGTGGCACCCGCCCCCGTGCCGTGGCTCAGCATCCTGCGCTCACGCGAGACCGCCGCGATCGCCATCGCCAAGGTGCTGTCGGATCAGGTGTGGTTCTTCATGTTGCTGTGGCTGCCCGATCTGTTCCACCGGCTGTTCGACCTGCCACAGGGCACGCTCGGACTGCCGATCGCCTTGGTTTACGGGATGGCGGCGTGCGGCGCGCTGACCGGCGGCTATTTGCCGACACGGCTGATCGCGCACGGGTGGAGCGTCAACCGCGCGCGCAAGCTGACGATGCTCGGCTATGCGCTGCTCGTGCTGCCAGTGATATTCGTCCAGTCGGTCGACAATCCATGGGTCGCGGCGTTGCTCCTCGGCTTGGTGCTGTTCGCGCATCAGGGCTTTTCGACCAACGTGTTCGGCGTAACGACCGACATTACCCCCGCCCGCGCGGTTGGCTCCCGCATCGGCATCGCCGCCTTTTGCGGCAATTTGTGCTCGATCGGGATGATCCAGTTTCAGGTCTATGCGCTGTCGCACGGCTGGGGTTACGCCCCCGCGCTGGCAATCTGCGCGGGGTCGTATCTCGTCGCGCTGCTCGCGATACACCTCCTGATCCCGGTGATCAGGCCGACACCGTGATCCTCTCCGCACGGGGAGGATCAAAGGCTCAGAAATTCACCCGCCCGGTCACGCCGAAGTAGCGATCGGCATCGCGCGGGATCTGGTAGCGATAGGCCTGTCCCGGTCCACCATTGGCGATCGCCGCAGCAAAGCTCTTGTCGAACAGATTGCGCACCTGGAAGGTCAATTTGTAGCGATCGTTCTTGCTGACCAGACCGGCACCGAGGTTGACCAGGCTGTACGCCCCGATCGTCCCCAACTGCCGCTGCACCGCATCGGCCGCGAACAGCCCGAGCTCGCTGCTCTGATACGATCCCTGCGCCCCCAGCAGCACATCGGCAAAGCCGCCGGTGCGCAGCCGATAATCGACGCTGACATTGCCCTTCCACTTTGGCGCAAAGCCAAGCGGCGTGCCCGCCGGAATCGTCGCCGAACCAGCGGGGGCGTTGAACTTGTCGACATGCGCGTCGGTATAGGCAGCACCGCCGGTGATGCTCAGGTCGCGCACCGGCCGCAGCGTGGCATCGAGTTCCACCCCGCGGGTCGACACGTCGCCGGCATTGGTGAAGCGCGTGACGACCACGCCCGCGACCAGATCCGGATTGTTCGCCTGGAAATTCTTATATTTGGCGTAGAATGCGGCGAGGTTGAGCGTCAGCTTGCCGCCGAGCAGCGTGTTCTTCAGCCCGATCTCATAGGAATCGGAGGTTTCCGGCGCGATCACATTGGTGCCGGTCGCGGTCAGATTGTAGAACACGTTGAACGCCGGGCCCTTATAGCCGCGCGCATAGGTCGCATACGCCGTCGAGCCATGCGAAATATCGTACTGCACGCCTGCCTTGCCCGACAGGTTCTCATTGGTCGCTTGGCGCGGAACGGCACGCCGTTAGAAGCGCTCACCGCCTGCGACGCGGCTGTCGTCGGCGAAACCCCCAGCGCGACCAGCCGGATATATTCGTTATACACGCCCTGATCGAAATTGGCGTTGATCCCCGGCCCCGCCAGTGTGGTGGCACGCGAATGGAACACGTCGAGCTGGTCGACCGTATAGCGCAAGCCACCGATCACGCGGAACCGCTCGCTGATGTTGAGCGTCCCCTGCCCGAACAGCGCGACGTTCTTGAACACCGAGCCGAAATCGGCGGTGCCGGTCGGAAAGGTCGAGGGGTTGGCGGACGCGCTTGAACACGGCGTCAGCGCGGTCGGCGCGGGCGTCACCGCCGACGTGCAGACCTGATCGTTGCGCGTGAAGATGCGCTCGCTCGCCGCACGCGAATAATATGCGCCCAGCACATAGGTGAGGAACTGGTGCCCCGGCGAGGTCAGCCGGATTTCCTGGCTGAACGTGTCGCCAGTCTGTGGCCCGAAATCGTGAAGCTGGTTGAAGCCGATATAGGCGGCCGGCAGGAAGTCGCCGTCGCGGATCTCGGTATTCTTGTAATTGCGATAGGCGGTGATGGAAGTGACCGTCTGCGTCCCCGCCTGAATATCGGCCTGGAGCGAGAAGCCGTAGCCGGTTTCCTTGGTCCGCGTCGTCAGATTCTGCGCGAGTTCGCGGGTATCGGTGCCACGCGGCGTCGGCAAAGCGGCACTGGAGGCATTGGTGGTGACGGCACCCGTCGCGGTGTTGATCGGCCCGGTTGCGATCACCTCACCGCAGCAATCATCATTGTTGCGGTGATAATCGGCGATGAAGGCGAGCTTCACGTTCGACCCGACATCGGCATCGACCTGCAACCGCCCGCCATAATGTTCGAAGCCGTTGACCAGCTTGCCGGTCGTCACGTTGCGGATATTGCCGTCATAATTGGTGTAGAAGCCGGTCAGCCGCGAGCGCACATTTTGCCCGATCGGCACGTTGATCGCGGCGCGCGCACGATATTCGCTGTCGGTGAAGAACCCCGCCTCGGCATAGCCGCCAAAGCTGGCGGTCGGCTTTTTCGAGATGATGTTGATGACGCCGACGCTCGCATTCTTGCCAAACAGCGTGCCTTGCGGCCCGCGCAGCACTTCGATCTGGTCGACATCGACCAGGTCGCCAAACGCTTCGCCCGCGCGGCTATACACCACGCCATCGACCACCGTCGAAATCGACGGCTCGCCCGCGATCGAGAAGGTCGAGGTGCCGACCCCGCGCAGGAACAGCGACTGGTTGAGCGTCGTGCCCGATTTCAGGAAATTGAGCGACGGCACCAGATATTGCGCGCCCTCCAGGCTGGTCTTGCCCTGCGCGGCGATCGCATCACCCGAGATAACGGTGACCGCGAGGGGCACGTCCTGCAAACGCTCGGAGCGCTTCTGCGCGGTAACGATGATGTCGCCGGGGTCGCCCTCTGCTTGCTGGTTCGCTGACGCAGCCGCGGGCGCAGTCTGTGCGGAACCCGGCGAGGCCGCCACCAGCGCGAGCGCAGCCGCACCCGTCAGGTAAAGTGCTTTCATCCTATCCCTCCTTCGAAATCCCATCTTGGCGATGGGTATTATTCTTTTCGCGGATCGGACATCGCTGTCATACTTGTCCGCCGTAAAGCTCGGCTTGGCGTCAGAACCCCAGTTCGGCCATCTCCACCACGCGATGTTCGCGTGCGCTGATCTCGGCGGCGGTGCCGATCGCGACCGCCATCATGCCATCGCGCGCAGTGACCTCGACCGGCCCCGCCCCGCGCGCCGCAGCGTTGAAGCGCTGATGCTGGTAGAAGGTCGAACCGTGATGGCTCCCCGCGTCCAGCGCGGCCTGGTCGACCTCGATCACGCGCCGCGTCACCTGCTTGGCGTTGCGGAAGCCGACGCGCGGGGAATGCACCAAAGCGCCTTCCGGGATCAGCACGTCGAGCCGGGCTGCGTCCCCCACGGCGGTAATCTCTTCCTGATTCTCCGCGCCATCGGCAAACATCGACAGGTCGAGCAACGCACGCACGCCGTTCGCGAAATCCACAGTCGTATAGCTGTTGTCGATAATGTCGGGCGTCTCGCCGCCATAACGCTCATCGACATGGTTCACGTCCATCGCGCCCGAACAATAGACGCGCACCGCCTCGCTGCCGGTGATCAGCCGCATCAGGTCGAAGAAATGGCAGCATTTCTCGACCATCGTGCCGCCAGTGTTGCGGCTGAAGCGGTTCCAGTCGGCCACCTTGACCAGAAACGGGAAGCGATGCTCGCGGATCGACAGCATCTGCAACCGCCCGATCGCGCCACCTTTGATCTCCTCGATAAAGGCGGCGGCAGGCGGCATGTAGCGATATTCCATCGCCGTCCAGAACACGCGGTCGCTCTGCGCGGCGCGCGCCACCACCCAGCGGCAATCGTCGAGCGTCGTCGCCAGCGGTTTTTCGCACAGGATGTGGAGCCCGGCATCGAACAACGGCTCGAGCACGCGGCGGTGCGTATAATTGGGGCTCGCCACGATCACCGCGTCGCACAGCCCGCTCGCCGCCAGCGCCTCGACCGAGTCGAACACCGCCGCCGCGCCCGCACGATCGCCCAGCGCCGCCGTCGCCCAACCGATCGATTCCGCCACCGGATCGGCAATCGCGGTCACCACCGCCCCCGGCGTAATCGCCAGGTTGGTGATATGCTCGACCCCCATCATGCCGGTGCCGACCAGACCGTAACGCACTTGCTCCATTAAGGTCTTCGCCTCTATATGACAACGATGTCTGAAATCATACTTACACCCGAATTGCGCGCCCTCGGCAAGAGCGGAGTGCAGGTCAGCCCGATCGCCTGGGGCATGTGGCGTTTCGCCAATGCGACGGTAGCGGAAGCGCGCGCACGGATCGAGGCGGCGCTCGCCGCCGGGGTGACGCTGTTCGACACCGCCGACATTTACGGCTTCGATGGTGCCGACGGCTTTGGCGATGCCGAACTGCTGCTGGGGCAAGTGCTTGCCGAAGCCCCCGGCCTCGCCGCGCAGATGGTGCTGGCGACCAAGGGCGGCATCCGCCCGCCATTCCCCTATGACCAAAGCGCCGCGTATCTCGGCCAAGCGCTCGACGCCTCGCTCACCCGGCTCGGGGTCGATCAGGTCGATCTCTACCAGATCCACCGCCCCGACATCCTCGCCCACCCGCAGGAAGTCGCGCGCACCCTCGAGGACATGGTGCGCGCCGGCAAGGTCCGCGCGGTCGGCGTCTCCAACTTCACGCTGGCGCAGACGCGCGCGCTCGAATCCTTCCTGACGATCCCGCTCGCCAGCCTCCAGCCCGAACTGTCGCCGCTCGAACTGGGGCCGATCGAAAACGGCCTGCTCGATCTGGCGATGGAGCGCGATATCGCCGTGCTCGCCTGGTCGCCGCTCGGCGGCGGCCGGATCGGCGCGCCCGAGGATGACCGGTCGAAAGCGGTCGCGGTCGCGCTTGATGTCGCCGCCCAGGAGGCGGGTGTCTCGCGCGCCGCGGCGGCCTATGCCTGGATCATGGCGCACCCCGCGCGCCCGATCCCGATCGTCGGCACGCAGAATCTCGCGCGCATCGCCGAGATCGCCGAGGTCTATAAGGTCCGCTTCACCCGCCAGAGCTGGTATGACGTGCTGGTCGCGTCGCGCGGGGAGCGCCTGCCATGACCGCGCTGCCGCCTTGCGAAATCAGCTGGTTTTCCGCTTTGTGCGATGACGATTACGAGTTTCTCGGCGTCCCCGATGCGCAACTGCAATCGAGCTGGGCGCATTGCCGCGACATCGTGCTGCAGGCGGAGACCGGCGGTTTCGACAATATCCTGCTGCCCTCGGGCTATGCGCTGGGCATCGACACCACCGCCTTTGCCGCCGCGATCGCGCCGATGCTGCGCCGCCTCGCTCTGTTGATGGCGGTCCGCGTCGGCGAAAGCTGGCCACCGCAACTCGCCCGCCAGATCGCGACGATCGACCAGATGCTGTGCGGTCGCCTGCGCGTGAATATCATCTCGTCGGAGATGCCCGGCGAGACGCTCGGCTCCGCGCCGCGCTACGCCCGCACGGTCGAGGCGATGCACATCCTGCGCACATTGCTCAACGGCCAGCCGCTCGACCATGATGGCGAGTTCTGGAAGCTGAAGGTCGATCCGCCGCGCTTGCGTACCGTCTCGGGCAAGGTGCCCTTGCTCTATTTCGGCGGCCTCTCGCCCGATGCGCGCGACGCCGCCGCCAAGGGTGCCGACGTGTTCCTGATGTGGCCCGACCGGCAGGAGGCCGTCGCCGCGATCATCGCCGACATGACCGCGCGCGCCGCCGCTTATGGGCGAACGCTGAAATTCGGCTACCGCGCGCATGTCGTGGTGCGCGAGACCGAAGCCGAAGCGCGCACCGCCGCCGACCGCCTGCTCTCCAAGCTCGACGCAGCCGAAGGTGCCGCGATCCGCGCCAAATCGCTCGATTCGCAGTCGGCTGGCGTCGCCGCGCAAGCCGCCCTGCGCGAAAATGCGGGCGATGACGGCTATGCCGAAGCCAACCTATGGACCGGCATCGGCCGCGCCCGCTCGGGCTGTGGCGCTGCGATCGTCGGCGATCCCGATCAAGTGCTCGCCAAGCTCAACGCTTATCGCGGCATGGGCATCGAAGCGTTCATCCTCTCAGGCTACCCCCACGCCGCCGAAGCCGATCTGTTCGCGCGGCACGTGCTGCCGAAGATCGAGCATGGGCTTTTGATGGGGTGACCCTCAACAGGGCGATCACACTACCGTAACCCGTTCGTTTCGAGCGAAGTCGAGAAACAGCCACATGCGCTGTGCCGGGTTTCTCGACGATGCTCGAAACGAACGGAAGGGGATAGTTCAAAGAAACGCCGTGCGAACCTATCTCGCATGATCCCCCCGCCTCGCCGAGCGACACCGCTCGGCCAGCGCAGGGCAGGTCCATCGGCACCGGGGCAAGTCTTGTTTCTCGGGAAGGGTTTGAGAAGCGGCAGCCGAGCCACCCAACCCTCGCGCGAAATTCCTATGAGGAGGCGTCACCCAAACCCCTGCGTCCGCGCCCAGCTCAAGAACAACTCCGGCCACGCCGCCACCGGCTTGCCCACCGTGCCGCGCAGGCCAAAGCCGTGCCCGCCCTGGGCGAACAGATGCATCTCCACCGGCACGCCCGCGCGCACGCACGCCGCGCGAAACGCCAGCGTGTTCTCCACCTTCACCACCCCATCATCCTCGGCATGGAGCAGGAAGCAGGGCGGCGTGCGTGGCGACACGTTGGCGGCGGTCGAGTGCGCCCGTTCCAGCGCCGCGCTCGGCGATGGCCCCAGCAGCAGCGCGCGGGAGCCAGCATGGGCGAGGTCCGCCGTCATCGCCTGCACGGCGTAGATCGGCGCGGCG
>NZ_JSBN01000054.1 GCF_000797515.1 Sphingomonas sp. Ant H11
ACCGCCGGCGCGAAGGTCGACGCTCCCGCCAGTCCGCCCGTCGACGCCACGGCCGAGGAGCCCGCCAGCCTCTGGTGATGCACCGCCACGACCTTCTCCATGATCATCAGCCGGAGGCACCCATGCAGATCAACCACCTCACCCGCGCGTATCGTTATGACGGCATCGACCTCCCGGTCCCGCCGCATCTCGCAAACGACCCGACTGCGCTCCGCGCCTATCATGCCACGCTCTACCCGGCGATCCTCAACGCCGAGACGGTCGATGCCGGCGTGTCGGGCGCGGCTCACGTCATCGAATACAGGCGCGCCGTCGGGACCAAGGGCTGACCATGTACCGAAGGCCTGGCGAGGCCATCCCGCCCACCATCCGCAAGACGCTCCTCGAATGGATCGAGACCGACGATGGCGACACGACCAGCTTCACCTATCCTGCCTGCACCCCGCAGGCCCAGGCCCTTCACGCGCGGATCGTCCACGACCCGCACGACGGCAAGGGCGACGCCTGCGAGCCGCTCCAGCCCCCTGCAGGTCTTCCCCTTCCGCCCTTGGGCTGAGCTTGCAGGACGCACCGTCGCGCTCTCAACCGACATCCCAACCATCTTCGATGCCCCGCTCGCGCCACATCACAAGCTCATCGGTCGATGGGTCGTGTCGCGGGAGAATTCGACGCCATCCTATACGCGTGTGGCGGCCCGCCGGTACATCGAGCGCGCTTTCGACGCCGCGGTGCTTGAAATTCTGGCTCCCGTCGAACTTGTCGATCTACGCGTCGCCGTTCTTCACAGCGAGGAGGATGGACCCTCCGCGATCGCCATCGTCTGCGAGAGCATGGGGCAACTCGACCTTGGCTGGATCGAGACCAGCGATGCCCCCATCGGCTGGCGCGCTGCCGCATATAGGCGCTCGAGCACACCCTCGGCCGAGCGCTTCCCGTCTTCGGCTACCAGGATCTCTTCGACGAGATCGCGATGTATTACTGGGAAGGCGCAACCGACGACGAAGCCGCCCGGCAGTGCCTGATCGCATATCACGGCGCGGACGAGGACGATCTCGACGGGATGACGCTGCCATCCGAGATGAACGCGCGGCGGCCAGACTGGATGATCGCGGCGAATGCGGCGCCCTCTGCGCGGCTGCCAGCGGCTCTCCGCCGAAAGCTCGCCGACCTCCGCAAAGCGCACCAGGCTCTCGGATCCCTGACGCCCGAACGCAACGCCTGGCACTTCGACTTCCAGGTCGCCTCCGAATATCTTCCGGGCATCGAGGAATGCGCCTCATTGCCGCCGTTGACCCTCGTTCCCTTCGACCAGTTCACGCGGGAGCTCGATGATGTCGGGCGGCAGGGCATGGAAATGGGCTTCATGGACATCGCCGGCATCTGCCCGCTGCCCGACGCGAGCCGTATCGACGACTGGTTCGCCTCAATGCGTCTCGGCGCGCAATTCCTTCTCGCAGCCCAGGACCTCGTCCAGTTCGACCCACCCATATCTCGAGGCTCTCATGTCCGAACATAGCACCCAATTCGAAGCCAGCGGTGGCGGCCTGGTCCTGGCTAACGCCATCCTGCTCTACAGGAACCAGGCGCCACGCAATCTCAAGCCCTACGGCGCTTCGTGCGAGAGCGGTCCGGCGTTCGCCAGCTTTCACGCGGTCGAGCACGACGGCGACGGCCGGCCGACGATCGCCGCGGGCGTGCCGCTGTCACGCGCGCACCTGCGCCAATGGACCGAGGCGCTCGGCCGCACCGTCGTGCCCGAAATCCTGCCGGACAATATCCTTGTTGCCCATCCCGACATGCTGGCCTGGTGGAGCCCGGCACAAGTGCGCCACGCTTATTTCGCCCTGTCGGCTCCTCCCGCCGGCCTCAGGGCGCTCTCCGGTCGAACGACCCTGCCGGTTCCGTATCCGGCGCACCTGTTCATCGCCACGCGCTCGGGCCTCGGCGTCTACGCCCTGGCGGCAAGCGAGCGTCCGAACGCCGCGACGCCGGTGCTGCACTCCCCGGTCCTCAATGTTTTCGTCAACGGGCGCTCTGCTGGGGCAACATCCCGAGGCCGAAAGCGCTCAGCACCGCGTCCATCCCGGCCTATGAGAGCGCGGTGTTCGACTCCTGGTCGACGCACCCCAATCCGGGGCAGGAGTTGACAGTCAGCGGAAAGGGCGGCCTCGTCCGTCTATGGGATGACCTAGCAGCGCGCCGGGCGACCCGCTTTCCGGTCAGCCGTCTCAAGCCCTTCGGTTCGCGTGGTGGACAGCAGAATCGGCCACAGGCGAAAGCGGCAGTCGCGGCCAAGATAACCGTGGCAAGTCTCATTTCCATGAGCGCGCGGGTATGACGAAGCTCGCCGATGATCCGACCGCAGCCGCGGTGCTCGCCGCCGTACCCTGCCATCCGGTCCCGCCGCTTGGCAAATCGTCCGCCCTCGAAGCGCTTCGCAGCGCCCGGTCCGGCCACGGCCTTGCCGTAGGAGCCGACGGCGTGATGCTCATCCTCCGCCGCCCCTGGCTCGCGCTCGACGTGCCTATCACGCCGCCGATCGCCGCCTATCTTCCCTATGGTAGCATCGGCGCGCCGAGGGCCGACCTGCGCTGCGGCCTGATCCCGCGTGAGCATCTCGAGTATATTCTCGACCACTTCCGCGCATCGCTGCCTAACGAGGCGGCGGCGTTCGTGCTCTGGAACGAAGCGACCGGGGATTTCACGGTGAACCTACCCGTCATCGAAGAGGCGACACCCTCCCGCCTCGTTTACCGCACGCCGGCCCTGCCGCCCGACTGGCATATGATCTGCGACATCCATAGCCATGGTCGTGGGCCCGCATTCTTCAGCGCGACCGATAATGCCGACGACTCACATACAACCAAGATATCGCTCGTTTTCGGCCGGCTCGACCAGCCGGACGGCCCAGTGATGGCATCCCGCCTCTGCGCCGGCGGCATGTTCCTGCCCCTGCCGCGCAGCCCATTTGCAGGAGAGTCCCATGCGAACTGAGACCAGGCAGCGCCACTATCTGCCCGCCACCTTCGACAATCGCTCAATCCGCATCCTGCTGGTCGGTTGCGGCGGAAATGGCGGGCAAATGCTGATGGGTCTCGCCTCACTCGATACGGCGCTGCGCGCGATCTCCTCGCGTTCGCTCGACGTCACTGTGGTCGACGACGATATCGTCACCGAGGCGAATCTTGGCCGCCAGCCATTCTACCGGTGCGACATCGGCAACTCAAAGGCGCGCACACTCGCCGAACGGATCAACCTCGCGCACGGACTTGACTGGAGGGCGGTTCATGGCCGCGCGCCTGGTGCAATAGGGCTCGAAGGCATCGATCTCCTGATCAGTTGCGTCGATACCGCCTCCGCACGGCGAGCGCTTGGCACAGCGATCGCGAATGGCAAGGCGACGCCTGCTTACTGGATGGATCTCGGAAACCGCGCCAGCGACGGCCAATTTCTAATCGGCTGTCCGTCGCGCGCCGACGAACGATCCGGACGACTTTCCACCGTGCTCGAGGCCTTTCCGGAACTTGCCGACGAGAGCGTGGCCGACGACGATGCACCGTCCTGCTCGGTTGCTGAGGCGCTCGAACGCCAGTCCCTGTTCGTCAACCGGGTCCTCGCCAGCCACGCGCTGGCGCTGTTATTCGATCTTCTCGGACGCGGTTCCATCGGCCACGCCGGAGCCTTCCTCAATCTGGCTAGCGGTCAAGCCGTCCCAATCCCGCTGCCCTCGGTCGAACCTCCAAACCCTCGCGCCGATCAATGATGGCTCAAGAGAGGGAAGGGGGGGCGCAGACGGTGATCATACAGGAGATCGCACGATGCTCACCACCCGCACGCAGCGGTGGCGCGACCGCCGCTGCCGCTGGATCCCGAACGCCAGCGAAATCGATCCCGCGCGCCTTTCCGTCGACGTGATCGACACGCGCTTGCACGCGGCACCTTTCGTCAAAGCGCACCATTATGCCGCATCCATGCCGGTCGCTCGCCTCTCGATTGGCCTTTTCGCCAATGGCAAGGGTGGCCGATCGGAGCTTGTCGGGGTCTGCGTCTTCTCGCACCCGGTCAACAATGCCAGCGTCCCCAAGACGGCAGGACTCTCCGATCCGCGCACCGCCTGCGACCTCGGCCGGCTCGTGATCGACCAAGCCCAAGGCGGCAACGCTGAATCTTTCCTCGTATCCTGCGCTTTCCGCATCCTGCGCCGCGAGAAACCGGAGATTCTTTCCGTCATCTCCTACGCCGACCCCGTTCGAAGGGTTGACGAGGGCGGGCACGTGTTCCTGCCGGGACATGTGGGTGGACTCTATGCGGTCATGGGAAGCCGATACGTCGGGCGCTCAAGCCCGCGCACCGATCTCATCCTGCCGAACGGCCGCCCAATCTCCTCGCGCGCGGTCTCCAAGATCCGCAACGCGGAATGCGGACAACGCTACGCCATGGACGATCTTGTTCGCGCCGGCGCCCGACCACCAGGATTTGGCGAAGATCGCGCCGCTTGGCTCACCGATCTTGAACGGACCGGCTTCCTTCGCCGACAGCGCCATCCCGGCTGCCACGCCTATCTCTTCCCACTGACCCGCGCCGCCAAGCTCGCGGCGCGCAAGGTGCCCGATTTGGCATATCCTGTCCTCGATCGGCGCGCGCTCGAAGGCGACGTGACGCTTCCACCGCTTTTTGCCGAGGCTGCCTGACCTCAGCCGAGCACCGCCCATGGCCGAAATCGGCGATTGCTCGCCCGATACGATGAGGAACTGTCATGACCGACACGTCGAAACGCGATCTCGCGCGGTTGCTGGCGCGCGCGCGTCGCGCCATCGAAGACCCCGCCAGCCTTGTCGAGCACGACCGCGCTGCCTTGCTGGGGGCACTGGCCAGCGCCGAATCCCACGTCGCAGGATCGCCAATGCCGTGGTCGCTGGAGATTCACATCGCCTCGGTCGAACATCGGCATGGCCTGAATCACTATGTCGCGCTGACGCGAGCGGGGCTTATGGGCGCAGTCGCAGCCTATTGCCGCGAGGGCTGGACCGAAATCAGTGACCCTCGCGATCCCGCCACGCTCGACGACGAAGCCGTCGCCGGCGTCTATTTCGACAACCGTGAAAACGAGTATCTCTCGACCGATCGGATCGAACTTGGCGCATCGCCTCCTGCTGCCAGGTACATGCTCGAAACCGGCTGGTATTGCGTTCTCGCCACCGCTCATCTTTCGACATCGACCGCCGATTTGCTCGACCATTGGTGTTCAAAAATGGCGACCGATCGTCCGCTCAATGTCGCCAGCAGCATCTATGGTTGGTTCGTGCCGACCCGGCAGATCGACCCCGCGACGCAAGGCCAACTCCCGGGCGACCTGCTTGCCGCCATTTGCTTTGGCCGGGACCGCGGCTTCGACCACGTCCTGTTTGATTGCGACGCTGGCACCACCGACGAACTCCCAGTCCACAACTGGTAGGAACATCCGCTTATAGCGCCGAGAAGGGGGGCCGTGTTGCGCTAAGCGTGGCAATAGATCACCATGCTTTTGGAAGGATCACGCTTCCACGCGCGCGCTGAGCAACTGGAGCCGGTCAGCAGCGATTTCAGCGACGTTGGCCTGAATCACATGCCCCCGGTTACGCAGTATCTCGCCGAGATCCCGAACGATGACGATCAGATCGCGGGTGGGAATACCCCCATCCAGATGGCGCAGGAGCAGCGTTTCTTCTTCATCCAGTTCACGCATCGCAATCTCGGTCCATAGCCACGCTCGGTGGATACATTAGATCGGCGCCTCGCGCTCGATCCAGTCGATGGCGAGGCGACGGATCCCACCATACCATCCGGCCGGCCGCGCCTGAACCCCCCCGGTCCGGGATTTATGCCGGGAAGAGACTAAGCTGACGAGCTTCACTAAATCACGCGATTCCAGGTAGGTCCGGGTAGAGTTGGCCGTATAGTTGAGTTCTCTGTTCGCGGCCCGCCTAAAGCATACGTCGGTGTGCGCGTAAACGTCTGCTCCAGACAGGAACGGCCGTTCGCTGGTCAGAAAGCGTTCGGTCAGCAGCGCGCCCAGAATGCACCTTTTCCGTCGGGTATAGGGACTCCTATAGCTGTCGCTCACTACCGAATAATTGCGTTGGGTGCCGCGCTGCCGCCCGCACTCCGGACAGCCGTCCGCCAGCCTCCGGCAAACCGGCTGATTTTGTCTATGGCCAACTGTCTGATCAGGAATCGTGCGCGAGGTGCTCGCCAGTGGAGGCTGCTCAGCAGACGCCCACCATCATCGCGAGCTCATCGTGTGAGATCACGCCTTGATCAACCCCTTCCTGACCATACTCGTCGCCGCCGCGACGATCGCCTCACGGGGGTCGCGTGGTATCCAACCGAGCACCCGCCGCGCTTTGTCGTTCGAGGTCTTCTTCGCATAGCCGAGGTCGGGCACGAACGGACGCATCCCGGCATTGAAACGCGCCGCGATGCGCACGACGAAGTCGGGGATCGAGCGGGTCGGCACGCGCTTCGCCGCGTCGCCGAGCGTCGCCTTGATGACCGAGCCAATCTCCTTCAGCGCGAGCGCGCGGCCGTTTGAGATCAGTAACCGCTCGCCCGCGGCGGCCGGATTGGTCATCGCCATGATGTGCGCGCTGGCCACGTCGCGGACGTCGACGATCGGGATGAACAGGTTCGGGACGGCCGGCATCGCGCCGTCGAGCATGCGCTGGATTATGTGGTTGGCGCCGGAGACGTCCTTGCCCATCACTGGCCCGATGACTGCGACCGGCAGCATCGTGGTCAGCTCCAGCGCGCCACCCTCGGCGCCGATGAAGTCCCATGCCGCGCGTTCGGCGAGGGTTTTGCTCTTGCCGTACGCATCGACGCCCGGGCCATCGAGAACGGTCCAGTCAGCTTCGGTGAACACATGATCGCTATGCGGGTGTCCCCAGCTCACTGCGTGGAATGCCGAGGTGAGAACGACGCGCTTCACCCCCGCGTCGCGTGCCGCTCGCAGCACGCGCAGCGTGCCTTCGCGAGCGGGGACGATCACATCGTCTTCGTTGGCGACGTGCCCGGGTTGTACCGGAGACGCAACGTGCAGAACGACGTCGGCATCGGCAACGGCTTCTGCCCAGCCTTCGTCGCTCGTGAGATCCGCCGTGACGAAGCTCAGCCTGTCGCCATCGACCATGCCCGCATCCTCAAGAACGCCGCGCACCACTGTTTCCGTCGCGAGCGATCGGACGGTGGCGCGGACGAGGTGGCCTTGCTCAAGGAGCTGGAGGATACAGTGCCCGGCGATGAAGCCGGAGCCACCGGTGACCAGCACCCGCTTCTGGCTCATGACGGGGTTCCTTCGTGAAAGCGGTGATCGCTGGCTTCTCGCTCACGCCAGCGCATCGGAGTCGTCCGCTCCCAGCCGCGGAAGGCGCGGGCGAACGAATTGGGCTCCACGAAGCCAAGCAGCATGGCGATCGCCACCGTATCGAGCTCGGTGGCGGCGAGGAGCGGCTCGCCATGGTCCGCCTCACCCCCGCGAGTTGCTGCTGGAAGCTCGTCTTGCTCTCGTCGAGGCGGCGCTGAAGCGTGCGGCTGCTGACCTTGAGACGCCGCGCCACCGCCGCGACACTGGGCCGCCCCCCCTCGCTCAGTTGCCGTGCGATCGCAACGCGTACCTCGCCCACGAGCCGGGAGAAGCCCTCTCCGTCGCGGACGCGCTGTTCCAGGCCATCCAGCACATGCGCAAAGGCACCACCGTCCGCAGTGAGGAACGGTATATCGAGCGCGGCTCGATCGAACACCATCGCGTCATGCGCTGCCCCGAAGATGATCGGGCATTCGAAGTGGCGCCGCAGGAGCGCCCCATCGGCAGGGCGGCGCGCCAGTTCGAGCCGAATCGGTGCAACCTTCCCGGCGGTGCCCCGCCGGGCGAGTTCGTGCAGCGAGGCCATGGTCATATCGACGAGCAGGCGCGGCACCGCTCCCGTCGCCTGGAGCCAGCGATAGCTGACGACTGCCTCGTCACCTGCGATCTCGACCTCGACGAGTTCGGGGCAGGTCAGGCGCTTGTATCGGGAGAGCGCCCTGAGCGCGTTGCGAAAATCAGGAGCGTGCAATGCGACGATCGAGGCGATGCCATAGCCGCGTGCGATCCCTTCGGCACCAAAGCGAATGCCCGCGGACGGGTCGTCGAGCTCCTCCTCGGCTGCAGCCAGATACGGAAAAAAGTCGCTCGTGATCCACGCGAAGGACGGCACCACGCCGGCACGTATGCACAATCGCTCGATCGGGATGCCGAGCTTCGTAAGGACGCCTCGTGACAACGAGAAGGTGTCGGTGCTCTGCATGGCAGGAACCTAGGCCGACCGGACACCGCCTACAAATCCGATCGCGCCAAATCGTCCACTTCGCACCTTGTTCATTCCGGAAAGCAGCGCTGGCGAACGCGCGAACGTCGGCTCCTGCTAAAAGCCGACGTGTAACGAGCGCGTTGGGAACGATGTACCTCGCGCAAGTCGCCGCCCACTCCGCATTTATCGCTCACACAAGACTGCCGCGGGCGAGAGCCCACCGGGCACGAACTGAATCGGAAAGAGGAGTGGGGAGGTCAGTGCGCTCCCCGGATTAGGAGCGTCCCTTGGAGCCTCCACCATGAAGATCGCCCTGCGTAACATCACCTACAGCGCCGCGCTCTCGCAAGAAACGAGCGCTTTCACCGCCGATGTCTGGATCAATGACGAGCTTGCCTTCCACGCTCGCAATCAGGGCCATGGCGGATGCGATTTCTATCATCAGGTCGGACAATGGACCGAAGCCCAGGTCAACGCATGGCTCAAGGCCAACCGCCCGGCGCGCGTGATCCACGGCCTTACCCTCGAGCCGGACCTCGAAGCCGAGGTCGGGGATCTCCTCTCCCGTGAACTCGAATATCGCCGGCTGAAGCGTCTGTTGCGCACGAACCTCGTGACGGTCGAGCGCGACCAGGTCTTTCAATATCCGCTGCGCAAGCGGCCGCTCGCCATCGTTACTCGCGCGGTCATCGCAACCAATCCCGACGCGGTCGTCATCAATGGCGCGGACGACGCTGTCCTCCGTCAGGCCGTCGACATCCTGATCGCCGTCGCCTGACCGAACCACTTCGGACCGCGAAATGAGCATCGCCATAACCGCCGCCTGTCACACGAACGGCGCCGAACGCGACGTCGCTACCGACGCGACAATCTTCGACGCGGTCCGCCGCAATGCATGGTTCGTTTTCAACCTCTCCGGGGGCAAGGACTCCACGGCGACAAGTCATGCTGCGATGGCCTGGCTTGACCACCACGGCCATCCCCGCACGCGGCGTATCGCCGTCCATGCCGACCTGGGAAAGGCAGAATGGCGATCGACGCCGTCCTTCGTCGAAGGGGTTGCGCAGCAGCTGGGTCTTCCGCTCCTCATCCTGCGCCGGCGCGCGGGCGATATGGTCGACCGCTGGGAACAACGCTTCACGTCAGGCAAGAACCGGTACGAAGCGCTTTCGACTTACAATCTCATCGGACCATGGTCCTCGGCGTCGCTCAGATTTTGCACCAGTGAACTGAAAATACAGGTCATCGGTCCCGACCTTGCTCGGCGGTACAAAGGCGAGACGATCGTCTCCGTCATTGGTTTGCGGCGGGAGGAGAGCCCGAGCCGCCGCTTCACCCCCGTGTCACGCGCCGACGACCGGTTCGCCAAAGCAGGCAATGCCGCCGGCACGCGAATGCTCAGCTGGCACCCCGGGGTCGACTGGTCATCAGACGACATCTTCGCCTACCACGCACGTCACGATCTCGCTTTGCACGAGGCCTATTGCCGCTATCGCTCGACACGATTGTCCTGCGCCTTTTGCGTGCTCGGGTCCGCCCATGATCTTCAGGCGGCGACGCGGGCGACCGACAATCTCGATCTCTATCGCCATCTCGTTTCGATGGAGGCCGACTCGACCTTCTCGTTCCAGCCGCAACGCTGGCTGGCGGATGTCGCCCCACACTTGCTTCCTCTGTCGCTCGCGGCGGATGTCGCGCACGCCAAACGGGACGCGATCGAACGGCGGCGGATCGAGCGTGCGATGCCGGCCGACCTTCGGTTCGTCAGAGGCTGGCCGCCGCGGCTGCCGACGCTGCAAGAGGCAGGCATGATCGCGACCGCGCGCGCGCCGATATTGGCACGGCACGGCCTTGATGATCGCTATCCCGATGCGTGGTCGGTTCAGCGACGCTTCGCAGAACTCCTCCCGAACAAAAGGATCCGAGCCGCCTGACCTGTAACTGCCCGGCCTCGTCGAGGAGGGAGGGGGGACGAGAGGGGGCGCGCAACGGTGCGCTTTGCCGTCGGAGCTTCCCCATGCCGTATGATGTCGCCTTCCGCTTCAGCCAGGCCCTCGATCCCTCGGCGCTGTCGACGCTCCCGGCTTGCCTCCACGCCTTGACCGCCGCGATCGAGGATTGCCGCAATGCCGGCAGGCCGCGCGACAACGATCCCGCCGTTCTCCTCCTCGCGCGCCATCTCGGCGCCGTCGCCCAGGGGATCGGACCCGCCGACATGCAGCTGCGCCGCGCCTGCATGGATGCCATCGCCGAACTGAGGCGTCATCCTGCCCTTATCGCCCTGGCGTACAAGGGCGTCGCCTACGATGCTCCGGCCAAGACGCTGTTCCACTCCGATGGGCGCAAGGCACTCAAACGTCTTGCCGACGCCCTCGGACTTGCGCCGGACAGCTATGACGTTCGCTCCCATCATGGCGGCGTTGCCGTCAGCGGTGACGTGGTCCTGCACGGCGCCGAGGTCCAGGTTCGCCTGAGTCTCGGCTGCATGGGCCCCGGCCAGGAGGTCATGTACCACCGCGTCGCGGGACGCCGCGATCATGTTGGCGAGCGCAATCACTGGGCGTCGGTCCACGAGCTTGTCCAGCCCGAGCGCCTCGCCACGCGCATCCGCCGTGACCTGCGTCTCTCCGCACCTTCCGTCGAACCTGATCGCCTCTTCGCCTGAAGAGCATGGGCGCGCGGTCCCTGCATATCGGAATAACTTCAATCTGGAGGATATCATGACCAAGAAAAGCATGCACTGTGGCCAATGCGGCAGCGAAGACGTCATGCGCGATGCTTGGGCGACCTGGGACGTCACTTCCCAGACATGGGTTTTGGGCCAGGTCTTCGACTATGCCTTCTGCGCCGACTGCGAAGCGGACGCGACGATCGTTGAGCGCTCTCTCGATCACTTGCCCGAGGCGGCATCCTGCGCGTGAACGGCTGCCTCGTACGTCCCCTGCCCGGACCGTTCTTAGGTCCGATCGCCGGCCGAAACTCGCGCCGGCCGCTACAACCCTGCGCTCGACATCAAGCAGGGCCGATCCTGTTTCGGCGGGCCACCGCTCGCGCCTGGGAGGAGGGAGGGAACGACAGGCGAGGCGGCGGAATCGGTCCGTTGTCCATCTGGAGCGCGCCCATGTCCCTCCCAACCACCATCCAAACCGCCGTCGGCCAATCCCTGGTCCAGAAGGTATCGAGACTATTCAACGGAAGCCTGTCCGACATTCTCACGGAGCTACTTCAGAACTCACGCCGCGCCGCCGCGACCTATGTCGATATCCGCTCCCATGATCTTGCCGGCCATCCGACACTTGTCGTTCGCGACGACGGTTCGGGGATCGACGATCCCGTCAAGCTCGTGACCCTCGGCGACTCAGGCTGGAATGCCGAGATCGCGACCGCGAGGACCCGGCGGGCATGGGCGTGTTCAGCCTTGCGGGACACCGCGTCGAGATCCGTTCCTATTCCCGTTCGGCCGCGCAGGGCTGGCGCGTCGTCATCACCCCGGATGCCTGGGAGACCGGCGCGCCGCTTGCCGTCGAGCCGTTCGACATCGGCGCCGGAACCGAAATCCTCATCGATTTCCCGGAGAGCTGGGAAACTGCGCTCGACGGCGCTGCCGCCCATTGCGCACTGCATTATCCGCTTCCCGTGTTCTTGCACGGCAACGTCCAGCCTCGCGCCGACTTCCTTGGCGGAGCGATCCATGTCGAACAATGGGAGGGATGTCGCATCGGTGTGTTCCGCGGTCTCGGCAATCGGCCGCTGGATTGCCCGCGCATCAATTTCCACGGCCTCACCGTCGGGTGCGACTTCCCGATTGTCTCCGAGGCCGATCATCACGAGCCCTGGAGCGTCAAAGTCGATATCGTCGATTCGCCCGCACTTCAGCTCGTTCTCCCGGCCCACAAGGAAATGGTGCAGAACGAGGCTCTTGAGGCGCTCAAAATAGCGGCGGAACGCACCATTTTCCGCGCTTTCGCTGCCCGCGAAAGCCACAGGCTATCCTTTGCATCGTGGCGCCGCGCGAATGACCTCGGCGTCCAGATGCCGGAGGCCGCAGCCTGGCTCGAAGCCTGGGCACCCCAGACCGCAGATGGGCACGGCCTGCCGTCTGGCGAACCTGTCGTCAACGAACCGATGGTCCTCTTGGATAACTACGAGCCGGATATTGACCAGGGCGCCGCGCAGGCGTTCTCCAACGGTTCGCCGCTCGGCCGACGGCCCGTTCGCGCCAGGGACGCCTTCGCCGGTTATAGCTGGTATGACGCGCTCCCGCGCGTTGCTGAGATAGCGTTCGCCATCGATACGGGCGACAGAATCCTGCGCTATGCGGACGAAGACGTTCTTCCCCCCGAATTTGTCTCCGGACGCGTCGATTCGATCACGCTCGACGTCACGATCGAACTCCCCGATGCGTCCGACGCGAGCCAGAACCATCTCTTGCCGGTCGAAGCATTGGTCTGTCGGAACGGCGGCTATGGCAGCCTCGACGAAGCGGTGGTCCTGGTCAGCCGGACCGCCGCGATCACGCCCGGAACGCTGGCCTGGCTGATCGACGCTTCATCCTTCAGCTATGACGAGGATCACGACAGCGATAGCTGGGACACGCAGCATCGCGCATTCGAACAGGCCGCGCGGCACATCGCCAACGAGATCCTCCTTGGCGAAGAAGAGGCGCTGCTCGAACGAATCCGTGATGCGATCGCCGACGAAATCGTCTGGCTGATCCCCGCCGGCCGATCGATCAGCCTGATCGCAGGGGCTGGCGCCGTGGCTCTATCCTTCCTTCCCGAAGCCGCCTCCAACTGACGGCCCGGACCCAGGCACGTCACCGGGTTTGCCAGTTTCAATCCGATTCGCGGAGATGGCCATGCGCCGCTTGCACATCTGCATCTGCTCAACTGCCCATCTTCCGGCTGACGAACGTGCCGAAATCGACGCGCTGATCGCGAGGTCGCCGCGACGTCGCGGGCGCGTAATCGTCGATCATCCCGATCTGTCGATCGAACCGCATCAATATGGCTTCTCTGTTCACCTCGGCTTTCTTGATACCCCTTTCGAACGTCCTGACACGCTGTCGCCGGACCTCTGGGGCTTACTCGCCTCTGCCCATGATTCCGGTGCCAGCTGGATCTCCTTTGATTGCGACGAGCCACCTTCCAGCAAATTCCCAACTTTCGAAGACGATGCCTTGCGAGCCGTCCCCCCGATCACCCTTTCGCAGGACAGGATGTGACCATGCATCAGCACCCAGCCGACCGCCATGCAGCGTATGACGACACCACCGTCCAGCTCGAACTCGCGACGCTCGACATCGCGTTGAACGACGAGGAGCGGTCGATGGCAGCCATTCTGGAGTTTGACCCCGACGCGGACCCGGGTCCAGCGCGCGTCGACGCTCAAACCGACCCGCCGCCCATGCACGCCATATCAGGCGCTGCCTTTTCTAGGCGCACCTGGGAAAAGCTCGCGCGGCGCTATTTCGCGCCTTCACCAACCCTGGACGGGCCACAACCGCTCCAGCGCTTTCTCGCATGGCGCGCCCGCTGCCCGGACGCCTGACCGTTCTCGATATTCGCCACAGGAGCCGACCATGTCCGCGCTGTCCCCCTTGCGCCACCGACTGACCACGTTCGAACGGTGCTACGCTGTCGCAACCCAATTGCGCCGCGAAACCCATGTCGATCAATTCGTCATTCGCACGGGCACGCCGCTGCAGCCGTTTCGGGTAACAGCCCGTCGCCCCGCCGACGACGATCTGATATTGGCTTGGGTGGCGTGATGAACGCCGCGCGCGGCTTTACACCGAACCAGCCCGTCGTCGCAGCTTGGGGCATGGGCGTCGATTCCACCGCCCTCATTATTGAATGGGTCGCTCGAAGCCTCCCCCTGTCCGTCGTCTTGACGGCCGATACCGGCGTCGAGCGCTCTGTGGAGAATCGATAAGCGCATATGACGTTGACGGTTGCGGGCGGCGTCCGGCGACCGTCGAGAACCATTAATCTCATTCGCAGAATCGGTTCTCGATTCGCCGGCGGCTTCCGAGAATCGATAAATGATTCCACCCCCAGATTACTCGATGCTGTAGCCGAGCGCGCGATATCCGGCCTGGCGCTTGGCGGCCATGCGCGAGAGCATCGGGACCGCATCGTCGATATAGTCATAGACGAGCACGTCAGTTTTCCCCGCGTGCCGGCGATGCAGGCGCCCTACATACTGGGCGAGCGTCCCTTTCCAGGAGATCGGCATGGTCAGGAACAGCGTGTCGAGACGGTCGTCATCGAACCCTTCGCCGATGTAGCGGCCCGTTGCGAGAATAAGCCGCTCCTCGCTGTCAGGCACACGCAGTGCGGCGTCCGCTACCTTGCGTTCCGCCGCGCTCATTCCACCCCGCAACACCACGAGGTTCCGCACGAACCGGGATAACCGGCCCTGCAGATATTCGAGATGGTCCTTGCGCTCTGTCAGGATTACCGGCGACCGCTTCGCCTCCAAGGCACGCAGCACGTCATCGAAGATAAGATCGTTTCGGGCCACGTCCTGCGCCAGCGCGGCATAAACCGCCGGCATCGGCGGTCTGTCCATGATCGCGAGCGGCTGCGGCAGCCGGAATGCCGTGCGTCGTTGCCGTGTGCGATGGGCGATCCCGCGGCGGGCAGCCTGGGTTCGCGCATCCACCCGATAGCGGATCGGGCCGCACTGCATGAAGATGATCGGCTGATGCCCATCCTTGCGCGCAACCGTTGCGGACAGGCCGAGCACGAACCTGGCCTTGGCGCGCCGAGCCACAAGCTCGAAGCTCGCCGCGGACAGGTGATGGCACTCATCGACGATGAGGTGACCATAATCGCCAACCAGATCCGAGACCTCGCCGTGCCTTACGAGGCTCTGTATCAGCGCCACGTCGATCACGCCTGTAGGCTTCCGCTTGCCGCCGCCGATCGTCCCGATCAGCTTCGGATCGATATTGAGGAACGTTCGCAGCCGTTCGACCCATTGGCTGAGCAGTTCCTTGCGATGGACGAGCACGAGTGTATTGACCTGCCGCTTTGCGATGAGGTGTGCGGCTACCACCGTCTTGCCGAACGCCGTTGTCGCGGCCAGCACCCCATCATCATGCGGATCGAGCGCGTCGACCGCCTTTTGCTGGGGTTCTTCGAGATCACCCTGGAACGACAGACCGTCCGGGAGCGGAGTCCCTGCCATTCGCTGGTCGTCGATCCTGACAGTGCTTCCATGAGCAGCGATAAGCGCGACCAGTTCGTCGAGGCATCCTCGCGGCAGCCCGATATGTTTCTGGTGAAGCTCCGCGCAGGAGATGATCCTCGGCTTGCCGAACGTCGGCAGGCGCATCGCCTGCGCCCGATAGAACTCGGGATTCTGGAACGCCGCGAGCCTGACGATCTGCGCGGTTAGCGCCGCCGGCAACCCAGTCCGGTCGATGTAGACCTGATCGCCCAGCACGATATCGAGTGTCCCAGACAGCGGTTCGGCCACAGGCAACAAGGGCGGCCGCCGGGACGGTGTCATCCGCCAGGGCTCGGCGGCATGCTCGTCCTCCACCGGCATCCGCACA
>NZ_JSBN01000055.1 GCF_000797515.1 Sphingomonas sp. Ant H11
CCGCCAATGGCGCTGGGGGGCCGACCCGGCATTGCGACCGGCCCCGGTCAGCAATTTCAGGCGGAAGGCGACCGGATCGCTTTTTACCTGCAGCGCCGCTTCATCGATAAAGCTTTCCACCGCCCAGTTGGTCCAGCCCGGCCCGACCGAGCGCAGCCAGCCCGAGCGGATGGTGGTGTTGGCGAGATCGTTGGGAATGGCATGGACGGTCTGGTGGCCGACTTCATACCAATGGTCCGCGCCCGAAATGGCGAACGGGTCATAGGCCCCGCCGCTCTTGGTCTTGGCGAGGAGGGCGGGGGCGTTCATCTGCGTCGGCCAGCCCGCAGCAGCGTGATGCTCCATCGCGATCACCGCATTGTTCTTGTCGAAGCTCATGCGCACGCGCTGGACCGAGGGCGAGCGCACCGAATCGAACAGCGCGTCGTCCTGCCGCGTCAGCACCATCTTGACCGGACGCCCCAGCGCCTTGGCCGCCAGCGCGGCGGGGACGGCATAATCGCCATTGAGCCGCCGCCCGAAGCCACCACCCAGCATATAGGTGCGCAGGATGATCTTGGTTTCGGGCACGCCGAGCGCTTTGGCCAGCGTCGGCAGGATCAGGCTTTGCCACTGGTTGCCGGTATGGATTTCGAAGCGGCCGTCCTTCTCGAAGGCGAGCGCGTTGAGCGGTTCCAACTGGAAATGCAGCACGGTGCTGGTGGTGTAGACGCGCTCGAGCGTGCTGATGGCGTTGCCGGGCTTGGGCCCCGTGTTGACGATGTCGAGCGCGACGCCGCTATCCGCCTTGCCCGCCAGGTCGGCGGCATGGGCTTGCAGGTCCTTTTCGGACGTGGTCGCGCCTGGGCCTGCGGTCCACGTCACCTGGAGCAGATCGGCGGCGCGGATCGCGGCGGGGTAATTTTGCGCGATCACCATCACCCAGCCGGGCACGGTGTCCGACGGGTCTTCGATGACGAGGTAGCGCAAATAGCCGCGCACCGTCTTGGCCTTGCTGTCATCGACCGAAACGACCTTGGAGCCGAAGCGCGTTGGCGGCAGCTTGGGCCGGGCATAGACCATGTTCGGCACCTTGGCATCGATGCCATAGAGTGCGGTGCCGTCGGTCTTGGTGGCGATGTCGAGCGCCGCAACCTGCTTGCCGATCAGGCGACGGTCCTTGACCGGCTTGATCGGCAGCGCCTTCAGTTCGTCGGGGGTGAATTGACGGGCGACGCCGCCGCGCTTGGCGATGTCGCCATAGGAAATCGAGCGACCACCCGCATGGACCGCGCCGCCACGCGCGGTGCAATTGGCGGCACTGGTGCCGAGCAGCTTCGCGCCTGCTTCGATCAGGGCGATGCGACCGGCGGCACCCGCCTGGCTGAACACGGGGAAGGTCTGCCACACCGACCAGCTCCCGCCGGTGACCATCAGGCCCCATTTGGGATCGGTATCGACATGGACGATGCGGACCTTGTCCCAGTCGGCCTCCAGTTCATCGGCGAGAATGCGCGCGAGTGCGGTGCCGACATGCTGGCCCATTTCGGCGCGGATGATGTTGACGGTGACGATCCCGGCGGCGTCGATCCCGAACCAGATTGACGGTTCGAATTGCGGGCCGGTCGGGGCGGCGGGGGTGCCGCCGGGCACGGCGGGATCGATCGCGGCCAGCACTTGCGAAAAGCCGAAGGCGATCCCGGCGGCACCACTGGCGACAAGGAAGCCGCGGCGCGACAGCGGGTTGCGGGCGGCTTCGGCGGTCGAGGCGAGGCGGCTCATGCCTTGGGTCCTTCCGCCAGCGTGCCTGCCGCCTGCCGGATCGCGGCGCGGATGCGGACATAGGTCATGCAGCGGCACAGATTGCCCGTCATCACCGCGTCAATGTCTTCATCGGTGGGTGCCGGGAAATCCTTGAGCATGGCGGCGGCCTGCATGATCTGGCCCGACTGGCAGTAACCGCATTGCGGCACCTGAATCTCACGCCACGCTTGTTGCAGCGGATGCTCGCCCTTCGGGTCGAGCCCTTCGATTGTGGTGATATCGGCACCATCGACTGCGGAGACCGGGGTGATGCACGACCGCGTCGCCCGCCCGCCGACGTGCACCGTGCACGCCCCGCACATGCCGATGCCGCAGCCGAATTTGGTGCCGGTCAGGCCGATCTCGTCGCGGATCACCCACAAGAGCGGGGTGTCGTCCTCGATCGTGGTGGAAACGGGGCGACCGTTGATCGTGAAACTGGTCATCACTCCTGGCCCTTGCCCTGCGCGCGGATCGTCGCGACTTTCTGTTCGAGATCGGGCCATGCCGCCTTGGTCGTCCGCGTCGCGCGCAGATAGGCGGCGATGCGCGCGACATCGGCATTGGTGAACCCGGTGCCAAAGGCCGGCATCACCACGCCCGGCGCACCGTCCTTCGCGTCGATGCCGTAGAGGATGACGCGGATCAAATTGGTCGGATCGTCGAGATGCACGGTGCTGTTGAGCGCCAGATCGGGGCGCAACGGGTTGAGGCCCTTGCCGCCATTATAATGGCACGATGCGCAGGCAGCGGTGAACAGCCGTGTCCCCGCATCATACTGCAAACCGGTGCCGACGCGGTCGGTGGCGAGCGCCTTCTGGATGAGCGCGGCATCCTGACCGGCGCGCGCCGCCGAGCCGTTGAAGCTGGTGAAATAGGTGGCGATTGCTGCCACGTCGGAGCCGGGCAGATGCGCGAGACCGCGCGGCACCGCCGCCATCGGACCCGCCGCCGTGCCATGATACAGGCTGACCCCGGTGCCGAGATAGGCAACCAGTTCGGCCTGGTTCCACGCAATCGGTGCGGGGTTGGTCTTGTCGAGCGGCGGCGCGATCCAGTTGTCGATCGCGGCCCCGGCATAGGCCTTGTCCTTACGCTCGGCACCCAGCGCGCCGCGCGGCGTGTGGCACGCGCCGCAATGGCTGATCCCTTCGGCGAGATAAGCCCCGCGATTCCACGCCGCATCCCTGGTGGCGACGGGCACATAGCGCCCGGGCTTGAAGAACAGCAGTTTCCAACCCGCCTGCAGCATCCGAATGTTGAGCGGGAAGGGTAGGCCATTGGCCTTGTCTTCGGCGTGCACCGTCGGCTGCGTCATCAAATAGGCATAGAGCGCCGAGACGTCGGCATCGGTCAGCTTGGTGAAATGATCGTAGGGGAAAGCGGGGAAGAGATGCGCACCGTCACGCCGCACGCCTTCGTGCATCGCGCGGCGGAAGGCGGCTTCGGACCAGCCGCCAATGCCGGTGTCGACATCGGGGGTAATGTTGGTCGAATAGATCGTGCCAAAGGTGGTTGCCATCGCATAACCGCCCGCCAGCGCGGCACCATCCTTGGCAGTGTGGCACGACGCGCAATAGCCGGCGCTGGCCAGCACTGCCCCCTTGGCAACGAGCGCGGGCGCGAAGGATGCCGCCGCCGGGCGCGCGATCGGGGCAATGGCAGGCCGCCAGGCAAAACCCGCAAAGATCGCCAGGCCAACCAGAAGGGCGAGGACGCCACCGAGGAAAATGCGCTTCAACACGCTGTGCCCGCCGCCATCATATTCACCCTGTGCTTCGCGTGCTTCTGACAGGGCAATCGCGCTTTCCGCGTCCGACGTCCAGAAACAAATCGCTTTTATACCCGTGACAGGAGCGCGCGGCGCTTGCGTCGGGTAAATGTTAGCGCTACCTCCATCGTCATAGCGCGGTTACGCGCATCGGGAGAGGAATGATGGCGTATCGCGTGATGGGGGCAGTGGTGATGTGTGGCGTTGCCACGCTGGCGCTTGCCCAAGATCGGATTCCGGATCGGGCCCCGGATGGCCGGAAATATCTGTCGCAGCCGCTGGTGACATCGATCTACACAGCAGACCCGTCGGCGCATGTCTTTGCGGGCAAGATTTACGTCTACCCAAGCCACGACGTGCCGACCGCAATCCCCGACGATGATCTGGGCAACGAATATGCGATGCACGATTACCGTGTGCTGCGGATGGATCGCATTGGCGGCCCCGTCACGGTGGGCCCGGTCGCGCTCGATGTGAAGCAGGTGCCGTGGGCGTCGCAGCAGATGTGGGCACCCGATGCCGCTTATAAGAACGGCACCTATTATCTGTATTTCCCAGCGCGCGACAAAGCCCGTGACAAGAACGGGCTGGGCACGTTCCGCATCGGTGTGGCCACCTCGAAGAACCCGATGGGCCCGTTCAAGGCCGAGCCCAAGCCGATCGCGGGCAGCTTCTCGATGGATCCGGCGGTGTTCACCGACAGCGATGGCAAAAGTTACATGTATTTCGGCGGCATCTGGGGCGGGCAGCTCCAGCGCTGGAAGAATGGCAGCTTCGATCCCAACGGCAGCGATACCGATTTGCATCAGGACGATCAGCCAGCGTTGACCGGCAAGGTCGTCCGCATGAACGCCGATATGAAGAGCTTCGCCGAGAAGCCGCGCGACGCGGTGATCCTCGACGAAAAGGGCAAACCGATCCTGGGGGGCGATCATGACCGGCGCTTCTTCGAAGCATCGTGGGTGTTCAAGCGCGGTGGCCAATATTATTACACCTACTCGACCGGCGACACGCATTTCCTGAACTATGCGACCGGCACCAATCCTTACGGGCCCTTCACCTATCGCGGGCATTTCCTGCTGCCGGTGCAGGGGTGGACGACGCATCACTCGATCATCCAGACCGGCGGCAAATGGTGGCTGTTCTATGCGGACACGCAGCTCAGCAACAAGAACCACCTGCGCAACGTCAAGGTGACCGAGCTTTCCTTCAACGCCGACGGGACGATCAAGCCGATCGATCCGTTCGTTCGATAAGGCCGCCGATGTTTCTGGGAATCGATATCGGCACGTCCGGGGTCAAGGCCGTGGTGCTCGACACGCACGGCGCGGTCGTCGGGCAGGGCGTCGCCGCGCTGAGCGTCCAGCGGCCTTATCCTTTGTGGTCCGAACAGGACCCGGAAGATTGGTGGAAGGCGACCAGCGCGGCGGTGCTGGCGATCGATCCGCAGGTCCGGCGTGCGGTGCGCGGCATCGGGCTCGCCGGGCAAATGCACGGCGCGACCTTGCTTGGTGCCGACGATCGGCCGTTGCGCCCGGCAATCCTGTGGAATGATGGGCGTTCCTTTGCCGAATGCGCCGCACTCGAAGCGACCACGCCCGAGTTTCGCACGCTCGGCGGCAATATCGTGATGCCGGGCTTTACCGCGCCCAAGCTCGAATGGGTGCGCCGACACGAACCCGAGATTTTCGCACAGGTCGCGACGGTGCTGTTGCCCAAGGATTATGTCCGGCTGCGCATGACTGGCGAGAAGGCATCCGACATGTCGGATTCCGCGGGGACCTTGTGGCTCGACGTTGGGGGGGCGGCGCTGGAGTGACACGTTGCTCGCGGCGTGCGGGCTGACGCAAGCGCAGATGCCGCGCCTGGTCGAGGGTACCGATGTCGCCGGGGTGCTCCGGGCGGACATCGCCGAGGCCTGGGGCATTGCCCAGGTTCCCGTCGCGGGCGGTGCGGGCGACAATGCCGGTGGGGCTGCGGGCGTGGGCGTCGTGACCGATGGCAAGGCGTTGCTGTCGCTCGGTACGTCGGGCGTCATCTTCGTCGCCAATGATCAGTTCCGGCCCAACCCCGCGCGCGCGGTCCATGCCTTCTGCCATTGCCTGCCCGAGATGTGGCACCAGATGTCCGTGCACCTCAGCGCCGCCTCGTGCATCGATTGGGTCGCGCGCCTGACCGGGGCGAGCGGTGCCGCCGAAGTGTTCCAGCGCGCCGAAGCGGCGGGCGTGGCGAGCGGGCCTGAGATTTTCCTCCCCTATCTCTCGGGCGAGCGCACCCCGCATAACGACGCGCAAGTGCGTGGTGCCTTTGTCGGGCTCGACAACGATACCGATCCCAACCGGCTCGCGCAGGCGGTGCTGGAAGGCGTGGCGTTCGCGCTCGCGACGGGCTCGACGTCCTGCGCGAGGCCGGGACCGAGGTCGCCGAACTCGCGGTGATCGGCGGGGGCGCGCGCTCGCGCTATTGGGGCGAGACGCTCGCCGCCGCGATGGAGGTGCCGTTGGTGTATCTCCAGGGTGGCGAAGTCGGCCCCGCGCTCGGGGCCGCGCGGCTGGCGCAGATTGCCGTCGATGGCGGCACCCCGGCCGAGGTGTGCGTCGCCCCGCCGGTGTCGCACCGTATCGCGCCCGACGCTGAACTGACGGCGCGGCTCGCGCCCAAGAAAGCGGTGTTCCGCGCCGCTTATGCCAAGATTTCTCCCCTTACTCACTCCAATTGACCCCCAAGGAGCGCCCGATGGCCACCGATTTCTTCGCCGATATTCCCCAGATCACCTTCAAGGGGCCGGACAGCGACGATGACCTTGCATACCGATTCTATGACAAGGACCGGGTCGTGCTGGGCAAGCGGATGGAAGACCATCTGCGCTTCGCCGCCTGTTTCTGGCACACCTTCTGCTGGCCGGGTTCGGACGTGTTTGGCGGGGGCACCTTCAATCGCCCGTGGCATGCCGGCGCGAACGACGCCGCTGCCGCTGCGCAGAAGCGCGAAGTCGCGTTCGACTTCTTCACCAAGCTCGACATCCCCTTTTATGCCTTCCACGATGTCGACGTGATGGCCGATGCGAGCACGGTCGCCGAGCATCGCCGCAATTTCGCCGAGGCGGTCGATCATCTCGAGCGGCTCCAGGCGGCGTCGGGCCGCAAGCTGTTGTGGGGCACCGCCAATTTGTTCAGCCATCCGCGCTTCGCCGCTGGTGGCGCGACCAACCCCAATCCGGAAGTGTTCGCGTTCGGCGCGATGCAGGTGCGCGATGCGCTCGAAGCCACGCACCGTCTGGGCGGCGCGAACTACGTGCTGTGGGGCGGTCGCGAAGGCTATGAGACGCTGCTCAACACCGATCTCAAGCGTGAACTCGACAATCTCGGCCGCTTCCTGTCGCTCGTCGTCGAGCACAAGCACAAGATCGGCTTCACCGGCACGATCCTGATCGAGCCCAAGCCGTTCGAGCCGACCAAGCACCAATATGATTTCGACACCGCGACGGTGTACGGCTTCCTCAAGCGCTATGGCCTTGAGAATGAAGTGAAGGTCAATATCGAGGCGAACCACGCGACGCTCGCCAGCCACACCTTCGAGCATGAAATTGCGACGGCGGCGGCGCTCGGCATCTTCGGGTCGATCGATGCCAATCGCGGCGATCCGCAGAATGGCTGGGATACCGACCAATTCCCCAATTCGGTCGAGGAACTGACGCTCGCCAATCTCGAAATCCTGCGCGCGGGCGGTTTCACCACCGGCGGCTTCAATTTCGATGCCAAGGTGCGGCGCCAGTCGATGGACGCGATCGACCTGTTCTATGGCCATGTTGGCGCAATCGACGTGGTGGCGAAGGGGCTGCTCAATGCCGCCGCGCTGATCGAAGACGGTCGTCTCGACGCGATCAAGGCCGAACGCTATGCCGGCTGGGAGGGCGATCTTGGCCAGCAGATCGGCACGCTCGATCTGGCCGCCATCGCCGATCTGGCGGTCGAACGGGCGATCGACCCCAAGCCGCGCTCGGGTCGACAGGAGCGGATCGAGAACCTGATCAACCGCTTCATTTAACAGCGGATAGAGTAAGGAGTATATGCGTCCCCTGACGACCGCCCCAGCGCTTGACAGCGCGGGGGCGGTCGTCAAGGTAACGCTATCAAGGATGAGGGTCGCGTGGAGGGGTTAATGGCGAGCGGGAACGACGCGAGCGCGTCGGCGCTACCGGCGGATTGGCAGGACGGCGTGTTCGTCGGTCGTATCGCGACCGATGCCGGGCCGAGCCCGATTTTGGTCGTGCGGGGCGAAGCGTTCGACATGTCCGCGCGCGCGCCGACGGTCGCCGATTTGGTCGAATCGGGGGATTTCAGCGCATCGGGCGGGGTGTCGCTTGGCGCGTTCGGAGGAGATTTGTCGCGGCTGTTGGCCCCGGTCGATCTGCAGTGCGTAAAAGCGTGCGGTGTGACCTTCGCACTTTCGGCGATCGAGCGCGTGATCGAGGAGCGCGCACGGGGGGGATTCCTCCGCCGCCGCCGATATCCGGGCGCGGCTGGAATCGCGCGTTGGCGGGTCAATCCGCGCGGTTGTGCCCGGAACGACGGAAGCGGCCGAGCTCAAACAGGCGCTGATCGAGGACGGCCTGTGGTCGCAATATCTGGAGGTCGCGATCGGCCCCGATGCCGAAGTGTTCACCAAGGCCCCGGTGTTGTCGAGCGTCGGGCCCGATGCCGAAATCGGCATCCGGTCGGACTCGACCTGGAACAATCCCGAACCGGAAATCGCGCTGCTGGTCGACAGCCGCGGCAAAGCGGTTGGCGCGACGCTTGGCAATGACGTCAATCTGCGCGATTTCGAAGGGCGCTCGGCGCTGCTGCTGGGCAAGGCCAAGGACAATAATGCGTCGTGCGCGCTTGGGCCGCTGGTGCGGCTGTTCGACGACGGCTTCACCATCGACGATGTGCGCCGCGCCGAAGTGCGGCTGCGGATCGAAGGCGCGGACGGCTACGTGCTGGATGGCACCAGCAGCATGAGCCAGATCAGCCGAGATCCGCTCGATCTGGTGCGCCAGACGCTGAGCGAACACCAATATCCCGACGGTTTTGCGCTGTTCCTCGGCACGCTGTTCGCGCCGGTGCAGGATCGCGACGAGCCGGGCCGGGGCTTCACTCACAAGATTGGCGACCGGGTAACCATCGCAAGCGACCGGCTTGGGCGGCTGACCAATCGCGTGGTCACGTCGCGCGACGCGGCACCGTGGAATTTCGGAATTCGCGCGCTGATCGCAAACCTGGCCGGGCGCGGCCTGCTGGAGACGAGCAAGTGACCGGCACGCGTGCGATTTACCCGAGCCTTGTCGGCAAGCGGGTGCTGGTGACCGGCGGCGCGAGCGGCATTGGCGCAGGCCTGGTCCAGGCCTTTGCCGAGCAGCAGGCGACCGTCGCCTTTATCGATGTCGACCAGGCTGCTGGCGCGGACATTGCCGAGCGTTTTTGCCCCCGGTCGCTTCCATTTGTGTGATCTACGCGATCCGGCGGCGTTGGGTGCGGCGATCGCGGCGATTGCCGAGGATCTTGGCGGGATTGACATTCTTATCAACAATGCCGCGAGCGACGATCGGCATAGCGTTGACGAGGTGACCCCCGCATATTGGGACGAGCGGATGGCGACCAATTTGCGCCATCTGTTCTTCGCCGCGCAAGCCGTGGTGCCGGGGATGCGCGCGGCGGGCGGCGGGGTCATCATCAATTTCGGGTCGATCAGCTGGCATTTGGGGCTACCCGATCTCGTGCTGTACCAGACTGCCAAGGCCGCGATCGAGGGCATGACGCGCGGTCTGGCGCGCGATCTCGGGCGCGACGGCATCCGCGTCACCACGATCGTGCCCGGCAACGTCCAGACCCCGCGCCAGCAGCGCTGGTATACACCCGAAGGCGAAGCCGAGATCGTCGCGGCGCAATGCCTGTCGGGGCGGATCCAGCCGGTCGACGTTGCGGCGCTTGCCTTGTTCCTGGCCTCGGACGATGCGCATATGTGCACGGGCCACGATTATTTCGTCGACGCGGGCTGGCGCTGATGGCGAGCGCACCTGTCACGATCGCGCCGCTCGGCGCGACGCTCGGCGAAGGGCCGATGTGGGATGTCGCCACGCAGGCATTGTGGTGTGTCGATATCAAGCGGCATCTCGTGTTTCGGTTCGATCCCGCCACTGCGGCGCTGTCATCCTGGACCGCGCCGGGCGAAGTCGGCTGGGTGCTGCCGCGCGCGGGCGGCGGGATGGTCGTCGGGGTGCAATCGGGCCTGTATGGGTTCGATCCGGCTGAGGGCAGCTTTACGCCGCTGATCGATCCCGAGCCGCATATGCCGGGCAATCGCCTGAACGATGCGACGACCGACGCGGCGGGACGGATCTGGTTCGGCAGCATGGACAATGGCGAGCAAGCGGAGAGCGGTCGGCTGTACCGGCACGATCACCGCGCTGCGCCGATGCCGGTCTCGCGCCGGTTGCGATTACCAACGGCCCGGCGATCTCGCCCGATGGCACCACGCTTTATCACACCGATACGTTGGGGCGGACGGTGTGGCAGGTGCCGATCCGGGACGACGGCACGCTGGGCGATCCCACGCCGTTCGTCGAGATTGCGGCGGGCGAGGGGCATCCCGATGGATCGACCACCGATGCCGATGGCGGCGTGTGGGTCGCGCTGTTTGGCGGCTGGGGTGTGCGGCATTATGATCCGGCGGGCACGCTGATTGAGACGGTACGCTTCCCTGTCGCCAACATCACCAAGATCGCTTTTGGCGGCGCGGGTCTGCGCACGGCTTATGCCACCACTGCGCGCAAGGGGTTGAGCGCCGCCGAACTGGCGGCGCAGCCCGAGGCGGGCAATCTGTTCGCCTTCGACCCGGGTCAGAAGGCATGGCGACACATGCGGCAAAAATATAACAATCGATAGGGAGCGGAAGACGGATCATGGCAACGCTGGCGCAACCCGACATGCAACGGGTCAATATAGGTTTTATCGCTTCGATCGTCGTGGTGGCGACGATCGGCGGTTTCATGTTCGGCTATGATTCGGGCGTTATCAACGGCACCCAAAAGGGGCTGGAGGCCGCGTTCGAGCTGGGCAAGCTCGGCATCGGCATCAATGTGGGCGCGATCCTGGTCGGCTCCTCGATCGGTGCGTTCGGCGCGGGGCGCTTGTCGGATGCCTATGGCCGCCGCACGGTGATGATGGGGGCGGCCGTGCTGTTCCTGATCAGCGCGCTGCTCGCGGGCGGTGCCAGCAGCTCGATCCTGTTCATCGTCGCGCGCATCATCGGCGGCCTTGGCGTCGGTGCCGCCAGCGTGATTTCGCCGGTGTACATCTCCGAAGTCACCCCGGCGTCGATCCGCGGGCGCTTGTCGAGTGTGCAGCAAGTGATGATCATCACCGGTCTGACCGGCGCGTTCGTCGCAAACTTCGCGCTGGCCCGCTATGCTGGCGGCTCGACCGCGCAATTCTGGCTCGGCTTTCCGGCATGGCGCTGGATGTTCTGGCTGCAGGCGCTGCCGGCGGCGATCTATTTCCTGGCGCTTCTCACGATCCCGGAAAGCCCGCGCTATCTCGTCGTAAAGGGCCATACCGAGCGCGCGCGCGCGGTGCTGACCAAATTGTTCGGGTCCGACGAGGCCGATCGCAAGGTCGCCGAGATCGCCGCGAGCCTGGCCGCCGACCATCACAAGCCGCGCCTGTCCGACCTGATCGACAAGACCACCGGCAAGATCCGCCCGATTCTGTGGGCGGGCATCGGGCTCGCGGTGTTCCAGCAGCTCGTCGGCATCAATGTCGTCTTCTATTATGGCGCAACCTTGTGGGAAGCGGTCGGCTTCTCCGAGGATTATGCCTTGCAGACCAACATCCTGTCGGGCGTGCTGTCGATTGGCGCGTGTGTCTTCACGATCGCGTTCGTTGACAAGATCGGGCGCAAGCCGCTGCTGCTGATCGGCTCGGCCGGCATGGCGGTAACGCTGGCGACGGTGGCCTATGCCTTCTCGACCGCCGTGACCGCGCCTGATGGCGGAGTGTCGCTGCCCGGTAATAACGGCGTGATCGCGCTGGTCGCGGCCAATCTGTACGTCGTCTTCTTCAACTTCAGCTGGGGCCCGATCATGTGGGTCATGCTGGGCGAAATGTTCCCGAACCAGATCCGCGGGTCGGGGCTGGCGGTGTCGGGCTTTGCACAGTGGATCGCCAATGCGGCGATCTCGGTCAGCTTCCCGGCGCTGGCGGTGTCGCCCGGCTTGGCGGTCACCTATACGGGCTATGCCGTGTTCGCAGGCATCTCGTTCTTCTTCGTCCAGGCGATGGTCAAGGAAACGCGCGGCCGCGAACTGGAAGCGATGGAGGGATAAGAGCCCTCGGATAGCAGGAAAGGCGAGGGCGCTGATTTCGGTCAGCGCCCTTCTTTTTTATTTTGGCGGCGCATCCGATTGGCGCCGGATCAACGCATAGTCCGCCAGCACGTGCGGATGATCGACGCTGCTGTCATTGGCATTGCGCATGCGGATTTCGCGCACCAGCAGCTCGATCGCGGTGCGCGACATTTCGGTCACCGGCTGGCGGATGGTGGTGAGTTCGGGCCAGATCGTCGTCGCCAGCACGGTGTCGTCGAACCCGCACACGGTCAGGTCGCCCGGTACGTCGAGCCCTTTGCGGTGGGCGATTGCCACGGCGGCCGCGGCCATATCGTCGTTCGAGGCAAAGATGGCGGTTGGCGGCTCGTGCAGGCCAAGCAGCCGTTCCGCCGCCTCCAGCCCGGAACGATAGGTAAACAGCCCGGCACCGACACGTTCGGGCAAAAACGCCAGCCCCATATCGGCAAGGGCCGCGCGATACCCGGCCAGCCGCTCGCCACTGGCGGTTTGTTTCGGGTCGCCGGTAATGAAGCCGATCCGCGTGTGCCCCAGTGCCCCCAGATGCCGCGTCATGTCATAGGCGGCGCGACGGTCATCAATGCTGACGGACAAGGCCCAATCGGGCGCGCGTCCGGTTGCCACCGCGACCACCGGGATGCCGTGGCCTTCGAGGGCGGCCAGCACCACGGGCGAATCGCTCAGCGGCGGAGGCAGGGCGATGCCGTCGATCCGCCCCTGTAACAGGCGTTCGATCGTCGCCGCCTCATGGCCATCCTCTTCGCATTTCTCGATCACGAGCTGGACGTTGCTGCGGCTGGCCTGATCGAGCCCGCCGACCAGGAAGTCGCTGAAATAGGTCAGCGAGGGATTGGTATGCAGCAGGCAAATGCGGATCTCCTCGCCGCCCGCCAGCGCCCGCGCTGCGGCGTTCGGCGCATAGCCCAGCGCCGCGATCGCGGATTCGACGCTGGCGCGGGTCGCGGGGCGAACACTGCCCTTGCCATTCACCACCCGCGACACCGTCATCGGCGAGACCCCGGCATGGGCCGCGACATCGGTGATGGTGGGAACATTATGTTGACGACGCGAGCTGCGAATTTCCTTCATGCACGTCCTTTCTATGCCACTTCTATGGCGGAGTGGTGCGCTACGGCAAGCCGGTGTCGCGATGGTGCTTGCCCATGCCCCCCCGCATCGGCCATGTGGCCGCGATGACGTTTCAAGTCGACATGGGCCTCGACGCGGGCGGCGCGCCCGTCCCGATCGATCTCGAAGAATTGCTGGCGACGCGGCTGCTCGTGCAAGGCAATTCGGGCTCGGGAAAATCGCATCTGCTGCGCCGCTTGCTCGAACGCAGTGCAGGGCAGGTGCAGCAGATCATCATCGATCCCGAGGGCGATTTCGTTACGCTCGGCGAACGCTATGGCCATGTCGCCATTGCGGCTGCGGAGTATTCGGTGGCGGAGATCGCCCGCTTTGCCGCGCGCATCCGCGAACATCGCACGTCGGTGGTGCTCGATCTCGAAGGTCTCGAGATGGAAGGGCAGATGCGCTGTGCCGCCGCCTTTCTGTCGGCCTTGTTCGATGCGCCGCGCGACCATTGGTTTCCGGCGCTGGTGGTGGTCGACGAAGCGCAGGTGTTCGCGCCCTCAATGGGGGCGGAAGTGACCGAGGAAGTCCGCCGCGCCTCGCTTGGCGCGATGACCAATTTGATGTGTCGTGGCCGCAAGCGCGGGCTCGCCGGGATCATCGCGACGCAGCGCCTCGCCAAACTCGCCAAGAACGTCGCCGCCGAAGCCTCCAACTTCCTGATGGGGCGCACCTTCCTCGACATCGACATGGCGCGCGCGGCCGATTTGCTGGGGATGGAGCGGCGGCAGGCCGAGCAGATCCGGGATCTTGCGCGCGGTACCTTCCTCGCGCTGGGGCCGGCGGTATCGCGCCGACCCGTGGCGATTCGCATCGGCACGGTCGAAACCGGCTCGCGGGGTGGTGGTCCTGCGCTGATCCCGCTGCCCGATGCGCAGGCGGGCGATATGCGGCAATTCCTGTTTGCGGAAATGGAGGAGCCGGTGCGGCCCGCCCCGCCGCCGCCACGCGCGGTCCCGGCCGAATCTGTGTTCGCGCAGATCGAAACCGTCGTCGCGCCCGATCCCGTTCAGATGCTGCCGCAACGCGACCCCGAGGAGCTTGCCCAGATCGTCACCGACGTGCTGCGCGCGATCGTCGCGGACGCGGATTCGACCGCGCGCCCGGCGGCAGTGTTGTACCAGGATTTTCAGGTACGCTGCCGTATGGTCGGGGTGCATCCTGCGCCGCTTGATCCGTCCGGCTTTTCGCGGCGGCTGGCGGCCGGGCGCGCGGGAATTTTCGAGGGGCTCGACGGTGATTGGGGCGAGGCGCTGGCGCTGGCGCGCGATCTGCCGGACGAAATGCTCGGCTGCTTCCTGTTGGTGGCGAAGGCCGCGCGCGAGGGGCTCCCATGTCCGAGCGATGAGGCGGTGGCGCAAACCTATGGCACCAGTTCGCTCGGCCGGGCGCGGCGCGTGATCGGCTATATCGAGGGCCGCAATCTGCTGGTGACGCGGACCGATCTGTCGGGCAAGCGATCGATGACGATCCCCGCTTTGGGATGGACCACCGCGCCCGCCGACGCCGGATGACAAAGCGTTCAGGTTACGCCGAACTGGTTGCAGTGCGGCACGGCGCACTCTAGGCGCGGCACGATGTCTGCCATGTCCTATCGATCCGAGTCAGGCAAAGGTCGATTCCGCGGCATCGCGCTTGCACTGGTCGTCGAGGCGCTGGTCGCGTTGCTGCTCCTGCAGCTGGGCACGGGCATCTTCCATAAGACCGAGAAGCAGAAGCCGCTCGTCACGTTTGACGTGAAGCCGATCGGGCCGGTGGTTTCCAAACAGGCGCAAAAGACCCAGGTCGCGCACAAGCAGAAGCAGACGACCACTGCCTCGGCCGCACCGCCGCCACCGGTCGCGCCGCCACCTGTGAAAAGTCCGGTGCCCTCAAAGCTGATCCAGTTGAGCTCCGAGGAATTCGCCGCCTCGGACATTGGCAAGATCCCGGCGCATCAGGGTGAGGGCGACGATTCGGGCAGCGGCAAGGACAGCGTGGCCGCCTATGGCCCGGGCCAGGGGCCGGGGGGTGCTGCGCTCTACAATGCCGAATGGTATCGCGAGCCGCGCGATGCCGAGTTGAAGCCTTATCTCCAGGATTACGCCAAATCGGGGTCGGGCTGGGCGCTGATCGCGTGCAAGACCGCGCCGGATTATCGCGTCGAGAATTGTCGGTCGCTTGATGAATCGCCGCCGGGCGGCGGGCTGGCGCGCGCGCTGCGGCTGGCGGCATGGCAGTTCCGGGTTCGCCCGCCGCGGATCGGCGGCAAGCCGATGATCGGCGCGTGGGTGCGGATCCGCTTCGATTTGACGGTCGGCTTTCAAAAGTAGCGCAGGCTTACGCCGTCGGCAGCGTGTCCAGATAGGCGCGGATGTCATCACTGATCGGAAGCGGCTTGCCGGTGGGCAAGTGGACGTTGACGATCACCATGTCGATCACGGTGTGCAACGCGCCCGTCTCCGCATGACATAGCTCGAAGCGCTGCGTCAGGCTCGACCCGCCGACCCGCGCGATGCGGACGAACGCCTCGATCGTATCGCCCCACACGAAGGGCTTCAGATAGTCGATCTCGGTGCGGCGGACATGGAATTCGGTGTGCGTCCACGCGTCGCCGAGCGCGGCACCGATACCGGTCCATTCCCAGAATTCGCTCACCGCAACATCGGCATATTCGAGATAGCGCGAGTTGAAGACCACCTTCTGCCCGTCAATTTCGGCGTAGCGGACCTTGAAACGAGTCGAAAAAGCGAAACCGGGACGCGTCATCAAAACAAGAGCCTTAAACCGACGATGGCAAGCACCGCTGCGAGAATCGGGCGCAAGACGCGGTCGGATATGCGGGATGCGACCAAACTGCCAACGATGATTCCAGGAATAGACCCGAGCAGCAGCGAAAACAGCAACGTCCCATCGACCGACCCGAGCAGCCAGTGGCCAAAGCCCCCGAGCAGCGTCAGCGGCACCGCATGGGCAATATCGGACCCGACCAGCCGGTTGATCGGCAAGGTCGGATAGAGGATCAGCAATGCGGTCATGCCAAGTGCCCCCGCGCCGACCGAGGTAACCGACACCAGCACCCCCAGCACCGCACCGAGCAGCACCGTCAGCCATTTAAGCCGCGCAGTCCCGATCGTGCCGAACAGGCGCGTCAGCGAGCCCACGATGCGCGCCCGGAAGATCGTCGCCACCGCCGACAGCACCAGCGTGACGCCCAGCGCCGCCGAGATCGCATGGCCGGTATCCTGCTTTTCCGATGCGTAATGCAGCACGATGATCGTCAGAATCGTCGCGGGCACGCTGCCGGCGGCGAGTCGCGCCACCACGTGCCAGTCGACCGTCCCGCGCCAGCCATGCACCGTCGTCCCCACGCTCTTGGTGGCGGACGCATAGAGCAGGTCGGTGCCGACGGCGGTCGCCGGATGAAAACCGAAGGCGAGCACCAGCAGCGGCGTCATCAACGATCCCCCGCCGACCCCGGTCAGCCCGACGAGCAGCCCGACGAGTACGCCGGCCAGCGAATACAGCGGGGTGATGATCATCCGGGGCGGCGGTCAGCCGGCCTTTGCGCTGGGAATATTAACCCCCATCGACACCAGATATTTCTTCACGTTGCGCGCCGCCTGGCGGAGCCTTTGTTCGTTTTCGACCATCGCGATGCGCACAAAGCCTTCCCCGTTTTCACCGTATCCCACCCCTGGCGCAACCGCGACCTTGGCGTGAGTCAGTAATTGTTTGGAGAACTCAAGGCTGCCTAGGTGCGCGAGCGCGGGCGGTAGCGGGGCCCAGGCGAACATCGATGCGGGCGGGGCGGGAATGTCCCACCCGGCGCGGCCGAAACTCTCGACCAGCACGTCGCGGCGCTTGTGGTAGAGTTGGCGATTGGTCTCGACGATGTCCTGCGGGCCGTTGAGCGCCGCGCACGCCGCCGCCTGGATCGGCGTGAACGCGCCATAATCGAGATAGGATTTCACCCGGCTCATCGCCGCGATCAACGTCTTGTTGCCGACCGCGAAGCCGATCCGCCAGCCCGCCATCGAATAGGTTTTGCTGAGCGAGGTGAACTCGATTGCGATGTCCTTCGCGCCCGGCACCTGCAGGATCGATGGCGTCGGCTTGCCGTCGAAATAGAGCTCCGAATAAGCGAGGTCGGAGATGATCCAGACCTTATTCTCCTTCGCCCAGGCGACAAGCCGCTCGTAAAAAGCCAGGTCGACCGCTTCGGCGGTGGGGTTGGAGGGATAGTTGACCACCAGGATCGAGGGGCGCGGGACGGTGAAGGCCATCGCGCGTTCCAGCGACTCGAAATAGGCGTCGTCGGGCGTCGTCGGCACTGCGCGGATCGTCGCGCCGGCGATGATGAAGCCGAAGGTGTGGATCGGGTAAGACGGGTTGGGCGCGAGCACGACGTCGCCCGGCGCGGTGATCGCGGTGGCGAGGCTGGCGAGCCCTTCCTTTGACCCCATCGTCACCACGACTTCGGTCTCTGGGTCGACATCGACGCCGAAGCGGCGGCCGTAATAATTGGCCTGCGCGCGGCGCAGCCCCGGAATGCCCTTGGACTGCGAATAGCCATGCGCGTCGGGCTTGCGCACCACTTCGATCAATTTCTCGATGACATGCGGTGGCGGCGGAAGATCGGGGTTGCCCATGCCGAGATCGATGATGTCCTCGCCGGTCGCCCGCGCTTCCGCTCGCATCGCGTTCACTTCGGCGATGACATAGGGCGGCAGGCGCTTGATGCGATAGAATTCGTCGGACATTGCAGGGATTCCGGCTGGAGGGAGTCCTTCCTTACGCCATTATGTGTCGCGCCGTCACCCCGCCGCACACCAATATAACGAAGCGCGCGGGTTTCGCCGCACGCGTGGTGATCCGCGCTTTCGCGCAAGGGCGAGATCGGGGTATGCTCGCCCGCACCAGAAGAGGATGTCATGGCCGAATCCACGAATGCTAGCGCTGCCGCCATGCCCAGCCTCGCCGAGCTGCAGCATTGGACCTGGGTCCTCGGTCGCGCGCAGCAGATGTTGCTGGAACAGGGCCTGTCGACACTCGGCGCGGCGGAATCGGCGTTGCCGCCGATCCCGGGGCTGACCGATCCCGCCACGATGGGCCGCGTGCGCGATTTTTGGGCTGACAGCGTCTCTCTGTGGCAGCGGATGCTCGCCCCCGGCGAGGCCGTGCCCGCTGCGGAAGAATCGGTCGAGCGCACCCGTGACAAGCGCTTCAAGGATCCGCGCTGGCGTGCCGATCCGCTGTTCGACTGGATCCGCCAGAGCTATTTCCTCTTTTCCGACCAGCTTCTCGCCCAGGTCGACGCGCTCCAGGGCGTTGATGACAAGCAGCGCGAACAGATGCGCTTTGCTACGCGCGGTTTTCTGGATGCGATCAGCCCGTCCAACTTCCCCGCGACCAACCCGGAAGTGCTTGAAAAGACGATCGAGACCGGTGGCGAAAATCTGCTCAAGGGCCTGCAGAACATGTTGGCCGATCTCGCCAAGGGGCAGGTGACGCACACCGACCAGACCGCGTTCGAACTCGGCCGCAACCTGGCGACCACGCCGGGCAAGGTGATCCATCGCACCGATCTGTACGAACTGATCCAATATGCGCCGACCACCCCCAACGTGCTGGCGGTGCCGCTGGTGATCTTCCCACCATGGATCAACCGTTTCTACATTCTCGACCTGACCGCGGAGAAAAGCTTCATTCGCTGGGCGGTCGAACAGGGCATCACCGTCTTCATGGTTTCCTGGCGATCGGCCGATGCCAGCATGAAGGACGTGGTTTGGGACGATTATATCGCCGCCCAAATCGATGCGATCGACACGGTGCGGCGCGTGCTGAAGGTGCCTGCGGTCCACACCATCGGCTATTGCGTGGCGGGCACGACGCTCGCCGCGACGCTCGCGGTGCTGGCGGCGCGAGGGGAAGGCGACACGGTCAAGAGCGCGACCTTTTTTACGGCCCAGGTCGATTTCGAGAAAGCCGGGGAATTGCTGTATTTCGTCGCCGACGATCAGCTTGAGTTGCTCAAGACGCTCACCCCGGATGGCTTTCTCGATGGGCGCTACATGGCGGCGGTGTTCAACCAGTTGCGCGGGCGCGACCTGATCTGGAACTATGTCACCAACAATTATCTGCTGGGCAAGGATTATGCCCCGTTCGACCTGCTCCACTGGAATGGCGACACCACCAACCTGCCCGCGCAGTGGCACATGCGCTATCTGACCGACCTGTATCGCGACAATCTGCTGAGCAAGGCCGGGGCGCTCAGCGCGCTGGGCACGCCGATCGATCTCGGGCTGGTGAAGACGCCGAGCTACATCCAGGCCGGGCGCGAGGACCATATCGCACCGGCCGAAAGCGTGTGGGCGCTGATGCGGCTGTTCTCTGGCGAGCGCCGGTTCGTGCTGGCGGGATCCGGGCATATTGCCGGCGTGGTCAATCCGCCGAGCGCGAACAAATATCAATATTGGCTCAATCCCGAGCCGGTCGAGACGCTCGAGGCGTTTGTCGTCGGGGCACAGGAGACCAAGGGGAGCTGGTGGCCCGACTGGGTCGCTTGGCTGCGCGATCAGGATGCGGCGATGGTCCCCGCCAAGGGCGCGCGCCAACCGGGCAAGGGTTCGCTCAAGGCACTCGAGGACGCGCCCGGACGTTACGTAAAGCAGCGTTAAAGATCGAAGGGGAGGGCCGAAACTACGGAGTTTCACTTATGTTGCAGTGCAACATTTCGCTTGCATTTGGCACCAGTGCTGCTATATTGCAGTGCAGCATTGGTGTAGGAGAGATCCGATCATGGCAAGCAAGGGTCCAAAGTCAGACGCGGCACCGAAAGCCCCAAAACCGGCCGCGAAGGTGGCCGGACCATCGGCCGTGGCCGAGGCTGGCGTCGCTCCCGCAAAACCCGCTGCTCCCAAGACACGGACCGCCGCCGCTGCGGTGAAAACCCCACCGGTTCCTGCAGTGCTTCCGGCCCCGGTCCCGGAAGTGCCCGAACCGGTCGTCGTGGCCCCTGCCGTCGACGAGGTCGCACCGGCACCGATTGCAGCAGCACCCCAAGTGCCCGCTCCAGCGGTGTCCGCGCCCGAGCCTGTTCGTATCCCTGACCCGGTTCTTACCGTCGAAGCCCCCAAACCCGTCGCCGCCGCCGCGCCGACCGTTACGCAGAAGGAAATCTTCACCATGGAAAACACCATCAAAGCCGCTACCGACAAGGTCCAGGAACAGGCCAAGGCCCTGTTCGCCGATGTCAACGATCGCACCAAGACCGCCGTTGAAAAGGGCACCAAGCTGGTCGAGGAATTCAACGAATTCTCGAAGGGCAATGTCGAGGCGATCGTCGAATCGTCGAAGATCGCCGCCAAGGGCATCGAAACGTTTGGCCAGGACGCTGCCGAATATAGCCGCAAGCATTTCGAAGGCGCGACCGCCGCGCTGAAGAGCCTGTCGAGCGTCAAGACCCCGTCGGACTTCTTCAAGCTGCAGAGCGATTATGTCCGCAGCGCGTTCGACTCGATCGTCGCCGAAACCTCGAAGAACACCGAGTCGCTGGTGAAGCTCGCCGGTGAGGTCGCGCAGCCGATCTCGAACCGCGTCGCGCTTGCCGCCGAGAAGATCAAGATCAGCGCATAAGCCGATCTTCGTCCGCATCGGACAGGAGAGGGCGGTCCCGGCTGGGGCCGCCCTTTTTGTTTGCCCCCTTGCCCTCACCCCCGGCAATGCCATATTTTAGGCAACAGATGATCGACCGTAGCGCAATCTCGATGGCGGAACGCCGTGATGACGGAACCGGGGACGGGCCGGACGACGGCACTGGCCTGGGCGTCGCAACGCGCACCCGCGCCAAGACCAAGCAGCCGACGCCTTATCGCGTGCTGCTGCTCAATGACGATTACACCCCGATGGAGTTCGTCGTGCTCGTGCTGCAGCGCTTCTTCCGCATGGATATGGAGGCGGCGACCCGGGTGATGCTCCATGTCCACCAGAAGGGCGTCGGGGTGTGCGGCATCTTCAGCTACGAAGTCGCCGAGACCAAGGTCAGCCAGGTCATCGATTTCGCGCGGCAGAACCAGCATCCGCTGCAATGCATGTTGGAAAAGGCCTGATTTAGCCGGACGTTTCTGCGCGCCTCGTCGCAATTCGCCTATCGTGCTTGCGCGGGCGGTGCGAGGCGATAAACGAGATCCATGGATCGTATTCTCATTCGCGGCGGCAATCGCCTGTCGGGCCGTCTTCCCATTTCCGGTGCAAAGAACGCCGCGCTCACGCTGATGCCGTGCGCCTTGCTGACCGAGGAGCCGGTGACGCTGCGCAATCTGCCGCGACTCGCCGATGTCGACAGCTTCGGGCATTTGCTCAACCAGCTTGGCTGCTCGACTCGAATCGAGGGCGCGCGGCCCGAGGATTTCGGTCGCGTGATGACGATCCGCGCCGGTAAGCTCACCGCGACCGAAGCCCCGTATGACATCGTGCGGAAAATGCGCGCTTCGATCCTGGTGCTCGGCCCGCTGATCGGGCGCGCGGGCGAAGCGACGGTGTCGCTGCCCGGCGGCTGCGCGATCGGCAATCGCCCGATCGATCTGCATCTGAAGGCGCTGGAGGCGATCGGCGCTCAGCTTGAGATGGCGGCAGGCTATGTGAAGGCTGTAGCGCCGGGCGGGCGTCTGTCGGGTGGCAAATACACCTTCCCGATCGTGTCGGTCGGGGCGACCGAAAATGTCGTGATGGCGGCGGTGCTGGCCAAGGGCGGCAGCCGGATCGAGAATGCCGCGCGCGAGCCCGAAATCGTCGATCTGTGCAATCTGCTCGTCGCAATGGGGGCCAAGATCTCCGGCATCGGCACCGAGACGCTGGAAATCGAAGGCGTCGACCGGCTCCACGGCGCGACCTATCGCGTGATGCCCGACCGGATCGAGGCGGGCAGCTATGCCTGTGCCGCCGCCATCACGGGCGGATCGGTCGAATTGGTCGGCGTGAAGATGGACGATATGCGTGCCACCACCGCCGCCTTGATCGCGGCCGGGGTGACGCTGGAGGAGCGCGGCGACAATCTGCTGGTTTCCGCGACCAACGGCATCAAGCCGCTGACGCTATCGACCGCGCCGTTTCCCGGCTTCGCGACCGATATGCAGGCGCAGTTCATGGCGATGCTGTGCCTGGCCGACGGTGCTAGCGTACTGACCGAGACGATCTTCGAGAACCGTTACATGCACGTGCCCGAACTGGCGCGGATGGGCGCGGACATCCTCGTGCAGGGCCGCACCGCCGTGGTGCGCGGCGTGCCCAAATTGGTCGGCGCGCCGGTGATGGCGACCGATCTGCGCGCCTCGATGAGCCTGATCATCGCCGGGCTCGTTGCCGAGGGCGAGACGCAGGTCAGCCGCGTCTATCACCTCGATCGCGGTTATGAGCGGCTCGAGGAAAAGCTGAGCGCGGTCGGGGCCGATATCGAGCGCGTCGGCGACGGTTAAGCCGTCCGATCCGGCACGGCGGCGGCATCGGCCTGGATCGCGAGCTCGGGCGCAACCGCTTCCCACGGGAAGATGAACCAGTCCTTGGTCACCGCGCGGTCGATTTCGCGCGCGTGGTAATCGACGCGCTCGCCCGAGCGGATATTGTCGAGCAGCGTCGCGAAGCGCACGCTGCCCGGCACCGCGCCCGCCGCCGCCAGCATCGCCCGCAAGCGCGCGATCGTGCGGCCGGTGTCGTTGATGTCGTCGAGAAACAGGAAACGTTCGCCGCCCCGCGTGCGTGCCGCCAGCCGCGCGATCGGGTCGAGCGCAAAATCCTCGACTTGCGCCGAGAAATCGACGGATAGCATCGGCAGGCCACTCGCGTGGCTGAGAAACACCGCCGGGACCAGCCCGCCGCGCCCGATACCGATCAGGAAGGTCGGCGACCATGCCGCATCTTCGCTCAACCGCGCCGCCAACAGGCGGATATCGGCGACGAAGCGGTCCTGCGGGATCGGGGTGTAGATCGTCATGCCGCCGCCTCCACATAGGCATCCAGCCGCGCCAGATGCTCCGCCACGGCGGCATCGGGCAGGAACGAGCCCAGGAAACTGTTGCGCGCCAGCGTGACGAGATCGGCGCGGCCCAGCCCGCGCGCCGCCGCCACAGCGCGGTAATTGTCGGCGACATAGCCACCGAAATAGGCCGGGTCGTCCGAATTGACCGTCGCGCGCAGCCCCGCGCGCAGCATCCGGTCGATCGGGTGTGCGGCCATATCGTCCACCACGCACAGCTTGAGGTTGGAGAGCGGACACACCGTCAGCGTCATGCCCATGCGCGCGAGCCGCGTGACGAGCAGCGGGTCCTCCAGACTGCGATTGCCATGGTCGAGCCGGTCGACGCCGATCACGTCCAGCGCCTGCAGCACATAGTCGGGCGGCCCCTCCTCCCCGGCATGCGCGACCAGCTTCAAGCCCTTCGCCCGGGCCGCGGCGAAGACGCGCGCGAACTTCTCCGGCGGGTGGCCGAGTTCGGACGAGTCGAGCCCGACCGCCGCAATCCGGTCGAACCAGGGCTCGGCGGCCTCCAACGTGGCAAAGGCATCGGCTTCGTCGAGGTGGCGCAGAAAACTCATGATCAGCAGCACCGTCATGCCGTGCTTCGCCTCCGCGTCGGCAATGGCGGAGAGCAGCCCGGTGATGACCGTGTCGAAGGCAATACCGCGCGCGGTGTGCGTCTGCGGATCGAACATGATTTCGGCGTGGACCACCCCGTCCGCCGCGGCGCGGTCGAAATAGGCAGCGGCGAGATCGTGGAAATCCTGCGCTGTCCGCAGCACGTCCGCCCCGGCATAATAAATGTCCAGAAAATCCTGTAGCCGCGAGAAGTTATAGGCGGCGCGGACATCCTCGACGCTGGCGAAAGGAATGCTGACCTGGTTGCGCTGCGCGAGCGCGAACATCAGTTCGGGCTCAAGGCTGCCCTCGATATGGAGGTGGAGTTCGGCCTTGGGCAGGCCTGCGATGAAGTCGGGCTCGGTCATGGCGACACCATTGCGGCGTTGCTGGCCGTGGGCAAGCGCCGAACCACCGCCCACGGCCCCCGCTTCACCCTTTAAGCGCACTTTCCAGCGTCGCGCGCCACGGCGTGGTCGGTCGGCCGATCAAGGCGCTCAACGCATGGCGATCGTCGAACAGCGCGCCGTTGGCCGCCTTGGTGTCGCTTTCGGCCAGCATCGCCGCAATCGGTGCGGGCAGGCCGACCCCCTCCAGCGCAACGCGATAGTCGGCTTCGGGAAGGTCCTGATAGACCACGGCCTTGCCCGAAAGATCGCTCAGCGCCCCCGCCAGATCGGCCAGCGTAAAGGCATCGTCGCCCGCCAGTTCATAGGTCGCGGGCTTGGCTTCCAGTGCGGTCAGCACGGCCACGGCCGCCGCCGCGTAATCGGCGCGCGCCGCCCCCGAAATGCGGCCCGCGCCGGCGCTCCCCAACACCGCCCCATGCGCGACCGCCATCGGGGCGCTTTGCGCATAGTTTTCAGTGTACCAGCCATTGCGGAGCAGCGCGTGCGGCACGCCGCTGTCGGCCAGGGCCAGTTCGGTCGCACGATGTTCGATCGCGAGGTTGAGCGGGTTGGTGTCGGCATGGAGGAGGCTGGTATAGGCGATGAAGCCGACCCCGGCGGCCTTGGCGGCGGCGATCACGGCCTGATGCTGCGCCACGCGCTGGCCGATCTCGCTCGACGAGATCAGCAGCAGGCGATCGACCCCGGCGAGCGCGCCGACAAGGGTTTCGGCGTGATTATAGTCAAACGCTCGGACAACCACCCCCTGTGCGGCCAAATCGGCCAGCTTGGCAGGGTCACGCACCAGCGCGACGATCGTCTCGGGGGCAACTTTCTCGAGCAGGCCAGCGATAACAAGGCGGCCGAGTTGGCCCGACGCTCCGGTAACAGCAATCATGATAGCACTCCCAAAACCATTGAGACGCACCATCTAGGCGTGTAGCTTATGAAAAATAAGTACGCACAAAAGGTAAGTGATGAAATGGTAGAGTGGAGCGCCACCCCGCTTTCGGACGCTTTGGAACGCGGCGATGTGCTGAGCCCGGATTGCCCGTCCCGTCTCATCCTCAACCATGTCACCAGCAAATGGGGGGTGCTGACCCTGCTCTCGTTGCGATCAGGCACGCTGCGCTTCAGTGCGCTGCGTCGCAAGGTCAGCGGCGTGAGCGAGCGGATGCTGGCGCAGACGTTGCAGCAATTGGAAGGATGTCGCCTGGTCGATCGGCGGAGCTATGCCGAGGTGCCGCCGCGCGTCGACTATACGCTGACCCCGTTGGGGCGTGAGGCGGCGGACCGAGTCGCCGCGCTGGCGGACTGGATCGAATCGTCGCTGCCGTTGCTGCTGGAGCCAGCACCGGTCGCGGCATGATGGTCAGCCCGGGCGACACTTTGCGCCACCCGGGCCACGCTTGTCAGATCGCCGCGAGGGCCTGGTCGAAATCGGCAATCAGATCATCCGCATCCTCGACCCCGATCGAGATGCGCACGAGATTGTCGGTGATGCCGAGCGCCTGCTTGCGCGCATCGGGCACCGATAGATGCGTCATCGCCGCCGGGTGCGAGGCGAGCGTTTCGGTGCCGCCCAGCGACACCGCCAGTTTGGCGATTTTCAGCGCGTCGAGGAAAGCAAAGGCTTCTTTCTCGCCACCCTTCAGGATCAACGAAAAAGTCGATCCCGCGCCGGTGCAATGGCGCGCATAGATATCCGCCTGGCGCTCCATCCCCGGCGTATCGGCTAGGAAGCCAAGATAGCCGACTCGCTCGACCTTGGGGTGGCTGCGCAGGAAGCCACACACCTTGACCGCATTCTCGCCCGCACGGCTCATCCGCAATTCCAGCGTTTCGAGGCTGCGCATCAGCATCCAGGCGGTGTTGGGGTCACAGATCGTGCCGATCGTGTTGCGCATCAGCCGGATGGTGTTGATATGCTCCTTGGACCCGAGCACACCGCCCGCGACCAGATCGCTATGCCCGCCGGCATATTTGGTCAGCGAATAGACGACGATGTCCGCGCCATGCTCAAGCGGTTTGAGCCAGAGTGGGCCGAGGAAGGTATTGTCGATTGCGATCGGCGGCTTCGCGCCCTTGAAGATCGCGTCGCGGCTCGCCGCCACTGCCTGAATATCGACCAGCGCGTTGGTCGGGTTGGCGGGGCTTTCGAGATAGATCAAAGCGACATTGCCGGTCGCCGCCTTGCTCATCACCGCATCGATCTCTTCCCGCGTCGCGCCCGCCGGGAAATCGAGCCAATGCACGCCGAAGCGACCGAGAATGCGCGCGATCAGCGTCTCGGTCGCGGCATAAAGCGGGCCCGAATGGACGATGGTATCGCCGGGTTTGACCATCGACAGGAACAGCGTCGCGATCGCCGACATGCCGCTGGAGAACACCAATGCGTCCTCGGCCTCTTCCCACACGCCCAGGCGATCCTCGAGGATTTCCTGATTCGGGCCGTTGAACCGCGAATAGACCAGCCCTTCGGAGCCGCCGGGGCGCTTGCCGGTAACACCCTCGAAATGGCGCTTGCCTGCGGCTGCATTGGGGAAAACATAGGTCGAGGTGGCGAAGATCGGCGGTTTGAGCGAGCCTTCCGACAGCATCGGATCATAGCCGTGGCCCATCATCAGCGTGGAGGCCTTCAGCTTGCGATCGCCGATCTTCTCGATCGAGGGCTTGGGCTTGGTGCGCGGCGCGACGCCGGTCAGATCGGCTTCGGTCTGGGGGTCGGTCTGGTCGGTCGGCTTCGCCATGAGGGTGCATCCTGCGTCGAAAAATGATAGGAAGCCTTACCGCGAGATAGTCTCGAATGATACTATTTCGCGGCAGATCCTTGGGGGGACAGGATATGCCGATCGCAATCGTTTCGGTGCCCGTGACCGATGTGGCACGGGCGCGGCGCTTTTATGTGGAAACACTTGGGCTGGTGGTGTTGCGCGACGAGGCGATGGGGCCCGACATGCGCTGGGTTCAGTTGCAGCCCAAGGATGGTGGCGCGACGGTTGCGCTGGTGACGTGGTTCGACGCGATGCCGCCCGGATCGGTGCAGGGGCTGATGTTGGCGGTGGACGATATCGACGCCGAACATGCCCGGCTGGCGGCGGCAGGGGCGACGGTGTCACCGGTCGACGAACAGCCATGGGGACGCTTCACCATGCTGCAGGACCCTGACGGCAATGGCTGGATCGTCGCGCAATTGACCAATCCCGACGAAGTGAAGACCCGGTAAAGGGCTTTTGGTCGCCCGCTTGGCGAGGCGTCAGAGGCCGATGATCGAAATCTGACGCCCATAGCCAGGCTCACCGCGATGCGTCGCGCGGCGGAAGCTGAAGAAGCGCGCTTCATCGGCATAAGTGTCGAGCCCGAGCATCGCGACCCGCGTCACCCCGGCGGTGGCGAGGCGGTGCGCGACATAGGCTTCCAGGTCGAACTGGAAATGGCCCGCGCGGCCTTCGGCGAAGAAGCGTTCATTGGCCGGGTCGTTGGCCTCGAAGCGGCGCGCAAAGGCTTCGTCCACTTCGTAACTGCGCGCGCGATGCACGGGCCGATCGCGGCGGCGATGCGGTCGCGCTGTGCGCCGAGCGCTTCCATCGCCTGAATGGTGGCATCGGTGACGCCGCCGAGCGCCCCTTTCCATCCCGCGTGCGCCGCTCCGATGACCCCGGCCTGCACATCCGCCAGCAACACCGGCGCGCAATCGGCGGTGACGATGCCGAGCGCGAGGCCGGGGCGATCGGTCACCAGCGCATCGGCATGCGGGCGCGCATCGTCCTCAAAGGGCGTGGTCACGGTGACGCAATCGGACGAATGCACTTGATAGGGTGATAGCAGCCGCGCGCCAGGGCGCACCGCCGCGATTGCCCGCGCGCGATTTTCGGCGACGGCGGCAGCTTCGTCATCCGAGCCGATGCCGACGTTCAGCCCGGCATGGATACCCGTCGATACGCCGCCGACCCGCCCGAGAAAGCCATGCGGGATTCCCGCCAGCATCGGCGCGCGGATCACCTCGACCATTGCGGGCGCGCTCACAGCACCAGCCGCATCAGATTGTCGTCATCGACCGTCGCGCCGACGCGGAACGCGATCCGCCCGATGTCGCGGAAACCGTATTTTTCATAGAAACGATGCGCCCTGTGGTTGTCGACATAGACGCTCAGGATCACCTCGCGCGCGCCGTGGCTGCGCGCATGCTCGAGCGACCACGCCATCAGTTCCTGTGCCACGCCCTGCCCATGCCATCCGCTGAGCACATAGAATTGGTAGAGCTCGATCGCATCGGGACGCCATTCGCCGGGGAAGGTGACGGGCCCCATTTTGACGAAACCGATGATCTGCCCCTCGTCCAGCGCCAGCCGGATCGCGAAATCGGGATCGGAGAGTTGGGCGGGCAAGCCATTGGGGCCGAACGCCTCGTCGAGAAAGGCGCTCAGGTCGGACGCCGGATACAGCATCCCGAAGGTCTCGGTGAACGATTGGCGCGCCATCACGGCGAGCGCGGGGCCATCGATCGTGCGTGCGTCACGGTATTGAATCATGCGAACCCCGCAGGAAGTGGCCAGTCCGGGGAGGAAACCGCCAGAACCTGGAATAAGGTGCCCATTGCCTGGGTCAGGCGCTGGTGATCGGCGGCGATACCCTCGGCGCGGTCGGGCGCGGCGCGCT
>NZ_JSBN01000056.1 GCF_000797515.1 Sphingomonas sp. Ant H11
ACCCCGACCCCGATCGGAGCGGCCGCCGCCAGCCGCTTTCTGGGCCAGGCGACGCTCGGTGCGACCAAGGCGGAGATCGCAAACGTGCAGTCGGCCAGCTACGATGGCTGGCTGACCGCGCAATTCGCGCTGTCTCGGTCGACACGCCACTGGGACTGGCTCGTGGCCAATGGCTATTCGGCCGCAACCTTCATCAATTCGCTGGCGGGGTTCGACCAGACGATCTGGCGGCAAATGATCGTCGAACCCGATCAGTTGCGCCAACGCGTCGGCATCGCGCTGTCGGAAATGTTGGTGATCGGCGTCGACGCGCTCAACCTCAACTGGAAGCAGTTTGCCGGCGCGGCCTATTTCGACGTGCTGCTCGACAATGCCTTTGGCAATTTCCGCACGCTGATGGGCGCGATCACCACCAATGCGGCAATGGCGACGTTCCTGACCTTTCTCGGCAACCGGAAGGCAAACCCTACCACGGGCTCTCAGCCCGACGAAAATTATGCGCGCGAACTGATGCAGTTGTTCACGCTCGGCCTGTATCAGCTCAATCCCGACGGATCGGTCAAAACAAAACGCGGGAAAGCCGCTCGAAACCTATGGCCCAGCCGATGTATCGGGGTTGGCGCGGGTATTTACCGGACTCAATTTGGCATCGTCCGACAGCACGACGCCGGAGCGTTACCGCGTGCCGCTGGTCATGACGGCGTCGCAGCACGAAACCGGTGCATCGACGTTTCTCGGCACGACGATCCCGGCGGGAACCGAGGGAATGGCCGCCGTCAACCTCGCGCTCGACGCGATCTTTGCGCATCCAAACGTCCCGCCCTTCGTCTCCAAGCAATTGATCCAGCGGCTCGTCACTTCCAACCCCTCGCCCGCTTATATCGGACGGGTATCCGCCGTATTCGCCGACAATGGAAAGGGCGTTCGCGGCGATTTGAAGGCCGTGATCCGCGCGATCCTGCTCGATACCGAAGCCCGCGATTCTGCGGCCTTGACCAGCGCGACCGCTGGCAAGTTACGCGAACCCGTGCTGCGGCTGGTCGGTTGGGCACGCGCCTATTCCGCGACGTCGCCGTCCAATGCCTGGGCGATCGGCGACACGTCGAACCCCAATTCGCGGCTCGCCCAATCGATCGGACACAGCGCGACGGTCTTCAATTTCTTTCGTCCCGGCTATGCACCGCCCAATACCGCCATCGCCAGCGCGGGGCTGGTCGCGCCGGAATTTCAGATCACCAACGAGCTGAGTGTCGTCGCCTATATCAATTACATGCAGGCGCTGATCGCCAATGGCACCGGCGACTTCAAGGCGGACTACACCACGATCCTGACGCTCGCGGCGGACAGTCAGGCGTTGATCGACGAGGTCAACCTCGTGCTCGCCAATGGGCAATTGAGCAGCGCGACGGTTGCGGCAATCAAAGCCGCGGTCGACAGCATCGCCAATACCGGTGCGACCGGCCCCAGCAACCGCGTGATGACCGCCATTTTGCTGACGATGGCCTCGCCCGATTATCTGACCTTCAAGTAAGGATCGCGCCATGACCAGCGACCAATCCCGCCGCGCCTTCCTCAAACGCTCCGCCGCGCTCGGACTGGCGGGCAGCGCCATGCCGTTCGTCACCAGCCTCGCCGCGATCGGCGAAGCTGCCGCGGCCGTTACCAGCGATTACAAGGCGCTGGTCTGCGTGTTCCTCTATGGCGGTAACGATTACGCCAACACGCTGCCGCCCTATGATCAGGCGAGCTACGCGCTCTATCAGGCTGCCCGCAGCAACATTGCGCTCGATCGCGCGGCGCTGGCCGCCACCGTGCTGAATCCCGCGACCGCGCTTGCCGGCGGCAGACAATATGCGTTGGCTCCGACGCTGTCACCGCTGCTGCCGCTGTTCAACGCGGGAAAAATGGCGGTCGCGCTCAATGTCGGCACGTTGGTCCAGCCGACGACCAAGGCGCAATATAGCGCCAATTCGGTGCCACTGCCGCCGAAGCTGTTCAGCCACAACGACCAGCAAAGCTATTGGCAAGCCTCCAACCCCGAGGGCGCGACCTCCGGCTGGGGCGGTCGCATCGGGGATCTGCTCCAAAGCGGCAATGGCTCGGCGACGCTGACCTGCATCAACGCCACCGGCAACGCTGTATTCCTGACCGGCAAGACCGCGATCCAATATGCGGTTGGCACCGGTGGGCCGATCGCATTGTTGAACAATGGCTCAACCCTGTTCGGGTCGAGCACGGGCGCAAGCACGCTGCGCACGCTGATGGCCGCGTCGCAAACCAACATCTTTCAGGACGAGCACGCCAAGATCAGCAAGCGCGCACTCGATACCTATGCCCAGGTCAATGCTGCGCTCGCTAGCGCGCCTGCCGCCAATTTCCCGCTTTTCCCCACGTCCAACAGCCTTGCCGATCAGCTCAAGATCGTCGCGCGGCTCATCTCGGTCTCGTCGCAACTGGGCGCGCGGCGGCAAGTGTTCTTCGTGTCGCTTGGCGGGTGGGATATGCATGATGCGCTGGTCGCCAATCATCCCACTCAGACCACGCTGCTCGCAAACGCGATGCGGGCCTTTTACGACACAACCGTCGCGATGGGCGTGGCCGACAAGGTAACCACTTTCACCGCCTCCGATTTCGGGCGGACGCTGGTGTCGAACAACGACGGATCCGATCACGGCTGGGGCAGCATGCATTTCGTAATGGGCGATGCTGTACGCGGGCAGCGCTTCTATGGAACGCCGCCCGCAATCGGCAATGGCACGGTCGACGACGTCGGCCAGGGCCGGCTGCTGCCGACGATCGCGGTCGACCAATATGCCTCGACGCTCGCCAATTGGTTTGGCGTTTCCGCGACCGACATGCGCACGGTCCTGCCCAATATCGGCAATTACAACAGCTCGTCGTGGAACCTAGGGTTCGTCTGACGGACGCAATCAAAGGAGCGAACCTAAGGCGGCAGTTGCGCGTTTGGCGATTAACGCCCAGCAACGGTCGCGGCGGCAACAGGAGATTCGCATGCGCAAATTCGTGATCGCGGCAACTGCATTGACGACATTCGGCCTCACCGGCTGCGATACGCAAAAGACTGTCGCCGTCGGCGCGCCAGTCGCGGAGGGCGCGCATGCGGTGGCGCAAATCCGCACGCCGGACGGTGCCGATGTCGGTCGCGCGACCGCGACCGAAGTGACGGGTGGCCTGCGACTGACGCTCGATGTGCACGATCTCACGCCCGGCACGCATGGGGCACATGTGCATACCGTCGGGCGCTGCGACGCCCCCGACTTCGCCAGTGCAGGTGGCCATTGGAACCCGGCGGGCACCAAGCACGGCTCGATGAACCCCCAGGGGCCGCATGAAGGCGATCTGCCCAATCTCATCGTCGGCGCTGGTGGGCGCGGGACGATCGGCATCTTGCTGCCCGGCGCAACGATGGCTGGGCTGCTCGACACCGATGGCTCGGCCATCGTCGTCCATGCCAAGCCGGACGATTTGATGACCGACCCGTCGGGCAATAGCGGGGCGCGGATCGCCTGCGGGGTCTTCAGCGCGGGCTGACGCGCGCTTAGGCGATCACCTCTCCCGCAGCGCGCGCCCGCGCCTCACGATTGGCTTCTGCCCGTGGCACCAATCGATACGCTGCGATGGCTGCGCCGATCGTGATCGGTGCGGTCAGCAGCAGCGAAAGCACGCCGGTGGTAAGACTGCCCGACAGGGTCGAAACGCGCCCGGCAATATAGGGGCCCATCGCCAGGCCAAGCAGCGTCGTGCCGATGAAGAACGCGCCCGTTGCGGTGCCACGCATGCGCGGCAATACCAGATCCTGCATCGTCGCCCCTGCGGCACCCAGCGCCGTACTCGAACACGTTGCCGCCACCAGTAACGCGGAGACGAAGATCGAAACGTCCCCGCTGCGAAACGCGATGACGATGAAGGGCAGCGGCACGACCGCGCCGAACAGGATGACCATGATCCGTCCCGCCGGAAAGCGTCGCCGTAGTCGGTCAGCGACAATGCCGCCCACCGTCACCCCGACAAAACCCCCAAAGGCCAGCGTTCCGCCGATCCACCCGCCGGCTTGTTGGATCGTCACACCCAAGGTGCGCATCGCATAGGGTGCCGCCCACAGGCTGACGCCGTAGCTGACAAACGCGTTCAAGCCATAGGCAATGACGACACAGAGAAATGCCGGATTGGCGATCACCAGCGTATAGGTCGGCAAATCGCGGCGCTTCAGCGCGCTGGCCCAGGAAAAGACCGCATAGGCCCCTAGCCCGACGGCGGTCCATTGCGGCCACGGCTCGCCAAAATGGCGCAACACCGCGATCGCCCCCGCCACCACGCCAAGCGCGAGGAGATTGATCGCGAGCGGCCGAACCCCGCCGCGCGCTGCGCCAATCAGCGTGAACGGAGGCACGATGGTAAGCAGATCGGCCAGCAAGGCGCGGAACGGGGCCGGATGCCGTTCGGGCGGCGGCAGTCCCTCCACCGCACCGCGCACTGGCTCGCGCAGTGTCGCGACCAGCAGCGCTAACAGTAAGCCCGGCAGCCCCACGGCGATGAACGCGGCTTGCCACCCGTGCAGCCCCAGCGGTCCGCCGGCCGGATAGACTGCGTTCCAGCGATGCACGACGAGCCCTGCGATGCTGAGCGAAACCCCGCCTCCGACATAGAGGCCGGACGAGTAGATCGCGAGCGCGGTGGCGCGCAACTTCTTGGGAAAATAGTCGGAAATCAGGGAATAAGCCGACGGGCTTGCCGTCGCCTCGCCAATGCCCACGCCGATTCGCGCCCCAACCAGCATTCCTCCCGAGCGCGCAAAGCCGGACAGCGCGGTCATGCTCGACCACAGCACCAGGCCTGCGGTCATCAACCGAACCCGGTGCCAGTTATCCGCTAACCGGCCGAGCGGGATGCCGAACAAGGAATAGAACACCCCGAACGCCGTGCCATAGAGGAAACCAAGATCCTCATCTTTCAAATGCAGGTCGCGCTTGATGTCTTCGGCGAGGATCGAGATGATCTGCCGATCGACAAAATTAAGCACGTAGACCAGGAAAAGAATGCCGAGAACATAATATGCATAGGCTGACGCGCGCGGCGGCGCGATGCCCGGTGGGGTCGCCATTCGATCAATCCTCTCGGCAGTTTCTGCTCTGCTCGGCAGCCTAGCAGAGCATACCGAGATTACGAAAGCGCTTTCACGTCGGGGCCGCATTCCTGTCGATCGGTCGTCGGCGATCTGCGCGACGGCGGGATCGCACGGTTGCGGGATTGGCTTGAAAAGCGCGCTGTAAAGGCCGATATTGCCGTCATCTGACATATGGTCGGTGTTTAGGAGCTTCTCGCAATGGCAAACTGGTCTGATCCCCGTCCGAATGCTTCGGCGTTCCCGGCGGCTGGGACCGTCGGCACGGCGGCATTCGATGCCGGCCTGCGCAGCTATATGCTTTCGGTTTACAACTACATGCTGTCGGGCATCCTGTTGACCGGGTTGGTCGCCATGTTCTTCTCATGGGGCGGCCTGGATTCGCCTGCGGCGCACATTCTGATCGGTGGCGGTCCGCTCGCCTGGATCATCATGCTGGCACCCTTGGGCTTCGTTTTCGCCATGAGCTATGGGGCCGCCCGCATGGCACCCGGCACGCTGCAGGCGATGTTCTGGGGCTTTGCGGTAGCGATGGGCCTGTCATTGTCGACGGTGTTCCTGCGCTACACCGGCACGTCGGTTGCACAGGCCTTCTTCGCGACGTCGGCCGCTTTTGCGGGGCTTAGCCTTTACGGCTACACCACGAAGCGTGACCTTTCGGCGTTCGGCACCTTCCTGGTCATGGGGTTGGTCGGCCTGATTGTCGCAATGCTGCTGAACGTGTTTTTCCAGTCAGGCCCGCTCGCGCTGGTTATCAGCATCGTCGGCGTTCTGCTGTTCGCTGGTTTGACCGCTTATGACACCCAGCGCACGAAGAGCGTCTATGCCTATGTCGCCGGAACCGAAGACGAGCAGCGCACGGTGATCATGTCGGCGCTGACCCTCTATCTCGACTTCATCAACATGTTCCTCTTCATCCTGCGGATGTTCGGCAACCGCAACTGATCGACGCGATACGCGACGCACCGGATCTGTCCGGTCTGGGCCCGATAGAATGTCTATCGGGCCCTTTCTTTTGCCGAAGGGTCCGTGATGCGCCTCTCGATCGATGTGACGTTGAATTATGCGATCGACGGTGCCGCCGACGTGCTGTTGCTGATCGAAGCTGCAAAAAGGCCCCGATCAGCGCCTTTTGACGCAGGATTTCACGGTGTGGAGCAACACGCCGTTACGCGCGGTGCCCGGCGAAGAGGGTATTGGACAACGGTGCTGGCTTCACGCGGAAGGATCGTTTCACGCCGAATATCGCGCGACCGTGGAGATCCTGCGCCAACCGCGCGATTTCGCCGAGTTGGGCGACACGCCGATCCGCTTGATGCCGCCCGAAACCATCCCCTATTTGCTGCCTAGTCGGTACTGCGAATCCGATCGTTTGGAAGGCTTTGTCGAACAGGAATTTGGCGGGCTGTCGGCAGGCCCATTGGCGAGCGCGCTGGTCGATTGGGTGGCAGGCCACCTCACATATGCCAGTGGCACCTCCAGCGGCACGACCACCGCGCTGATGACCTTTGCCGAACGCCGCGGCGTCTGCCGCGACTACGCGCACCTGCTGGTGGCACTCGCGCGCGCTGGCGGCATTCCGGCCCGGTGCGTATCCGCCTATGCCCCAGGCGTCGACCCGCCCGACTTCCATGCCGTCGCCGAATTGTGGATCGATGGCGACTGGCATCTGGTCGATGCCACGCGCATGGCATCCAGCGCCGAACTGGCCCGCGTTGCGGTTGGCCGCGATGCCACCGACATCGCTTTCATGACGGTGTTTGGCCGCGCCACGATGAACCAGCAGCGCGTGACCGTCACCCGCCTGCCCTGACGGAACACTGTCCGCGCTCCGCTCGTTTCAGAGCCATTGCAGTCAGGAGAGCGACGATGCCGCACGATACCAAAATGATCGACGAGAAAGCGCTCGACAGCTTGTCGATCGCCCCGGGAAGCCCCGAAGAGAACGAACAGATCCATCATCCGCGCCAAAATGCGGGCCAGGACGAGTCGATTGCCAAGCGCCTCGAGCGCGATCCGACCAGCCCGGACGCGGTGCTCGATAACGCGCTCGACGAATCGATGGACGCTTCGGATCCTCCTGCGACGACCAAACCGGGCGATAACGGCGCGGCCCCCAAATCGTCCGGCTATGATCAGGACGCGGAGGCCGCGATTATCGCGGATCGCCGATAATCCCTAGCGGCGGTCCCGCTTCGCCTAAAAATGTTGCGCGATCGCCGCACCTTTCAGAATTTTCCATCATTGGACCAGATTCGCCACCTCGCGTGTTGCGCTGCAACAAAATCTATGGTCGCTTACTACTATTGGACGATCGCGCGTTAACCATGGAGTAAGCCACGAAGCGCATGATCGCCCAACTGCACTTTTTGGGCGCGGGGTGATGTAATGGGTTCTCGAATGAAGCCGGCGAACGGTGCCATGACATTGGCGGAAATGAAGGAGTTTGCTGGCTTTTCGTCGGCAACGCAGCGTTATGTCCGGCGCTCTCTGGACATCGGTCTCGACCGAGATGACGCGATGGCACGCTGGTCGAGGGACGTTGTCGAAGCGGCGAGCATCCGCGCCCAAGTTCGCGTCTACACACGCCTGCCCGACATCCGCGCAATGATCCCGGACGACAGTGGCCTGGATTCGGTGGAACCGCTTTTCGCACCGCTGCTGACTATTACGGCCTTCGATCTGGGCCAGGGGCGGCTGACGACCTTTTCCGCCTATCGCTTTCTGTACGAGCGCCTGGTCGGTGCGGAAATTCGTCCGTGGCTACCCGCAGCCTTCTGTGCTGCCGCAGCGCTACCGCATCTGCATCCCGACCTGCGCCGCAAATTGCTGCAGTCGATCAGCGAGGCGGCGGCGACCGCGTCGGGCTGGTCGAACCGCCAGCCCGCCTTTTTCCCGAAATGGGTGGAAAAGGTCGATATTACCGCGCTGCCCAACTGATCCTGCCCAATGGATCATCGGCGCGGTCCAACCGGACCGCGCCGCACCTCATTTGTAAGCGGTGACACGGCCCTTCTGGTCGAGCACGTACAGCGTATTGTTGGACACGACCGGCGGCAGCGTGAACGGGGCCTTGGACTCAATCACCGTGCCGACCTTGCCATTTTCGACCGACGCCGAGACGATCTGACCGAGCGAATTGGTCAGCACCAGCCGCCCGCCCGCCAGCACCGGACCGAACCAGGTGACCGGATTGGCCTTCTTGCTGTCCTTGATCGTGCCGTCCTTCTTGCGCTTCTCGCTCTTGAAATGCTGCAACTGACTGATCCAGCGGACCTTTCCGGTCGCGCGGGCGAGGCAAACCAGACGAGCATCGTCCGTAACCAGGAACACCCATTCGCCGGCCACCCACGGGGTGGAGATGCCAGCGAAATTCTGTTCCCACATGCGCTGGCCCGAGACGATTTCGAGCGCGACCATGCGGCCACCCTGCCCGACCGCGAACACGACCCCGCGATCGATGACTGGATCGGCGTCGATGTCGGCCAGCGAGGAAACCGAGGTCGAGATGGTCGAACGCGACAGCGCGTCCTGCCACAGCGTGCGGCCGTTTTCATAGCGATAGGCGTTGAGTTCGCCCGACGAGAAGCCCGCGACCACGGTCCCCTGGCTGACGGCCGGAGCGGCCACGCCAAACACGCCTTGCGTCTCGATCGAGCCCGACTGCGTCCACACGACAGCGCCATCGGCCTGCGACAACGCGTAAAGCTGATTGTCCTGGCTCAGGATATAGATCTGCCCATTGGCCACGGTCGCGCGCCGCGCAGCGGAGCACCCGGCTTGACGCGCCACAGCACCTTGCCAGTCGCTGCCTCGAGCGCGACGACATCGCCCAGGCCGTCAGTGGCAAAGATCTTGCCATCATCGAAGCTCACGCCGCCGCCAAAGCGCGCGCCGCGGGTCTTCTTGTCGATCTTGCCCTTGTGCGTTTCGGCCACGTTGGTGGACCAAACAGCCGCCCCCGTCGTCGACGAAAAGGCGTGGATCGTCGCATCGACGTCGATCGCATACAGTCGACCGTCAGCGATAACCGGCGCGGCTCCCAGGCGTTGGCGATTGCTGCCCCCGTCGATCGAGGCGCTCCATGCCCGCGACAAAGACGAGCCGAGGCTCAATTGACCAAGCGACTTGGACGCGCTGCCACCGGGCTGGGCCCAACTGTCATTGGGTGCCGCAGGCGGCACGAGCACATCGACACCCGCAATGGTCTTGTCGGCGAGCACGTCATGCTCCCCGGCCAAGATCGCGATGCGCTGCCCCAGCACCGGCGTTTTTCTTCTTGCCCTTCATCGAAGCGCAGCCGCTGAGCGCGACAGCAGTCACGGCCACGACGAGAAAGCGGTTGGTCATCTTCATTGCGATTTCTGTTCCTTAGCCTCGGTGACGGCATCCACACCCAATACGCCCGCCATCTGAACCGCGCGTTGCCGCAGCGTCTCCTCCGTGTTCGGATCGCGCGCGATCTGACCGTACAGCACGCCCGCGAGATCGCGACGATTCTGGCGGAGGTATGAAATCGCGACAAGCTCGCCGGCATTGCCGAACCACGGATTGCCCTTCACCGCGATGCCACGCAGCCGTGCGATGACGACATCCGGCTTCAGCGAGTCAAACTCGGCGGTGGTCTGGCGGACCAGCGCAAGATCGCGGAGCGGCTGGCCGATCGAGCCATCGCTCGCAACCTGTGCAAACTTCGCGGCGGCTCCCCGCAGGTCCTGCTTCTGCAGCAGCAGATCGGCCTGGCTCATCAGCGCGAGCGCGCGGTAGCCACCAATGTTCGATGCCGCCAGCGTGGTGAGCTTGGCACGGGCCGAATCGATGCGGTTGCTCCCCATGTCTTCATAAGCCTTGGACAGCGCTTCGCCCTGCTCACCCGCGACTGATTGCTCATGCGATTGCCACAGCAGCCACCCGCCAAAACCAAGAAGCGCCAGCACCACCAGCGCGATCGCGGCGATCCCGTAGCGCTTCGCCGCCTTGGCGACTTGATCGCGACGCAGCTCCTCATCGACTTCACGCAGGAATGCGGCATCGGTATTCGGCGGCACAGCCAAGGGGGAACTCCATCGGATCAGGGCGGGAAGGCGCGGACCTTAGCCGCGCCGGTGGACAAACAAAAGCGCTCAAAAAATCGGGCGAAACTCCTGGGCGGCGTCAGTCCTTCGGGGCGTAAATCTGCTCGGCACCGGGGAAGGTACGCGAGCGGACATCCGCCGCATAGGTTTCAACCGCGGCGGAAATACGGCCTGCAAGATCATCGAATTTCTTCACGAAGCGGGCAGTGCGATCGAACAGGCCGAGCATATCCTCCGCCACCAGCACTTGCCCGTCGCACTGGGCCGAGGCACCGATGCCGATGGTCGGACAATCGATCGTGCGCGTCAGCTCGATTGCGATCGGTTCGACCACGCCCTCGATCACCAGCGCGAAGGCTCCCGCCGCGGCAATCGCCTGGCCATCGTCGATGATCTTGGCGGCTTCCGCCTGAGTCCGCCCGCGCGCGCCATAGCCGCCGAGCGTGTTGACCGCCTGCGGGGTGAGCCCGACATGCCCCATAACGGGAATGCCGCGTTCGGACAGGAATTTGACCGTGGGGGCCATCGCCCGGCCGCCTTCGAGCTTCACCGCCGCCGCACCGGTCTGCTTGAGCAGCCAGGCCGCGCTTTCGAACGCCTTTTCGGGCGAGGCTTCGTAGCTGCCGAACGGCATGTCGATCACCACCACCGCATGATAGCTGCCGCGTACCACCGCCGCGCCATGCGCCGCCATCATCTCCAGCGTGACCGGCACGGTGGAGGGCAGGCCGTACACCACCTGCCCCAGACTATCGCCCACCAGCAGCATGTCGCAATGCGGATCGAGCAATTGCGCGGTGCGCACGGTGTAGGCGGTCAACATCACCAGCGGCTCCGCCCCCTTGCGCGCGCGGATCGACGGCACGGTAAGGCGCTTCATCGGCGCGGGGGTCGGGTTGGCGCGACTGGTCGCGGTGTCGATGGTGAAGGTCGTGGACATGGCCGCAACGACTAGCGCCTCCCGCCGCCGGACGCCAGCGTGGCAATGGCCAAATGCAAACTACCATTGACTCTATGTTGGATATTTCTAACATTGGGTTCTGTTATTGGAACATGGAGATCGAAATGCCGTTCAGAGAAAAGATCGCATGGCTTTCCGCAGGTGGCATCCTCGTCGCTTTCGGGCCGTATTTTGCGCTGGTGGCGATGCGCCAACCGACCACCGCGCTCGGCCCGGCGACAGCGGCGGGCTTTCTGGCGGTGATCGCGACGCTGGTGGCGGTGATGACGGTCGCAAGCATTCTCGTGGCACTGACCAACCTACGCGACGCGCAGCAGCCGAGCGACGAACGCGACCGCGCGATTGCCCGGCGTGCGCTGGCGTTCGCTTATCCCGTGTTGCTGACGGCGTTGTTCGCCGCGCTGGCAACGCTGTTCCTGGGTGCGAGCCTGCCGGTGCTGACCAACGCCGTGCTGGGCGCAATCGTGCTCGGCGAACTCACCCGCTGCGGCGTCGAGATTCTCGGCTATCGGGCGCGGGGCTGAGCGTCGTGTCCGCGCGCATTACCAATCACATTCGCTTGCTGCGCTTCATGGCCGGGGAAATGACGCAAGCCGAGCTGGGCGAGAAGATCGGCCTGACGCGACAGACCGTCGCGGCCATAGAGGCCGGCAAATACTCGCCGACGCTCGAGGCCGCGTTCCGCATCGCACAGGTGTTCGGCAAACCCCTGGACGAGGTGTTCCAATGGGAGGGGTGACGGGCCTTATTCGACCGTCACGCCCTTCCAGAAGGCGATGCGGTCCTTGATCTCCGCCGCCTTGGGCTTGGGGTCGGGGTAGAACCACGCCGCGTCTTCATTGCGCTTGCCGTCGACGACCAGCGACTTGTAGCTCGCCTCGCCCTTCCACGGGCAGACCGAGTGCGTCGCGCTGGCTTCGAAATAGTCGGCGACGATGCTGTCGGCGGGGAAATAATGGTTGCCCTCGACCACGACGGTATCCTCGGACTGGGCGATCACCGCCCCGTTCCAGCGTGCAGTCGGCATGGCGGTCTCCTTTAAGGCTTGAGAGCCGCTAGATAGGTATCGGGCTTGAACCCTGCCAGCAGCACGCCGTCCTTTTCGGAGCCCGCTTCCAGAATCGGGCGTTTGATCGCCGACGGCTTGGCGAGCATGATCGCGATTGCCTTCTCGGCATCGAGATCGGTCTTGTCTGTATCGGGCAGCGCGCGGAAGGTCTGGCCGGCGCGATTGAGCACGACCTCCCACCCGAGCCGACCGACCCAGCGCCGCAACGCCGCCTCATCGACGCCCTGCTTCTTATAGTCGTGGAACGCATAGTCGACGCCGTGCTCGGCCAGCCAGGTGCGCGCCTTCTTGACCGTGTCGCAATTGGGGATGGCGTACATCGTCCGGTTCAATTTGGAATTCCTTTGGAAGCAGCGTATCGTTTGGATATGATCATCACTGCTGAACATCGCCTATTGGCGCAAGAGGGGCATTTAGCCAGCGCCTCTTTGCTATCCGGCTTTGAAGCTCTAGCAAAAATAGACTACGACAGAGCGGGTACAATTTACTCGACCTTGTTTGCTCTTTCCATTGGGATGGAGCGAATTATGAAAATAGCCGTAATCCTTAATCACAAAGCAGCCAACGATCTCGCAAATCCGACAGACAAGCAGCTCAAAGCCCTCGGCCATTCAATCACAGAACTCTATGAACATGTGCGGCTAATTGGTGCTGCCCACGGACTGGCCGATGGCTGGTTTGAAGCAAGGTCTCACCATTATGATGCCTTAGAGGCTCTCTCAGAGTTTGCTCTTGGATCGAGATATTACAATTTCGATCAACTGACGAACGGCAAACAACACCCGGACCCCTTGGTCCGCTGGTTCAAGGTCCACATTCAGATTGCAGAACATGTTCTTTCGCATCGTCGCCTCGAACGGATCATGGGCAGAGCTCGGGCATTTTGCGAGGCCCGTGGAGCGCTCGGTTGGGAATGGGGGCCACTGGGTCGTTGGGAGCTAACCATAGACGTCAATTACCAAATATGCGCCGCCCATGCGACTCGCGGTCAATGCGTGTGGGCCATTATCGAGATCCTAAAACCAGTCTGCCAACTGATCGAAATACTCACGGACAAGGTACAAGCACTGGAAGTCGAAAAAGGTTCTGAGAGCGCTACACCGTACATGATCGAGTTTTTCCCTTTTCGGTGGACTCCCCGGGAAGCGGCAATCCGGCGCAAAGCTTGGTCAAGCCTCTTTCACCTAGGGGGACGGTGACCGTCACGACTACGGGAGAGAAGAACGCGCGGCTCGCAAAATCGCCTCAAGCCCCTCACCCCACTCCCGCATCCGCCAGAAACCGCCCCAGCACCACGACATCCTGCCGCGCCAACCCGAGCGCTTCGTAAAAGCCGAGCGCGGCAGTGTTGTCGCCGCGAACCATCAATTGCAGCTTGGGCGCGCCGCGCGCGTGCAGCCAGCCTTCCGCCGCCGCCATCAGCGCGCGACCGAGGCCGGAGCGGCGCGCTTCTGGGGCGACCGCGAGATAATAGATCCAGCCGCGATGGCCGTCGAAACCGACCATCGCGCTGCCGATGATGCCGCCCTCCCCGCGTGCGACCAACACGCTCGACTGCGCCTCGCGCAGCGCGAGCGCGAAGTCGCTGGCGGGGTCGTTCCACGGGCGGGTGAGGCCGCACGCGTGCCACAAGGCGATGACGGCGGGGGCATCGGCAGCGGTGGCGGGTTCGATCTCGGGTATCATGACGCCTGTCATGCGCGGCGCTGGCGCTGCGTCAAGTCGGCGCGCCCCTGCTGTTCCCCCTCAACCTATAGAAGGGAAAGCATGGGGATGGTATCGTGCGCCATGCCCCGGCGACGGACTCTTCTCATAATCAGCGCCGCCGCTCTTCTGATCGGCAATATCGCGCTCTTCGGTTGGCGCGCCTACGATTCAACCAGGCCCAATGCGGCGATCACCTATGTAGGGATCGACTCTTTGGTCCTGTCCGTGTCCCCGAGCCAGAAGACAACCGTATTGACTAAGGGTCGATGGAACCCCGACCCTCGCACTGATGAAAGCGTGCGACTTCCCGCCATGACCCAAAGCGGACAGTCTTTGAAGGTCGTGGTGATCCGTTTAGGACCTGCCCCAAATTACGAGCGCCTGATTCAGTCGATACGGAGCCTGCGAGCGCACAACATCTGCCATGTTGGCATAGTCGAAGGGGCAAATATCGATTCTGTTCCCGCCCCGAATGTACCGTTTGCAGTTCCGGCTCCGAATTCCTTTATCGAAGTGCCGACCTTCGTGCTGTGTGGGGAGGCGTTGGCGATGCTTCAGGATTCGATGGGAAGTTGCCACCCGATGCTCTTATTCGGTTGTGACGTTCTGCGCGTGCTGAGAGAGGTGCTTCGACACGCTCAGCACGAACGGAGGGAGAAGCACAGGCGACGCCCCTCACCCCGCGCGGCGCACCACATCGATGATCGGCCTTTGCGCCCCCGCCAGCACGCGCGCCTCGATCCCGTAAGCCGCGCGCAGCACGTCCGGCCTCAGCGCGTCGACCGTCG
>NZ_JSBN01000057.1 GCF_000797515.1 Sphingomonas sp. Ant H11
CCGCGCACAGTAAACCCTATGCCGGGCGCGTCCGACCGGTTCACTGCGCCCAGGAGCAATTTTTCGCGCTTCGCCAGCTCCGGCGGCAGCGATCGGCGAAGCCTCGGCCGAGCCGTCTCCGGCTACGTCTCGAAGTCCGCGGGCGGCTCCGCGCGCGCGGCTCAACGGATGGGCTCGTCACGGGGCGCGGGGGCCGGCCTTGTCCGTTTCCTCAATGACGCGAGCGCCAACGGTGTTCGCGAGGCCCTTCGGACACTCAACCTGGAAGGCCTCGCGGGTCGCCCGATCGAGGAGGTATTCGCCGGCCTCGCCGACTATATCTGCCCGGAAGGCGGGACCATCGACGAAGGCATCGCCCGCGACGCCTTCATCGAGACGATCGCCGATCTCGCCGCTGCGGGCATCACCGATGTCGATGGACTGACCCCCGCTCAGATCCAGACCGTGTTCGAGCTCTACGCGACGCACGCCATAGAAGCCCGCATCTGCAACGACATAGGCACGAAGGCGGTGACCTTGCCCGCCGACCCGCGGGCCGCCGAACGAGTGGAAGCACAGTTGCGCGAATTCATCCAGCGCGGGGTCAGCGACGCCGTCAATGCCGCAGGCGTCAATATCCAATCGCTGACGCCAGACGCCGTCACCGGTTTCGTCAATGACGTCTACCAATCCGCCTTCGAGATTTTGCAGACGATGGGCGACGGGGAGGCTGCCGCGTGAGACGCCATCTGATCATAGGCCGCTTCGGCGAAGAGGACCGTACGCGCATCCCCAAAGCGCGCGATGAGGTCATGTCACCTTTGCAGCTCCTCGCCGGCAAGCGGCTCGACCATGGTATCGGCCGCGCATTGAGCGACCTGAAGGCATTGTCCCTTTCGCCCAGCGAACTGGGCGTCGATCTGCTCGTCGTGGCGGCTCATGTCCACGCCGCCGATACGAGGATCGCGCGCGCGACCGAGGCACAAGACGCATGGACACGCGAAATCCGGCTCGTGGTCCCGGTGAGCGACCCCAATCTTTGGACGGGCGCCGCGCCGATCCTCGTGCGAGCCCTCAACTTCCTAACAGGCGACCGTTGGCAGGTGGGGTTCCGCAAGCGACCCAGGCCTTATCTTTCGCTCGCTCCGTCACTTCCGCCGTCACTCCTCCCGCCCCCCTTCGACGGGATCAGCTTGTTTTCAGGTGGGCTCGACAGCCTCATCGGCGCCATCGACACCCTGGAGGCCGGTGGGACGCCGCTGCTGGTCAGCCACGCCGGTGAGGGTCTCGTCAGTGCGTCGCAGGAAGCTGTTTCGCCGGCTTGAAATCGACCTACAAGGCTTCGGCCTTCAACCGTCTGCGCGTGTGGATGAGCTTTGAGGGCGGATTGATTCAGGATGTCGGGTCCGAGGACACCACGCGGGGTCGCTCCTTCTTGTTCTTCTCGCTCGGCGCCGCGGCCGGGACCGCGCTCGGCGGTCCTTTCACACTGAAGGTTCCCGAGAACGGCTTGATCGCGCTGAACGTTCCGCTCGATCGGCTCCGCCTGGGCGCGCTGAGCACCCGCACCACGCATCCGTTCTATATCGCGCGTTGGAACGAGTTTCTCGCTGCGCTGGGCATCCCGGGCGAGGTCGACAATCCCTACTGGGACGAGACCAAGGGCGATATGGTGGCGAACTGTGCAAATCCGGCGCTCCTGAACTCCCTCGCGGCGTCATCACTGTCCTGCTCCTCGCCGGCGTCTGCGCGATGGGCGAAGAAGCCGCAGGGCCACTGCGGCTATTGCCTGCCCTGCCTGATCCGACGTGCCTCGCTGCGCGGACAGGATTCGACGGCTTACGGCTTGTCCGACCTCACCGCCGCGGCGCTCGACACCAAGCGCGCAGAAGGGCAGCAGGTCCGCTCCTTCCAGCTCGCGATCGCGCGCCTGGCGGCACGCCCCGATCTCGCGAGGATCCTGATCCACAAGCCTGGGCCACTCTACGACAAGCCCGAAAGGAACGACGCACTCGCCGACGTCTACCGGCGAGGTCTCGATGAAGTCGGCCGTTTATTGGCTGGCGTGCGCACCGCGCCCAGCTAGGAGGGGCCATGACCGCCTCGCTCGTCGATTTCCATTGTCATCTCGATCTCTATCCGGACCATGTCGAGGCGGTGCGGCGTGCCGAGGAAGCGGGCGTATTCACCCTTACCGTGACAACGACGCCACTCGCCTGGGCCCGAAACCATGAACTGGCGGCCCCGACCCGGCATGTCCGCGCGGCGCTCGGTCTTCACCCTCAATTGGTCGGCGAGCGGGAGCATGAACTGGCGCTCTGGAAGGAACTCCTCCCCCGGACCCGCTACGTAGGTGAGGTCGGGCTCGACGCCGGCCCACGATTCTATAAGTCCTTCGACCGACAGAAGAGCGTGTTCGGCGAGATCCTGCGCACTTGTGCGGCGGCGCGGGGTAAAATCCTGACGGTCCATAGCGTTCGCGCCACCAAGATCGTCCTAGATATGGTCGAGCAACATCTCCCACGAGATCGCGGCCGTGTCGTGTTGCATTGGTTCACCGGCACCCCGGCCGAGGTCAAACGCGCGACACAGTTGGGGTGCTACTTCTCCGTCAACTCCGACATGCTGGCCAATCCCAAACGGGATGCCACAAACCGAGCAATACCCATCGACCGATTGCTCACCGAGACCGATGGGCCGTTCACCCGCGTCGAAGGTAGGCCGACCCGACCGGAGGATGTTCGGTCGGCAGTTCTCAGTCTGGCGCGAACGCGCAGCACGACGGCGGACCAAATGGCCCTAACTGTCCTTCGCAACCTGAAGTCGCTTCTGGGAGAAGGCATCTAGAGGGGCTCGTTCCATCGGCTCGCACTAACAACCATGCTCAGAAATATGGGGTTCCAGCGTGAGCCGGGCGCCCTCCGATTCAACCCGCGCCTCATCGACAATCCGTTGCAGACGGTCGTATTCCTCCTTTGGAGACGTCGCCATCTTGTTTTGGAGAACCGTCACGGCGCGCGAAAACCGCGCGGTTTTCTCCTCCTAGTCACCAACCAGCCGCGCCTTTTCTTCGCAGTCCATCGTTTGCTCTTCGCGCTCAACGCCGACCTCAGATGCCAGGCTCCGGCGTTCCATTTCGCGCTCGCGCCGCCACTTCGCTTTTGATGCGATTGAGCAGAAGCGAGTGATCGTAGGGCTTCGACAACAGCGGGCCGTCCTCGCAGAGGTCCTGTGCCTTGGCGGCCGCTTTCTGGACGGTGCCGGCGAGAATGATCTTTGCCTCGATACCGTTCGACCGCATCCAATTCGCAAGACCGAAGCCATCGATCTTGCCGGGGCTGCTCACGTCGGCCAACACGATGCCGATGGCAGCGTTGACCGTCGTCAGCACCTCAACCGCTTCATCGGTATTCAGGGCTTCGACCACCTTATAGCCGCAGTCACGCAAATATTCAGCGAGCGGCTTCCGCACGAGCACGTCGCTCTCCACCAACAGAATATGGGGATTAGTCATACCGCTTCACTGTTCGACGTGGAACCGTCCCCCGCGCCGCCCAGAATGGCACGGATCTTCTGAGCGACCTCGCCGAGTACATAGGGCTTCGTCATCAGCGGCGTTCCGTCGGTCTCGCCCGGCAGCAGATGCCCAGACGTCAGGATTACCGGGATATGCGGGTAGAGAAGCCGCACCCGCTGGGAAAGGCCTATGCCATCCAGCGACCCTGGCATGCGCACATCCGAGAAGACCACTCCTACGTCCTTATGTGACCGCAGGCATTCCAAAGCTTCGTCGGCTGTACCAGCCTCGATGACATGGAAGCCACAGTCTCTCAGGTAGTCGCATATGACATACCTTACCAAGATCTCGTCTTCAACGACGAGTATCGACGTGCGTTCTTCTTCCGAGTCGGATGCAGGCAGGATCATCTCACCCCCTTTCCGACACAATGCCCAAGCTGATCCCAGGTTCCTGGAGCGGCACGAGCCGGGCGCCGTAGCGCGCCTCGGCGCACAAAAAGGACGGACTGGCCGACGGAGCGCGTGACCGGTAGGAGTGATCGGGGTGGGGCAGGCAAATGCAGGAAACTCTCGTGCGACACCTCCGCAGCATGGGCGAAAATTTCTGCGCATCGGCAGAACGATTCGACGGGACTGACGGGGGCCGCACCGACGAGCATGTGTTCCAAAATCTCCATTGGGGATTGGAACTGCTGCTGAAGGCCTACCTTCACCATCGCGGGTGGTCGGATGCGCGCTGCATCGCAGATGTCCGACACGATCCCGGCAAGGCGCTCGCCGCGTGCGAGCGGGAGGGGCTCGAGGGTATCGACCCCGAGATTCGCGCCTTCCTGCAAGCCCTCAGCCCTTTTTCGCGTGTCCATCGTGTGGCCGAGTTCGTGGAGGCGGGCGCCGCCGGCTGGACTGCGGCGGACGCGATCACGGTGAGCACCCGCCTTCGAAAAGCACTCGACAGCGGCTTTTGGGTGCAGGGCGGCGAGGGATGAAGCATTTCCCCGGGCCAGCCCGTGCTCTCACCGAACCCCATGTGCGGGCGGCACCCGGAGGCAGTGCTGAAACTCCGCGTCGGAGCGAGGCACGGCGACGCGCCCTGCAAGACACGACTTTGGCGCTGCCCAACCCTACTTTGGTTCACTGGACACAAGGGTGCCGAGTCAGGAGAGAGATTTGTCTGATGAGAGCGAAGGTATACTAACAAGCATCAAACGCTGGGCGCGACGGATCAAGCGGGACGTCGAGGCGCTCTGGATTGCGGCGCGTGACCCTCGCGTGCTTGGTATGCCAAGGCGGTCTGCGCCGCGATCGCAGCGTATGCGCTTTCACCCATCGACCTGATCCCCGACTTCATCCCCGTGCTCGGTTATCTGGACGAGATGGTCCTGTTGCCGCTGGCGATCCTCCTTGCTGTGCGCCTGGTCCCACCTCAACTCATGGCCGAGTTTCGCGCGGAGGCCGACTCGCGAGCGGACCGTCCTGTCAGCCGGGTGGCAGCCGCGTCCATCGTCATCCTCTGGATCGCGGCCGCGATCCTGCTGCTCTGGCTGTTTTGGCCGAGGCCTATGACGGGCTAGAGCGCCGCGTATTCCGCGCATCCTGCCCCGCAAGCGCCCATAAGAGGAAGAGGGCAGCGGCTATCGCCGTGACGGGTTGAGGGTCGAGAGAGAGGCTCCCGGCCGGCTCGTCATGGAGATGAGTCATGACCGAAGTTGAAGTCCTGGATACCCGCCCCGATGCGCGCGGCGGCTACAAGGTCGATGTCAGTCGAGGTGAGCGAATCGGCCGCGTGTCGTCCGAGTGGTTCAACCGACCGGCCGACGAACGCTACCTATCACTGTCAGAGCTGATGGCGTCGGTAAAGGGTCGGGCTGAGCGCAGCCGCACCCGCACCGTCGAGAGCGCGGCCGTTCGCGTCGAAGCCAGCCGCGACAATTCAGAGCGGCTCGACCTGGTGCTGCCCGGCTCCGGGGGCCTGGTCGCACCCACGCACTGGAGCTTCGGCCAACTCGCCGCGCTGGTCGGCGCGCCGGCCGCCTATCTGCGCCAACTTCCGGCGCCGGTGGCGGGCATCAACCTGCAGTACGGCCTCACCTCGCACCGCGCCGAGCAGGTCAAGACCCTCGAGACGGATGACGGGCGCGTCGAACTGTGCGCCGTTACCGGTCCAGACTATGGCCGCATCTATGATCACGAGTTGGTCGCCGCGGTGCAGCGGATCGCGGGCAACGGCACCGGCGACACCCGCTGGAAGGTGCCAGGCGTGCTCGATTGGTCGACCGGCTTCTACAATCCGCGAGTGGACATCACCCAGGACACGACGACGCTCTACGCCAGCGACCGAGACGTGTTCCTCTTCCTAGTCGACGACCTCAACCCGATCGAAGCGGGGCGCCTGCCCGATGGCTCGCCCGACCTCTACTTCCGGGGCTTCTACTGCTGGAACTCGGAGGTCGCGCGAAGACGCTCGGGATGGCCAGCTTCTATCTCCGCGCCGTTTGCCAGAACCGCAATCTCTGGGTGCGCCATGGTGGCGCGATCAATTGAGTGAAGGATGACTTCTCAGGAAACCAAGGAAAGCCTGATGCCCACCCAACTTACCTCGACCAGCAATGGTTGCGACCGGGAAACCGGCGGGGGACAACAGCATGTTGGGACAAGGCGTCCTCCGGGCCGAAACCATTGTAGGCTATCGGGACGTCAGGGCAAGACGTGCATGGTGAATGCTGGATTGCGTGAAGCCCAGATTCAGGAACTTTATTCGGGTCGTGACGCAGCAATGGTTGACGCGTCATGCCGTGCGAAGGGAGGACTACCCCATAGCGTCCTCCTAAACTTGGTCGCACGGTCCACCTCTCGTCGAGAGGCCAACGATCGAACGGGCCACCTACCCACGTCGCATCTCACTGATCGTGTAAACATGGGATCGCCTAAGCGGGCACCTCTCCGGTGTCCCGTAAGGCGACGGAGCCGCCATATTAGCCAAACGCCCGGGGTAATGACCGGGACAGCCATCCACGGATGGACGGGCATGAGTGAAACCGGCCGGGCAACCGGAAGGGGAATCTCCTCTGCGCGGGTGAAGGGCGGCGCGCTTGCTGGGTCTTTCAACTTCATAACGGAGGTCTGCTGATGCAACCGCTCACCGTAGAGAAGAGACTTGACTCAATCATCGACCTGTCACGCCAGGGAAAGCGTATCAACGGTCTGTTCCGGCTGCTCGGCTGTCCGCTCCTTTGGGAACGGGCCTATGGGCAGGTCGCTCCCAACAAGGGGGCGCTCACGCCCGGCATCGATCCCGACAACACCCTCGACGGCTTCTCGCTCGAAAGGATGGAACGGATCATGACCGCCGTGCTGGACGCTCGTATCGCTTCTCTCCGGCCCGCAGGCAATACATCCCCAAACCCAATGGGAAGAAACGCCCGTTGGGCATTCCTACTGCCGACGACAAGCTGGTGCAGGCGGCGGTGAAGATTTTGCTCGAACATGTCTATGAGCCGGTCTTTGCCGATCAATCGCATGGCTTCCGCCGGGGGCGGTCATGTCACAGCGCCCTGACTGAAATCAGGCGTACATGGCATGGCGTGAAGTGGCTGATCGAGGTCGATATAGTCGGCTATTACGACAACATCGACCATGACATCCTGCTGGGTCTTCTACGCAGGCGCATCGATGACGAGCGTTTGATACGGTTGATCGGGCGTATGCTCAAGGCTGGCTACCTCGAAGACTGGACGTTCCACCGAACGTTCAGCGGCGCTCCGCAAGGCGGCGTGATCTCGCCGGTCCTCGCCAACATCTACCTCCATGAACTCGATAGGTTCATGGCGGAGGTGAAAGCGCGGTTCGACAAGGGGCAGACGAGACGGCGCAGCGATGCCTATCTCGAAATCTCCAAGCAGATCCAGATCCGACGCAGAAAGATCGAACGGCGGCGGGCCAATGGCCAAGAGGAGGAAATCCCGGCGCTCGTCGAAGAGATCAGGGAATGGGAGCGGCGACGGCTCGAAGAGCCGGCTCTCGACCCGTTCGACCCCAACTACCGCCGACTCCGCTACTGCCGTTATGCCGACGACTTCGTCATAGCGTGATCGGCAGCAAGGAAGACGCCCGCGGCATCATGGCCGAGGTGAGGACGTTCCTCGCCAACGGTCTGAAGCTCGAGGTGTCTGAGGAGAAGAGCGGGATCAGGAAGGCGGACGAGGGTGCCATGTTCCTCGGCTATCAGCTGAAAACATATGGCGATGGGCGAACCAGGCGCATGATCAAGGGCGGCCGTGCCGTCACCATGCGCTTGCCCGGAGATCGTATGCAGCTTCACGTGCCGGTGGACAGGCTAGCCCGGTTCGCAGAACGGCAACGTCTCGGCAATATATATACCAACCGGGGCGAGGCACGCTGCGAACTGATCAACAACTCCGATGTCGCGATCCTGACCGGATATAATGCGCTGATGCGCGGGCTGGCCGAGTATTATAAGCTCGGCACGCTCTGGAAAGATGAAGTCGGACGGCTGCATCACCTCTGGTGGTGGAGCTTCATGAAGACCATCTCGCGGAAGCACAAATGCTCGGTTCGGAAGACGGCAGAGAGGCTCCGGAATGGGGATAGCCTCGGCCTGTGGTATGAGGGCCGCCACCAGCGGCGCTTCATGCCGATGTTCCGCCTCAAGGATGTTCGGTCAACCCCGGCATCCGCGCGCGTCGACCGCCAAACGCTTGCACATATCCACTTCGCAGGACGGAACGACATCGTCGACCGCTTGCGAGCAAGGGCATGTCAGGCGTGCGGTACGGAAGATGTGCCGGTGGAGGTGCATCACGTCCGTAAGATGAGTGATATGGCTGGGACCACCTTGTGGACCCGCGTCAAGGCGGCCCGGACGCGCAAGCGCACGGTGCTTTGCCACGACTGCCACGTCGCGCATCATGCCGGGCGATTGCAGGAACGACTGGATCGCATGGTGCAAGCGTAGAAGCCGGATGATGGGAAACCATCACGTCCGGTTTCGTGGGAGGGGTAGAGGATCATCCCTTTGGGAACCCTCGCCCCTACCCGACGGCGTCGAAGACTTCGAGGAGATCACGATCCGGCACTCCAAATATGCCGCTTCCCGTTTCGCTCACGAGGCGGCGCCGGCGCTGACGCGCTTCGCGAACTCTTCACCGGCGCCTTTCATCAATGGCATCAAGGCCGCCCGGGCGCAGATCGTCGCCCGCACGGACGAGGACCGGACCGACTTCCTGCGCAAGCGTGGATTCGGTAAGGCCGAAACCGCCAAGATCATCGAGGCGGTGCTCGTCGAGGAGGGCCGCGCGCCGACCAGCGTCTTCGACTTCGTCCAGGGCATCACCGCTGTCGCCCGCGACAAGCCGCACCAGGACGCGCGGCTGGATCTCGAAGCCCGGGCAAAGAAGCTCCTCGACCGCGCGGCCTGACTCCTGCCGAGCCGTGGAATCGGCTTTGCCGGTTCGCGGCTCTCCGGCTCTGCGCTTTTCCTGATCTACGTTTCTGCGGCGTCGCTCTCTTCAGAGGAAGAGGGCGGCGCTGCGCTTCGTGACGGGTAGGAGGCCGAGAGAGAGGCTCCCGGCCGCCCGTCGTGGAGTGAAGACCATGGCCCAAGCGGCATCGAAGAAGATTACCCTGTCGTCCTCGCGCGACATCCCCCTCAACAAGCTCGTGCTCTCCCAGTCGAACGTCCGGCGCGTCAAGGCCGGCGTCTCGATCGAGGAGCTCGCCGAGGACATCGCCCGGCGCGGCCTGCTGCAGGGCCTGTCGGTTCGCGCCATCGTCGGCGAGGACGGGACCGAGACTGGCATCTACGAGATTCCGGCCGGCGGTCGGCGGTTCCGGGCGCTGGAGCTTTTGGTCAAGCAGAAGCGCCTTGCCAAGACTGCCCCCGTGCCCTGCGTCGTGCGCGACGACGGCATCGCCGAGGAAGACAGCCTCGCCGAGAACGTCCAGCGCGCGCCGCTCCACCCACTCGACCAGTTCCGGGCCTTCCAGGCGTTGCGCGAAAAGGGCCAGTCCGAGGAGGATATCGCGGCGGCGTTCTTCGTGCCGGTCGCGGTCGTCAAGCAGCGGTTGAAGCTCGCCTCGGTGTCGCCGCGCCTGCTCGACGTCTATGCCGAGGACGGCTTGACGCTGGACCAGCTGATGGCCTTCACCGTCTCGGGCGATCATGAGCGCCAGGAGCAGGTGTTCGAACGACTGACGCAAGGCTACGACAAGCAGCCCTACGTGATCCGGCGCATGCTGACCGAGCACGCCGTCCGCGCCTCCGACAAGCGGGCGCAGTTCGTCGGGATCGACGCCTATGTCGAGGCCGGCGGCACGATCCTGCGCGACCTGTTCCAGGCCGACGATGGCGGCTGGCTGCAGGATGTCAGCCTGCTCGAAATGATGGTGACGGAGAAGCTCCGGGAAGCTGCGGCCGAGGTACAGGCCGAGGGCTGGAAGTGGACCGAGGTCGCGACTTCGTTCCCCTACGGCCATGTGTTTGGCCTTCGTCAGCTGCGCGGCGAGGAGGTCCCCCTTACCGAGCAGGAGGAAGCCGCGCGTGCCGCGCTCCAGGCCGAGCTCGATGGACTGGAGGCCGAATACGCCGAGGCGGACGAGCTGCCCGAAGAGGTGGACGCACGCCTGGGCGAGATCGAGACCGCGCTGGAGGCCCTCGATCAGCGGCCGGTACGGTTCGACGTCGACGAGATCGGGCGCGCCGGCGCCTTCGTGAGCATCGACGCCGGCGGCAGTGTGCGGATCGAGCGCGGGTTCGTCCGGTCGGAGGACGAGCTGCCGATCGAGCCGGAGGAGGACAGCGCCACCGGCGAACTGACCGGCGATGGCGAGGAGACGCGGACCGTCGCGGCTCAGGTCGACGACGATGGCACGACCGTTCAGGTCGGACACGTCGAGGAGCCGGAGGAGGATGAGGGCCTGAAGCCCATTCCCGACCGGCTGATGGCGGAACTCACGGCGCATCGCACGATCGCGCTGCGCCATGCGCTCGGCGAGAACCCGGACGTGGCGTTCCTGGCGGCGCTGCACGCGCTCTGCATCCGCGTGTTCTACCGCTACGCGCTCGACACCTGCCTGGAGCTCGACCTGAAGAGCGCCGGCTTCGCCGCTCAGGCGCCGGGGCTCGCCGATACGCCGTCGGCCCGCGCGCTCGATGTGCGGCATCAGGCCTGGGCCAACACCCTTCCCAAGGAGCCGGAAGAGCTCTGGGACGCGCTCGACGGCTTCGATGCGGACAGCCGGCAGGCGCTGTTCGCGCACTGCGTCGCGCTGTCGGTCAACGCCGTGATCGAGCCCTACAATCGCCGGCCGCGGGCGATCCTCCATGCCGACCGACTCGCCCAGGCGGTCGATCTCGACATGGCAGGCGCCGGCTGGACCCCGACCGTTGACGGGTTCCTCGGCCGGGTCACTAAGGCGCGCATCCTCGCCGCCGTGCGCGAGGCGAAGGGCGACCGGGCCGGTGACCGCATCGAGCACATGAAGAAGGGCGACATGGCGGAGACTGCCGCGCAGATCCTCGCTGGCTCGGGCTGGCTGCCGGAGCCGCTGCGCACGCCTGGGCGGGCGATCGTCACCGCCGCTGCGGAGACGACCGCCGATGGGGGGATCGCGGCGCCGGCCCCGGTCGAGCCCGCCGACACCGAGGTCGTCGAAGAGACGGCGGAGGACGGCGGCGAAACGGCTATGGGCGAGTTCGAGCCCGTCGACGATGATGAAGAAGCCGAGGCCAACGTCCCCCACGCCGTCGCGGCCGAATAACGTCCGTCAACAAACCCGTCTCCACCTCAGGCCCGCCGGCGATGGCGGGCCTTCTTTTCTGGGGTCGCTCATGCCGAACACCGCATCAGACCTCGCGCAACGTCTCGGCCGTCAGGCCGAAGCGGTCTGCCGCCATTACCTTTCCGCCGGACGCCGCGAGGGCCGCTACTGGCTGGTCGGCGACGCGCGCAACGCGACCGGCCGGTCGATGTTCGTCCGGCTGCAGGGCTCCGAATCCGGCAAGGGCGCTGCCGGCAAATGGACCGATGCCGCGACGGGCGAACATGGCGACCTACTCGATGTGATCCGCGAAAGCTGCGGCCTCCACGGTTTCAAGGACGTCGCCGACGAGGCGCGCCGCTTCCTCAGCCTGCCGCATCCCGAGCCGACGCCCTGTAAGCGTTCGTCCCACCAGGCCGCCGCTCCGACAGGGTCGCCGGAGGCGGCACGGCGTCTAATCGCCATGTCGCAGCCGATTACGGGCACTATCGCTGAAACGTATCTGCGCAAACGCGGCATTACGGCTTTGCACGCAAGCGGGTCGCTGCGCTTCCACCCTCGCTGCTACTATCGCCCCGACCAGCATTCTCCGACCCAGACGTGGCCGGCAATGATCGCGGTCGTCACCGACCTCAACGGCAGGATCACCGGGGCGCACCGCACCTATCTTGCGCCCCCTGGCATGGATTCTACGACAGACGGCAAGGCGCCGATCGAAACACCAAGGCGGGCGATGGGCGAGCTTCTCGGACATGCCGTGCGCTTCGGTGTGGCGCACGAGGTGATGGCGGCCGGCGAAGGCATTGAGACCATGCTGTCGCTACGCCAAGCGCTGCCTGCAATGCCGGCGGCCGCGGCGCTCTCCGCTGCGCACCTCGCTGCCATCCTCTTCCCCGACACACTGCGCCGGCTCTACATCGCGCGCGACGACGATCCGGCAGGCGACCGGGCGATGGCGACCTTGATCGACCGAGCGGACGCGGCCGGCATCGAGGCGATCGTGCTGTCGCCAAGCCTAGAGGACTTCAACGAGGATCTGCGCATCCTGGGTCAGAATCGCCTTCGGGCCGCTTTGCGGGCGCAGATCGCGCCGCACGACGTCGCGCGTTTCATGGAGCTGGCGGCATAGGCCGAGAATGGATGTGGCAGGCAATCCGGTCTCCGCCTCGCTCAGATGCTTTCCCGTGTCGGGGAGGACCGCGCCCCGGCCTTCGAGAGGGCGATCGGCCGGCAACCGGGCCGGACCGGCAATGTCTGCAGCCGACTATTTTCCGGCGCGGCCCCGTGGGCCGCTTTCCATCGCGAAACAAAATAGCCGGCCTCCGCCATCCTCCGCTGACGCTTCGGCCCTGCGCTTCGCTGCGGGTGCAGGTCCGGTCCGCTCGCCAGCTTTCGTCGCCATGAAGGCCGCGAGGGTCGCGGTCACGACCGACGGAGCATCCCATGAGCGAGCATCACGACCACGAACCGGACCACGCCGCATCTCCCACCGACCATGTCCTCAGCGAACTTCAGCTCTATGGCTACCGTCCCTTCGCGGACGACCCCGACCCGAGGGAGCTGCCCGATGGCAAACATGTGCAGGCGCCATCGCGGACATCTTCGACGCCCTGATCTCGACGCTCGGAGACACCCGCCTCGAGCCGGACCTCGACGACCTCCTCTGGTCGACGGTCAACCTCTTCCACCGCGCCACCGAGCGGATCGAGCGCGAACTGGACGACAACGAGCAGGCGCAGCGCCGCTCGCAGCGCGAGCAGGACGGCAGCGAGGTCAAGTCGGTCGAGTTGGAACGCCTCACTGCCGAAGGGCAGACGCTGATCGAGCGGCGCGACGCCTTCGAACTGATGCGCGACCAGGCCGCCGAGCAGTTCGAGCGCCAAACCCGCTCATCGTGGAGACCCCGCAGCGGATCGATGGTCAACCACCGCCACCTGACCTCGGCGATGATCGACAGCCGTGATTTCCTCGCGGCGAAGAAGCGGGCCGAGACGCAGGTCATGCTCCCGGCTGGCCCGAAAATCGCCTTCACCGGCGGGCTGGACTTCAACGACCACCGTCTGATCTGGGCCAAGCTCGATCAGGTCCACGCCAAGTATCCTGACATGGTGTTGCTCCACGGCGGTTCGCCGAAGGGCGCCGAACGCATCGCATCCCGTTGGGCGGACCATCGCAAGGTGCCGCAGGTGGCGTTCAAGCCCGACTGGACCAGGCACGCCAAGGCCGCGCCCTTCAAGCGCAACGATCAGATGCTGGACGTGCTGCCGATCGGGGTCCTGCATTTCCCCGGCACCGGCATTCAGGACAACCTCGCCGACAAAGCCAAAAAGCTCGGCATCCCGGTTTGGCACTTTGGAGCCGGGGCGAGTTAGCCCCGGACTTCCGCAACACCAACTATTTTGTTAGGATTTGCCAATGTCCGACGATCCTATCATGACAGAAATCCAAGCAGCCATCACGACCTTACAAAGTGGTGCACGAGCCGAAGCGCGCCAAGCATTCGTGGATATCTGGGTTAAAATTGAGCTCGATCCAAGACCCCTCCATGAGTGCACACTGGCGCACTTCATGGCCGATGCGCAGGACGACCTGCAGGATGAGCTGGCATGGGACCAGCGAGCGCTAGCTGCAGCGCTGCGCTGCACCGACGCCGAAGCTAAAGGGCATCACGACAGCCTATCTATTGCGGCTTTCATGCCGTCGTTACATCTCAACCTCGGCGACGACTATTTGCGCCTAGGAGACAGAGCGGGTTGCCAGCGCCATCTCGCGGCTGGAATGGCCGCCACCGCAGATCTGCCCGACACGCCGTATGCGAGCATGATTCGCGGCGGCTTGGATCGTCTGGCTGAGCGTCTCAATTCGGTGCCGTAGGACCGTTCCGTTTCAGGCCGCGCACTGTTGCATTCCCCTGCGGGCTCACGACAAGGGCGAAGTCCGGCCCGTATCCAGAACAACCATCGAACCACCCATCGCCGGCCACCATCTCCCGCTTTGCTGCGCTGATCCTTGGTCCGACCGATCGCTTGACGCCATCAACCGATAATATTTGGAACAGCCCGCGTCTCAGCATTCGACTCATCCACGGGAACGGTGCGATCAGGCATATCTAAAGATTAGCACCGTCCACGTCTTGAATTGCCAGGCCATCGAGATCGATCGACGGCACGCACCGTAGGTTAATGAACGCTATATCAGCACCATCTGGACCCTTGCCATAACCAAACGCCTCACAACCGCATGTCGAACAGAACCGGTGAGCAATGGCATGTTTATTGAAGAAATAATCTGTAAGCACCTCTTCTCCCTGAAGGATCATTAGACTGCCTGACGGCACAAAGGATAGCAAAAACCCCTTCCTTCGACAGTGCGAACAGTTACACCTGACCGCATTCACTGGAGGGTCTTCGTTGACTCGGAATGCTACTTTCCCACAGTGACAGCTGCCTTCGTAAGCCATGCAGCGCCTCCTTACAGCTTGCTACGACAAAGCCAGGTAGCAACACGAACGCCCCCTTGGGTGCCTGCCGCGACAACCCGGTCGGGGAGCCATGTAATGGCCACTCGTCAAACGAGCTAGCACCTAAGCCATTGGTCGCAAGACTCCGATTTGTCCCTGTTGTGCATGTGATTGGAAGCAAAGGGGCCTGCGAGCTGCGTCCAACCTACCTTCTTGGCTCATAGCGCAGAGCCACGGCGCCGGAGCTCAGCTCAATCCGGTCGACGAGTTTCAAGTCGATGACCTTTGAGAGGCCGGCGAACAAGCTGGGGCCACGCCCCACAATAATGGGCTGGACCACGAACTCATACTCGTCGATCAGATCCATCTCCGCCAACGCCATTGGGAGCCTGACGCCACCGGTGAACAGCGCCTTCCCGGGTTCTTGTTTAAGCGCCTGGACGGCCTCGGCCAAATCGCCACGGACCAGCTCCGCGTTCCAATCGACCTCGCCGAGCGTGCTGGAAACGACGTACTTCTTCATCGCATCAATGGTCCGTGCGAACGGGTCCGTCCACTCGGGCATTGTCAAGGTCCGCGTCTCCAGCCGCCACGCTTCCTCCATCATCTGGTAGGTGACGCGACCAAAGAGCAGCGCATCGGCGCGGCCCATGCTCGCTATGGCATGGCGATGTGTTGCACGCAGCGCCTCCTCCAGAAGCACCGCGTCCGTAGAGCCGGCGCTATGGTCGACACAACCGTCGATCGTCACGTTGATGGAGTAGAGAAGGGGTCGCATTATGGACGTTGCTCCTTTGTTGCTCTTGCTGAGATAGCCAGGTCGAATTTTTGCAGCTGGCTGGTCAATCCAAGGATTGCGCCGCTTGTCATCTCGGGGTCCGGATGACGATCCGCGGTAAGGACCATCCGAACACGCCCGGCTTCGACGCTCATCTCAACCAGCATGTCATACGGATACGGCTCGACGCCGGGGACGAAGTCCATGTCGAAGCGGATGCGCAGCCGCCGGTGGCGCACCATCTCCACGAGCCGACCGCTCACCCTCGCGGTCTGCCGCATGTCGAGGTTCGCCAGATAGGCGACCTGCTCGGCACCCACCGCGGTCATCACATAATCAAAGGCGCCGCCGACCCGCAGCTGAAGGGCCGTCATCTCGACGCGCATTCCCTCGGGTGCGAACCACTCCTCCAGCCCTTCTTTCGTGGTCCATAGCGCCCAGACGTCCTCGATCGATGCGTCATAGACCCGCTCGAACCTGATCGGACCCGCGGCCCGCTCGCTGGCCTGCGCCATCACTTCTCACCCTCGGATTGCCGCGCGCTCGCCCGTCGCGCCAGAGCTGCATCGAAACGATCGAGCCGGCCCTCCCAAAGCCTGCGATAGCTTCGAACCCAGTCGTCGATCGCATGGAACGGCTCAGGTCGGAGCGAGTAGAGGCGCCTTGCCCCATCGGGCCTCATGACGACGAATCCCGCTTCCCCGAGGATTCTCAGGTGCCGCGAAACGCCGGACTGATCGATGTCCACGGCACGAACGAGGTCGCCCACCGCCTGTTCCCCGGCTGCCAGCGCTTCCACGATACGAAGCCGCGTCGGGTCGGCCAATGTCTGGAAAACGCTTTGTTGCATCATGATACATATGTATATCGGTGCATATCGAGCGTCAAGCCGCCTGCCCGCGGCTGGGACCCTGAGCGTTGGCGCCCAGCCTCAACTCCGCTTCTGACGGGGGGTAGCCGTGCCCCTCCGTCACGGGTCGAAAGACAGGTGCCGGCCGAATAGCGATCAGCGAGGCTGTGTCGTGACCAACCGATCAAGATCGGCGCGCGTCGTAATGGAGAATCCAGTCAAGCCTCCGGTCCGGACGTCCGACCAGCCCCCTTGTCCTTGCGCTAATCCTTGGTCCGGCCGAGGCCCTAACGCCATCAACCCATAAAGGGTCGGCTATGCGCGCATGCCGCCGCTGCGGCTTCGCCTGCGCGGTGATTGCGGCCCTCGGCCGGACACATCGGGCGCCAGTCACGCGGGGGTTGGTCCCCCGCCTCCAGACAGGAGCCGGAACGATGTCCCTCAACCAAGCGCACGCCTTCGCCTTCAGCCTCGCCACGACGCTGATGGTCACCATCGTGATCTTCGAGGCCGGTGACGGCAGCCTCTCGGTCGTTCCCGCCAACGAATATGACGGCGACGCCGCGGCTATCGTCCACGAAGTGGATCCCTTCGCGCCCTAAGCACGAAGGGCTCAGTCGAGCGGAGATCCTGCCGGATTTCCGCTCCCGCGCATGCTCTCTTTCGGCTATACTTCGATCTGCGCCGTGGCGGTGGTGGAAGGCGCGACCCATAGACTATTCGCATGGAGCACCACCATGGTTATTGGCATCCTCATCAGCATCACGGCCATCGGCATCTTGTGCTGGCTGCTCTTCACGCTCGCCATCTACGCGCTGCCCCTGTTCGCCGGCGTCGCCGCCGGCAGCTGGGCCTATGAGATGGGCGCAGGCTGGCCCGGCGGCATCCTGGCCGGCCTTATAACCGCCGGGCTGACGCTCGGGCTCGGCCAGTTCCTCTTCACCCTCACCCGTCCGGCCTGGCTGCGGCTGGCCGTCGGCTGGTGTTTGCAGCGCCCGCGGCGCTGGCCGGCTACCACGCCGTCCATGGGATCGCGAAGCACGCGGTGCCCTCGGAAACCTGGCAGACGCTGTTCTCCATCGTCGGCGCTGTCGCGGTCGGCATCACGGCATGGACCCGGATCGCTGCCGCCGCTCCCGCCCGATCGAGCGAGAGGTTCGCGGGGGCGTAACACCCACCTGGGCGACGGCAGCTGCGGGACGAGGCGCTGGCGCAACTCACGTCTTCGGCGGTAGGACGGTCGGGGATCAGGAGGCTCGCAGCCGTCAAATCCAGCCGAGAGCCGCGCCGTTCGAGCGCTTCGACGGAGCTCGGCAGTCGCGCGCGATCGATGAAGACGTGAGCAGCAGCGTCCCTGCCGAGAACCGTGCGGGACCGCACGAGCCTATACGGACGCAAGTTGATGACGATCGCCATCTGTCCGGAGCCGGGCTTTGCGAGCGGCGACAGATCGCCAGGTCTCCGTTGACCCATTGCCTGTTGCGAGCGCACCGACACGGCCTCTTCGATGGGTGTATCTGGCCGAAGGACGGCTTCGCCTCGATCGCCTAAGGCGCAACAGCACCGTCAAGATTTTCTTCCCCTGCCGGAACCCACCCCACGCGACAGGTCGCGTAGGGGCCCCGGGCCGCCGGCATTCCTCGCGCACCAAGAAAGTCCCTCCTTTGCTGTCTGACGCCCTTCGGGTGCGCCGTCGATCGCCTCCGGCCGGGCGATCACCATCGAGGCCGCAATGGTGCGGGCTCGACAGACAAGCTCAAGGAGATTTCCCATGGCCACCATCGGCACCTTCAAGAAGACCGGCTCGAACGAGTACACCGGCGAAATCGTTACCCTCAGCGTCCAGACCAAGAACGTCCGCATCGTCCCCGAAGCCCGGACCAGCGGCGAGAACGCCCCCAGCCACCGCGTCTTCGTCGGCCGCGCCGAGATCGGGGCCGCCTGGTCGAAGCGCTCCAACGAGGGCCGCAACTATCTCGGCCTCAAGCTGGACGATCCGAGCTTCACCGCTCCGATCTACGCCAATCTCTTCGACGACGAGGAAGGCGACGGCTTCAGCCTCATCTGGTCCCGCCCCAGCCGCCGCAACGGCGACTGAGACGCCCCGCAAGCGCCCGCCCGGCAACCCGGGCGGGGCGTCTTTTCAGCTCTCGGGCAGGTTTGGCGTGCCGCCCCGGTCGTTTCAGCCGGAAGAGAGATGCGCTCCCAAGGCGGCCGCGAGAGCCGCTTCCAACTCGTCGAGCCGATAGGGCTTGCGCAACAATTTCAAGCCGTCTGCGTCGCCATCCCGCTGGCCGTCGCTAAACCCGCTCGTGAGCACGACGGGCAGGCCCGGACGGCGGCGCGCGAGTTCGCGGGCGAGTTCAATGCCGCTCATGCCGCCCGGCATCACCACGTCGGAGAACACCAGATCGGCGGCGTGGCCGTTCTCCAATTGCGCGAGCGCGGCTGGCGCGCTCTCCGCCCGGCGAACCGTGAAGCCGAGCCCCTCCAGCATCTGGCCGGCCAGCTCCGCGACCTCGTCATTGTCTTCAACCAGGAGAATCCGGCGCTCGCCCTTCGGGCCTGGTACCGGAATCGCGGGTGGACTCGCCTCGACAGCCGCCGCGAGCGGAAGGCTGTTGGCGCGCGGCAGGTGAAGGATGATCCTCGTCCCCTCCCCGACACGGCTTCGCACCTTCACATGTCCCCCCGACTGCTTGGCGAAGCCATAGACCTGGCTGAGGCCGAGACCGGTGCCGCTTCCGACCTCTTTGGTCGTGAAGAAGGGATCGAAGATCCGATCCAAGACGTCGGGTGCTATTCCGGTGCCGGTGTCACGAACTTCGATCCGCACGAAATCACCGGTGAGACGACTTTCGCCACGGCCGTCCAGTCGCGCATTGCCAGCGAAGATCGTCACGGTCCCGCCCTGCGGCATGGCATCCCGCGCGTTGACGACCGTGTTGAGGATGGCAAGCTCGAGCTGCGTCTGGTCCGCCATCACCGGCCAGAGGTCTTCCGCAAGCTCGACCTCGAGCGCGATATCCTCGCGCAGAGCGCCTGTCATCAGGATGCGCATATCGTCGAAGCGGGCACGCAAATCGATCGCCTCGGGCGCCAATGACATGCGTCGGGAGAAGGCAAGCAGTTGGCGCGTCAGCGACGCACCCCGCGTGACGGCCTGGCGCATGCCGGAGACGATCCGCTCGCGGCGCTCCGGGTCGGCGCCCGCCCCAACATGTCCAGCCCGCCAGAGACCACCATCAGGAGGTTGTTGAAGTCGTGGGCGACGCCGCCTGTGAGCTGGCCGATCGCCTCCATCTTCTGCGCCTGGCGGAGCGCCCGCTCGGCCTCCTGCCGCTGTTCCATCTCGACGGCCAGCCTGCGGTTCGTCGCCTCAAGCTCTGCGGTGCGTTCGCGAACCCGTTCTTCGAGCGTCTCATTGAGATCGCGCAGGTCCTGCTCCTGCGCGCGCAACCGCGCCTCAGCACGCTCACGCTCGCGCAAATGGTCGCGCACCTGATATTGCCGCCGTCGCGCCCGGAGCGCCGAATGCAGGGTGCTTACCAGCGTTACAGAGCGAAGCGGCCGCTCCAGCAGCACCAGATTGCCGAAGCCTGCGAAGTGTTCACTGCCGCGTCCGAACCCGGCGCTGCCGCGCGAGCCGCTGGCGGTGACCACGAGGATCGGTGGTTCCGACCACGCCGGCAGCCGCTCAAGACAGGCTTGAAGCATGGCCATGGCCGGCGGCGGTGATACCGCCTCCTCGACGACGATCGCGGCGCAACCCCTTCTTCCATCGCCCGGCAGAGCTCGGCGAGCGTGGCGACGGTTTGCGTCCCAAGTCCTGCTCGCTCCAAGATCGCCGCGACGGTGGGACCGTCCCGACGCGACGGCGCCAAGATCAGGACGCGCTCATCACGTTCTTCAGCGCCCGGGATTTGCGTCATCACGGGCGTCCGGCATGGCCTGCTTGCTATCAACGAGGGTGGGCGCGCCCGACAGGACCCCACGGAATGAACGAATTGGCGGACCGACGCTGACGCCCTCGCCAGATATCAGACGATATTCGCGAATCGTCGTCTCGTGCCGGCCGCTGCGGCTCTTCAAGACCGATATCGCCTTGCGTACCTCGCCTTCAGCCTCGAAGTAACGCAGCAGGACGATGCCGTCGGCGAGGAAGCTGAGATCAATCGGCGCCGCCACGTCGCCGACCATGCCGTGCTGGGCCATGATCAGGATGGTGACCACCCCTTGATTCCCGAGATACGCCAGCAGCTCGTGCATATGCAGGATGAGCGCCTGCTCCTCCGGCATCGACGCCATATAGCTGTTGAGGCTGTCGATCACGACCAGCTTCGCGCCCGCCTCGACGTTGCGCTTCACCTTGTCGACGAACTCGCCCGGTGACAGCGTCACCGGGTTGATCTGCTCCCAGACAAGCGTTCCGCTCTCTCTCGCCGCCTCGATCTCCATGCCGAGCCCTGCGGCTCGCGCCTCGGCGGTGCGGTAGTTCTCGTCGAAAGCGAAGATCGCCACCCGCTGCTCCTGGCGCGCCGCCGCCATCGTGTACTGCAGCGCGAGCGACGACTTGCCGACCCCCGACGGACCGAGCAGGAGCGTACTGGTCCCGCGCTGAAGCCCTCCGCCGAGCATCTCATCGAGCGGCCCGACATCGCTCCGCAGCACATCTGCCGTGAACTCGGTCCGATGCTCGGCCGCGATCAGGCTCGGGTACACCAAAATACCGCCCTTGCAGATTGCATAGTCATGATAGCCGGTGCGGTAATCGACACCGCGCAGCTTGGCGACGCACATGCGGCGGCGAAACACGCCGTATTGCATCCGCCGCTGCTCGAGGGTGACGACGCCATGGACGATGCTGTGCAACTGAAGACCTTGCGCGTTGTCGGTGAGATCATCGAGCGCCAGGACGGTGCATTGCTGATCGGCGAAGAAACGCTTCAAGGTCAGCAGCTGGCGGCGGTAGCTTAAAGAGTCGAGCGCGAGGAGACGCAATTCGGTCAGGGCATCGATGACCAGGCGGTCCGGCCGGAGCGCTTTCACCTTGTCGATGATCAGACCGACGGTGTGGTCGAGCTCGACCTCGGCGGCGTGGATGATGCCCTGCTGCTGCTCCAGGTCGGCTTCCAGCGGCGCGACCTCCAGGATGGTCAAGCCATTCAGGTCGAGGCTGTGGCTAAGTGCGGTGGCGCGCAGCTCGCGCTCGGTTTCCGACAGCGTGATGTAGAGGCATCGCTCGCCCGACCGGACGCCTTCCAGGAGGAACTGCAGCGCGAGCGTGGTCTTGCCGGAGCCCGGGGTGCCCTCGACCAGGTACATATGTTCGCGCGCCAACCCGCCATGCACGACGGAATCGAAACCGGCGATGCCACTCGCGGCCAAGCGATCCAGTTGCGGTCGGTCTTCCACGGTCGACGCTCCCCCGGTGCAAACGCGCTTGGAGCGCGCGGCCGGGTCGCACGACCTCAGTTCGTCACAAGGCCAGCCCCTTTGGCGCAAGACTCCATCGCAGCCTGTAACTTTACAAAGCCGGTTTGGTTCAAACAAGCTTGCCTGATCTTGCAGATGTCTGGGACTGCGCGTCGCCCAAAGGTCGCGATCAGCCCGACGAAGCTGTTTCTTCATCGAAAAGTTGCCCAACCACGACCGTGTGGTTCTTGACCTCCGGCCGCCCCATTCCCAAATTTCTGGCGCGCCGGACGCTCGATTGAGGTCCGGCTCCGAGGGGCGTCCGCGCTCCGGGCGCACCTCATTCAACCATGTTGCTTTGAGAAAGGACATGACGATGAACGTGCGTGATCTGATCCACTGGGGTCGGGAAACCGATCAGACCCCGACCGCCTATCGGAGCGGGACCCCGAGCCCGTTCTTGTCGCTCCATCGCGACATGAACCGCCTGTTCGATGAGGCCTTCCGCGACTTCGGCGCGCCCGGTCTTTTCGGCCGCACCCCGGCGTGGCCAAGCGTCGAGGTGACGGAGACCGAGAAGGACGTGCGTATCGCCGCAGAACTCCCCGGCCTGGAGGAGAAGGACGTCGAGGTCCTGATCGAGGACGGCGTCCTGACGCTCCGCGGCGAAAAGCGCTCCCACACCGAAGACGCGGCGCGGCAGTTCAGCGAGCGGACCTATGGCCGCTTCGAGCGCCGCATCGGGCTCGGCTTCGACGTCGAGGAGGAGAAGGTCGCTGCCGACTTCAAGAACGGCGTGCTGACCGTCACCCTGCCGAAGTCCGAAAGGGCTCAGTCCAAAGCCAAGCGCATCGCCATCAACGGCGGCGCCCAGGCGCAGTAAGCCTGACGAGGCCAGGGGGCAGACCCAGCCGGGTCCCCCCCGGCCTTTCCTTCGCCGTTCGCGGGAGGGACAGGTCGTGAGCTATGTTTGGAGAGAAATAGAACCCGCGCAGCCCCTGCCCGAGACAAGTCGCACCGACCTCGGCCGCCGGGCGCCGCGTGCGCACGACCCGGACTCGGTGTTTCCTCCCGATGCCGTCGCTCGGATCTTTCGCCCCTCACGCTCGGTCATGACCTCGGGCAAGGCGCGCACGAAGCATTGGATTCTCCGCTTCGAACGGCGAACCCCACCCTTCATCGAGCCTTTGATGGGTTGGACGGGTGGTGACGATCCGCTGACGCAGGTCGAGCTCCGGTTTCCGACTCTCGAATCCGCGGTCGCCTACGCCCGACGCCAGGGTCTAACCTATGTCGTGAACTAAGCAGATCCGCAAGCGCCGGCGCGGCGGCGACCGGCAATTCGGCGCGCGCCCACCGCCATTCTGGTGCGCTGAATCCTCCTTGGGCTTGTGGAGGCGGACGGCTCGATCCCCCTCCGAGAACAGTCGATTTGCGCTCATACCTAGGGGTCTGACGATACGGCTCATCTGATCCACTGGGCCAGACATCAGCAACGGATCAGGCGACCGAATCAGGTCGGCCGCTCCACCCGGAAAAGGTGCCCCGAAACGGAAAAACACTGGCGGCTCTGGCACCAGGACGACTATTATAGTCGTAGTTCTGGCGTGCACGTTCGTGTCGGTGGGAGGTGATCATGCATGATCACCGCCCGACAGTCGCGGGCCGCACGCGCGCTGCTCGGTTGGAACCAGGAGACGCTCGCTGACAAGGCCCAGGTTTCTTTGACCGCGCTCAAACGCCTCGAATCCGTCAACGGTCTCGAGGTGTTCGAAAGCACGCGCGATCAGGTCCGTCGGGCCCTGGAACGAAGCGGCATCGTCCTCCTCACCTCCGACCAGGGTGAAGGAGTCATGCTTGTCCGTGCGAAGATCGGCTCAGCAACTTGAGGTGCGCCCTACCTGGCGACCCGGCGGTGATGCCGCGCGTTCATCGGGTGATGTCCCCCATCGCCCCTCGCATGTCGCAGAATTCTGGATATGGTTAACCGCTGATTCAGCGGCGCTCATCACGGCGGGGGGAACGCATGACCCAGCAAGAATTCCTTGATCAGCCGCCGGAGAGCCCGGCGCTGACCGCCTACGACCGCACGCATGTGAAGCTCTATTTGCGCCTGCTCGACGCCGACACCGATGGAGCCGACTGGCGAGAGGCGGTCGCGTTGCTGTTCGGCATCGATCCGGACCGCGAGCCCGAACGGGCCCAACGCGTTCACCACAGCCACCTGGCGCGCGCGCGCTGGATGACCGAGCACGGCTACCGCCAGCTCGTCCGTGAAGGCCATCACTAAGCGCGATGCCGCCGCGGCATCACCCATTGCCGACGCGCTGACTTCCCGCGCCTCGCTCAACCGTGGATCGTCTCTTCCCCGTCCCGCACGCGTGCGACCAGGAGGATACCGATGACGCCCGACACGTCCGGGTGGCGCACTTCACCCGGCTACGATTTCCTCGACCAACTCATTGCCCCGGACCTCGCCTGGGAATGTCTGCGCCGCAACCGCGATTATCAACGCGATTACGCTGACACCGAGCGGCCCGCCACCAGCCTGCAGATCATCACCGAGGGAGTGCGCCTGCGATGGGGGTTGCGATTTCCCCGTCCCACCGATCCTCAACGCAACTGAGACGACGGTGTTCTGGGCGCCGGAGATTGATCCAGGCAGCGTCATTGTAGCAGCGGTTCCGCCGATCCCGGGTTTGGACGGCGGATTGTCTTCTGGCCGAGAGCTTGGCGACGCCCGTGCAGGCGTCGACGGGCTCAGCATGGTCTACGGACGCGGACCGAAAGCCGTCCGCCTCCTTCTTGTCGACGCTGCCGTTCCCACCCAGCCCCTCGCGGCGCTCGTCCCCCTCGGCGCAGACGGGCTCGACCGGATCGAAGCTGTGACACGGCTATGGCGCGCCCTCAACAAGCGGTCCGTACCGCCGGACGGCCGTCTCACCGCCCAGCAGCGACGCCGGCTGCGTTACATGCTGCAAGCGGTTGACGGGCACATGAACGGCGCAAGTTATCGCGAGATCGCCGCCGCGATCTACGGTGCTTCACGGGTCGGCGAGGCCGCGTGGAAGACCTCCGCGCTTCGAGACAGCACCATCGACCTCGTCAAGGACGGCGCAGCGCTGATCGCCGGCGGCTATCGCAAGCTGCTGCGCAGCCGACGCCGTACCTGAACGCCCAAAGGGGTGCGATTTAAGCCCACCCATCTTCGCCATCCCCCCGCGCGGCAGCTCTTCGCCACCATGGCCTTCGCTCGCCGCTAATCGCCAGCGGCCTCACCGAACGCCCCGGAGGCCCGATCATGTCCGCCAACGCAGCCGGCTTGCCGCCGCGCTATCTCCGCACACCCGAAGCCGCACGTTTCCTCGGTCTGTCCGGCCGCACCCTGGAAAAACACAGGACCTATGGCACTGGTCCCGCCTATCGCAAGCTCGGCGGCCGTGTCGTCTACGCCGTCGACGACCTGCAGGCCTGGGCCGATCGCGGCGCGGTCACCTCCACCTCCGACCCGCGCGGGAGCGTCCTTCCCGCCAAGCGCCATGAACCTGCGGCGCCGGTCCGCGCCGGCCGCCAGGCCCGTTGAGACGTCCCCGGATGTCACCGCCTCGCCCACGCCACGAACGCGAGCAGCTCGATCTCTTCCGAGCGCTGCCCGGCGGCCTGGCGCCCAGGGATGCGCAGGATCTCATGGCCTATCCGTTCTTCTCGCTCGCCAAATCGAAGCGCCTCGCGCCGATCGCCTTCAAGGCGGGTCCGGTCGTCATCCGGGTCGAAGCCGTGCCGGAGCACGGCATGGCGACCATCTGGGACGCCGACGTGCTGATCTGGGCCGCGAGCCAGATCGTCGAGGCGCGTGATGCCGGCCTGCGCCCGTCGCGGCTGATGGGGACGACGCCCTACGAGATCCTGAACTTCATCGGTCGCGGCGTGTCTCTACGCGACTATGACCGCCTGAAGGCGGCGCTCGACCGGCTGCAATCGACCACGATCGCGACTTCGATCCGCCAGCCCAATGAGCGGCGGATGCACCGCTTCTCCTGGATCAACGAGTGGAAGGAGAAGGCCGACGCGCGCGGCCGGCCGCACGGCCTCGAACTGATCGTGCCCGACTGGTTCTACGCCGCGGTGCTCGACGACGCGCTCGTGCTGACCATCGACCGCGCCTATTTCGACCTCACCGGGGGCCTTGAGCGCTGGCTCTATCGGCTCGTCCGCAAGCATGGCGGTCGCCAGGAGCACGGCTGGCGCTTCGACTTCGCGCACCTCCACGCCAAGTCGGGCAGCCTCTCGCCGCTCAAGCACTTCGCCTACGACCTGCGCGACATCGTCCGCCGCCAGCCGCTGCCCGGCTATCGCTTGCGCATCGAGCCGTGCGCCGGCGGCCCTGAAATCCTGTCCTTCGTCACCACCGATCCCGACGCGCTCGGGACACCGCGGCGTCACCGCCGGTCGCCAATTCGATCAGGGGATAAGCTGTGAATCGTCTCGTGCTATCGGGGACCGCCCCTATCGTGCCATCGGGGACCCGATTCTCGTGCTATCGGGGACCGGAATCGCCGATTCCAGGTTTCGATTCAGCAGCTTGGGGCCCGTAACTTACCTAACCTAGATTCCTTCGGAATCTTTCTAACGCGGCCGCCGTTTTGCACGCCTGCGGATAACCACCAGGCCCTGCTCCGGAGCGCGTCATGATCGTCGCGCTCCTCAACCAGAAGGGCGGCGTCGGCAAGACAACGCTCGCTTTGCATCTCGCCGGCGAATGGGCACGCCACGGCCTGCGCGTCACCCTGATCGACGCGGACCCGCAAGGCTCCGCGCTCGATTGGTCGCAGCAGCGCGCCCGTGAACGCCTGCCGCGCCTGTTCGGCGTCGTCGGTCTGGCGCGAGACACCCTCCACCGTGAAGCACCCGAGCTGGCGCGGGACGCCGATCACATCGTCATCGACGGCCCGCCGCGCGTCGCCGGGCTGATGCGATCGGCCTTGCTCGCCGCCGATCTGATCCTGATCCCGGTACAACCGTCGCCGTTCGACGCTGGGCGTCCGCCGAGATGCTGTCGCTGCTCGGCGAGGCGCGCATCTACCGCCCGCATCTCGCCGCACGCTTCGTGCTCAACCGCTGCGCCGCGCGCACCGTCATCGCCCGCGACACCGCCGAGACGCTCGCCGACCACGATCCGCCGCTGCTGGCTTCCACCATCGGCCAGCGCGTCGCCTTCGCCGACACCGCCCAATCCGGACGGCTCGTCTCGGAGGTCGACGGACACAGCCGAGCGGCGCGCGAGATCACCGCCCTCTGCGCCGAAATCGGGAGGATCACATGGTGACCGAGCGGTCGTCGAAGCGTGCCTTCGCCAAGCGTCCCGCTGATCCGGACAGCTGGATCAAGGCCTGCGACCCGCAACGGCCGCGAAGCGGCGATGCCGCCGCCTTCACGGCCCGGCTAACCATCGACGTCACGCCGGAGCTGCGCGGACGGATCAAGATCGCCGCGTTCCAGCGTGCGCAAACCGTCGCCGACATGCTGCGCGCGCTGCTCGCGCGTGAGTATCCCGAGAACGCAGGAGGTGATCAATGATCGCCCCCGACGCCAGCCCCGCGAGGCGCGACCAGAGCTCCGCCGACGCCGCATCCGACCCGCTCACCCACGTCGAGCTGACCTGGATCGAGAAGCGGCAGGAGGACTGGATCCGGTTCGGCCGCCACGCGCGCGAACAGATTCTCGATCGCCGCCGACGGGTCGTCAGCTTCCCACCCGGAAGTACGTTTGCCCTGGTCCGGTGGGCGGCCAACGACTTCGGCACGATCCTCTCCAACATCTCCATTGCCTGGGCCGTGGGGCGCGGCGAGGCCTTTCAGACGCTGCCATCGGTGCGTCCTGGCGCGGACATCCTGCTGACGGTGGATGGATGGCCGAAAGTCGAGCGCGTGCTGCAGACCATCGACGCCGTCGAGCACCGCGGCCTCGATCCTGCCGACGCCGCGCCGGATTACTGGCGACATGTCCACAACCGGCTCGCCGCCGGGTTGGAGCCGCGGACCTATACCGCCGCGCGGCACGGCGCGTTCCGCCTGCGCGTGAGCGTCGCGCCATGACGCGCTTCGACTATGTGGTGACAACGGTCTTGGCCGTGATCTTGATCGGCGGGCTCTCGGCGCTGCCGATCGCGCCGAGGCTGATCTGGAATGCCTCCGCCAGCACGCCGATCGGCCTCTATGCGATCGAGCGCTCGCCGCGCCTTGAGGTCACCGACCTCGTCGCCGTGGACGCCCCGGAACCGCTCGCGTCCTTCCTCGCCGGGCGTGGCTATCTGCCCCGCGGCGTGCCGCTCCTGAAGCGCGTCGCCGGCCTTCCCGGGCAACGGGTTTGCCGCGCCGGCGCGCAGGTCAGCGTCGACGGCGTGCCGATGGGAGACGCGCTGGCGCGCGACCGGCTCGGTCGCGACTGCCGATCTGGCAGGGCTGCCGCCGTATCGAGGCGGGCGAGATCTTCCTCATGAACTGGTCCGTCGAGGACAGCCTCGACGGCCGCTACTTCGGTCCGCTTCCCACGGGCACGATCATCGGCCGCGCGATGCCGGTGTGGACCGACGAAGACGGCAGCGGCCGTTTCGAATGGCGCGCGCAACACGATGACCGCGCGCCGATCCTCTTCCCCACCACCAGCAGAAGGAGCCTTTCCATGGCGCTGATCGGTCATTTCACCCGCACCAAGTCCGGCTATTCCGGCCACATCCGAACGCTCACGCTGGATGCTGCACTCGTCCTCCTCCCGGCCGATCCGTCCGACGCCGAGAATGCGCCCGACTTCCGCGTCCATCTCGGCGATGAGGACGGCCCGGAGGTCGGCGCCGGCTGGAAACGCACCGGCGAGAAGGCCGGCGACTATGTCTCGCTGCTGCTCGACGATCCCACGCTGGCACGCCCGATGCGCGCCAACCTGTTCCAGTCGGGCGACGACAAATCGGCTTGGGGCCTGAACTGGAGCCGTCCGCCCAAGCGCAACGAGCAGGACTGAGCCGATGTGGAGATTTCGCCGCTCGCATGAGCCCTCGACGGACACCGGGCGGTTACGCGCCGCCCGGCGTCTCTCCCCGCTTCTCGTTTCCGGCCTGCTGATCCAGCTCGGCCCGCCCGCAGCCGCACTCGGCCAGACACCGCAGATCGTCCGCTCGGTTCCAGCCGATCCGTTTGCCGCCTTCGTCACCGAAGCGGCGCAGCGCTTCGGCGTTCCGGAGAGCTGGATCCGCGCCGTCATGCGCGTCGAAAGCGCCGGCGAGGTGCGCGCGATCTCTCCGGCGGGCGCGATGGGGTTGATGCAGATCATGCCCACGACCTGGGTCGATCTGCGTACCCGTCACCGGCTCGGGAGCGACCCCTACGACCCCCGCGACAACATCCTGGCGGGGGCCGCCTATCTGCGCGAAATGCACGACCGCTACGGCTCGCCCGGCTTCCTCGCGGCTTACAATGCCGGTCCCGGCCGCTACGACGAATACCTCGCGAGCGGCCGAGCCTTGCCGGCTGAGACTCGGGCCTATGTCGCCGCGCTGGCGCCCGTCGTGGGCGGCGGAGAGATCGCCGGCCCCATCAATGTCGCGGCCGCCGATCCGCTCGCATGGACGCGGGCGCCGCTGTTCATCGCGCACAGCGGGAGCACGACGGCTGCCGATCCGGCGCGGACCGAAAGCCGACCGACCGAGGTTTTGGCGACCGCTCCAGTGCGCGAAGCGTCCGCGTCGGCGCCGCAGTCGTCCGGCCTGTTCGTCGCACGACCCGATGGTCGAGGCCCGCGATGACCGCACCAAGCCGTTCTCGCAGTCTAGCGTGCCCCGGCGTTTTCTGGCGACCTTCGGGAGGAGAAGCATGCAACACAACCGCACGATGGCAGGATAAAGGGGCGCGATGTGCGCTTCGGGTCGGTCGTGCTTTTTCAGGGACTTATGCGGCAAATTCGCGATGTGCGCCTGAGAGGCGCAGCCTGCGACTTCGGTATTCTCCTCAGCAAATCAGCGCGATCGCGCGATGTGCGGGCTGGGCACAATGAGCGGCGAGGACGAGTTCCGCATCCGGCCGGGCCGCATCCGCTCGACCAGCGCGCAACGGGCGCGACCCTTCATCGCCCAGGCGCTGGCCGCCGCCCAGCGCGCCGGCGGATCGGTCTCACGCAAGGGCGCGATCGGACCCGGCCATCGCTCGCGCTTCGGCCGCGGTCAGCGCGCCTCGGTCCAGGCCAATCGCTTTATCACCGCCCGATCGCGGGGCGCCGTGATCAAGGCGCGCGTGGTGCGTCATGCCGGGCGCGGTGCGCCGCTCGCCACGCACTTGGGCTATCTGCGCCGCGAGGGCGTCACCCGGGATGGAGAGAAGGCCCGGCTGTTCGGGCCCGGAAGCGACGACGCCGATCCCAAGGCCTTCTCGGCACGGTGCGAGGAGGACCGCCATCATTTCCGCTTCATCGTCTCGCCCGACGACGCCGTCGAGATGTCCGACCTCAGAGGCTTCACCCGCGAGCTCGTCGGTCAGATGGAGAAGGATCTCGGGACCAGGCTCGAGTGGATCGGCGTCGACCACTGGAATACCGAACACCCGCACGTGCACCTGATCGTCCGCGGCGTGCGCGACGACGGCGAAAACCTCGTCATCTCCCGTGACTACATCAAGGAAGGCATGCGCGATCGTGCGCGCGACCTGATCACCCAGGAGCTCGGAGTCCGGACCGACCAGGACATCCGCCGCACGCTCGAACGCCAGATCACGGCGGAGCGCTGGACCACTCTCGATCGCCAGCTCGCGCGCGACAGCAACCGGACCGGCGTCATCGACCTCGCGCCGCATCCAAACCGCCAGCCCGATGAATTCCATGCCCTCAAGGTCGGACGGCTGCGCAAGCTGGAGTCGCTGGGACTCGCGACCAGATCGGCCCCGGCCAGTGGTCCGTGTCAGAGAAGGCCGAGGCGACGCTGCGCGAGCTCGGCGAGCGCGGCGACATCATCAAGCGCATCCATCGTGGGCTTTCGGAGCGCGGCATCGAGCGCGGCGCGGCGAGCTACGTCCTGGCCGGCGAGAGCCTCGACGATCCCGTCGTCGGCCGGCTGGTCGCCCGCGGCCTCGACGACGAGCTGAAGGGCACAGCCTTCGCCGTGATCGACGGCGTCGATGGCCGCACCCACCACGTCAGACTCGCCGACCTCGACGCGCCGGCGACAGTGCGCCGGGCTCGATCGTCGAACTCCGCAAATTCGACGACGCGCGGGGTCAGCGACGCGTCGCGCTCGCGGTCCGCTCGGACCTGGCGATCGACCAGCAGATTACCGCGAGCGGCGCCACCTGGCTGGACCGGCAGGCGATCGCGCGCGAGCCGGTCGCGCTCGGCGGTGGAGGCTTCGGCGCGGAGGTTCGCCAAGCGCTGGACGCCCGCGCGAACATCTGATCGGGCAGGGCCTCGCCGAACGCCAGGCCCGCGGCGTCAGCTTCCGACCCGGGCTGATCGAGACGCTCCGCCAGCGTGAGCTGGACGCCATCGCGAAACAGTTGGCCACCGAAACCGGCCGCCCGCTGACCCGCGCGGCGGCAGGCGAGTATGTCGCCGGGGCCTATCGGCAGCGCTTCACGCTCGCGTCGGGCCGGTTCGCGATGATCGACGACGGGCTCGGCTTCCAACTCGTGCCTTGGTCCCCCTCGCTGGAAAGGCAGCTCGGCCAGCATGTCTCCGGCGTGTCGCGCGGCGACGGCGGCGTCGACTGGAGTTTCGGCCGCAAGCGGGGCCTCGGACTCTAGTTGGAGTTGGTGATGGTGTGCTTACCGGAAGCCTAGACCCTCCTCGCTTGACAGGGGGCCAGCCTGGCCTGGCCGGCGAGCGTGCCGCCACCTGGATGGCGTCGCGACAGGCTGGCACACTGACAGCGTTCGACCGCGGTGATGACGTTTCCGCCAAACGTAGGCTTCCGCGTTGACCTCAAAGGCCGAGGTGGGCATCGTACTCCGAACCCAAAGGAAGAGTGACATGCCCGTTCCAGAAGGTTTCGCGGTGGTGACGCCGTACATTTTTGTAGATGGGGCCGAGGAATATGTGCGCTTCCTCGAGGCCGCATTCGGCGCGCGCGAAATCGGTAGAAGCATCGCTCCCGACGGGCGCATCGCCAATTGCCAGATGAGATTCGACACCGCGACGATCATGATCAGCGAAGCGTCCGAGGGTTTTCCAGCGAGCTCAGCTGCCTTTTACCTTTACGTCGACGATGCCAATGCAGCGATGGACAAAGCATTGGGGGCTGGCGCCGACAAGATCATGGATACGGCCGACATGCCGTATGGAGATCGGCAGGGGGGCATCAGAGATCCCTCAGGCAACATATGGTGGGTCTCGCAGCGCCTGAGCGACGGGCCTTATTTCTAGCCTCCGGTTCAATCGGTTCTTGTCGCAAAGGCCGACATTCCGGACTCCGCAGGGAGTCGGCTGCTGAGCGCGCCGTTCAAATGCTCACCTTGGGGTTTGCCCGAATAGTCAGTCAGCCTCCCGTCGCCGATATGGCAAAAGCTGCCTATCCGTAGCGCCGCCTTTGGCACGGGCTAGAAGTCCGGCCCCAGGCGATCATCGCGAACCGGCCGATGGCGAGAAATGCCTGCCCCAGCGCAATACGGAGTCAGGTGTCATGCGGGCGCTGGTCTCGGACAATGAAACTTTCTACGCCAAGACCTGTATTCGCGCGCCAAGGTTGCCGGCAATGCGATCCCCGAAAAACGCGTCTTGCAATCTGGCCGGCCAAGCACTGACGTCGATGCAGTCACCGTCGAGGAAATCTGCTTGTCTGCCACGAAAATCCTATGGGGTCAGATCCTCACCGTCTTCCTGATCGTGCTCCTGACCACATGGGCGGCGACGCAATGGACGGCTTGGCGGCTCGGCTTCCAGCCGCAGCTCGGCTCACCCTGGTTCGAGCTGTTCGGCTGGCCCATCTACTACCCACCGGCCCTCTTCTGGTGGTGGTATTTCTACGATGCCTATGCGCCGCCGATCTTCGTCGAAGGCGCCTATATCGCCGCATCGGGTGGCTTCATTTCGATAGCGGTCGCGATCGGCATGTCGGTGTGGCGGGCACGCGAGGCCAAGAACGTCGAGACCTACGGCTCGGCGCGATGGGCACGCCCGGACGAGGTGAGGTCCGCCGGGTTACTCGGACCCGATGGCGTGGTGCTCGGCAAGCTCGACCGCGCCTATCTCCGTCATGATGGACCCGAGCATGTGCTCTGCTTTGCTCCGACTCGGTCCGGCAAAGGCGTCGGCCTCGTCGTTCCGTCGCTTCTGACCTGGCCGGGCTCCGCAATCGTCCACGACATCAAGGGTGAGAACTGGCAGCTCACTGCGGGCTTTCGCGCCCGGCACGGCCGGGTGCTGCTGTTCGATCCCACCAATGCGAAGTCGGCCGCTTACAATCCTCTGCTCGAGGTCCGCCGCGGCGAGTGGGAGGTACGCGACGTCCAGAACATCGCCGACATCCTGGTCGATCCGGAAGGGAGCCTGGAGAAACGGAACCATTGGGAGAAGACCAGCCACGCGCTCCTCGTCGGCGCCATCCTCCATGTCCTCTACGCCGAAGCCGACAAGACGCTGGCCGGTGTCGCCGCTTTCCTTTCCGACCCGAAGCGACCGATCGAATCGACACTGGCCGCCATGATGAAGACCGCGCATCTCGGCGAGGCCGGTCCCCACCCGGTCATCGCCAGCGCCGCGCGCGAGCTGCTCAACAAATCGGACAACGAACGGTCAGGCGTGCTCTCGACCGCGATGTCGTTCCTCGGCCTCTACCGCGATCCCGTCGTCGCCGCAGTCACGCGCCGTTGCGACTGGCGCATTACGGATATCATTGGGGGGAAACGACCCACCACGCTTTATCTGGTGGTGCCGCCCTCCGACATCGCGCGCACCAAGCCGCTGATCCGCCTGATCCTCAACCAGGTCGGCCGACGGCTGACCGAGGACCTGCAGGCCAAAGGCGGACGCCACCGGCTGCTCCTAATGCTCGATGAGTTTCCCGCGCTCGGACGCCTGGACTTCTTCGAAAGCGCCTTGGCTTTCATGGCCGGCTACGGCCTGAAGAGCTTCCTGATCGCGCAGTCGCTGAACCAGATCGAGAAGGCTTACGGGCCGAACAACTCGATCCTCGACAACTGTCATGTCCGGGTCAGCTTCGCGACAAACGACGAGCGTACCGCCAAGCGGGTTTCCGATGCGCTCGGAACCGCGACCGAGATGCGCGCGATGAAGAACTATGCCGGGCACCGCCTCTCGCCCTGGCTCGGCCACCTTATGGTCTCGCGCTCGGAGACGGCGCGGCCGCTGCTCACCCCCGGCGAGGTGATGCAGCTCCCACCGGCCGATGAGATCGTCATGGTGGCTGGGACGCCGCCGATCCGCGCAAAAAAGGCGCGCTATTTCGAGGATCGGCGCTTCCAGGAGCGCATCCTGCCACCGCCCTCTTTGGCGAAGTCGCCTGAGGCAAATCCCGACGATTGGAGCGCCTTGCCGTTGCCGCCGTCACCGCAAACCGAACCAGCCGTCGAGCAGGGCGGGACTGACGGTGAGGATCCGACGGGATCGGAGCGCCGCCACCAGCCCGAATTGAGCCACGCCCGGGCGGTCGAGAAGAAGGTCCCGATCGAGAACGAGTTTGCGGCAGATCTCGATGATGACGCCGAAGACGACAGCGCCCGGATCAGCCGGATGAACCGGCTCGTGCAGGGCGTGGCCCGGCAGGTGTCGCTTGATCCCAACGACGGCATGGAGCTGTGAGAGGCGGCGATGGCATCAAGCTCGAAAAAACAGCGCGTGTCCGTCTACCTCGACCCGGAGGTCATGAAGGCGCTGGCGGATTATGCCGCGCGCCGGGATCATTCGCGCTCTCTCGTCGCGGAGGCGGCCATCGCGTCCTTCCTGTCTCCCGACGCCGCCGAGCGGCAGGAGGCGGCCACGACCAAGCGGCTCGATCAACTCGATCGGCGCATGACGCGCATGGAACGCGACCTCGGTATCTCGGTCGAGACACTGGCGGTCTTCGTGCGCTTCTGGCTTACGACCAATCCACCCTTGCCTGAGCCGGCCCAAGCCGCCGCCCGCGCACAGGCCGGCGAGCGCTACGATGCGTTCGTCGCGGCCCTCGGCCGGCGACTCGCCAAGGGCCCGAAGCTGCGACAGGAAATCTCGGAGGACGTTCCTGCAGGCGGCAATTGATCGGTGCCGGGACCACCTCGGCTACGCGACCAGGTTTGCGACGCTCGGGCTCAGGGGGTGAGATTAATGGCCACGTCAAACGCGTCAGGGGGCATCACGCTCTTGAAGTAGAAATCCTCAGCTTCATGCCACTGCCGCTCCCAAGGTCCGATCGCTCCTTCCCGAGCGGCCAACCGCGCCAAGCGCACATCGTCCGGCGCCAAGAGCGCGACGCGCAGATCGAGCAGGTCGGCCAGTTCCGGGCGCGCCGCATAGACCCCTTCCAGGATCACGATCGGCCTTGGGCCGATCCGCGTCGGCTCATCGCGCAGCCGTCCATCGAAAGCGTCCCAGTCGAAGGCGCGCCAACATGCCTCCCGGCCGGCCGCAAGGCCTTCGAGCACCGATCGTTGTCTCGTCCAATCGATGCAGGCCGCTGCGCGCGCTACGGCGCTATCCGCCCGAAGCTCGATCCCGCCCGCATAAAAGTCGTCGCCCTCGATCACGCAGGCCTCGACCCGCTCGGCGAGCGTCCTCGCCAACGTCGATTTGCCGACACCGCTTCTGCCATCAACCGCGACGATCAAGGGCAGCCCCTTACGCTGCGCCGCTTCGGTCATGATCCCGGCCAGCGTGACCTCATCGCTGGCACGCATCATTCGACCACTCCGTTCGCTGATTGCGTCGGGCTGTTCAGCGATCCTCCTTTCAAAGCACCTTCTCCACTTCATCGAGGAGCGCTCTCGTACCTGCTTCCCGGCCAGCGATGTCGCCGTCGAAGTAGGCGCCCTGTTCGGTCAGCTCCAAACGCGTACCGGCGCCATCGGAATTGAAGCTGATGGTGACGAGCGAAGAGGACAGCGGCGTCCCCTCCAGTGTCATGTGGTAGGCGTAGATGAGCGTGTTGCCCTCATCTACGTGCAGCCAGGTCGTGGCGTTCGTGAGGACGACGTCCGCTCCCGGGGGGCTGAACCGGCTGAACTCGACGGCGCCTGCCACGGTCGGTTCGGCTGGCCGATACTCATGGATGGTCCAGCCGTCGGCGAAGACCAGCCACTTGCGCCGCGCGTCGGCCTGCGCGAACGCCGCGAAAACCTTGGCCGGCGGCGCAGAGTAATTCCGTTCGATGGTGAAGCTTCCGTGCTTGATCGGGTTGCCCGTCATCAGAGCCCTCCGGCCAAGGCTTCGAGCTGGCTGAGGCACGTGCCCCAGCCATCATGGAAGCCCATCTCCTCATGCTTCTGACGGTCTGCGTCTGACTTGTGGCGCACCAGTGCCCGATAGCGGGTGCCGCCTTCCACCGCCTCCATCGTGATGTCGGCGGTCATGAAGGTTTCGGAATTCGGACGGAACTCGGGCCCGACCGCATCGGTCCATACCAGACGCTTCCGAGGCTCTGCCAGCAGCACGCAGCCTGGCGTTTCATCCATTTCGGCGCCGTCCGGCGACGCCATCACGACCGAGAAGATTGCCCCGGCGCGGGGGTCGATCGCGACGCGCGCTACCGTCCAGGGTTTCGGTGCGAACCATTGCTTGAGCAGGTCGGGCTCCGTCCACGCGCGCCAGAGCTGGGCGGGTGCGGCGCTGACCGTCCGCTCCAGCACGAGATCGAGTTTGGCATCATGCGTCATTGTTTTCTCCTTCACCGGGTAGATTCGCTAGAAATGCATCGAGGCGGTCGAGACGCGCCTCCCAAAGAGACCGCTGCTGGCCCAGCCAGCCTTCGGCGGCTTTCGCCGTTTCAGCCTTGAGCCGACAGGTACGGATGCGGCCGGCCTTGTCGGATTCAATCCATCCGCCCGCCTCCAGCACCTTCAGGTGTTTGAGGAAGCTCGGCAGCGCCATGTCATGCGGCGCGGCCAGCTCAGAGACAGGCGCGGGGCCGGCCGCCAGCCGGGCGATCACCGCACGGCGGGTGGGATCAGCGAGTCCGTGGAAAATCGAATCAAGGTTAGCCATATGGCTATCTATTGACTTGGCACAGTGCTCGTCAAGATACCTAGCCATATGGAAAGGTGTCTTCCATCCGGCGGAGCGAAGGTCATGATGAAACCAAACGACACGGACGACGTCGTCGCACCAAACCCGTCGAAGCCCCCGAGCCTGTCCGGAGGAGAAAAGTGACTGAACGGCTGTCCCAACGTCTGAAGGCGATCCTCGAAGCCCTGCCTCTCTCGCCCTGTATACGCGTGCTCGAGGTGGGATGCGGTCCCGGAGCGCTGACGCGCGCCATGTCGTCGGCGATCGGCAGCGGGTATGTGCTCGGGATCGACCGGTCAGACCGGGCCGTCGCGCAGGCCATCGCAGGCTCCAAGGAGCAGATCGCTGCCGGCCGTCTGTCATTCCGAACGGTGGCGGCCGAGGATTTCGTGATGGGACCCGGCGAGGCGCCGTTCGATCTTGTCGTGGCGGTCCGCGTCGGCGCGCTCGACGGCCGTCATCCCGCGGCCGGCGCTCGCGCCTGGCCGCGAATTCGCGCGGCGCTTGCCCCAAGCGGACGGATCTTCGTCGATGGCGTTGAGATACCTGCGGAGACGCCAAGGTGAGGATCGTGCCCTTCACGATGGATCGCGCCGAAGACGCATTGCGCCTGATGAACCTGCTTCGGCTCACGCCGATCAGCCTGCCCGAGTTCCTGGACCGCGAGGCACGATGGCCGGCGGGCGATCTGCGTCTGCGCTGGCTTGGTTACGACAATGACCGGGCCGTTGCCTTCGGGCAGATCGCCAACTCGCCCTATGCGCCATCTGATCATCTTGCCGTGCAGGTCGCTGTCGATCCCGATCATCGCGGCCGGGGGAGAGGCAGCACCATGCTCGGCCTTGTGGAGAGCGAAGCCATCGGGCGCGGTTTTCGGGGGCTTGTCGCCACGATACCTGAGGCAGCATCCGGTCCGCAGGCCTGGGCCGAGGCACGCGGGTTTCAGCGCCACGCGCTGCGTTGCGACAGTCTGCTCGACCTTCGGACCTTCGACGTCAGTCGGCAGTGCCCGCGGGGGTGACGCTCTCGGACATGACCGGAGCCAGCGAGGCGCAGTGGAAGGCGGTGGCGATGCTGTTGCAGACCCTCATCGCCGATGCGCCCGACATGCGAGACCTCCCGTCATGGACGTTGGCGCGCTGTTTTTCGGTACTGCGCGAGACTCCGGCCTCGCGACCGGAATGGGTCGTTGTTGCCCGGTTTAACGGCAGACCCGTCGGCCTCACCATCGGTCACGCTTTGGGCCAGGAGATCTATTCCTACTTCACTGGCGTGTTGCCCGACTGGCGCAGCATGCATGTCGGCCTCGCGCTCAAGCTGCGCCTGATCGCTGCGGCGCAAATGTCGGGCATCACGACGATGCGGACAACGAACCTCGACGCCAATACCGCGGCGCTTCGGCTCAACGCCTCGATTGGCTTCCGTCGCGTTCCCGGCAGCCTGGAGCTGCGCAAGGCTTTGTCCGCGGTCGATTTCGCTACCTCGGCGAAACCCCAGTAACATAGCTAGCTGCGAACTCCGCGCTGGCCGGGATCGGCTTGATGATGTCGATCAGCACCCCGTTGGGGTCGCTGGTGATGAAGTGGCGCTGGCCGAAGTCCTCATCGCGCAAGGACAGGAGAATAGGGATCCCGTCGGCAACAACCTGGCCATGCACGGTGTCAACATCGTCGACTTCGAAATTGAGAAGGATGTCCGACGCGCGTCCGCGCGCGACGTAAGGTCGCGTGGTACTGCGCGCGATCTATCCGATTCCGACGTATTCGCACCCAATCGCAGACGGTCTTTCTTACAAGCGATCCTGGCCATGAGAGTGCCCAGAAGCTCTCTGCGATATGATCGCGGAAGTGATCGAGTACGGGGTTCGAGAGCTACAGCACATTCGAGATATCTCTTTAGCGCCATTGGACGATTTCCAAAGTTGGGCACGCTGACCGGCGAAGGATCGCAAGCTATTCCGCAGGTCCGCCTTTTCCCTGTATTTCTACGCTACGGTTCTACGAACGCATTCCCTTGTTGCCGCGCCCACATTTCTGCCTCTTCTACTCATCCCCGATCCAGGGCCGCTCGTCCGCGGTCCTTTCACGAACGGGGACGACATGGCGGCTTCTCACCAGCGATCCGAGGCGAGCTTACGCGGCGCGCGCATGTTGCGCACCGCGCTCGGCCCCGCCATCGCCGGATTCCTGGAAGACCCCACAGTCGTCGAGGTGATGCTCAACCCCGACGGGCGGCTCTGGATCGACCGCCTGTCCGAGGGGCTGTCTGATACGGGAGAGTGCCTGTCCGCCGCCGACGGCGAGCGTATCGTGCGCCTGGTGGCGCATCACGTCGCGCCGAGGTTCATGCCGGCGCACCACGCGTCTCGGCCGAGCTGCCCGAAACCGGAGAGCGGTTCGAGGGGCTGTTGCCGCCCGTCGTGGCGGCGCCGGCCTTCGCGATCCGCAAGCCCGCCGTCGCGGTCTTTACGCTGCAGGACTACGTCGCGTCCGCGATCATGTCGGCGGATCAGGCCGACGTCCTTCGTCGCGCCGTGGCCGATCGGCGCAACATCCTCGTGGCCGGCGGCACCTCGACCGGCAAGACCACGCTCACCAACGCCTTGCTCGCCGAGATCTCAAAGACCGCCGACCGCGTCGTCCTGATCGAGGACACGCGCGAGCTGCAATGCGCGGCCCCAAACCTGGTCGCGATGCGCACCAAGGATGGCGTCGCCACCCTCTCTGAGCTGGTCCGCTCGTCGCTGCGCCTGCGCCCAGACCGTATCCCCATCGGTGAGGTGCGCGGGTCCGAGGCGCTCGACCTCTTGAAGGCCTGGGGCACCGGCCACCCTGGCGGCGTCGGCACAATCCACGCCGGCACCGCGCTAGGCGCGCTACGCCGCCTCGAGCAGCTCATCCAGGAAGCCGTCGTCACCGTCCCGCGCGCCCTGATCGCCGAGACGATCGATCTGGTCGCGGTGCTGAGCGGCCGCGGGTCCAATCGCCGCCTGGCCGAACTCGCCCGGATCGAGGGCCTCCGTCCCGACGGCGACTACCACGTAACCCCCGCAACCCAGCCCCCCTCAGGAGATCCCGCATGATCCGCCGGTCCTTGGCCCTACGTCGCCGCCTCACAACGGCGGTCAGTCTCGCGCTTTTCAGCGTTGCGTTCGCGCCGGCCGCCCACGCCTCCGGCTCGTCCATGCCGTGGGAGCAACCGCTCAATCAGATCCTGCAGTCCATCGAAGGACCGGTCGCCAAGATCATCGCGGTGATCATCATCATCGTCACCGGCCTGACGCTCGCGTTCGGCGACACCAGCGGCGGCTTCCGCAGGCTGATCCAGATCGTCTTCGGCCTCTCGATCGCGTTCGCGGCCTCGAGCTTCTTCCTGTCGTTCTTCTCCTTCGGCGGCGGGGCGCTCGTTTGATGACGGGCCTTGCCGACAGCGCCGGCGAAGTGCCTGGCTTCAGCGTCCCGGTGCACCGCGCCTTGACGGAGCACATCCTGCTTGGCGGCGCGCCGCGCTCGATCGCCATCCTCAATGGCACGCTGGCGGCGGCGCTCGGCCTCGGATTGCGCCTCTGGCTGGTGGGCTTGGGCCTCTGGGCGGTAGGGCACCTTGCCGCCGTCTGGGCGGCCAAGCGCGATCCGCAGTTCGTCGACGTGGTGCGCCGCCACCTGCGCCTCCCCGTTTTCCTGAACGTCTGAGGCCGGCCGATGATGAACCTCGCCGAATATCGCCGGACCTCGACCCGCCTCGCCGATTTCCTGCCCTGGGCGGCGCTGGTCGGCGAAGGCGTTGTCCTCAACAAGGACGGCAGCTTCCAGCGCACCGCTCGCTTTCGCGGGCCCGATCTCGACTCCGCGGTGCCGGCCGAGCTGGTCGCCGTCGCCGGCCGGCTCAACAACGCCTTCCGTCGGCTGGGTTCCGGCTGGGCGATCTTCGTCGAGGCGCAGCGGCACGGCGTCGGCGCCTATCCAGCAAGCCGCTTTCCCGAGGCCGCGTCCGCGCTGGTTGACGCTGAGCGCCAGGCCGACTTCGAGGAAGACGCCTCGCACTTCGAGTCGAGCTACTTCGTCACCTTCGTCTTCCTGCCCCCCGGCCGAAGACGCTGCGCGCGCCGAGAGCTGGCTCTACGAAGGCAAGGCCGATAAGGGCGTTGACGCCTGGGAGGCGTTGCGCGGCTTCGTCGATCGCACCAACCGCGTGCTCCAGCTCGTCGAGAGCTTCATGCCCGAGTGCGCCTGGCTCGATGATGGCGAGACGCTCACCTACCTACATTCGACCGTCTCGACCAAACGCCACCGCGTGCGCGTGCCCGAGACGCCGATGTATCTCGACGCGCTGCTGGCGGACCAGCCGCTGACCGGCGGCCTCGAGCCGCGACTCGGCGAGGCCCATCTGCGCGTGCTCACCATCGTCGGCTTCCCGACCGCGACGACGCCCGGCCTGCTCGACGATCTCAACCGCCTCGCCTTCCCCTATCGCTGGTCGACGCGCGCGGTGCTGCTCGACAAGACCGACGCCACCAAGCTGCTGACAAAGATCCGGCGGCAATGGTTCTCCAAGCGCAAGTCGATCGCCGCGATCCTGAAGGAGGTGATGACCAACGAGGCCTCCGTGCTGGTCGACACCGATGCCGCCAACAAGGCGGCCGATGCCGATCTCGCGCTGCAGGAGCTCGGCGCCGACTACACCGGCCAGGCCTATGTGACGGCGACCGTCGCCGTCTGGGACGCCGATCCGCGCGTCGCGGCAGAGAAGCTGCGCCTGGTCGAGAAGGTCATTCAGGGTCGCGACTTCACGGCGATGCCTGAGACGGTCAACGCCGTCGATGCCTGGCTCGGCTCCCTGCCGGGCCACGTCTACGCCAACGTCCGGCAGCCGCCAATCTCGACACTCAACCTTGCCCACATGATCCCCCTGTCAGCGGTGTGGGCGGGGCCGGAACGGGATGAGCATTTCGGTGCGCCCCCCTTGCTGTTCGGCAAGACCGAAGGCTCCACCCCGTTCCGGTTTTCCCTTCACGTCGCGACGTCGGCCACACCCTGGTGGTCGGCCCGACCGGAGCCGGCAAGTCCGTCCTGCTGGCGCTGATGGCGCTGCAGTTCCGGCGATACCCCGGTTCGCAGGTCTTCGCCTTCGACTTCGGCGGCTCGATCCGTGCGGCCGCGCTCGCTTGTGGTGGCGACTGGCACGATCTGGGAGGCAGCTTGACCGAAGCCGCGGCCGACAGCGTGTCGTTGCAGCCGCTCGCCCGCATCCACGAGGTGCCCGAGCGCGCCTGGGCCGCCGACTGGATCGTCGCCATCCTGATGCGCGAGGGCGTGACCATCTCGCCCGAGGTGAAGGAACATCTCTGGACGGCCTTGACCTCGCTGGCGAGCGCGCCAGTGGTCGAGCGCACGCTTACCGGGCTCGCCGTCCTCTTGCAATCGAACGACCTCAAGCAGGCGCTCCGACCCTACTGCATCGGCGGCGCCTATGGTCGCCTGCTCGATGCCGAAAGCGAGCATCTCGGGCAAGCATCGGTGCAGGCGTTCGAGACTGAAGGCCTGATCGGCACCGGCGCGGCGCCGGCCGTGCTCGCCTATCTGTTCCACCGCATCGAGGACCGCCTCGACGGCAGCCCGACCTTGCTGATCGTCGACGAAGGCTGGCTGGCGCTCGATGACAAGGGATTCGCCGGCCAGCTTCGGGAATGGCTGAAGACGCTCCGGAAGAAGAACGCCTCGGTCGTATTCGCCACGCAGTCGCTGTCGGACATCGATGGATCGGCCATCGCGCCCGCCATCATCGAGAGCTGCCAGACCCGGCTGCTCCTGCCGAACGAGCGGGCAATCGAGCCGCAGATCACCGCGATCTACCGGCGCTTCGGCCTCAACGACCGGCAGATCGAGATCCTCGCCCGGGCCATGCCCAAGCGCGACTATTACTGCCAGTCCCGCCGCGGCAACCGGCTGTTCGAGCTCGGCCTCGGCGAGGTCGCGCTGGCGCTCTGCGCCGCGTCTTCCAAGACCGACCAGGCCGCCATCGAGCGCGTCCTCGCCGAGCACGGCCGCGACGCCTTCCTCGCCGAATGGCTGCGCCTGCGCGGCGTCGGCTGGGCCGCCGACCTGATCCCCGGCCTCACCAACCTGGAGACCCGACCATGATCCTTCGTCGCTCGCGCGCGGCCCTTTTGGCCGCCAGCATCTTCGCCGTGCCCGTCGCGTTGTCGCCGGTCCTCACCACCCCGGCCGCTGCGCAGTGGGTGGTCTACGATCCGACCAACTACGCCCAGAACGTCCTTCAGGCGGCGCGCGCGCTGCAGCAGATCAACAACCAGATCACCTCACTGCAGAACGAAGCGCAATCGCTGATCAATCAGGCGCGCAATCTGGCCAGCCTCCCCTACTCCTCGTTGCAGCAGCTTCAACAGTCCGTGCAGCGGACCCAGCAGCTCCTGAATCAGGCGCAAAACATCGCCTTCGACGTCCAGCAGGTCGACCGCGCCTTCCAGTCGACCTACGGCAACGCCTCACTCTCCGCGTCTGACGCCCAGCTCGTCGCGCAAGCCCGCGAGCGCTGGCAGAACACGGTCGGCGGTTTGCAGGACGCAATGCGGGTGCAGGCGGGCGTCGTCGGCAATATCGACACCAACCGCACGCAGATGTCGGCGCTGGTCGGCCAGAGCCAGGGCGCCACCGGCGCGTTGCAGGCGACCCAGGCCGGAAACCAGCTCCTCGCACTCCAGGCGCAACAGCTCGCCGATCTCACCGCCGTCGTCGCCGCCAACGGCCGCGCGCAATCGCTCTCGGAAGCCGAACGCGCGGCGGCCGCCGAACAGGGCCGCGAGCAGCGCCGACGGTTCCTGACCCCCGGCGTCGGCTATCAACCCGGCAACGCCCGGATGTTCCCAAGCGGCAACTGAGGGCGAGCTCATGGACGGCAAGCTTTTCGCACGGGTGGGCGCCATCGTCTTCGTCGCGGTCGCAATCACCGCGACGGCGATCGAGATGACCCGGAAAGAGGAAGAACCGGGGGCAACGTTCGCGCGCGCCGCCGTCGCGGCGGCGACCGACCCACTGCGCGCGGAGCTGATCCGGTGCCAGCGCCTCGGCGAAGCCGGTCCCCGCGATCCGGCCTGCCTCACCGCCTGGGCGGAAAGCCGCGAGCGGTTCCTTGCTCCCGGCGCGCGGCCGGGCGTGCGCACCACCCCGGCCACCGAGGTTCCGCCGACGCCGCCCGACGCGGCTGGAATTCGCTCCATGCCGGATGATCCGATCCGCAAGGAAATGGCGCCGCAGCTGGACGAGGCCCGATAGCATCATGGGCGGCACCGGCGTCATCGACCATTTCCTCGAGGTCTTCACCCGCTACATCGACAGCGGGTTCGGCCTGCTCGGGGGCGAGGTCGCGTTTATCGCGACCACGCTGATCGTCATCGACGTAACGCTCGCCGCCCTGTTCTGGAGCTGGGGCGCCGACGACGACATCATGGCGCGCCTGGTCAAGAAGACCCTGTTCGTCGGCGTGTTCGCCTACATCATCGGCAACTGGAACAACCTCGCGCGGATCGTCTTCGAAAGCTTCGCCGGCCTCGGCCTGAAGGCCTCCGGCACCGGTTTCACTACCGCCGATCTGCTGCGCCCCGGCAAGGTCGCGCAGACCGGGCTGGATGCCGGTCGACCGCTGCTCGACTCGATCTCCAGCCTGATGGGCTACTGGTCGTTCTTCGAGAATTTCATCCAGATCGCCTGCATGTTCCTCGCCTGGGCGCTGGTGCTGCTCGCCTTCTTCATCCTCGCCATCCAGCTCTTCGTCACCTTGATCGAGTTCAAGCTGACGACGCTCGCCGGCTTCGTGCTTATCCCCTTCGGCCTGTTCGGCAAGAGCGCCTTCATGGCCGAGCGGGTGCTCGGCAACGTCATCTCGTCGGGCATCAAGGTCCTGGTGCTCGCCGTCATCATCGGCATCGGCTCGACGCTGTTCTCCGAGTTCACGGCCGGTTTCGGCGGCGCCAATCCGACCATCGACGAGGCCATGGCCATCGTGCTCGCCGCACTGTCGCTGCTCGGCCTCGGCATCTTCGGGCCCGGCATCGCCAACGGGCTGGTGTCCGGCGGTCCGCAGCTCGGCGCCGGCGCCGCGGTCGGGACCGC
>NZ_JSBN01000058.1 GCF_000797515.1 Sphingomonas sp. Ant H11
GCGACGCTCCGGCCGCGAGGGCGGTCCCCGCCGCCGCACCGGCGCCGAGCTGAGGCCCACCGCTCACGATGCCATTGGCGATGCCTGGTCCGAAGATCCCGAGTCCAAGCAAGGTGAGCGCGGCGAGCGCGATCGCCATCGCCTGCTCGACGGTCGGCGTAGCCCCGAGGCCGGCATTGGTGAACTGGCTGAACAGCGTCGTGCCGATGCCGGTGATCACCGCCAGCGTCATCAGCTTGATGCCCGACGAGATGATGTGGCCCAGCACCCGCTCCGCCATGAAGGCGGTGCGGCCGAAGAAGGCGAACGGCAGCAGGATGAAGCCGGCCAGCGTCACCAGCTTAAACTCGATGACCGTAATAAAGACCTGGATCGCCAGCACGAAGAAGGCGAGTACGACGATCACCCAGGCCAATAGCAGGATCACGATCTGCGCGAAGTTGGTGAACAGTCCGATCGGTCCCAGCAGGTCGGCGGTCGCATCGAGCAGCGGCTTAGCCGCATCGAGCCCCGTCGCGGCGACCGTGCCGGGCTTCAGGAAGTCCCCCACCGCCATCGCGCTGCCGGATGCCTTGAGGCCTATCCCGGCGAAGCTTTGGAACAGGATGTTGGCGAGGTTGGAAAAGTTGCCGATGATATAGGCGAAGACGCCGATATAGAGCGTCTTCTTCACAAGGCGCTGTAGGACATCCTCGTCGGTTCCCCATGCCCAGAACAGGGCAGCGATCGTCACGTCGATCGCGATCAATGTCGAGGACAGGAAGCCGACCTCGCCGCCGAGCAGGCCGAAACCGCTCTCGATATAGCTGGTGAAGACCGACAGGAAATTGTCGATGACGCCGGTGTCGTTCATCGGGCTTGATCCTCACCGAAGAAATGCCGCCGGCGTGCTTCCCACGCCGCATCGCACCCGCTGTCAGGCATGGTGATCGTTCGGCAGCGTGCGGGTGTTGAGTCAGCCTGCCTGGGCGCGATTTCCTGCGGCGCCGGGAACGCGACGGGCCGCGGCGGCCCGCGCAGCGCCGACGCAATCGCGACAGCGAGCATTAGCCCGCCGATGCCACCGCCAACCGCGATCTTCGCCACCGGCCGCATCTCAATTGCCGCGAAACCGCTTGAAGCGCTCGCGCCCCTCGGCCTCGGTCGCTGCGTTGCGCGCTGCTTCGAGCGCCTGGGCGCGGCCTTGCGACGCGACAGCCGCAGTCAGGTCAGCGAGCTGCTGGGATTGCAGCGCGAGAAGCTGGTTTCCCGCCTGCGTCGCCTGGAGGGCGCCGCTTGCCGACTGGCTCGCTGTCACTAGCGTATCGATCGAGCTGCGTGCGCCGTCGATATTGCCCACCACGCCGGCCTGCACCTTGAGCGCATCTTGCAGCGCGCCGACACTGTCCTGCCAGCGGTCATTGGCGTTCGTGACCATCTGCGCCTGCGGCGCCGTCAGGTTGGCGCCGTTATAACGCGTCGTGAACGCCTGTTGGATGTCTTGCACGCTGTAGGCGATGCGTTGCGCCTGGGCGAGAAGCTGTCGGGTCTGCTGGACCTGGGCCTGCAAGGTCGACAGCGTTGAAATCGGCAGGCTGGCCAGATTCCTCGCTTGATTGATCAGCGAGGTCGCCTGGTTCTGGATCTGCTGGATCTGATTGTTGACCTGCTGGAGGCTGCGCGCCGCCGTCAGAACATTTTGCGCGTAGTTGCTCGGATCATAGACGATGCCGCCGAACTGGGCGTGTGCCGGCACGCTGACCGCGACAGCGAGCAGTGCCGAAAGGGCAAGAGCTGCGGCCTTCAGCCGCCGCATGCGAAACTGGATCATGATACATTCTCCTCTGGGGTGAAGTCTGGGGATGCGCTGGGCGGTGCCGGCTCCGAGTCAGCGAGCAGACCCGCCGCCCATTCGAGACCGCGATGCCGTAGCCAGGCGCGGGCGAAGCCATCGCGGCCATGGGTTGCCACCAGCTCAGCGATGCGAAGCTGATCGGATTTCGAGGAGGCGGCGGCAAAGGCCAGCGCCACTTCGCCAAGTCCAAGATCGAACAGGCGATTGCCGTGCCGCGACTGGCAATAATAATCCCGCTTCGGTGTCGCGCGCGCGAGGATGTCGATTTGCCGGGCATTGAGGCCGAACCGCTCATAGATGCGCGCGATCTGTGGTTCGGCCGCGCGCTCGTTGGGCAGGAAGATACGCGTCGGGCAGCTTTCGATGATCGCCGGGGCGATCGAGCTGGTCTCGATATCGGCCAGACTCTGCGTCGCGAAAATCACGCTCGCATTCTTCTTGCGCAGCGTCTTGAGCCATTCGCGGAGTTGGGCGGCGAATGCCGGGCTGTCGAGCACCAGCCAACCTTCGTCGATGATGATCATCGTCGGCCGCCCGTCGAGCCGGCCTTCGATGCGGTGGAAGAGATAAGCGAGCACCGCGGCTGCGGAGGCAGCGCCAACCAGACCTTCCGTCTCAAACGCCTGGACCGACGCCTCGCCCAGAAACTCGGTCTCTGCGTCGAGAAGACGGCCCCAGGGGCCGCCGACGCAATATGATGCCAGCCCCTGTTTGAGCGCGTAGGATTGCAGGAGGACGGCGAGCCCGGTCAGGGTTCGCTCAGGGATCGGCGCCGAGGCCAGTGAGGTCAGCGCGGACCAGAGATGCTCCTTGGCCTGCGGGTCGATCACGACACCTTCGTTCGCGAGAATCGCTGCCAGCCACTCCGCTGCCCAAGCGCGCTCACCAGCTTCGTCGATCCGCGCCAGCGGCTGCAAGGTGACGGCCTCGCCGAGATCGGCATCGTGCAGCGCATGGCCGAGATCCTGCCAGTCGCCGCCCATGGCGATGGTCGCGGCGCGGATTGAGCCGCCAAAGTCGAAGGCGAAGATCTGATTGTCAGGATAACGCCGAAATTGCAGCGCCATCAGGGCGAGCAACACCGACTTGCCCGCGCCGGTCGGGCCGACGATCAGGCTATGGCCGACATCGCCGACGTGAAGGGAAAAGCGGAACGGGGTGGAGCCTTCGGTCCTTGCATGCAGCAAGGGGGGCAGATCGAAATGCTCGTCCCGTTCCGCCCCCGCCCATACCGCTGACAGGGGGATCAGGTGGGCGAGATTGAGCGTGGAAATGGGCGGTTGGCGAACATTGGCATAGGTGTGACCCGGCAGGCTGCCGAGCCAGGCTTCGACCGCATTCAGCCCCTCGATCATGCAAGTGAAATCGCGGCCCTGGATGACCTTTTCGACCAGCCGGAGTTTCTCCGACGCCAGTGCCGGATCGCGGTCCCAAACCGTCACGGTCGCGGTCACATAGGCGATGCCGGCATGGTCGGCGCCCAGCTCTTGCAGCGCCAGGTCGGCATCCGCCGCCTTGTTCGCCGCGTCGCTGTCGGTCAGCACCGATGCCTCATTGGTCATCACCTCCTTGAGGATCGCCGCGACGCTCTTGCGCTTGGCGAACCATTGCCGCCGGATCTTGCCCAGCAGCTTGGTCGCGTCGGTCTTGTCGAGCATGATCGCGCGGGTCGACCAGCGGTAGGGGAACGCCAGCCGGTTCAGTTCATCGAGCAGGCCGGGAAAGGTCTCGGTCGGAAAGCCGGTGATGGTGAGCGTGCGCAAATGATGCGCGCCCAGCTTCGGTTCGAGGCCGCCAGTCAGCGGCTCATCGGTCAGCAGCGCGTCGAGATAGACCGGCGTCTCGGGCACGCGCACGCGCTGGCGCTTGGTCGAGACCGTGCTGTGCAGATAGGTCAGCGTCTCGCCATCATCGAGCCAGGCGACCTCGGGCATGAAGCCCTCGACCAGATGTAGAACGCGGTCGGTTCGGTCGACGAACCCCTTGAGCAGCGCGTTCGGATCGACGCCGTTGCCGGAGCAGCCTTCATAGAGCCAGCTTTCCGCGCGTGCGGCGTCTTCGGCAGGCGGCATCCACAGTAACGTCAGGTAATAGCGGCTCTCGAAATGTGCGCCTTCCTCACGGAATTGCTCGCGCCGTTCGAGATCGACCAGTTCCGAGGCGGCATCGGGAAAGACTGAGTCCGCATAATCGAGTGCCGCCGTGCGCTGTGCTTCGACGAACACCGCCCAGCCGGTGCCCAGCCTGCGCAGGGCATTGTTGAGGCGGCCGGTCACCGCCACCAACTCGGCCGGCGTCGCGCTATCGAGATCCGGACCGCGAAAGCGCGCGGTACGCTGGAAGCTCGCATCTTTGTTGAGCACCACGCCCGGCGCGACCAGCGCGGCCCAAGGCAGGAAGTCGGCAAGGCAGGCCGCATGCCCGCGATATTCGCGCAGGCTCATCATGGCCGCATCCACGTCGGATAGCGAAGGTGCCGGCGAGCGACGTCGACGAACTGTGGATCGCGCCGCGCCGCCCATACGCCGAGCGCGTGACCGATCGCCCAAATCGCCAGCCCGGCGAACCACAGCCGCAGGCCTAGACCGACCGCGCCGGCTAGCGTGCCGGTGAGGATCGCAACCGCGCGCGGCGCGCCGCCGAGCAGGATCGGTTCGCTGAGCGCCCGGTGGACCGGCGCATAATAGCCCAGCACGATATCGCCGCTGTCGCTCATCAGATGAGCGCCCCACCGCCGAACGAAAAGAAGGACAGAAAGAAGGATGACGCGGCGAATGCGATCGACAGGCCGAACACGATCTGGATCAGCCGACGAAAGCCGCCCGACGTCTCGCCGAACGCGAGGCTAAGTCCGGTCACGATGATGATTATTACCGCGACGATCTTGGCGACCGGCCCTTCGATCGATTGAAGAATCGAATTGAGCGGCGTTTCCCACGGCATCGAGGAGCCGGAAGCATAAGCCGGGCTGGTGAGCAGCGGCAGGCTCAGGGCCAGGCCGACGCCGGTATGGCAGGCGCGCCGAAGGAGGCGCCGAAAAGCTGCGGTCATTGGGGTTCTCCATTGTTGGGGGCGGAAAGAGTGGTCAGGCGGTAGTCGCCGGTCACGGGATCGAGGCCGTCGACCCGCGCCAGCTCAGCGAGCCGCCGGCCGGCGCCGTCGCGGACCAGCACGGCGATGAGGTTGATGGTCTCGGCGATGAGCGCCCGCGGCACCGTCACCACCGCTTCCTGGATGAGTTGCTCCATCCGCCGGAGCGCGCCGATCGCGCTTCCTGCATGGATAGTGCCGACGCCGCCGGGATGTCCGGTGCCCCAGGCCTTCAGCAGGTCAAGCGCCTCGCTTCCTCGAACCTCACCGATCGGGATTCGATCGGGACGCAGGCGCAGGCTTGATCGGACCAGCTCAGATAGCGACGCGACGCCGTCCTTGGTCCGCATTGCGACAAGGTTGGGCGCGGCGCATTGCAACTCGCGCGTGTCCTCGATCAGCACTACGCGGTCGGTGGTCTTGGCGACCTCGGCCAGCAGCGCGTTGGTGAGCGTCGTCTTGCCGGTGCCGGTGCCGCCGGCGACGAGAATGTTGGCGCGGGTCGCGACGCCGCTGCACAGGACCGTCGCTTGGAAGCGGGACATGATCCCGGCCTGCGCATAATCGTCGAGCGTGAATACTGCGACCGCAGGCTTGCGGATCGCGAAGGCCGGCGCGGTGACCACGGGCGGCAGCAGCCCCTCGAACCGCTCTCCGGTTTCGGGCAGCTCGGCCGACACGCGTGGCGCGCGGGCGTGGACTTCGGCCCCGACATGGTGCGCGACCAGACGGATAATGCGCTCACCGTCCGCTGGCGTCAAACGCTCACCGCTATCGGCGATGCCGCCACCGAGCCGGTCGACCCAGAGCCGGCCATCGGGATTGAGCATCACCTCGATCACTGCGGGCTCGGCGAGCCAGCGCGCAATCGAGGTGCCCATCGCGGTGCGCAGCATCCGTGCGCCCCTGACGATGGCTTCCGATCGGATCGGCTCCGCGCCCATATACATTCCCAATTCGGCGGCGGGTCCAAGCGCCCGCCGCGATGGGGATGATTAAGAGACGCAGAAAAAGGTGAAGTTCAACAAGGATTTAGCGTCGTAGCAGTCCGGCGCAGAAATACAGGTGATGGCGTAGATCGCCCAGCATCGACAGCCCGATGTCGCTTCGTTTGACGCTGGTGAGAAGCGGTGCGCGATATTTCTTCGCACTTTCAATTGCTTAAGGAAGCAGGCCTGAGATTATGGTGAGAATTGCGCTTACGCGAGGTCGCGCTTCGGCCGACTTCGACGGCACAAAGCACTGATTTTCAAGAGAAAAATTGGTGCACCCGACTGGATTCGAACCAGTGGCCTTCGCCTTCGGAGGGCGACGCTCTATCCAGCTGAGCTACGGGTGCCTTGGGTAACTGACCTATTTGGGGGTCTCGGAAAGATCAATCCACCTTGGAAAATCGCGGTGAGTTTCTGGTGAGTTTTTCTTCGAGTCCGTTTTTCAATCTTCCTAAACGTATGACTTTCTGGTACTTTTTACCCGCTCTGGCGCTTGAGACGTGCCTTCGGAGCAATTTAGCCTGCCTATCCTAAATGCACGACAGGGCACGCTACAATGCGATATGTAACTGAAGATACTAGACAATTCGTATTTCCGCGCCGAACTGTCTATCCAGAATTTCGCTCCGATATCCATCCGGTTGCTTCCGTGGTGCTTCCGCGGAAGCAGCCCCTCACTAGCGAGGGGAACACCTCATGGCAAAGCTGACCAAGCGGATCGTGGACGCTGCCGATGTTCGCGAGAAGGACTATTTTATCTGGGACGACGAACTGCCCGGTTTCGGCCTCCGCGTGTTCGCCTCCGGCAAGCGCAGCTACCTCATCCAATATCGCGCTGTTGGACGCACGCGACGCTACACCATCGGCCTGCATGGCGTGTGGACGCCGGAGACAGCCCGGCAAGAAGCGAAGGTCCAACTCGGGCGCGTCGCGCGCGGCGACAACCCTTCCGAAGAACGTCAGCTCGATCACAAGGCCATCACGGTCAAGGAGCTTTGCGCCCTCTATACCGCTGATCTGAACGCGGGCCTCATTCTGGGTAAGGGCGGGCGACCGAAAAAGCCCACCACCATCGTCACCGACACTGGCCGTATCGAGCGGCACATCATCCCGCTGATCGGCGCGCGCCGGGTCAAGGATCTCACCAAGGCCGACATCAACAAGGTCTTGAAGGACATCATGGCCGGCAAGACGCGCGTCGCCGTCAAGACGAAAAAGCTGCGAGGAAAGGCCATTGTTCGTGGTGGCGCGGGCACCGCCACGCGCACCGTCGGCCTATTGGGCGGAATCCTCACCTACGCTGTCGATGCTGGGATTATAGAGGTCAATCCGGCGCACGGCATCAAGAAGCCCAAGGACAATGTTCGGAATCGTAGGCTGACCGAGGCGGAGTATCGCACCCTCGGGCAAATGCTTCGCGATGCCGCGGCGAACGAAAAATACGCCATGACCGTGGACATCATCCGGCAGATCGCGCTCACCGGCTGCCGCCGCTCGGAAATGATCTCGCTAATGTGGATCGAAGCTGACACCGACGCGAGCTGCATGCGCCTGGTGGACAGCAAGGAAGGTGAGTCCATTCGTCCAATCGGATTGCCCGTCGTCGAGTATCTGGAGGAACGGCGCAAGACCGCAGCGGGCACCTATGTCTTCCCAGGTCAGGGCGAGGACCATGCGTTCGGCAGCTTCCCGAACCATTGGGAACAGATTTTCAGCGACAGTCCGCTCGCCGGCGTCACCCCGCATGTCCTGCGTCACAGCTTTGCCAGCATCGCCAACGATCTCGGTTTCACCGAGGTGACCATCGCGGCGCTCGTCGGCCACTCCAAGGGCTCGGTGACGAGCAAATACATTCACACGCTCGACACTGCGCTCATCATGGCCGCCGACACGATCTCCGGTTACATCCAAGGGCTACTCGAGGGGATCGAATTCAAACAGACGGCCTACGCATTGGATCGTGATTCTCGTCGAGCTGCGCTTGACCTCTTCCTGACCAAAGCGGTTGGAGAGCCGGGGAACGAAGCCGAGGACGAGGAGCGTCGCTTGGCAGCTTGAGGCTTGCGATCAGCCACTGGTCGGCGAGCAATTCATCGCCGCCCACGATGCAGTCGAAAAAGCTTTTTGAAGAAATCGACGATCTTCGGTTTGGCGCCATCGGCGACCAGGTCATTTGCTCCGAACCGGCAGACCATCCTGACACTCCTGCACACCGAGCGCAGCCGTAGCGGCGCGTTGTCTCGTTCGACCGCTTGATCGCCCGCTGCCGCATTGGCTCCGCCAGCATTGGAGACTTTCTGAGGCAGGAACGTCTCGCAGAGGGGGCATCTGACGCAATCGCCTCACGCCCCCGTTGCGCGCAATTTAGGGCACATATACTTCAAGGATCGGGGCGGAAGGCGCCACCGCTTCGGCCCGACGCTTGGCAACGCGCTTCGCCGCATCGCGGACAAGTGCAAGCTTGCGCCTGTCCTTGTCCACGCATGCCAGAATTTGGTCATCAGTTGCGGCGTCGATCTGTTCGGGCTCACAGAGCTGCGCGGCGGCCAAGCGGCAATAGTCGCCCCGCAGCAAATCGGCTCCAGCGAATTGGGCGAGGTCGACGGCGGCGCTGGGCACGCCATATGTCAACCGGATCGCCAGACGTCTCACACGGTCACCGAGATCGAGCGTGGGGTGCAGGATCTCGGCGACGCGAGCCGCGACCGGCATCAGATCGCAAGTCCGCGCTGCGACCGCGCGTATGGGGCCGGCGGCGCCGCCAAACGCACCACCGAACTGCGTCAGCACGCGCTCGATCTCGCTCATGGCACGACCGGACACGAACAAAAGACAAGCGACCGCCTTCTTCGCACGCAGGGTCGCCTGATGATCTTCTGTTGTCCCGCGCTGAAGCGCGTTCAGGACGTGCCACGGCACATTCTGCCTCTGCAGCTCGTTGGGCCATAGCTGAGGCTCTTTCTGCGTGCTTTTTCGGTTGATCGGAAAAAGGAGTTGATCGACCTCGACCGTCGTTTGAGCTGCGGCAATCAGGACGGGATCGCTGATTTCTTGGGGCTGAAGCGAGCCGAGGCAATCTACGAGCGCGACGATGGACCCGACCTCTGCCGCGCTTTCGCCAGCGAGACGGCCCAGCTTGGTCAATTCATACGCGCCTGTAGCGTTCTTCTGCACCAGGCCGTGGCGTTCCAAATCCGCTAGGGCCGAAAGCAGATCCGGCCGGCTCCACTGCCACGCGCTATGGGCGCGCCGGGCTTGGAACGCGCCGAAGCTCGATTCCAGAAATTCGACAATCTCCTCGCTCGGCACGCCTTCGCCGGCCGCTCGTTGTGCCGCGACTAGGACGCGGATAATCAGGGAGCGTGGGTCGGTTGTACCGTCGAGGAAGCGGGACACCAAGTCTTCCGGCTCCGCGGTCACGTATCGCGACCACAGATCATGCTCGGCGCGCGGATCGAGCGCCAGCAGATACGAAGCTCCCTTCTCGGCGAAGCCAAGCCTTCCCGCGCGACCGACTAGGTTCTTGTATTCGGCTACCGAATAGGGCTCGTCGCCGGGATGATTCAAGCCGGCGATGATGACCGATGACGCGGGCGTGTTCACGCCCATCGCCAGCGTCGTCGTGGCTGCGATGACGCGCAGGCCCGAGCCGCTACGGCGAAATTCTTCCTCGATGACGCGCCGCTCTTCGCGGTCGAGATCCGAGTTGTGGAAAGCGACGCCGCGCCCCAGCGCGCTCCGCAAGTCGGCGCTGGCCTGCGAGGGATCGCCGCCGGGCATCTGCGTCAGCGCCTCGGCAGCCGGAGGCAATCCGAGCGACTCTGCGAGATAGTTGGCGCAGCCGCGGGCTTCGCCCTTGGTTTCGCGAAACACGATCACCTGCTGGCCTTCGGCGACAAGCTTGCGCACCAGCGGGATGATCCAATCCTGGCTGGATCCTTTGCCGCCGACAAGACGCCGAACGAGCGGCCCCTCAACCTGCTCATTGCCATTCTCCGGGTCAAGAAAGCGGAAATGCCCGGTGCCGAGCAACAAGCCCTCCTCAAGCGGAACGGGCCGCTCCGTGCGCCGCAAGAGCCGCGCGCCGAGCCATTGCTCAAGGCCGTTCGTGTCCCCGATCACAGCCGAAAGCGCGATCAGTTGGGGCTCGATCCCCTCACGCCGGCGCATCCGGATGAGCGTCAAAATGAACTCCAGATTCGCGCCGCGGCCACGGTCGGCGATCATCTGCGCTTCGTCGATCACGATCGCGCCGACCTGCGCCAGCACATGAGGGAATGTCAGCGCGATCGCGGCGAACTTCTCATAGGTCAGGAGACCGACATCGTATTGGCCCCGCAGCAGAGGCGCGATGTCGTCCGTCTCGCCCGTCGCTTCCACCGTGCGGACCCCGAAACCGCCATAGACGCTCTCGAAGTGCCGCCGCTTGTCTGCCACAAGGGCCTTAAGCGGCAGCAGAAACAAAGCCCGTTTGCGATCCAGCACGTTCCGGAGCGCCGCGAGCTCGCCCACCATCGTCTTGCCCGAGGATGTCGGGGCCGACACCACCAGGTTCTCGCCGTCCAGCACGCCGAAGTCGGTGATGGCGGAGATCTGAAGCGCATTCAAGGACGGGATCGCTCCAGCCCAGGCGGTGACAAGCGCGTCGGGGAAACCGGCCGACGAGAGGCTGGCAAGATCGGACGTCACCTTGGCAGGCAGACGCGCCGGGAAGGCCGCCCGATACTTAGCGCCCGGCACGAACACGGGCCACGCGACATCGCCGTCGATGCTCCCGCGCATGGTCGGGTTCTGCTCTTTGCCGCCCTGCAGCGCGGCCGCCCGGACGCGGCTCGTGACATGCTCGAGGAGGCGGTAGAGCGAGAGCTTGCCGCCGCTCACGACTTCCTCGGCGCCACATAGCGCCTCAAGCAGAAAGTGGGTCAGAAAGCCGTGCCCGAACCGGCGGTGCTCATAGGCGGGCTCGGTCGCCGCGGAGGCGGTGAAGATGATCCGACCAGCGCCGCCAAGCTGAGCCAGGCGCGCTTCGGCGGACAAAAGGCTGCGCGGCTTCGCATCGACGTGCAGAACCTTCGCCCCAATGCCGCCGGAAAAACAACAGTCGAGGAACAGGATCAGGCGCTTTGCCGGTATCCGCGAGAACCATTCCTGCAACAGCTCGAGCGGGATCGCGGAGCCGGCGAGATCATCTGGATTCGCGTCGTGGGTGACGAGCTCATGTGTCTCCGACCCATGGCCGGAGAACGCGATCACCACCGTATCCTCGGGGCCGCAGCCGGCCAGGTCGGCAAATGCGTCCTCAATCCGCTGCCGCGTGGCCTCCGCATCTGCCAGCAAGACTGTGCTGCCGCCCAGCGTGTCGAAGAACAGTGCCTCCAGCGCCGTCGCGTCGCGACGCGCGCAGGTCAGCTCATCAATGCCGGTCGAGCTATAACGGTCGATGCCGATGAACAGGCCGCGAAACGGCATGAGGCACCACGCTACGCCCGAACGACGCCGACGGAGAACGCGGCTCGTGGCTTCTCAGCCTTCTCCAGCACGACCGGCGCGAACGTGTCTTTCCGCGCGACCTGCTTGTTGCCCACCTTCTCGAACCAGACACACCAGACGGCATCCTCCTCCAGCATGGCCGTCTTCCCGACCTGCTCGACCGTCATGATCGGCCCGCCTGACTTCACCCGCACAAGATCGCCGGGCTTGAATTCGGTAGCATCCATTCTCCACGCTCCTTCTCGATGCCTATCTGTCCTCGCCAGGCACCGGAGGAGGTCGCAAGAAGCTCGCCCACGTCCCCACCACCATGAGTGGAGACGCGCACGTGCTAGGAGATCGCCCCATGCCTAACATCAATATATGGTGTGTCGGTCATTCCTTGCACAAGGATTTCGGCGAAGACCGTGTAAGCTCCTGATAGATGTTCTTGATTTGTCTCTTAGGGCTGCGCTGCGTTCCGAAGCGGGATAGCCCGACGGCAACCTGCCGTCGGGCCTATCGTCACGATCTGCCAGATAGCCAACGCCAGGCGCGGCGCCAGAAGCCGGGAGCCGCCTTGACGGGAGCGGGCTGAACGGCAAGTTCGATCGCTGGCGTCTGCCCGTAGAAGCGCGCTTTGGCAGCGCGGTCACGACGACGCTCGGCTTCGACCTGCTCGTCACTCCAGGGGCCGGCCTCGATCACCTTGCTGCGGTCGATCACATAGTGTGACCGGCATTTCAGCGTCCAATTGCCGATCGACGGCCGAAGGGAGACGGTCTCGCCATCGAACGTCATCTTCCAGTCCGTCGGCGTGAAGGGGGCGACGACCTCCTCGCCGCAACCGCAGCAGCAGCTGTGGGCTGATGTGGCATATTCCATCGAAACATAGAGAATGCCTGCCTCAAGGCGCTCAGGGATGTGTTCGACGAAACGATGTTCGAGTCGCTTGTGCCGTATCACGCGAGATCCCCGTTGATCAGCATGTTGCCGTCGGTGGTGTAGGTGCAGTGATGCTCGCGCTCGAGGTCGCGGTAGAAGCCGCGAATCTTCTTCCACTTGACGACCGCGAGGACAGCATTCAGGGCGTTGAGATCCGCGACCTGGATGTTGGAGGCGTAGATGTCCTTGGCGCCGCCGCCGACGAAGGAAATGCGCTGCCGCGCGTGATCGCGCTTCTCCGGCGTACTGGCGGTGACGCGCAGGATGCCGCCCAGCGACCCCTCGTCGAGCTCGAGCCCCATGCCAACATCGACGAACGCGGCGCCGATCGCCTCGAGCTTCTCTACGATCAGCCGCTTAGCGTCACCCGCATCGAGGGACAGGAACGCGAAGGTGACGCCGTCGAGAAGGTGAATGTTGTCGACGCCGAGCGCGACATCGTGCGCCACGATGTTCCGGTGCATCCGGCTGTAGATGCGCTTCAGGTATTCGACCTTCTTGGGCGCTTCCCGCAATTCCTCCAGCTCGGAGCGCCCGGCGCGCGAAACGCGTTATGGGTCAGGAACTCGTCGCTGTCGAACAGCCGGATTTCCCGGACAGGCGTCTTGGCGACGAAATCCAGGATGTAGCCGCCGGTCCCCCCGACGCCGATGATGGCGACCCGCTCGTTGACGAGTCGCTCGGTCAGGACGCCGATCCCGACACGGTCGGAGGCGGTCTCGACATAGTTGAAGACGCTGTCCTCCTCCTCTTCCGGTTCGCGGAAGGTGCGAGGCGTCGCGCCGGACTTCAGCACTGCGGCCGGGCCCGCGAGGATATTCGCGTAGCTCGTCATCTTGTGGTGGTAGTCCGAGTAGCCGCCGTCTGGCTTGCTGGAGAAGCTGTGCGTCGCCTTCAGGCCGTGGCCGAGATCGAAGGCGCCGGCCGCATGCGAGATGCCCTGGATGGGCCTGCCGTCGGCGTGGCACGGGAAATCGCCGTCCCAGTGGATGACATGGGTGTCGGGCGGGCGCGTCTGATCTCCGGCCAGCGTGAGGCTGGAGATGAGGGTGCCGATGCGCACCTCCCGGCGCGCATCGACATACGGCACCTCGCGCATAACGAGATACCCGCCCTGCTGTTGGACGAAGTAGCCTTCGTCCCGCAGCCGCTTGAGGTCCGGATTACGACTGAACAGTGCGCGTGACATTGAACACCGTGCCCTTCTTCTTGACGTCGACGGAGCCGCCAACCCCGAGCTCACCGGCGGGCGGCGTCGACGCCGCGTGCCGATAGGTCATCGAGAAGACGACGTTGGGTTCGTGCTGGCCCGGGAAGGCGAGCTGGACGATCTGTTCGAACGTCACCGTGCGGGCGTTCACCGTGCGCGGCCGCGAATTGACGATGATCTCGAACGTCAGCCGCGCGGTGATGAACCGCTCGATGCGGGGCTGGACCAGATCGATCAGCTCGCCATGCTCGATCAGGCGATCTTCACCGCCGGGAACCTCGAGGAAGACGGCCTCCCCCTCGCCGGGCTTGGCGAGGCCGTAGAGCACCGTGCCGCTGATGACCGGCTTGCCCCAGAGCAGCTCGTGGTCGTTGAGGGTCAGCTTGAAGTCGCGGTCGGTCTGGAAGGCGATGAACCGCTCGGCGCCGCGCTCACGCAGGTCGAACGGCTCGTTGAGCCTCACATCCTCGAAATCGCCCGAGGGCAGGATCGCGATGAGGCTGTAACCGTCCCGCGGGTCGAGTGCCGCGGCTTCCAGCAACTGGCGGCCGAGCGGCACGGGATCGCTCACCACACGGGACTGGAAGTTGAGATCGCCCTGCGCGAGGAGAAAGCGATACCCCCGCGCCGGACGCAACGCCCGGCCTTCGCGCAGGGCGTTGCCGAGATCGTCGTAATCAAGAAGTTCTTCGGTGTTCATAAGATTGGGTCCTTAGGTTCGGCCGAGGCAGCGCCGCGGCTCTAAGGGTCCAATCGGAGCGAGGGAGGCCGACCGGTAAGGTCAGACGAACTTTTTTTGCAAGGGGCCGTCGGGGGTCTGCCCGCAGATGAAGAAGGCCGGGCAGTTCGGCAGGTGCGCGACGAAACCTCGGCCGGAAACCGTCCGGCGCGGATGTCGCCGAGAAACTTTGCGAGCTTGTCCTTGCGCCCCTTCAGCTCCCGATCGGACAAGGCAAGCGCATGTGCCTCGCCGTCGGAAAGATGGACGAGCTCTGCGACCGCGCCGGGAAAGGACTGCCTGACCGCCAGCATCAGCGCCGCCGCGCCGACATCCTTGCCCTCGGCCGACCGCATGTGACCCGTGCGAATGCGGCGCACGGCGCGGATGCCGTCCGGCCGCACCAGCACCTCGTCCGGCCGAACGATGATCTCCTCGCCGCCGAAACTGAGGCTGAGCGCGACCGGCGCTTCGGGGACTGCTTCGGCGCGGTTCGCCAGGAAGAAGCGCAGCATTGCCAGCGCCAGATCGCGGAATTCCGCGCGATAGCCGTGCTCGCCGAGCCCCTCGCCGGCGAGCGCCGCATCGATGCGATCTTGCAGCGCCTGCTCGGACACGGGTCCATCCGACGCGATCACCGCCTCGACCACCACGCGAACCGCCTCATGCAGATGCATGAAGGCGGTCGCGGTTCGCCGGCCGCCGACCTGCAGGACATGCGTGTAGAAGAAGCGACGCGGGCAGGATTCATAAAGAGCGATCTGCGGGGCGCCTAACCGCAGCCGTCCGTCGACCACCAAATCGATATCCCGAGCTTCCGCGGCCACGGGAAGCGGCCGTGCCGGCACGAGCGAACGGCGTGTTAAGGTCGCCCCGAGACGGTCGAGGAATGGCGAAAGCGGTCGGTTGTGGCCGTTACTCTTCTCGGTCGGCGCATAAAGGATCAGGCGATCGCGGGCGCGCGACTGCGCCACGTAAAATAGGCACTCCTGCTCCTCGGCCTGACCTGCGCGGAACGCCTCCAGCGCACTGCCCTCCGCCCCCGCGATCATCCCGTCGGGCGCGGACAGGGCGGCGCCGGCGGCGTGCGTGGGATCGTGTCGCTGTTAAGCCCAGGAATATGGACGCCACCGAACTCTAGGCCCTTGGCGCCATGGATGGTCATCAGCCGCACGGCGTCGAGATGCTGGGCGGCCGCCGGCAATTGGCGCAGGTCGCGGTCGTCGCCGAGCCGCACGAGCCTGCGCACACGATCGAGCAGGCGCGTGATGGGCAGCCCGCGTCCGGCCGGTTGTACCCGCACAAAGTTGAGGAATTGCCAGATCGCGATGCCCCGTGTGCGGTCGGCGAGATCCTCCGACGCGCCCAGGCGCGCGGCGATGCGTGTGCGATCGAGCAACAGCGTCGCGAGCACGGTCCAGGGCGAGGCCGTCTGATCGAAACCATCGAGCGCAGTCGCGAGCTTGGCAACGGTCTGCCGCCCCCTGTCGCTCAAACCGGGGATCGCCTCGCCATGCCGCAGCCAGCCCGCCGGCGCGTGCTCGGCCGCCCGCAGATGGTCGAAGACCGCGACCACATCGGCAAAGGAGGTGGCGAAGTCTCGCCAGCAGGCAATGCGCACCAGGCCCATGGCGCGCCGATCGACCAGGATCGAGAGGAGAGCCAGGAGATCCTTGACCTCACCCCGCTCGAACAGACTTCCCAGGAAGAGGACCGGCACGCCGAGCCGTTCCAGGTCCTGCCCGATCGTCGACAGCTTTTCGTTGCCGGTGCACAGGACCGCCTGGTCACGATAGGCGTAGCCGTCACGCCGCAGCTCCTCGATAGCGTCGGCCAGGGCGACCTGCTGCTGCTCGGCGCGCTGGACCGTGCGCAACTCGGGCCTATGTCCATTGGCGTCGCGGTCCGCGTCGAGGCCACTATCCGCATCGCCGGCGCGCATCGTGATCGCGAAACTGGAGAAGCTGGCGACAATCTCCGGCACCGAACGATAATTACGCTTCAATCGACCGCGATTGCCACCGGCGAAGTCCTCCTTGCCGAACCGGGTTATGTTGAAGGATGAGGCACCGCGAAACCGGTAGATCGACTGCTTGGCGTCGCCGACCATCCAGAGATTGCGGCCGTCGGGCCGCAGTGCGCTCAGCAGCCGCACGCTGCTGCGGTTCACGTCCTGATACTCATCCACCAGGACATGATCATATTGCGCCTGCAGCGCCGCGCAGATGGCCGCCTCCTTTTCGAGCAGTTGCACCGGCAAGGCGACAAGATCGCCGAAGTCGATGCAATGCGCGTTGCGCTTGAGCTGTTCGTAGGCCGCGTAGACGCGGGCAACCTCGCCGGCGCGTTCCGCCGCCTCGCGCGCATCCGAGTCCTGGGCTTTCGCCTGCATGGCGTCGGCGAGCGCGGCGTAGGTTTCGGCGTCGACCACCTCATCCTTCGCCCGCGATACGGCGGCCAACATGTCGGCAATGATCTGGGTCGGATCGTAAAGATTGCGGTAGTACGCGAGCCTAAGCCGCGGGAACTCCCCCTCGAGGAGTTCGACCGCTTCGGTCCGGTCCATCATCCGCGGGTCCTTCGGCAGGCCGAGCTCCGCATGGAAACGACGGATGATATCGAGGCCGAAGGCATGGAACGTGCCGATCCACATCGCGGCCGCAGCCTCGGGCCGCTTGCGCGCGATCCGCTCGGCCATCTCGCCCGCTGCCTTGTTCGAAAAGGTCAACAGCAGTATGCGCCGTGGATCGACGCCCTCGCCTAGAAGGCCCTCGACGCGCGCGATCAGCGTCTGCGTCTTGCCGGTGCCAGGCCCCGCCTCAAGCAGATAGGCTTCGCCGCGATGCGCCGCAGCGGCCGCTTGCAGCGGATTGAGCGGCCGTTCGACATGCGCCGCAGTCGCGGCGGGAGGCACGGGCGGCAGCAGCAAAGCATCGAACAACTGCTGCGCGACGACCTCGAACGGCGCGCCGAGCTTCGCGGCGATGGCGGACGCGGCGAGCCCTTGGTCGACATGGAGCGCCCGCGCGACGGTGCGCGGAAGCAGCAGTTCGCGCGCGAACAGGTCCATCTGGACTTCGCGGCGTTGCCGGCGTCCATAATCGACAACCCGATCCATTCCGACTGGTGAGGGCTCGGCCGGGCGTGCCGGATCAATCATCGGCGCCGCTTCGCCACCAGGATCGTCGCCCAGCTCGACATGGCCGATCTCATGCGCCACGAGGAAAGCTTGCTCGAACGGAGAGCCCATATTCTCGTGAAGAATCAGATCGTCGGCGGCGACGAAAGTCGCGCGGCCGCCATTGAGGACGGCTGCGCCGGCGGCAGTCCGTTCGACATCAATCCCCCGCCGCTTGGCCTCGGCGACAGCAAAGTCATAGGGCGACCAGGGATCGGCGCCGGATGCAACGAGGCGAGCGTGAAGCTCGGCGGCGACTTGCCTGGCGAGCTCCACACTGTCCATGTCAGTCCGCCTCCGCCAACAGCCGGGCGCGCTTCTCGGCCGGGACGCCGGCATCGATCAGCACTTGCTCGAAGGTGACCTGCTCGCCGGCCACCGGTTTGCTGTCGGCCTTATAGCTGCGCGCGACAATCAGGTGCGCTGGCCCCCAGGACGACTCCAACTGTGCGACAGAGCTGCGCATCGCATCCGCCAATATCGCCAGGAAGCGTCGCGGGATACTGACGAGAGAGACCCGCCGTTCGCGCAGTGCGGTCACGACCTGCCGGGGCACGTCCAGACGCTGCGCGACGCGCGCCAGTCATCGACCGTCAGCGCCGCGAAAGGGTCGGCTGCTGCCGCCGGCATAACCTTCGCGTGTTGCGACCAGGCAGCGTCGATCAGCGCCCGATCGGTAGCAGAGAGGGGTGCGGCATCTTCATAAGCCTCGCGGCTGAGTTCGCGCGAGAGGTCGATGAGCTCCCCGGCATATTCCGGGTATAGCCGCAGATAGCGTTCCAAGGTCGACCGGCCAGGCTCGCTCTCGACCGCGAACGCGTCGAGCACGGCCTCGCGGGATGGACGTCCGCCGCCGGGGCTCACCGCTCGTCTCCGTCGGCCATGGCAGCTCGCAGGGCGGCGAAGGCCTTGTCGCGGTAGGTTCGGACGGTCTTTTCGGAGCGGCCCAAAGCCTTGGCGATGGTCATGACGTCCGGCTCCTTGGAGTCGATGGGGAAGCCCTGTCTCAACATGTGAATGATCCTGCTTTGTTCTGTCGGTAGAGCTTCAATCGCTGCATCCAGGCGCGACCGGTAAGACGGGTCGTCGAAATCCGACACGGCGAAGGGATCGTGGGTCCCTGCGGCCGCCTCGACCTCCGGTGACAGTTCTCCGCTCTCCTCGTCATATTCGAGGGGCTGGGAACGGTTTTCGTCGCGCCAGGCCTTTTCCTGCGCATCGCGCCGCAGGCTCGCTAGCGCGCCATCGAAGCGCACCTCGAAGTAGTCGACCTTTTCGTCGTAGGCGGCGCGGTCCGCCGAAAAGAGCTCGACGAACCGGCCGAACACCTTGTCGCGCACGACCCCGCGCGCAGCGATTCCGTCTTTCCATCGGAGCTTTCCGCCCTGGGCAAACTGCGCAGCACCCGTTCGGTCAAGATCCGATAGAGGCGCTCGAACCACACCTCGTTGTTGTCGCGACGGCTCGCGCGAATGAAGTAAACGAGACATTCGCTCGGGACGTAGCCCGGGTCCGAGCGCTTGGTGATTTCCGCCCTGGCGATCAAGCCATCACGCGGCAGGACTGCCAATTCGGCGATGAGGGCTTCTATCTTCGGGTCGCGCTCGTAGAGTTCGCCGCTGAGGCGGCGTTTGCGCAGCGGGGTTACGATCGCTTCGCCCGCGCCACGCGCGTCTGCCTTTTGCCCGGTGTCGAAAGCTCCCTCCAACTGGTTCATCGCGCGGCCCCGCCTCCCGTATCGCCCTTCTTGTTGAGACGCGTCTCGAGCGAGCCGATGCTGTCGAGCACCGCCTCGAAATCCGGTGGATCGCCAAAGATCATGCCCTGCATGGCCCTGTAGTCGACGCGCAGTTGCTCGATCATCGCGTCATGCGGGGCGAGTGCAAACGAGCCAGGCGCAGCGCTCGCGAGATCGAAGTCCGGTCGATTGAAGAACATCCGGGCGTGCGCGACGCAATCCGCACCGAGCGCCGGATCAGCGATGGCGGCGGCGCCGACGCGGGCCGCGGCGAGCTGGTGCAGGTCATAATAGTGACGGGAAACGCGTTGGCCGCCCCCGCGCAGCTCGCCGCGCTTGTCGAACCAGCGCCGCAGCCCATGGAGGATGACAACCTTGTCCCAGAAGGTACGTTCCGGATCGACCGTGCGGACGGCCGGCACGGTCAGGTCGAGCGCCGGCAGATCATCATCGACATAGGGTTTGATCGGCACTTCGCTGTTCGGATCGAGCGCGGATTTCGCGCCCGACTCGATCTTGATCGCTGCCCGCACATAATCCGATCGCGGCGTCGCCGCGGGATACCAGATCAGAAGCGTCTGCCCGTCGGGATCAGCGTCATCGGCTTCCACTCGGGCCGCGCCGGCATCGAGGCCGGCAGCCTGAAGCCGGTCCTGCAGGATCTGCGTCAACTCAGCCCGCAGCGGGCCGTTGATGTAGGCTTGGCAGGCGTCCTTGATCGCATCGAGGCGCGCCCGGCGCTTTTTGCTACTCAGCGCTTCGAGCTCCTCGATGGTCGCCGGCTCGCCGATGTCGTCCCGAAACACCGTGACATCAATGTCTTCGGAGAAGCGATTGATCAAACCAAACCCTTTGGACAGGGAGGTTCCACCTTTGAAGAGGAGGCGGGGTCCGCCCTCTTTCAAGCCATTGAACAAGGCATCCAGCGTCCAGCAGACCCAGAAGTCCTTCTCGATATTCTGAGACGCCGTGCCGAGGCGTAGCGCCGTCGTATCGAAGGCGCTCAACATCGCGTCCGACCCGGCCGCGAGAACCTCGTCGAAAGCCGGATTCATGTCTTCACCGCCCGGGCTGCACCGCGCTTGGCAGTTTGTGCCTTCTGCGGGGAGAGCGGCTTTCGCTTGGGCCGGGCGACGGCAGCATGACGCTGATCATCGGCATCGTCCGCCGTTCTTTGTTGATGACGATCATGATCAGCATCATCACGATCATCATCGACGTGCCGACGACGAACGCCGGCGTCGCTTTCAACGAGCGGCTTGAGAAACACCCACATCCATGTCGGAAGAGCTGTCATACCGGCAGTGAGATCCGCTTTGAGGGGCGGTCCCACCGTGGGATCTTCGAAAAGATTGGCGAGCTTGCGCCTAACCTGATCACTTTCTCCTTCACGAACCAGGAGATCGCGCAGCCAGTGAAGCGCTTGGACGACGCGCATCGCTGGTCGTCCGGCCCAGAATAGCTTGCTGGCCGCGGTTGGACGGAAGGTGATCGTTACGTTGCCGAGCTTGATCGCGCGGCGCCGAGCGTCGGTGTGCACCACGATTTTGGCGGGGACGGCGTCAGTTAGGCCCAGATCGTTCGCCGCGGTCATGCCGTCGACAAGCATCCGGGTTTGGTCACGTCGCCCGACGGCGTCGATGACTGAGCGCGGATCAGGCGGATTGGGTTTCTGGGTGAGTTTGTTGAAGCCAGGCTGATCGTAGAGCCCACGATCAATCCGCCTAAGGATTTCGACCTTCGTCAGCCGCTGCAACGCCTTATCGACCGCGTCCCGCGAGGCGAGATCGACGAAGTCACTGGGCGTCCAGACCTTGCGTGGCGCATCCGCACGGATGCGCTCGAGCATGGCTTTCTTCAGATCGGGCGAGTCGGTGTTCATGTCCGAAAATTGTAGTCCTTTTTCGGACGCGAACCAAGTGGATTGTCCGAAATAAATATACAAATTTCGGACAATCTAAATAGGTAGGCCGCCCACCTGAGAATGGCTCCTTCGGCCGTATGCAACTTTGCCGACCGTCCTGGCGAGCCAGCTCGGTAGCTGGGGCGCGACCGCGACGAGTTCGCCGAACGTGGAAGACGGCAACTTGCGCTTCAACGTCATCAAGGCGGCTTCTGCCTTTTCCGGCCCCAGCCAGGCGAGCGCTCGCACCGCCTGTCCGGCGGGCCGATCGGCCAGCGCCAACTGCCAGCGCGGCGCATGCCGCAGCTCGACGACCTGCTGGCCCAGATTCATCGTCCGGCTACGGCCCGATGTCAGATAGACCGACCGGACCGGCACCTGTGTCGTGAGGCCGAGCGCGTTAGCGGCCGCGGCACCGTTCGACACGATGGTTTCGCCGCGCTGGAGCGCGAGGCTTCGACGGCCTTCTCGACGGAGGGCGCGCGGACGCCGAACCGACTCGAAACCGGGCGCAGATAGACGCCGCGCCCGGCACGCATCAGCCGGCCACGTTCAGCCAGTCGCGACAAGGCTTGATCCACCGCGGCGCGATTGCCGAGATGGAGCAGGCTCTTCGCCGCGATCGGAGCGCCCTCGGGCAAGCCCTCGGTGTGCGCCAGAATCTGTTCGGTCAGTCGTTGCACGGCACTTCTCCTGTCAGAAATATATGCGGTTTTCTGACAGTTTTCAATCTCCCCCAAACCGACTGGAAGGGCCAGCGATTGAGAGGGGGCCTGGAGGGGAAAGCCTTCCCCTGCGGCCGAGCCCAGGGTCTCGGCGACCCCTTCTGCGGGGAGACCCCGCAACGCCCTCATTAGAGTGAGAGTGTGGACCGGATTTCCGTGACGGGTTGAGGGTCGGGAGAGAGTCTTCCGCGCCCGTCATGGAGTTTGATCCCATGAACATGCAGGTTCTCGATGCCCGGCGCGACGTGAGTGGCGGCTGGAAGGTGGACATCAACCGCGGCGAGCGCATCGGTCGGGTTTCCTCGGAGTGGTTCTCGCGACCCGACGACGAGCGCTATCTCTCGCTCGCCGAACTCGGCCGGACCGTCCGCGAGCGCACCGAGCGCAGCCGAACGCGCGTTGTCGAATCCGCGCTTATCCATGTCGAAGCCAGCCGCACCGATCCCGAACGGCTTGCCCTGATCCTACCAGGCGCCGACAAGCCCATCGCTCCGACGCACTGGAGTTTCGGTCAGCTCGCGAGCCAGGTCGGCGCGCCGGCCGCCTATCTGCGGCAGCTCCCCGCCGCGCTCGCCGGCATCAACCTGCAATATGGGCTGACCGCCCACCGCGCCGAGCAGATCAAGACCCTCGAGACCGACGACGGCCGCGTCGAGCTGCGCGCCGTGACCGGCCCCGACTACGGCCGGATCTACGACCACGAGCTGGTCGAAGCCGTGCAGCGCATCGCCGGCAACGGCACCGGCGACACCCGTTGGAAAGTGCCCGGTGTCCTCGACTGGTCGACCGGCGTCTATAATCCGCGCGTCGACATCACCAAGGACACCACGACGCTCTACGCTTCCGATCGCGACGTCTTCCTTTTCCTCGTCGACGATCTGAATCCGATCGAAGCCGGCAAGCTCGCGGATGGATCGCCCGATCTCTATTTCAGGGGCTTCTATGCCTGGAACAGCGAAGTGGGCGCCAAGACCCTTGGTATCGCGTCCTTCTATCTCAGGGCCGTGTGCCAGAATCGCAATTTGTGGGTGCGCCATGGTGGCGCGATCAATTGAGTGAAGGATGACTTCTCAGGAAACCAAGGAAAGCCTGATGCCCACCCAACTTACCTCGACCAGCAATGGTTGCGACCGGGAAACCGGCGGGGGACAACAGCATGTTGGGACAAGGCGTCCTCCGGGCCGAAACCATTGTAGGCTATCGGGACGTCAGGGCAAGACGTGCATGGTGAATGCTGGATTGCGTGAAGCCCAGATTCAGGAACTTTATTCGGGTCGTGACGCAGCAATGGTTGACGCGTCATGCCGTGCGAAGGGAGGACTACCCCATAGCGTCCTCCTAAACTTGGTCGCACGGTCCACCTCTCGTCGAGAGGCCAACGATCGAACGGGCCACCTACCCACGTCGCATCTCACTGATCGTGTAAACATGGGATCGCCTAAGCGGGCACCTCTCCGGTGTCCCGTAAGGCGACGGAGCCGCCATATTAGCCAAACGCCCGGGGTAATGACCGGGACAGCCATCCACGGATGGACGGGCATGAGTGAAACCGGCCGGGCAACCGGAAGGGGAATCTCCTCTGCGCGGGTGAAGGGCGGCGCGCTTGCTGGGTCTTTCAACTTCATAACGGAGGTCTGCTGATGCAACCGCTCACCGTAGAGAAGAGACTTGACTCAATCATCGACCTGTCACGCCAGGGAAAGCGTATCAACGGTCTGTTCCGGCTGCTCGGCTGTCCGCTCCTTTGGGAACGGGCCTATGGGCAGGTCGCTCCCAACAAGGGGGCGCTCACGCCCGGCATCGATCCCGACAACACCCTCGACGGCTTCTCGCTCGAAAGGATGGAACGGATCATGACCGCCGTGCTGGACGGCTCGTATCGCTTCTCTCCGGCCCGCAGGCAATACATCCCCAAACCCAATGGGAAGAAACGCCCGTTGGGCATTCCTACTGCCGACGACAAGCTGGTGCAGGCGGCGGTGAAGATTTTGCTCGAACATGTCTATGAGCCGGTCTTTGCCGATCAATCGCATGGCTTCCGCCGGGGGCGGTCATGTCACAGCGCCCTGACTGAAATCAGGCGTACATGGCATGGCGTGAAGTGGCTGATCGAGGTCGATATAGTCGGCTATTACGACAACATCGACCATGACATCCTGCTGGGTCTTCTACGCAGGCGCATCGATGACGAGCGTTTGATACGGTTGATCGGGCGTATGCTCAAGGCTGGCTACCTCGAAGACTGGACGTTCCACCGAACGTTCAGCGGCGCTCCGCAAGGCGGCGTGATCTCGCCGGTCCTCGCCAACATCTACCTCCATGAACTCGATAGGTTCATGGCGGAGGTGAAAGCGCGGTTCGACAAGGGGCAGACGAGACGGCGCAGCGATGCCTATCTCGAAATCTCCAAGCAGATCCAGATCCGACGCAGAAAGATCGAACGGCGGCGGGCCAATGGCCAAGAGGAGGAAATCCCGGCGCTCGTCGAAGAGATCAGGGAATGGGAGCGGCGACGGCTCGAAGAGCCGGCTCTCGACCCGTTCGACCCCAACTACCGCCGACTCCGCTACTGCCGTTATGCCGACGCTTCGTCATAGGCGTGATCGGCAGCAAGGAAGACGCCCGCGGCATCATGGCCGAGGTGAGGACGTTCCTCGCCAACGGTCTGAAGCTCGAGGTGTCTGAGGAGAAGAGCGGGATCAGGAAGGCGGACGAGGGTGCCATGTTCCTCGGCTATCAGCTGAAAACATATGGCGATGGGCGAACCAGGCGCATGATCAAGGGCGGCCGTGCCGTCACCATGCGCTTGCCCGGAGATCGTATGCAGCTTCACGTGCCGGTGGACAGGCTAGCCCGGTTCGCAGAACGGCAACGTCTCGGCAATATATATACCAACCGGGGCGAGGCACGCTGCGAACTGATCAACAACTCCGATGTCGCGATCCTGACCGGATATAATGCGCTGATGCGCGGGCTGGCCGAGTATTATAAGCTCGGCACGCTCTGGAAAGATGAAGTCGGACGGCTGCATCACCTCTGGTGGTGGAGCTTCATGAAGACCATCTCGCGGAAGCACAAATGCTCGGTTCGGAAGACGGCAGAGAGGCTCCGGAATGGGGATAGCCTCGGCCTGTGGTATGAGGGCCGCCACCAGCGGCGCTTCATGCCGATGTTCCGCCTCAAGGATGTTCGGTCAACCCCGGCATCCGCGCGCGTCGACCGCCAAACGCTTGCACATATCCACTTCGCAGGACGGAACGACATCGTCGACCGCTTGCGAGCAAGGGCATGTCAGGCGTGCGGTACGGAAGATGTGCCGGTGGAGGTGCATCACGTCCGTAAGATGAGTGATATGGCTGGGACCACCTTGTGGACCCGCGTCAAGGCGGCCCGGACGCGCAAGCGCACGGTGCTTTGCCACGACTGCCACGTCGCGCATCATGCCGGGCGATTGCAGGAACGACTGGATCGCATGGTGCAAGCGTAGAAGCCGGATGATGGGAAACCATCACGTCCGGTTTCGTGGGAGGGGTAGAGGATCATCCCTTTGGGAACCCTCGCCCCTACCCGACGGCGTCGAGAATTTCGAGGAAATCTCCATCCGCCATTCCAAATTCGCGGCCAATCGATTTGCCCATGAGGCAGCACCGGCGCTCGAGACTTTCGCGGACTCCTCCCCGTTGACCTTCGTGCAGGGCGTCCGCGCGGCACGGGAACGTATCGTCGCCCGCAAGGATGACGATCGCGAGGCGTTCCTCCGCAAGCGTGGCTTTTCCAAGTCGGACACCGCGAAGATCATCGCGACGGTGTTGGACGAGGAAGGCCATCCGGCAGCCTCGCTCTACGACTTCGTCCAGGGGATCACCGCCGTCGCGCGCGGAAAGACGCATCAGAACGATCGCCTAGAGTTCGAGGGCAAGGCGCGGAAACTGCTCGAACGCGCCAATTGAAACGTGCGGTGCCGGCGTGCCCGGCACCTTTTCTTCCTTTGCTATCTGGAGGCCCAGCCATGACCGAGATTTCGGCGACGTCGACGCGCGCGTTCCGCATATGCGTCCAATTCTTCTCCGACGGCGAATGCTTCGCCGTCGAGACCTTCATCATCGACCTTCCCGAAGGCCAGGATCCCCAGGCTGCCGCCGAAGGCCTGGCCGACCATAGCGTCTACCATGACGAACGGGTTCCCGATCTCAGCCGCACGATCGAGATCACGTCGCCCGATTCAGATGACCCCGGGCCGCCGCCCGCATCCGGCGGCGCACCGACACCGGTCTGACCGCTGCGGGCGTCGGCGACAAACCGCCATGAAGATGAGGGGGAGGGAGCGGGATCGGGCGCGTCAAAATGAGGACGCACGACCCGAGCCACGGCCCTGCCACATTCCCTGAGGAGATCAGCCTTGAACACACCAGATTCAACCCGCTCCACGCTGCCGCTCTCCCTCATCACGAAGGGGGATAACCCCCGCCGTTATTTCGATCGGAAAAAGCATGACGAGCTTGTAGCCTCGATCGGCCTCCGCGGAATGTTGCAGCCTATCCTGCTGCGTCCGAAGGGCGAGGTCTACGCCATCGTCGCCGGCGAACGCCGCTACAGGGCCGGCCTCGAAGCCTACGGCCCCGATGCTGAAGTGCCCGTCATCATTCGCGAGATGACCGATCAGGAGGCCCTCGACGCCGCGATCGCTGAAAATGACGACCGCGATGATCCTTCGGAAACCGAGCAGGCCGATGCCGCCGTCCGCTACCTCGCGGCCTGCCAGAACGATCGCGCCGAGGCGGCACGGCGTCTCGGATGGTCCCGGGCCAAGCTTGATCGTCGTCTGGCGCTCGCCGAACTTTCCGACGCCGTGAAGCTCGCGCTCGACGAACGCCGGATCAAGGTCGGCCATGCCGAGCTGCTCGCCGCCATCCCCGCCGACAAGCAGGACAAGGCCCTCGAGACGATCCTCGGCTCGGGCCTCGATGTGAACAAAACGCGTGACCTCCTCATGCGCGTCACGCAGAACCTCGGCGCCGCCTGTTTCGACAAGACCGAGTGCACGACCTGCCCGTTCAACTCGGCCGCCCAGCGGACTCTGTTCGAGACTCATGTCGATGACGGGCATTGCACCAATCCCGGATGCTTCGATTTGAAGACGCAAACCGCCGAAGCGATCCGCTTCGAGGAGCAGGAGCGGGCCGAAAAAGCGGCAAGGGCCGCAGCTCCACGAGCTGACGAAGACGCTGACGAAGACGCGGAGGATGACGAGCAGGACGATGCCATCGACGAGAGCGGGGCCGATTCCAAGAACCCGCGAGCCCCGTCTCCCGGCACGACCGGGGCGCACGTGTCCGCACAAGCGACCCCGACGCCGCCCCCTTCCGTGAGCGGCGTCTCGACCGCGCACAAGCCGACCGTCACCGTCAAGTCCATAGCCAGCCGTACCAGCGATCTTCGCGAAGCGACGTGGCGAACCGCGCTCGCCCGGGCGCTCGCGGCCAATGCCGCACAGGCGCATATTGCCGTCCTCGTCGCAGCGATGTCCGGGACGCTCTCGCAGATCAAGGGCGAAACCCTGAAGGGACGCGCGGGCCTGCTCGTCGCGCGTCCTTCCCGGAACTTACGTACAGCGCCAAGATTGCCGAGATCCGCACGCTGCCTGAAGGCCAAGCCGCGACCGTGCTTTCCGCGATCGGCGCAGCCTATGCCAAGGATGTGCTGAACTTCGGGCACGTCGCCGATCTCGCCCGCGCTTTCGACGTCGATCTGCGCGACGTCTGGCAGGTCGATAAGGCATTCCTGGAGCGGTACACCAAAGACGAACTCAGGTTCATCGCCCAGGAAACCGGCCTAGTCTCGCACATGGGCGAGAAAGCGTTCGCCAAGCTCCTGGGCTCCAAGAAGGCGGATGTTGTCGCCGGCATGCTCAATCGAACTGGCTTTGAATGGGCCGGCCGCCTGCCCAGCGCGATGACCCTCGACGGCCAATACGGGCCACCCCCGGTCAACGCCGCACCGCTCGCCCAAGCGCCGATCACCGAACTCGCCGCCTGATTTCCCGCACGCTCCAAATAAGGAAACGCGTCCATGCTGATCACGACCCTGCTCCCGCTGCTCGCGCGCTACTCGCTCGGCTTCGATCTCGTCGCCGGCCCCGACGACACCGTCACCCTGACCGTCATTCCCCGCAGGCATGAAGGCGCGGCCGACAAGCTCGAATCCGGCGAAACCCGCCCGATCTCGCTCACGGCGAGCGCCGCGGACATCGACGCCGAACTCGCCAAGGGCGAGGACGCGCGCTCGGCCAGCTCATCGCGGCCGCAAGGCACTCGCTTCGGCGGCC
>NZ_JSBN01000059.1 GCF_000797515.1 Sphingomonas sp. Ant H11
GCGTTGCTCGCCGCCGCGCCCGATGCGGATGCGGGCTGGACGCTGCTCGGACGCCACGCCTTCGACTTTGCGCGGCGGCTGGGATCTGTGGTCGCGACTGGCCCCGATGGCACGATCCTCATTGCCAAGGGTGCGCCCGAAGCCGTCCTCGCCTTGTGCACGTCGAGTCATGGGGGCAGCGTGATGGGTCCGAAGGAACGCGCCGCCGCGCTGGCGCAAGTCACGGCATTGGCCGGGCAGGAAGGCTTGCGCACGATCGCCGTGGCGTCGCGCGTCTGGACCGCCCCTGCGCAAACCGTGTCGGCAGCGGATGAAACCGGCCTCGTCTTCGAGGGTCTGTGTGCCTTTGCCGATCCGCCCAAGGCAACCGCCGCCGCAGCCATCGCCCGCCTGGCGGCAGCGGGAATCCGACTGAAGATCCTGTCGGGCGACGATCCGGTGGTGGTCAAGCGGCTGGCCGCGCTGGTCGGCATGAAGGCCGACCGCGTATTGTCGGGCTCGGACATCGCGCATCTGTCCGACGACGCGCTCGCGGTGCAGGTGCGGCATGTCGATGCCTATGGGCGGCTCGCGCCCGACCAGAAATCCCGCATCGTGCGGGCATTGCAGGCGCGCGGAGCGGTGGTCGGCTATCTGGGCGATGGCATCAACGATGCCCCGGCGCTCAAAGGGGCCGATATCGGCCTGTCGGTCGCGGGCGCAACCGGCGTCGCGCAGGCGGCCGCCGACATGATCCTGCTCGACAGCGATCTCGCGGTGGTCGCGGACGGCGTGGAAGAAGGGCGGCGGACCTTCGCCAACATCCTGAAATACATCCGCATGGGGGCCAGTTCGAACTTCGGCAACATGCTGTCGATGGCGGTGGCGTCGTTCTTCCTGCCGTTCCTGCCGATGTTGCCGACGCAGATCCTGCTCAACAACCTGCTCTACGACGTGTCCGAAATCGGCATTCCGTTCGACACCGTCCGCGCCGAGGCGATTGCGAAGCCACAAGTGTGGAACTTGCGCGACCTCGTAAAATTCGCGGCGATCATGGGGCCGCTCTCCTCGCTGTTCGACTTACTCACCTTTGCCGGGCTGGTGCTGCTGTTCCATGCCGCACCGCCTGAATTCCGTACCGCGTGGTTTCTGGAATCGATGGCGACACAGGTGCTGGTGATCTTCATCATCCGCACCAATGGCAGGCCGTGGGCAAACCGCGCGAGCCCGATCCTGACGATGACATCCCTGGGCGCGTTGCTGGTGGCGCTCATTTTACCCTTCACCCCGCTGGCGCACTGGCTGGGTTTCCAGACACCGCCACTGGCGATGACGGGCGGGATCGTTGCGGTGGTGGTCGCCTATCTGGTCTGTGCGGAGGGGCTGAAAGGCATTGCGATCAGGCCCAGCCGCCCATCACGCCACGCGCATCAGCGGACGTCGATACCCCGGTGAGCGTCGCGCGATCGCGAGAAAATCTCCCACGTGGCGATGAACATCGCCGCGATCACCGGGCCGACCACCAGCCCGTTAAACCCGAACAGTTCCAGGCCGCCAAAGGTCGAAATCAGCACAACATAGTCGGGCATTTGCGTGTCGCGGCCAACCAGGATCGGCTTCACCACATTGTCGACGCTGCTGATGATGAAAAACCCGCACAGCGCCAGCGCAATCCCCTGCCAGATCGCGCCAGTTGCGAGCAGATAGAGCGCCATCGGCACCCACACGATGCCCGTACCGATCGCGGGCAGCAGCGAGAACGCGCCCATCAGCACGCCCCACAGCAGCGCGCCGCCAATGCCGAGCGCCCACACGATCAGCCCGCCGATCATCCCCTGCAACACCGCGACGACCAGGCTGCCCTTGATCGTCGCGCGCACGACGGCGGCGAATTTGTCGAACAGCGCGCGGCGATATTCCGGAAGCAGCGGAATGGCATGTTCGACCTTGGCGACGATCTCGCGCCCGTCGCGCAACAGGAAGAAGCAGAGGTACAACATGATGCCGAGCGTCGCCAAAAGCCCGAACACGCTCTGCCCGAGGCTGAACGCGCGCCCCGCCAGCGAATCAAAGCTCTTGACCGCTCCGTCCGCGATCCGCGCGCGCACCGCGGCGAAATCGGTGAGGCCATAGCCCGCCAGTTGCTGTTGGACCCAGTTCGGCAAGCGCCCCTCGACCTGGAAGAACACGAGATCGAAATCGATCTTGCCCGACTTGATCTTGGCGTAGAGCCCCGCCGCCTGTTGCAGCAGCGCGCCGCCCAGCAGCACCGTCGGCAAGATCACCGCGAGCAGGATGACCAACAGCGTCAACACCGTCGCAACATTGCGGCGACCCCCAAGCCTGGCGGTCAACCAGTCGGTCAGCGGGGCGAACACGATCGCGGCGACCACCGCCCACACGATCGCACCGAAAAAGGGCGCGATGAGCCACGCGAAGACCAGCGACACGATAATGAGAAACGCGAGGAAGAACCCGCGTTCCAGGGAGAAGCCGCGCAAATCGGGTGCGGTCATGCCGCCGCCGGACGCGCGATTGCGCCACGCCGCATGATCGAGCGCACGACCGGCTTGCACAGTTCGAGCAGCACCAGCAGCCCCGCCCCCAAACCGACTGCGAACACCATGTCGATCCACGCGATCGACCCGAATTTCAGCAAGATTTGCGCGGCGGGCAGGAAGAAGATCAGACTGGCGATGACGACGATCGCCGCCAGCACGGCGCGCAGCGCGCTATTGTGTCGCGCAAAGGCCTCGATGATCGACGCGCCGAACGAGCGGTTGACGAGAATGAGTGCCAAAATTTCGGCGATCAGCGCGAAGAACACCAGCGCGCGGACCTCCACTTCGGGCATACCGCCGCGCACTTCCAGCAGGAACACGGTTGCCAGCATGGCAAAGGCCAACCCGCCCTGAAACACGCCCCACGCGATCATCGTCACGGAGAAGAGCGGTTCGTTCGGGTCGCGCGGCGGGCGTTGCATGATGTCTCTTTCCCCGCGCTCGGCCTCGAACACAAGCGCGCAGACGGGATCGATCACCATTTCCAGCAAGGCGATATGGATTGGCCCGAACAGAATCGGCATGCCAAACACCAGCGGCAGCAACGCCAGCCCCGCGATCGGCACATGCACCGCGAAGATGAACGCCATCGCCTTGCGGATATTGTCGTAAATCCGTCGACCGAGCGCCACTGCCTGCACGATTGCGCCGAAATCGTCGTCGAGCAGCACGATCGCCGCCGCCTCGCGCGCGACATCGGTGCCGCGCTTGCCCATCGCGATGCCGATGTGCGCCGCCTTTAGCGAGGGCGCGTCGTTGACCCCGTCCCCAGTCATTGCCACCACTTCGCCATCGGCTTTGAACGCCTGAACGATGCGCAATTTCTGTTCGGGCATGATGCGGGCGAACACCGTTACCGTCTTCAACCGCACGGCAAGCGCGGCATCGTCGAGCGCCGCCAGTTCATCGCCGGTCAGCATGTCCCCATCGGCGATTCCCGCCTGCGCCGCGATCGCCTTGGCGGTGGCGGCATAATCCCCCGTAATCATCGCCACGCGGATTCCCGCTGAGCGGCATTCGGCAACAGCCGCCTTCACCGTCGGGCGCAGCGGATCGGCCAGCCCGACCAAACCGACCAATTCGAACGCAAAGCCCGCCTGCGTTTCCGGCCAATCGGTATTGGCGGCGACCGCCGTCGCCACGCCGAGCACGCGAATGCCGCGCGCGGCCATCCGATCCACCGCCAGCGTCATACGGTCGCGTTCACCGGGTGCCAGCTTGCACAAATCGGCAATCGCCTCGGGTGCGCCCTTGGTCGCGACGATCAGCCGGTCGTCATCGGTGCGCCAGACATTGGACATGGCGAGCAGATCGGGCCGCAGCGCATAACCGTGGACGTGCGTCCAGTCAGGCCCCGTCGGCGCGCAGACTTCGACATGCGCCTGATGCAGCGCGATTTCCATCGGGTCGGACGGTTCCACCGCGCTGGCCAGCGCGGCCATGCACACGATCGGCCCGTAATCGGCAAAGGCGCAAGGTGCCTCCCCCAGCGTCGCATCCTCGCCCGAGGCCAGCCACAAAGCGACCACCGACATGCGGTTTTCGGTCAGCGTACCGGTCTTGTCGGTACACAGCACGGTTGCCGACCCCAGCGTCTCGATCGCCGCCGCGCGCCGCGTCAGCACGCCGACCGCGCCGATCCGCCACGCCCCCATCGCCAGGAAGATAGTGAGCACGACCGGAAATTCCTCGGGCAGCATCGACATGCCGATCGCGATCCCGGCGAGGATCGCCTCGATCCAGCCGCCGCGCAGCAGGCCGAACAGCACCACCACCGCCAGCGCCACCGCGCCCCCGCCGATCGCGCACCAGGTGACGATGCGAGTGGTTTCGCGCTGGAGCCGCGGCGCTTCGGTATCGAGCGTGGCGAGCGACTGGCCGATCTTGCCGATTTCGCTGCGAGGGCCCGTCGCGGTCACCTCGGCGATGCCGCTGCCCCGCGCGACCAGCGTGCCCGAATAGACATAGGGCTGATCCTCGCCGCCCGGACGGTGATCGGCTGATGGAGCGTCGGCTTGAACCGCCTTGCCGACCGCCAAAGACTCGCCGGTCAACAATGATTCATCGGCCTGAAGATCGTCCGCGCTGAGCAAGCGTCCATCGGCGGCGATGCGATCCCCCTGCTCCAGCACCAGCAGATCGCCGCACACCACCTCGCGCCCCGGAATGCGCAACCGCTCGCCCCCGCGAACGACCAGGGCGCTGGGTGCGGAGAGATCGCGCAGTGCCTCCAGCACCCGTTCAGTGCGGGTTTCCTGCACGACGGTGACGACCACCGAAAAACTGGCAAAGGCCAGCAGGATCAACGCCTCGGTCAAATCGCCCAGCAACAGGTAAGCCATGCCGCCTGCCAGCAGCAACGCGAACATCGGCTCCTGCACCACCTCGAACGCGATATGAAAGGTCGAGCGCCGCCCGGCGCGGGGCAAGGCATTGGGCCCGTCGCGCACCAGACGATCGACGGCTTCGGCAGGCGAGAGACCAGCGGGTCCGGGCGTCATCATGATGGCTTTCCCCGACACCGTGTCACCGGCGACACGATCCTGCCGACAGCGCAGGGTGCGCGCGCGATGACAGGAGCAATGCCGCGCCGCCCCAGCTTCTGCTATGCGTGCTTTCCCCTAGACGGAACCATGCCGAGCATGGCCGCTATGCTTCATCCGTTCACGCGATATGGTCTTTTCTAGCGCTTCTTGGGCTGGGGTACGCCGCTTACCCAGAAGATGCCGCCTGGCTGCAAGGCGATGACATATTGGCCGTGGTCGTCGCATTCGGCGATCCAGGTCGCCTTGCCGTCGATCGGCGCGTGCTTCTCCATCCGCACGATCTTCTGGCAGGTATAGCCGCCGTCGCGGATCGCACGGAACATCGTCGTCTGCTGTAACGAGGGCGACAACGCGTCGATCTTCGCTTCCATCGGATCATGCGTCGCTGCGGCGGCGGGCTTGTCGCTGCCGCTGGGGCTGCCATCGCACGATGCCAGCGCCGCCGTCAGGATCATCGCCACACAGATACGTTTCATCATGTCGCTCCTGTCCTTCAAATCCCGCCCGCCACAACCGTCCGCCCGGTCGCCTCCAACGCGCGCGTCAAGTCCGCGATACAGCGGTCGGCCAGCGCGGCGTCGGTCGCGCGCACCACGAAATTGGCACCGGTGCGCCCGTCGCGAAAGAAGGGATAACTCCCAATTGCCACGCCCTCATGGCTTTTTTCGGCCTCGCGCAGCAGGTCGGCGATTTCGCTCTCGCCGACCCAGCAGCCGATCGTGCGCGACAGCACCGGCAACCCGCCCTCCAGCGTGCCGGTCAGCGCGTCGAGCATCCCCGCCGTTATGTGCGGTACGCCGGCCATGATGAAAATATTGCCGACGCGGATGCCCGGCGCGCCCGACATGCGGTTCTCGATCAGGTCGGCCCCTTCGGGCACGCGCGCCATGCGCTTGCGCGCCTCGGTCAGGCCGCCGCGCGTGGTGTAATAGGCCTCCAGCACCGCCACCGCTTGCGGGTGGTGGACCACCGGGACGCCGAGCGCCTCGGCAATGGCATCGACGGTGATGTCGTCATGCGTCGGGCCGATGCCACCGGTGGTGAACAGGTAATCGTTGCGCGCGCGCAGCACGTTGACCGCCTCGACGATCGCTGCGGTCTTGTCGGGCACAACGCGCACCTCGGCCAGCCGGATGCCCTGCACGTTCAGCCAGGTCGCGATTTGCGCGATATTCTTGTCCTGCGTGCGGCCCGACAGGATCTCGTCGCCGATCACCGCCAGCGCGGCCGTCCAGATGCGTGTCGTCATGCTTCCCGCATAGCCCGCATCGTGGCCCTCGCAAAGCCCAAGCGGCTTCGCTATATCGCGGGGATGACCGAATATGTAACCGTAACCGCCGACGCGCCCACCGCCCGTACCGGTGCCATCAAGCTTCATGGGCCCGAAGCCTTTGCAGGTATGCGTGCCGCCGGAAAACTCGCCGCCGAAGCGCTCGACATGATCGTGCCGCACATGGTGCCCGGCATGGCCACCGCCGAACTGGACGCGATGATCCGCCGTTTCATCGTCGAACGCGGCGGCGTGCCCGCAACGCTGGGCTATCGTGGCTATACGCATTCGAGCTGTATCTCGACCAATCATGTCTGTGCCACGCATTCCCAGCGACAAGACGTTGAAAAATGGCGACATCGTCAATGTCGACGTCACCCCGTTGCTCGACGGCTGGCACGGCGATAGCAGCCGCATGTATTTGATCGGCGACGTGCCGATCAAAGCGAAGCGGCTGGTCGAGGTAACCTATGAATGCCTGATGCTCGGCATCGAAGCCGCCAAGCCGGGCAACCATCTGGGCGACATTGGCGACGTGATCCAGCGCCACGCCGAAAAGCACCGCTATGGTGTGGTGCGCGATTTCTGCGGCCACGGCGTCGGCCGCCTGTTCCATGATGCGCCCGAAGTGGTCCATGCCGGTCGCCCCGGCACCGGCCCCGAACTGAAGCCCGGCATGATCTTCACGATCGAGCCGATGATCAACACCGGTCGCCCCGACGTGAAGGTGCTCGACGATGGCTGGACGGCGGTGACGCGCGACCGTTCGCTGTCGGCGCAGTTCGAACATTCGATCGGCATCACCGAGACCGGCTGCGAGATCTTCACGCTCAGCCCCGGCGGGTTCGACAAGCCGCCTTATTGAAATTTGATCCCCGATCGGTCTTAGCGAGACATCCGAAAGGCAGCATGGGGCGAGGCGGCCCCGCCCCACGCTGCCGCTAGGTTCAGCTGACTTTGCTTACCGTGCCGTGCGTAATGGTGTGGTTACCATAGGTATAAGTGCCAACGCCGTTCCATTCCGCATCGACGGCCAGCGCCGCCGAGAAGTGCGCCAGATAGCTGCCGATCGCGGGCGGCGGCACCGACACGACATATTCACCATGCAGCGCGATAAGCCGTGTATCGTGCCCGAAACCGGTATGATGCAGCACGCCGCTGACGGGAAATTCGATCGATCCGTAGGGCGGCGGCAGCGACTGCGTAATGTGCGCCGTGCCATGGATTTGACCAGAAACCGCATTGACCAGCAGCGACAAATGCAAGGTGGGAGCACCGACGATCGGCTCAACGCCGAGCTGGACCAACAGCTTTACTTGATAAAGACCTACTGCTTCAGACATGGTTTATCTCCTGCTTCTTGAGAGAATAAAACAACACGTCGAGGATTGAGTCGTTACGCGCATCGTACATTTTCGGTATAATTCTTACACTGACGCCCTTGAACGCCCTTCAAGGGTATAATGCACGACTCCCGACTCGACCTCCGAAGAGTATCATTTCTCTCTTTGAGTCCAAAGCCGCTTTTGTCGCGTAAGCAGCTGAACCAACATCACTCCTTCGATAAATTTCTTGCGGGTGCAGAAGTTTTTTATTTCATCTTTTTTGGTTCAATCGAGCCGACGCGACCACGCGCACTCGCATGCGCGACGGCATCGTCGTGCCTGCCAATCCGGCAATTCCCCCGCCTCCTGCCCATTTGTTGAGCATCGTGACATGGGTGCCGACCGGGTCCGCCCGCGCTTTTGCGCCCCTCGCGCGGCTGGCACGGATGTTGTAAGGTGAACCGACAGAATGGGAGTGCGTGCTGCGTGAAAAAGATCGAGGCGATCATCAAGCCGTTCAAACTCGATGAGGTGAAGGAGGCGCTGCACGAGGTTGGCGTCAGCGGCATCACGGTGACCGAAGCCAAGGGGTTCGGTCGTCAAAAGGGGCATACCGAACTGTATCGCGGCGCGGAATATGTGGTCGACTTCCTGCCCAAGGTAAAACTCGAAGTGGTGGTGGAGGATTCGCTGGCGGAACGCGTCGTCGAAGCCATTGCCGCTGCCGCGCAGACCGGGCGCATCGGCGACGGCAAGATCTTCGTCATTCCGGTCGAAACCGCGCTGCGCATCCGCACCGGCGAACGCGACGAGGATGCCATTTGACGCAGCGCAATATCTTGTGACAACGCGATCATCCTAGTGGAATGTGATTCCCGAATTGCTCGGGCTATTGATCGATAACGAAAGGGCGTGGGGACATGGCGAATTCGGCTCCAAACACTGCGAGCGACGTACTGAAGATGATCAAGGAGCAGGAGATCGAGTGGGTCGATCTGCGCTTCACCGATCCCAAGGGCAAATGGCAGCATTTGACGATGGTCGCCGGCGTTGTCGGCGAAGATGAGCTGACCGACGGCTTCATGTTCGACGGCTCCTCGATCGAGGGCTGGAAGGCGATCAACGAATCCGACATGATCCTGAAGCCCGATCTGGACGCCGTGTGGACCGATCCGTTCTCGGCAACGCCGATGCTGATCCTGGTGTGCGACATCGTCGAGCCCTCGACCGGCGAACTCTATGCCCGCGATCCGCGCTCGACCGCCAAGCGCGCCGAGGCGTATCTGAAGACCACCGGCATCGGCGACACCGTGTATATCGGGCCGGAAGCCGAATTCTTCATGTTCGACAACGTCCAGTTCGAGAACAGCTATTCGACCAGCTATTACAAGATCGACGATATCGAGCTGCCCACCAACACCGGCACCTCGTATGAAGGCGGCAACCTCGGCCACCGTCCGCGCGCCAAGGGCGGTTACTTCCCGGTCGCGCCGGTCGACAGCGCCGTCGATATTCGCGGCGAAATGGTTTCGACCATGCTCGAAATGGGCCTGCCGTGCGACAAGCATCACCACGAAGTGGCGGCTGCCCAGCACGAGCTCGGCCTCACTTTCGGCACGATGACGCTGACCGCTGACCGCATGCAAATCTACAAATATGTCTGCCACAATGTCGCGCAGGCTTACGGCAAGACCGTCACCTTCATGCCCAAGCCGATCAAGGAAGATAACGGCTCGGGGATGCACACCCATCTGTCGATCTGGGACAAGGGCCAGCCGCTGTTCGCGGGCAATGGCTATGCCGGCCTGTCGGACACCTGCCTGTATTTCATCGGCGGCATCATCAAGCACGCCAAGGCGGTGAACGCCTTCACCAACCCGACCACCAACAGCTATAAGCGCCTGGTGCCGGGTTACGAAGCCCCCGTGCTGCTCGCGTATTCGGCGCGCAACCGCTCGGCCTCGTGCCGCATTCCCTATGGCACCGGCCCCAAGGCAAAGCGCGTCGAAGTGCGCTTCCCCGACGCGATGGCCAACCCGTATCTGTGCTATGCGGCGCTGTTCATGGCCGGCCTCGACGGCATCCAGAACCGCATCCACCCGGGTGAGGCGATGGACAAGAACCTGTACGACCTGCCGCCGGCAGAACTGGCCGAAGTGCCGACCGTCTGCGGTTCGCTCCGCGAAGCGCTCGAGAGCCTGGCCGCCGATCACGACTTCCTGCTCAAGGGCGATGTGTTCTCGAAGGACCAGATCGAATCGTACATCGAGCTGAAGATGCAGGACGTGGCGCGGTGGGAAATGACGCCGAGCCCGGTCGAATTCGATATGTACTACAGCTACTGAGGCTGCCGTGCCGGCAGCCGGTGGGGACAAGGCGAAGCCAAAGTCCCCACAGGAGCTGTCGGCCGGCCTCGCTCTAGCGAGGACCGACGGCGTGGCTTTGCCACGACGCGATTTTTAGGAGGGCGTCCGGAGCGATCCGGACGCCCTTTTTCTGTTTCGCAATTACCGTGCACACGACTGACGCCCCGCTCGAAGTTCCCAATCGAGAACGTTGCGATTGGCGCGACGCGTGGGCGCGGCTAACTTCGGGTAGTGCAACCAAGCGATTCTTGAACCACAGGCTGCGCATTCAATCAGGAGATACGGCGTGTCGCGGTTCCGGTTCGTCATGCCCTCGCTCCTCGCAGCCTGCATCGCCGGAGCGGCCTCTGGGCAGACTGCCAAGTCCGATAGCACGCCAGCTCGTGTCGAGATTCCAAAGGACGAACGCGAAGGCGTATGGCAAGCCCCCGCCGAGGGTGTGCAGATGCCGCTATGGCCTGCGAACGTCGCCCTCGCCAAGCCCGACAGCGGCGATCGTCTCGAGGCAACGGGCAATGGCACCGGTCTGGTCGGCGGGCGCAAATGGCATTGGGCAACCTATGTCACACGACCGACCATGACCGTCTATCGCCCCAGGGGGCAAAACAACGGTGCCGCGATGTTGGTCCTGCCGGGCGGCGGCTTTGAAGTCGTCGCGACGGATTTGGAAGGCACCGAAATCTGCGAGTGGGTGGTCCAGCAGGGCATCACCTGCGCCATGCTCAAATACCGGACGCCGCAAGCCTGGCCGGCGAAGAACGGAAAACAGCAGCGGCCAAAGGTGTTGCTGGCTTTGGAGGACGCCCAGCGCGCGATGGGCTTGCTGCGACAGGACGCGTCTACCTACGGAATCGATCCGCATAAGATCGGCGTGATCGGTTTTTCGGCAGGTGCCTATCTCGCCGCGAACATGAGCAACACGGAAGACCGCACCTATCCGCCTGCCGACGCGGCAGATCAACAATCCCCGCGGCCGGACTTCGCCATCATCGCCTACACGGCGCGAATGCTGGACACCAGCAAGGGGCGGAACAGCCTCGAATTGCAGCCTTGGGTAAAGATCAGCCCGAAGGCACCGCCGACGCTCATCCTGCACGCCATGAACGATCCGGTGGACAATATCCGGCAGCCCATGGCCTATGCGCTTGCGCTGAACGACGCGGGCGTGCCGGTCGATCTACGGCTCTATGCTAGGGGCGGCCATGCATTCGGGATGCGACCAACCGCCGATCCGATCACCACGGAATGGCCGGGACAGGTCAGGCAATGGCTGCACGACATCGGGATATTATGACGCCCCTCACTCATCAAACGCGGTCCCGCCCTTCTCCACCGTCCGCCCGTTCAACTGCCCCCACAATTGCGCGGTCCCCGCCTCATGCGCCTTGTTCACATATTGCGAGGCGACCAGCCATCCTTTGATCGGGCGTAGCGGCAACAGGCATCCCGCCAGCATCAGCGGCAGCGAGGTGACGGCATGGACCCAGAAAGGCGGCTGAACGCCACCTGGAACCACACCACCACGAACAGCAGCGGAAACGCGACGATGCACAACGAGAAGAAGGCGGGGCCGTCATCGGGCGAGGCGAAGCTGTAATCCAGCCCGCACACCTCGCAGCGATCGACCACCTTCAGCCATGACCGGAACATATGCCCCTTGCCGCAGCGCGGGCACAGGCCCTTGGCACCGGATTTGAAGATCCAGCGCCATTTTTCGCCCTCGGTCTGTGTGTCCGCCATGTCTGATCCAACCTTTTCGCTGCCGCCTAGATAGGAACCCGCGCCCCGACTGCGATGAGACAAAATGCCCAAGGCGGTTACACGGTCAGCACGGTCGCTCCACACGTCTCCCCGGCTTCCAGCGCGCGGTGCGCGGCGGCAGCGTCTTCCAGTGCGAAGGTCTGGCCGATTTCAGGGGTGATCGCGCCTGAGCGCAGCATCGCGAACACGCGGTCGATCCCGGCCTGGCGCTCCTCTGGCGTGACATAATAGCTGAACAGCGTCGGGCGGGTGACGAACAGCGATCCGCGCGCCGACAGGATGCCGAGGTCGACCCCGGTCACCTTGCCACCGGCATTGCCGAAGCTGACGATCAGCCCGCGCCGCGCGGCACTCGCCAGCGAAACCTCCCAGGTCGCCATGCCGACCCCGTCGAAAATGATCGGCACGCCCGCGCCGTCGGTCAACTCGCGCACGCGCTGCGCCACATCTTCGCTCTTGTGCAGCAAGACGTGGTCGGCCCCCGCCGCCTTGGCCTGTACGGCCTTTTCCGTGCTGCCAACGGTGCCGATCACGGTCGCACCGATCGCCTTCAACCAGCCGACCAGCAAATGCCCGGTGCCACCTGCCGCCGCATGAACCAGAACGGTCTGTCCGGCCTGTACGCGCGCGCAGCGCTCGACCAGAAATTCGGTGGTGCACCCTTTGAGCAACACGGCGGCAGCGGTCTGATCGCTAATATCGTCGGGCAGTTTCAGAAGGATCTTGGCGGGAACGTTACGCTCGGTCGCATAGGCACCAAGCGCGGGGCCGAACGTGCCGACGCGGTCGCCCGGCGCAAAATCGGTAACCCCCGGTCCAACCGCCACGACCACCCCCGCCGCTTCGGAGCCAAGGCCGCTCGGCAGGTTGACCGGATAAACGCCCTTGCGGTGATACACGTCGATGAAGTTCAGGCCGACCGCGACATTGCGCATCCGCACCTCGCCGGGGCCGGGATCGGGCAAATTGACATCGACCCATTGGATCACTTCGGGGCCACCAATACGGTCGATCCGCGCAACGCGTGCCATCTGCCTATCTCCTTATCGAACCGCCCTAACCGACGACGTACGTTTCGGGTTGCAACCTATTTCGCCCCGCTCCATTTGTCGTCGCGTACCAGAAATTCAAGACGGTGGAGAGCGGCGATGAAGAGCTACCTCAAACAGTATATCAACGGTGCGTGGGTCGACAGCATCGGCGGCACGCGCCACGCGGTGATCAACCCCGCGACCGAGCAGCCCTGCAGCGAAATCGCGCTCGGCACCGCCGCCGATGTCGATGCCGCCGTCGCCGCCGCGCGGACAGCGTTCGAGACCTACTCGCAGACCACCGTCGCCGAACGCGCCGCCCTGCTCGAGCGAATCATCGAGGAATATAAGAAGCGCATTCCCGACCTCGCGCAGGCGGTCAGCCAGGAAATGGGCGCACCGATCGGCTTTGCCACGGCAGCGCAAGTCCCCGCCGGGCTTGGGCATTTCATCTCGACGCTAAAGGCGCTCAACGCCTTCCAGTTCGACGAACAGCTCGGCCGCGCGCGCGTGGTGCATGAGCCCCTCGGCGTCGTCGCGATGATTACGCCGTGGAACTGGCCGCTCAACCAGGTCACCGCCAAGGTCGCGCCTGCCCTTGCGGCAGGCGACACGATGATCCTGAAGCCAAGCGAGGAATCGCCCGGCTGCGCGGTGATTCTGGCCGAAATCCTCGATGCCGCGGGCGTGCCGGCGGGCGTGTTCAACCTCGTCAATGGCGATGGCGCGGGCGTCGGCTCGGCGCTGTCGGCGCACCCGGACGTGGATATGGTCAGCTTCACCGGATCGACTCGCGCAGGGATCGCGATCGCGCAGTCGGCGGCGGCAACGGTCAAGCGCGTGCATCAGGAACTGGGCGGCAAGGCGGCCAATCTGGTGATCGAAGGGGCCGATCTTGCAGCGGTGCTGCCCCCGACGGTGCAAGGCGTGCTCGCCAATTCGGGCCAAAGCTGCATCGCGCCCACGCGCCTGCTGGTGCACAAAAGCCAGGTCGCGGACGCACCGGCATCGTCAAGGCGATGATGGAGGGCACACCAGTGGGCGACCCGGCCGAAATGGGCGCGCATATCGGCCCGGTCGTCAACAAGGCGCAGTTCGACAAAATCCAGGGGCTGATCCAGTCGGCGATCGACGAAGGCGCGACGCTGGTCACCGGCGGTACCGGGCGGCCCGACGGACGCAATGTCGGCTATTACATCAAGCCGACGCTGTTCGCCGACGTTACTCCAGACATGCGCATCGCGCAGGAGGAAGTGTTCGGCCCGGTCGCCACGATCATCGCCTATGACACCGAAGAGGAAGCGGTGAAGATCGCCAACGGCACGCCCTACGGCCTGTCCGCAACGATCTCGGGCGATCCCGCCAAGGCCGCCAAAATCGCACCGCGGCTGCGCGCCGGGCTGGTGACGATCAATTCGTGGAGCCCCGACGGCAACGCGCCGTTCGGCGGCTACAAGCAATCGGGCAATGGACGGGAAAACGGCAAGTTCGGGCTGACCGACTTTATGGAAGTCAAGACCGTGATCGGCGAGCCTGCCTGAGCCATGCGCGGGCGGCACCTAGCCGCCTGCGCATGATCGGTTAAGGCGTTACGCCGGTTTGCGGGCGGGCGGGCTGAAGCTTTTCAGCGTGAAGCTCGCGCCCTCGCGCACGATATGGTGCTTGGGCGGCAGCGGCTTTTGCGGGGGCCGCTGCGTTTCGGCAGTTTTGGGCAGATCCGGCATTGGCTTTACCTCCAGGGCGGCACCGCTCGCTCGGAGTGGTGAACGCCTCTGCCAGCAATATAGTCGCTTCCGCGCAGAATGCGAGCAGGAAGCCGGTCATCACGAATAGCAGTACCTGGCTCCGAGCCTTGGCCTTCGCAACGTTGTTTCGCCTGTTGCGTGTCGCGGCATCGGCGAACTCACCGATCATCAGCGTCCGCAAATCGTCGCGAACCAGACCGTCTCGCTCGACCGCTTTCTTGCCAATGTCCTGATAGAAGGTGCCCAAGGTCTGCGCATAATCCAGGATTTCGACATCATTGGGCGGATAACGATAGTCGCGCAGGCGGATGACATCCCAAAACCAGCGCCCCGCGATGACAAAGCACCCGACCGATCCAACCAACAGAAACACCACCGCGATCGTCCAGCCCGGATCGCGCACCGAAAAGGCCGAGCGATAAATGCTCGGCAGGACGGCGACGGCAAGGCCCAGGATCGCCGCGAAAAACGGCAGCGAGCGCCAGATTGCCTCATCGGCGTCCAACTCACGCTTGTAGGAGTCCGCAAACAGCGCCGAGAGATATTCGTCGGTCTTGGTTTCCGCCACCGCCTGCTCCCCGCCTCAATAATCCTTCGATACGCGCAAGTTTGCGCTTTGCCTTCCCAGCGTCGAGATCGTCGACAGCACCGACAGCCAACGCGTCACCTGGAACTCGACCTGCGTCGCCGAATAGCCGGCTCCGTCGGTGACGATCTCGGCATAAAAGCGCCGCGTGATGTATTTGCCCGCCGCGACCGAGGTGCCCTGCCCGGTCTGCGCGTCGGCGGGAAGGATGCGCAAGCGGTCGAGCCCGGCCACGCGGCGGACCGCGTTGATCGGATCCAGCCCGCCTTTGCCGTTCTGCAGCGCCGCCACTGCCGAGGCCAGTTGCAACGCCTCGGGGGCGGACAGATTGGTGATCGACGTGCCGAACAACAGCCGCGACAGCAATTCGTCCTGCGGCAAGGCAGGCACGCTGGAGAAGGTGATTTCGGGCTTGAGCGCCGGGCCGGTGACGTTGATCGAGGCGTTCAGCCCGGTAGTGTTGGCATTGGCCGAGATATCCAGCGCCGGATTGGCGGGGACTTCGCCGGCAAACAGGATCTTGCCGCGTTCGAGCGCAAAGCTGCGCCCGGCGAAATCGTAATTGCCCTGCACCAGATCGGCGCGACCGGTGATCGCGGGATTGTCGGGCGCGCCGCCGATCTTGAGGTCCGCCGACCATTCGCTGCGCAGGCCAAGTCCGGTGACCAGTACCTGATTGGCCGCGCGCGCATGGATGGCGAGCTGCCACGGCGCGCGCGGCGCTTCATCATCCTCAGCGCCGCCGCCGGGCACGTTGATTTCGCGAATGGCGAGTTGCGGCACCGCGCTGGCGGCGCTTGCTTGGCCCAGGCGATAGCGCGCCTTGTCGAGCTTCAGATCGCCCGAAATCGTCCCCCCTGCCCCATCCGACTGGAAGCGCAACGGGCCGGTGACGGTTGCGCCGATATCGTCGCGCGCGATCATCACCGCATGATCGGTCTGCAAGGTCAGATCGAGCCCGAGGCCGTTCTTCGCCGCGAAATCGAAGGTGCCGCTGCCGTTGACGTGCCCGCCCTTGCCTGCCTCTGCGGCGAAGCGATCGATCGTGAGGCGTGACCCGCCAAAGCGTCCGGCCGCCTGCACATTGGTCAAGACGGTGCCGGTCGTCGCGCTTTCGATGCGCGCCCCCTTGGCCTGGACAACGCCGCTGATCTGCGGGTTGGCGATCGTGCCGCCCACATCCGCGCGATCGCGACCGGGCCGGTAAGATCGAACAGTTCAACCCCGGTCAGTCGCCAGATAGTGTCGGCAGGCCCATCATAACGAAGCTGCGCAAACGCCCCCGCATTGGACACACGCGTCGTCAGATCGGGCCCTGCAGGCAATGTAAGCAACATTTGCGCGCGGCCCACGGTCTTGCCACCGGTGGCGGCGACCGCGCGCGCGGCGATGCGGTCGGGCGACAGCACTCCGGCAATCCCGACATCGACCGGGCGCGACGACAGGATCAATCCCGAACGGGTGAGCCCGCGCACCGTCATGTCGATCTTGCCCGTCGGGGCAGCGCCGCCGCCCTGCGCATAGGACAAGGTGCCGGAGGCGTTGCCGCCCAGCCCAAGCCCCGGATAACCAATATCGAGGATCGACAGCGGCATCCGCGCCAGCGTCGCGTCGATCGCGCTCGATTTGCCGGTGAAGCGGCCCGACAGCTTGGCATCGCCACCGGAAAAAGTGAGATCGGTCGCGGCCAGACGCCAGCCATCGCCATCGCGCGTAAACACCGCCGGTGTAACGAGCTTCAGCGGACGACGATCGAGCGTGCCCTGCGCCGTGACGGTATAATTGTCAGGGGTCACGCGGATGAGCGACTGGATATCGAAGGCGCGCCCGCTCGACCCGGCAATCGAGGCGGTGATGGTGCCGGTACCGCCGCGCAACGAGGCGCGCGCGGCAAAGCGCCCGATCACCAGCGCCCCGCGCCGCAGCCCCGCGCCGTTCACGCTCGCCTCGATCGACGTTCCCGCCGGATCGAGCAGCGCCACCGCATCGAGATGCCCGCGCCGCAGCACCACCGCATCGCTCAATCGTGCCGCCGTCGCATCCAGATGCGCTTCGATCCGCTGATGCTCGCCCACCGGACGGAACAGCAATGCGCCCGACAAGCCGCCACCCGCAACGGCAAGCGTCCCGTCGAACCCGCCGGGCACGATCGCAGCGGGCCTTTGGCGTGCGTGCCGCTCACCGCCAGATCGGCGATTGCGATCGTCCCGTCGCCGCCCTTGGGCAGCAGGATCGCGCCATTGCCGCTGAACGCCCCCAGCCGCGACCCGCCGCGCGCGGTGAAGGTAAAACCCTCGGCGGTCGGATCGAGATGTGCGACCACGTCGCTCAAACCCATCGTGTCGTTGGGGCTTTTGAACACCAGATCGAGCGTCGGATGGTCGATCTTGCCGTCGAGCTTCAACGTCAGCGGGCCATAGGTTGCTTGCTGGCCAACCCCTTCGAAATGGAAGGTGCCGTCGCGGCGGCGATAGCCATTGCCGGTGATGCGGATTTGCGGCGCGGTCAGCACGAGATGGTTTAGGTGCAGGATCCCGTCGGGGGTCCGCTCAAGCCCGCTGACAAGGCGCGGCAGCCCACCCGCCAGCGACCGGAAGAACGCATTCTCCAGCGTCAGCATCCGCGCCGTGCCCTGCCCGACGACGCGCGTGCCGTGGCCGCCCGGACCGGGCACCGCCTTGAGCGTCGTCTGCACGTCGACCACGCCGAGCCCCGGGATACGATATCGCCCAAGCCCGCCGTTCAGGCCGATGTCATAGCGCCCGTCGCTGAGATCGAGCAGCAGATTGATGCGCCCGTTGAGCTTGTCCGACGTCAATTTGAGATCGTCGCCGATGACGAGCTTTGAGGTCACCCGCAGCACGCCATCGATCGTAAGATTGCGCAGGATACCGCCCGCCACGTCGCCAACCCCGGTAACCCGCGCCGCCACAGCGTGGATCGGCAGCAGCACGGGCTGTTTCGACAAATGCCCGCGCCCGGCGGCGTGGAAATCCTCAAAGCCCGTATTGTCAAAGGCGAAGCGCACCGCGGTCAGGCGATAGTCGAAGGCCGCTGTAGCGAAACGGCCATCGAGGATCGTGCGCAATTCGATCGCGCGCCCGGTCATGTTGGGGAACAAAGCCGGTGGCCGCAGCAGGGTCGCGTGGAGCCGCACAGTGCGATAGGCGCTTTCAGCCAGATCGAGCGTGCCGTCGGCCGTGAGGCTGAGCGACACCGAACGCAGCGCGAGCGTGCCCTTGAGCTGCCGGTCGACCAGCGTCGCGCCGCCATTGACCAGCACGCGCGGGGCGGTCAGCCGTTCGAGCTTGCCATGCACCAGCGGGGCAGGCGTCAGGACACCCGAAAGCGTATAGGCCCCGGCCCGGTTGGTCAGCGCGAGATCGACCAGCCGCGTCGGCCCGACATCGGCAATCGCGCTGCCCTGCCAGCTCTGCCAGCTTCCCTTGCCGGCAATGTCGAGCGCAATCGGTCGCGCGACCCCCGCGAGCTTGGCGAGCACGCCCTTGGCGCTGCCGCGCGCCTGCGCCGCGACCTCCAGCCGGTTACGATCGGGCTCGGCGTCGAGGTGGACGCGCAGCCGGTCACTCCCTGCCACCATCGCTGCAAGATCGATCAGCGCGCGGCGATTGTGGATGTCCGCGCGTGCCCGCAACCGCCCGATCCGCTCCACCCCGGTCACCGCGCGCCCGACGATCAGCCGGTCCACCGCCAACGCCCCGATGCGAATATCGAACCCCGGCAGGATCGGCCCCTTGGTCTCGGTCGGGCGCGTCTCGGGCAATTTGGCCAGTGTCGCGCTCGGGATGCGCAAGCTGGTGATATCCAGCCGATTGTCGAGCCAGCGCAGCGGCGACCAATGCAGGTCGGCACGCGGTGCCGCAAACACCAGTCCCTTCGGGTCGCGCACGCGCACATCGATCAGCGTCGCGCGGTTGTAGATCGATCCCTCGATCCGCCCGATGCTGTAGCGCAAGCCATTGGCGGGCCGCAGTCCGGATATGGTATCGGCGATCATCCGGTGCCCGATCGCGGTATCGACCAGCCCCAGCGCGGCGAGCAGCACCAGCAGCAGGCCGAGCACCGCACCCAGCACAATCCGCCCCCAATGGCGGCGGCGCGGCGGGACCGGTGCGGCTTCGACCGTCTCCGGGAGCGAGTCCCAGGTCAAAACGCCTGCCCCAACGAGACGTAGACGGCCACGCGCGGATCGCCCTTGGCGGGGTTTACCGGCGTGCCGACATCGATGCGGATCGGCCCGAAATTGGAATAATAGCGCACGCCAATGCCGGTGCCGTAGCGCATTCCGCCCAGCGTCGGGATGCCGCCGGTGTAGATGTTGCCGCCGTCGAAGAACGGCACCACGCCGAAATGGCCAAACGCCTTGACCCGCGCCTCGAGCGAAAATTCGGCAAGGCTGCGCCCGCCGATCGGATCGTTATTGGGGTCGCGCGGGCCGATGTCCTGATAGCCATAACCGCGCACCGACGCCCCGCCGCCGGCGTAGAAGCGCCGCGACGGTGCCACCGCATCGCGCGGCGCGCCCGCGATCGTGCCCAGGCGGATACGTCCGGCCAGCACCGCACCGGTCGTGATCGGCTGGTAGGCGCTGGCGTCGATCTGCATCTTGGCATAGCCAAAGATCGATCCTTCCAGCGACGCCTCGGGCGAGAAGCGTCCGCTCAGGCGGAAGCCGCGCGTCGGGTTGAGCAAATCGTTCGACCCGTCATAGCTGAGCGAGGTCGGCAGGGCGGCAATGAAATAGGTACGCCGACGCGGGGCACCGGTGGTGACGATCACATCGCGCTCGTCCGACGCGGCAAGCTCCCCGCCCAGCGACCAGGTCCACTTCTTCTGGAAGAAGATGTTGGTCTGCCGCTCCAGGCTGCCCGAGAGCGACACGGTGCGCGCCTGATAGGCGGTGCGCTTCAAGTTGGAGGCAGCCGCCTGAAAGGTCAGCACGCGGTCGCGCCCTTCGAAATTGTTGCGGCGGAAGATGACGCTCGCCAATTGCTCCTCGGTGCCGAGCACACCGCGCAGCGTCAGCGCGCCTCGGGCGGGAACAGATTGCGGTGCGTCCAGCTCACTTCCGCGCGCGCGCCTTCGCCAGTGCCATAGCCAAGCTCCCCGGCAATGGTGTGCGGCGGTGCCGGTTCCAGGCCGACCGCAATATCAACCGTGCCCGGCTCAGTGCCTTCGACGGGCTCGATCTTGGTCGAGGAGACCAGCCCGGTCTGAATCACCGCCCGCCGCAAGTCGACCAGCGCAGAGGCATCATAGGTCTGGCCGGGGACGAAGCGGGCAATGTCCTGCACATGCTTGGCCCCGAACACCTTGTCGCCCGAAGTCATCACGATCTTGCCGAAGCGGCGCTCGGCCCCCGGTACCACCGCCATATCCAGCGTGGCGGTGTGCGCGGCGCGATCGACGACGATTTGCGGATCGCCAACCACGGCAAACGGGAAACCGCGATCGTTGATCGTGGTGCGCAGGCTCGTCTCGCCCGCGACCACGGCATCCGAATTGACGGCATCGCCCGGATTGACCCCGAAGGCGTGGCGAAGCGTTTGCGCCTTCGCGCCGGCCGCTTCCACCCCTGCGACGTTGACACCCGCGAAGGTGTAGAGTTGCCCCGGCTCGGCATCCAGCACGACCAGCGGTCGCGCAGCCGGTTCCACCCGCGTCGTCACGTGCGCGTCGTAATAGCCTTCGGCGCGCAGCAATGTCGTGAGCAGGGTTGCGTCCTCGCGCGCGCGGCGATCGAGCTGCGCGGCATTGGCGGGTTGGCCGACATTGGCTTTCAGCGTCGACAACTGGGCGAAACGATCGCTGAGCAGGCTACTCGCGACATCGTCGATCCCGTCGACGCGGAAATCATAGCGGGTGTCCCCGGTCAGCGCGGTTGGCGTATCCGCCGAAACCGGCTCGGGCGGGGCCTTGGACAAATCGGGCCAGTCGACCCCCAACCCCGGCAACGGCGCAAGCGGCGATTGCGGATCGAGCGGCGATACCTTGGGGTCAGCCGGATCGGTCGACGGACGCACTTGCGCCATCGCACGCGGGCAAAACACACAAAGGACTCCGGCGGCGGCCAACGACACGCCCCGCCGCCCGACCGACAACGCCATGGCTCGTCCTAGCCCGGCTGCGCCCGCAGTGACAGGGGCTTAGTCGCCGATTTGGCCGCCGCTCAATGAACCGTGCCGACCGCACGGTCGGCCGAAAGCAACACGATCAGCCGCTCGATCTGCCGCCATCGACAAAGTGCAGATAATTGCCGAGGTCGCGACTGCGGTCGCGCGCGCCGCCGCCTCCAGCGCCGCCTCATCGCCAAATATCGTGATCAAATCGGTCGCATCGACGAAAGCGGCGCGGTCCGCGAGGTAAGGCAAGCAGGTCATCAACTCTCCGCGCAAATTTCTGGCCCGCAAGCGTGCAAACATCGAGGAAACACGCCCCGTGCCAGTTTCGCGAAAACGCGGCAATTCGGCCCCCATCAGGGTTAACGCGATCCACCAGACCGCACAATTCTCTCACGATGGGACGCTGGCGTCCTGCACCGGGACATGGCAAAGCGCCCGCATGGCACGCTCCCCCTCTCCCCGGACGCCGCTCGCGGGCGGTTTTTTGATCGCGATCGGTGCGATGGCAGGTGCCGGGATCGGGTTGTTCTCGCCGATCGGGCCGACGCGGGGCTTCCTGGTCGGGATTGCGCTGGGCGGTGCGCTGTCGCTCGCCCTGTGGCTTGTCGACCGACGCAAATAGCTCAACGCAACGTCCGCGACAGCCACACGACGCGACCGATCACGTCCACCGACGTCGAACGGATCGGAGGATAAACGGGATTGTCGCTGGAGATAACAAAGCCTTCAGCCACTTTCGCGACACGCTTGACCAACAGCACACCATCCCGCCGGAGCACGAAGATCGCCGGGCTCTCGCTGACCCGCGTATCGCGTTCGTCGATCACGATCTGATCGCCATCGGCAATCGTTGGCACCATCGAATCCCCACGCGCCCGCAACATCGCCGTACTGGCCGGGCGCAGCCGCAAATCGTCGAGCAAGCGGGGGTCGAGCAGCATGTCCGCCTCGCCCGGATCATCGTTCGCGATCGCCCCCGGCCCAGCCGACACCTCGACGTCCAGCCGTCGGATCGTCGCCATCGGCGTTGACGGCGGACCACCCAGTTCGGCCGCATCCACCCGGAAATAGGCCGCGAGCAGCGCACGGTCGCGCTCCGCCAGATCGCGCGGCGTCCCCCTTCGCACATATTGCTGCAGATAGGCATCGTTACGCCGCAGCATCCGCGACAGCGCGGCATAGCTCGCCGTGTCGGCATCGATCAGCGCCGCCAACCGCGCCCGGGGATCGCCTCGCTCCATAGCCGACACGATAGCCATAGGAAATTTCCTAGACAAGTTGGAAAATGGAACAGATCGTGAACTTCGGCGCGAATCACGGGAGATTGGACATGTCGGTGCTGCAAAAAATCGATCGCTATCTGAAGGCTACGGCAATGCCACCGACCAAGTTCGGACGGCTCGCAGTGCGGGACCCGCGGCTTGTCCACGACCTGCGGCGCGGTCGCGAACCCGGCCCGCGCATGGTACGCCGGATCGAGGCCTTCCTCGCCGAACAGCAGGCGCGACCATGAGCCGCGGCCCCGATGCCGCCACGCTGCTCCGCCGGGCGCTGGAACGCGATGCTCGCACGCAAGGATGTGCCATCACGATCGGCACCGTGCACAGCACACGCTGGGCCAGCGCGACCTTCGTCGGTGCGCAACATCGGTTGACGCTGGATGCGCCCGATGATGCTGCGCTGGCGCACTGGCTCGGTGCATTGGCCGAAGCCGAACTGACGCTGCGCGGACATCTTGTCGCCGATGCCACGGTAACCGCGCTCGCGCGGCACGGCGAATGCGCCGAGGCGACGATCGAAGTGCTGACGGTCGAGGCCTGACGCTTCGACCGGGCGCGATGGATTGTCGCGCGCGCGCCGCCCGGCTACGGCTGCGCCATGTCCGACCCGCGCATCATTGCCGTAACCCTTGACGAGCGCACCATCTGTGGCGCTCGGCCGATATCGAACAGGAACGGCGGATCGCGATCTTCGACCTGATCGAGGGCAACCATTTTGCGCCGCAAAAGGCGTATCCCGACGCTATGCCGGCCCGTACAAGATCGATCTGACGGTCGAGGAAGGACGGCTCGGCATCGGCATCCACCGCGAGGATGGCACCCATCTCGAAACCTACATCCTCGGCATGGGGCGCTTCCGTCGCCCGATCAAAGATTATTTCGCGATTTGCGACAGTTACTATCAGGCGATCCGCAACGCCACGCCCGCCCAGATCGAAACGGTCGATATGGCCCGGCGCGGCGTCCACAATGACGCCGCCGCGTTGCTGAAAGAGCGGCTGGAGGGCAAGATCGACATCGATTTCGATACGGCCCGTCGGCTGTTCACGCTGATTTGCGTCCTGCACATCAAGGGGTAAAGCGGGCAGCATGGGGCGTTGGAAAAAGCGGATCGGCCTGGCCGGTGCCGTCATCATCACCATTGGCATAGCGTATGCGGCGGGCTGGACCTGGATGCACCATTGGCGGCCGTCCGACAAATACCCCTTTCAGGGCGTGGATATCGCCGAGGCGAACGGAACGATCGATTGGTGGGCGGTGAAGCGCGCAGGGGCCGATTTCGCCTATGTCCGCGCGACCAGCGGTGCCGACAAGCGCGATACGCGTTTTCTGGAAAACTGGACTGGCCTTTATGAAACCGGGCTGCGGCGCGGTGCCAGCCATCTTTATTCGATCTGCCGCCTCGCCACCGACCAGGCCAATCTGTTCAACACCACCGTGCCGCGCGACGAAAACGCCCTGCCTGCGGCACTGGAACTCGATTTCGCGGCGGATTGTCCCACGCGCCCAGCGGGGCCGATCGTACTCGACGAGCTGCGCCGCTACATCACGATGGTCGAATCGCACACCGGCAAGCCGGTGCTGCTCAAGGTCAGCAAAGCGTTTGACGCGGCCTACGGCGTGACATTGGCAATCCCGCGTCCCGTCTGGGCGGTGCAGGATTTCTTTCCGCCCGATTATCCAGCAAGGCGTTGGCGGATGTGGCAGGCAAACGGCACGCGGCGCATCGACGGCGTCGACGGACCGATCCATTGGGACGTAGTAGCACCATGACCGAAGACAGCACCCGCGACACGCTGATCGCCGCCGCACGCGCCGCCGCGCGCAATGCGCATGCCCCCTATTCGCGCTTCGCCGTCGGTGCGGCAGTGCTGCTGACGGACGGACGGATCGTGACCGGGGCCAATTTCGAAAACGCCAGCTATGGCCTGTCGCTGTGCGCCGAGACGGTGGCACTCGCCACCGTCAACAGCGGCGGCGACTTGCGCCAGGTGGTGGCCATAGGTGTCATCGGCGGGGCGATGGACGCGGATGGCCGCCCGACCGGCAACGCCCCAGTGGGCCCCTGCGGGCGCTGCCGCCAGGTCATCAACGAAGCCGCCGATATGGCCGGGCGCGATATCCTCGTATGGTGCGGTGCGGCCGAGGGCGATGCGGTCGAGCGGCGTACCATTTCCGAATTGCTGCCACACGCCTTCGGGCCAAAGGATCTGGGCTTGGGCGCTGCTGAATAGCCGCGCGAGACGAACACGGCAGCCCCTTGCCCGCACCGCTATTTCCGGCGAAACGCGGGGACCGAAGACCGACACCATAGGGGAATCATTCGCATGTCGATCATGTCCGACCGCTGGATCCGCGAGCAAGCGCTCGCCACCGGCATGATCGAGCCGTTCGTCGACGGGCAGAAGCGTGAAGGCTGCATCAGCTACGGCCTGTCCTCCTACGGCTATGACGCGCGCGTCTCCGACGAGTTCAAGATCTTCACCAACATCGACAGCGTCATCGTCGATCCCAAGGATTTTGCGGCGAACAGCTTCGTCGACCGCAAGACCGACGTTTGCATCATCCCGCCCAACAGCTTCGCGCTCGCACGCACGGTCGAATATTTCCGCATCCCGCGCGACGTGCTGGTGATTTGCCTCGGCAAATCGACCTATGCACGCTGCGGCATCATCGTGAATGTCACCCCGCTGGAACCCGGCTGGGAGGGGCATGTGACACTGGAATTTTCCAACACCACCCCCCTGCCCGCCAAAATCTACGCCAATGAGGGCGCGTGCCAGTTCCTGTTCCTCGAAGGCAATGAGCCGTGCGAAACCAGCTACGCCGACCGTGCGGGCAAATATATGGGCCAGCGCGGGGTAACGTTGCCGCGGCTGTAAGCGGGCCAAAGTCGACGGAACGCCCCTCCTGCGAAAGGGGGGAATATCAGAATCCGCTCTTCAGAGCTGAGTTGCTGTTCCGCGAACGACCGCCGTCCGTTCGTTTCGAGCGAAGTCGAGAAACCTAGCACAGCGCGTGGCGCTGTTTCTCGACTTCGCTCGAAACGAACGGGCAAAGCATGGTCTTCCCGCTCCTGCGGAGCGTCCATCCAATACCCAGCAAACACCGCGCACAAAAAAGGCGGCCCCGAAGGACCGCCCTGATTGTGCATCGACAGATCGCGACGATCAGAAGTCGTTACGATATTGCTCGTTGCCGATGAAGCCGAGCTTCGACACGTTCGAGCGCTTGATGATCGCCAGAACCTTGTCGACCTTTTCATACTTCGCTGCCGGGTCCGGCTGGAAGTGCAGCTCGGGCTCGGGGTTGAGCTGGGTCGTCTGCACCAGATATTGCTGCAGCGTCGCCTCGTCGGTCGGCGCGCCGTTCCACAGGATCACGCCGTCCGGCTGGATGACGATCTTGTTCTTTTGTGGGTCGACGTCAGGCTTCTTCGCGGATGGATCATTGATCGGAAGATCGACCTTCACCGCGTGCGTCTGGATCGGAATGGTGATGATGAACATGATGAGCAACACGAGCATGACGTCAATCAGCGGCGTCGTGTTCATGTCCATCATGGGCTCGCCTTCGGCGCCGCCACTGCTGATTGCCATGTCAAATACTCCTTGGTGCTACCGCACGCATTACGCCGACGGGCCACCCGTGGGGGGCGGTTCCGAGATGAAGCCGACCTTGGCAAAACCAGCCGATTGCATCGTGTAGATCGCGCCACCGATGCAGCGATACGGCGTGTCCACGTCACCGCGAATATGTGCCTCGGGCAGATCTTCGGTCGTCAGATTCTGAGCGCCGCCAGCCTTTTTGACAATCTCTTCGAGCTTGTCGGTCGCGCGCTTGAGCAGCTCTTCGTGCGTAACCCGCGTCAAACCCCAATAGATGGCGCACTTGCCGTCGCTATCCTTGGTGATCGAGAGCGAGACGTTCTCGGGCTTGGTCACGGTCGGGTCGTACCGCACGTCCGGCAGCTTCAGCTTGACCGACTGCACGATCGCCGGAACCGTGATGAGGAAGATGATGAGCAACACCAGCATGACGTCGACGAGCGGCGTCGTATTGATGTCGGACATCGGGGCGTCATCGCCGCCGCCACCTGTACTAATCGCCATGAAAGGCCATCCTATTCGTATCGGTCAGGCCACCCGATCGAGCCGGGCGGCGAAAGAAACGGGGCCGCCGCTGGGAGCGGCCCCGTTCGGTACTCTTAGACGCGGGTCTGCACGCCGCCAGCCTGGCCAGCCGTGGTCGTGGCAGGCTTCGGCGCAGTTGCGGTCGGAGCCTTCTTGCCGGGAGCGGCCGGACGAACCGCACCGTTCGAGGCGAGATAGCCGAGCACGTCGGTCGAGAAGGCGCTCAGGTGCTCCGCAATCGCCTTGTTACGGCGCTGCAGGAAGTTGAAGGCGAGCACGGCCGGAACCGCGACGACCAGACCGAAGGCGGTCATGATCAGCGATTCACCGACCGGACCTGCGACCTTGTCGATCGATGCCTGGCCAGCCTGGCCGATGCCGATTAGCGCGCGGTAAATACCGAGCACCGTACCGAACAGACCAACGAACGGTGCGGTTGCGCCGACGGTTGCGAGGAAGGCCAGACCGCCACCGAGCTGCGAGTTGATCGCCGCTTCCGAGCGCGAGAGCGAGCCGTGCAGCCAGTCATGCGCTTCAACCGGATCGGTCAGGCGCGAATGCTGTTCCTGCGCTTCGATGCCGTCGTCGACGATCTGCTTGTAAGCCGAGTTCTTCTCGAGCTTGGCAGCGCCTTCGCGCAGCGAGTTGGCATTCCAGAAGGTCGCGCGGACGCGACGGCCCTGGTTGATGATCTTCTGCTGTTCGAACAGCTTGGTGAACAGGATGTAGAGCGTGAAGAACAGGAAGATGGTCAGGATTGCTGCCGTCGTCCAGGTGACAGGGCCGCCCTGCTTCATCGCGTTCATGAAGCCGAAATTGTCAGCAGCCGATGCACCGGCAGCGAGAATGGTGGTGGACATTGCGAAGACTTCCTTCTCGAAAAATGCCCGTGCGCCTCACCCCGGAGGACGCACGGGTGGATGGTTTATTGAGGCAAGCGCCAAACAATGTTACGCGAAGACGACGAGCGGATCGGATTGCCCGCGGTGTCCTGGGCAGGCGTATAACGCCCACGCCGCGTAATGTTCGAGCAAGCAGCGCGGTCGAGCGAAGCGTTACCGCTCGACGCGACCACAACGCAGTTCTCGACACGACCAGCGGTATTGATTTCCCACTTGATCTTGCTGGTGCCCTGCGCCTCGGCGCTCAGTGCGTCCGAAGGATAGTCATCCGTCGTAACCCATTGCGACGGGTCGCCCTTGGCACCGGCGGCCTTGCTGATGGTCGGAGCCGGCGGCGCGGCAACCGGAACCGGGGCCGGCGCAGCGGCGCGCGGCGTAATCACCAACGCGGGCGGCGGAACGGCAACCGAGACCACAGGAGGGGGCGGAGCCGTAACGCGCACGATCGGCGGCGGCGACACGACCGGCGGGGTCTGAAGCTGCGGCTGCTCGGGCGGCGGGGGCGGCGGTTTGTCGGGTGGCGGCGGCGGTGGTTCGACGACGTCGAACGTGTTCAGCTTTTCGGTAACCTTCTTGATGTATTTGAAGGTCAGACCGTTCACGAAACCCCACGCGAACAGCGCGACAATGATCGACACGATCACGATCGAAACCACGCGGCTGCCACTCGTATTGCGATCAGCGTAAGCCATTCAGAAACGAAACTCCTCTTTTCCGGTCACGACGGTCCAAGCCGATCCGTAACGTCCGCTCGTTATTCCGGCCTGCCATGGGCTAATATATCCTGGACAGGCCCAACCTCTATCGCGCCGAAAACAACGACGCAAACGCTTTGTCTCACGCAACAAACGTACAACCGCCGCATGGCAGAATTATTTCTGTATAAAAATTGCTTCCTCGGATACCCGTTGGGAATGCCAAAGTTCCCAAAAATCGCCCTGACCGCCGCAATTGTCGGACTTTCCGCCCCATCCGCCGTTGCGGCGCAACATGCTCCGATAGCTACGGAAAGCACCGCGCCATCGCCCGCTTATGCCGATTATGCAGATCTCGTCGTCGCGGCTCCGGTCATCGTCGATGCGACCGTTCGCAGCACCGTCCGGCTCAAGCCGACCGATTCGGCAGGCCTCCCGCCCAGTATGGCGCGCCTTTATGTGGAAGCCGACGTCTCGGCACTGATTCGCGGCACCGATGCCATGCCCGCGCGACTTGGCTATACGCTGGACGTGCCGCTCGACGCCCATGGCCGCGCGCCGCAATATCGCAAGAGCCGGGTGTTGCTCTTCGCCCGCGCCGTGCCCGACCAGGTCGGGCAGATCCAGCTCATCCGCCCCGACGCCCAGCGCGGATGGTCGGCGGCTGGCGATGCGTTGACGCGGCGAATCGTGCGCGAAACGCTCGCCCCCGACGCACCGCCGACGGTGACGGGCATCGCTAACGCCTTTCACACGCCGGGTGATCTGCCGGTTCGGGGGAAACGCAAATCTTCCTGTCGACGGCGGACAACCGCCCGATTTCGCTGACGATCGAGCGAAAGGCGGGCGAAGCGCCACGCTGGTCGGTCGCCTTGAGCGAAGTGGTGGATGCCGCCGCGCCGCCGCCGCCGCGCGACACGCTGTTATGGTATCGGCTGGCGTGCAGCTTGCCCGCGACCTTGCCCGACGCGGTGCTGCACTCGTCCGGCGACGATGCGACGGTCGCCCGCGAGGATTATGCCTTGGTCATCACCGCGCTCGGGGCCTGCGATCGCGGCGGACGCTCCTAATCGCGTGCGCCGATACGCAACACCTGGCCAGTCGAAGATGTCGCCGCTGCCAGAAAGAGCGCGGCGGCGAGGACATCGTCCGCACACGCGCCATCAGCGAGATCGAGCGCGGCCACGCGCATAGTTGGTGCGGCGTCGATCGCGATCGGGCCAATGCCTGCGATCAGCAATGCCCGGTCCAATTTTGGGACGGTTTCGGCAATGATGAGCAACGCCAATCCGCTATCAGCCCGCGAATCGGATACCGTATGCCGGAGTTCGGCCAGCGCAGCGGCATCGGCGGCGATCACGACGCGCGCCTGCCCTGCCAACGCCGCGGCCACCGCCTGCGTCACCGGCGGTTCCGCACCAGCGTAATTCCGATCGATTCGCCCGCCTCGGCGATGGCCAGCTTGACGATCGACACCTCGACCCGCGTTACACGCGCATCTTGCAGGAACAGCGTTTCGCAAATGTGCTCGGCGACCGCCTCGACCAGCGTGAAATGCACCCCGGTCGGCAGGGCGGTGGTCGCGGCATGTTTCAGATCGAGATAGTTTTTCGAGGCTGACAGCGGCGTATCGGGATCGAAACGATCGGGCACCTGCAAATCCACCGTCAGCGAAATGCGCAGCGGTTGCGGCAGATGCGTCTCCTCCGAATAGATGCCGGTCAGCACCATCACTTCGAGATCGTGGACGTTCAGCGTCAGGCGGTCGGTCAAATCTTGCCCTTCTTGTCGATATGGGCGCGCGCCATAGCAGATCGCGGGCGCAGGGGAACCGTCACGCGGCGGCGCTGCTCCGGGCGGATGCGGCGGCGTGCCAGCGGTGCAGATGGACGAAGCCCTCCGGCACCGTCAGTCGCGCGGCCTTGGCGAAATCGATCGTGACCAGCGCCGAGATATCGGCGAAGCTGTAGCCGTCGGTGGCGATCCAAGCGCGCCCGGCGAGATGGGCATCGAGTGTTGCGGTAAACGCCGCCCACAAAATACCGCCGCGTTCGGCCAGTTCGGGAATTTGCGGGATGGCGGGCCACTTGCCCGCAACACCCCGATCGCGAAACGCCTCGCGCTGGTTGCGCAGGACATAAACCGCCGCAGCATAGCCTTCCTGCTCGATCCGCCGCGTCCACGATTCGATCCGCGCAATGTCCAGCGCGCTTTCGCCGAACAGCGACGGTGCTGGCTGCAGCGCCTCGAAATACCGGCAAATCGCCGACGATTCGCACAGCACCTCGCCGGAATCGAGTTCGAGCGCCGGCACCACCCCGCGCGGATTGATCCGCAGAAAGGCCTCGCCCAAATGTTCATCGCAGCGCAGATCGACCGGCACGCGGTCAACCTCGATTCCCTTTTCCGCCAGATAGATGCGAACGCGTCGCGGGCTTGGTGCCCAGGCGGCATCATAAAGTTTCACGAAGACTCTCCCCATTCGCCTTGCGTTCAGCGCGGTGGAGGCTAAAGCGCGCGGCCCCTTCGGTCTATGGGCCCGTTCCAGCGGGACACCGAGGGGACGAGGAAATCGCCGTGATCGAATATGTGCCGATTGCCGATGTTGCGCCCGCTGCGGTCGAGGGATTGCTCGACCGTGCCTTCGGCGCGAACCGACAGGAGCGCACCGCCTATCGCATTCGCGCAGGGATGGAGGCGATTCCGGCCCTGAGCTTCGCAGCGCTCGACGATGGCGCGTTGGTCGGCACGATCCAATGCTGGCCGATTCGCTTTGTCGGGGATGACGGGCGCGACGTGGCGATGGTGCAGCTTGGCCCGGTCGCGGTCGAACCCGGGCGGCAGCAAGGCGGCATCGGGCGCGCGCTCACCGCGCAAGCGCTTGCGGCGGCGGAGGGTGCTGGCCTGGCGGATGCAATCACGCTGATCGGCGATCCCGAATATTATGGCCGCTTCTTCGGTTTCGATGCCGCGCGCACGGCGGAATGGCGCGTGCCCGGCCCGGTCGAGCGGCATCGTCTGCTCGCGCGCGGCGACAAAGTGCCGAGCGGGGCGGGCCTGCTCGCGCCACGGATCGTCGCGCTGGCCTGACGCGGGTTTACGCAACGACCCGCCTGCCCTACCGCCGCTGACATGCCGATGGAGCCGATCCCCGATCTCGCCGCTTTGTCGCTCGCCGACATTGCGCGCCTTGCCGAAGCGCGCAAATTGCCGCCGGTCGAGCGCTGGAATCCCACGCATTGCGGCGACAGCGAAATGCGCATCGCGCGTGATGGCACCTGGTTCCATCAGGGCTCTCCGATCGGGCGAGAGGCGATGGTGCGGCTGTTCTCGACGATCCTCCGGCGCGAAGCCGATGGCGGCTATGTTCTGGTCACCCCGGTCGAGAAGCTCGACATCGTGGTCGAGGATGCGCCGTTCGTTGCGGTGGAAATGAAGGTGTCGGGCGAAGGCAAAGTGGCGACGCTCACCTTCCGGCTCAATACCGGCGATCTGGTCACCGCCGATGCCGATCATGCGCTACGTTTCGAGCCGCGCGAGGATGGTCCGCGCCCCTATCTGCACGTGCGTGCCGGGCTCGACGCGGTGGTGGCGCGCACAGTTTATTACGAGTTGGCGCAACGGGCGATCGACGGTGGCGACGTGCCGCCCGGCGTGTGGAGCGCAGGCGCATTCTTCCCGTTGGAGCCCTCCGCATGACGCTCGTGTCCCGTTTGCAGCAGGCGCTCGCCAATGGCCATGCCGATACGGTGCTGTTGACCGGCGACCATGTCGATCCCGATGCGATCGTCACCGCGCTGACGCAGGCCGCGGTGCTGATCCCGGTCACCGATCGCGCCGAACCGGGAGTGATCCTGACGCGGCGCACCGACACGCTGTCGCGCCATGCCGGGCAGATTGCCTTTCCCGGCGGCCGGATCGATCCGGGCGATGCCGGGCCGGTTGCGGCGGCCTTGCGCGAAGCAGAGGAAGAAATTGCCTTGCCGCGCACGCACGTCCGCATCGTCGGCGAAGCGGACCGCTACCGCACCGTCACCGGGTTCGAGGTGACGCCGGTGATCGGCGTAGTGCCGCCCGATCTGGCGTTCATCCCCGCCGCCGCTGAAGTCGCCGAAGTGTTCGAGGTCCCGCTCGGTTTCCTGCTCGACTCGGGCAACCACATCGAGGCGAGCGTCGAGTGGCAGGGCCGCAACCGCCATTATTATGAAATTTTCTGGGGGGACCATCGCATCTGGGGCGCCACCGCCGCGATGATCGTCAACCTCTCCCGGCGGCTGCGATGGACGGCCTGACGCTGCCCGACGCTCCGTGGCGGCAGCGCGCGGGGCTGGCCGAATTATGCGCGGTGCTCGGGACTGCGCGTGGCGACGCGCGCTTCGTCGGCGGCGCGGTGCGCGATTCGCTGCTCGGGCTGGACGTCGCCGATGTCGATCTGGCCACGCGCCACCCGCCCGAGGATGTGATCGACCTGCTCGCCCGCGCGCGGATTCGCGCAGTGCCGATGGGTCTTGCCCATGGCACGATCACGGCGGTGCTGGCGGATGGCTCTCCGGTCGAGGTCACCACGCTGCGCAGCGACGTTGCAACCGACGGACGCCACGCCACCGTCGCCTTTACCGATGATTGGCGGGAGGATGCCGCGCGGCGCGATTTCACGATCAACGCGCTCTATGCCGATCCGCAAACGGGCGAGATCTTCGATTATTTCGGCGGCCTTGCCGATCTGGCGGCGCACCGCGTGCGCTTCATCGGCGATCCGTTGCAGCGCATCGCCGAAGATCATCTGCGCATCCTGCGCTTCTTCCGCTTCCACGCGCGCTTTGGCGATATGCCGGATGCGGCGGGGCTGGACGCCTGCACTGCGCGCGCCAACGATTTGATGGCGCTGTCCCGCGAACGGATCGCGGCGGAGCTGCTCAAGCTGCTGGTCGCCCCCAATGCGGTGGCGACACTGCGGCTGATGGTCGAGCGCGGCATCTTCCGCCCGGTCCTGCCCGAAATCACCGCCGAGGGTGTCGAGGCCTTTGCCGACGTTGCGGGCAGCGAAACGCTGGCGGGCCTCACCCCCGATCCGATCCGTCGCCTCGCCGCTATGCTGCCGCGCGATGCGAAGGTCGGCGAGGATGTCGCCGCACGGTTGAAACTCTCGAACGCGCAGCGCAAACGCATCGTCTCGGCGCTCACGCCCGATCTCGCCGCCCCGCAGGCGCTCTCCTATCGCCTGGGCCGGGAAGGCGCGATCGACCGCGTGCTGCTGCATATCCCGGCGGCGATGGAGCGTGTGCTGGCGGTGCGCCAGATTCTCGATTGGGTTGCGCCGACCTTCCCCGTCAACGGCGGAGCGCTGGTCGCGCGCGGAGTCGACAAGGGGCCCGATGTCGCGCGGTTGCTCAAGCTGGTCGAACATCAGTGGATCGCCGAGGATTTCCCCTCAGCCGAGCGCGCCAATGCCATTGCCGACGCCGCCGTCGCTCAATTCCTGAGCGATTCCAGCATCGCATAGGCGGCTTCCGCCTCCAGCGGGCGGGCATAGAGATAGCCCTGTCCGTAGGTGCACCCCAACGCCGCCAGCGTTTGCGACAGCTCGTTGGTCTCGATTCCCTCGGCGGTGGTCTTCATGCCGAGCGCCTGTGCGAGCGACAGAATCGCGCGCACGATCGCGATCTTGTCGCGATCGGCGAGCATCCCCGTCACGAAGCTGCGGTCGATCTTGAGGATGTCGATCGGCAGTTTCTGAAGATAGGCGAGGTTGGAATAGCCGGTGCCGAAATCGTCCATCGCGATGGTGGTGCCGAGCGCCTTCAGCGCGTGCATGATGCCGGCCATGCGGTCCGGGTCGGTCACCAGCGCGCTTTCGGTCAGTTCCAGCGTAAAGCGCGATCCGTCCAGGCCGTAGGCGGCAAGCGCCGACTGTACGACCGGCGCGATCGCATCGCGCTGCAACTGGATAGCGGACAGGTTGACCGCGAGCTTGACCCCGCAATCGCCCCCCATCCGCGCATCCCACTGCGCCAGCGTCGCCGCCGCTTCCTGGATCGCCCAGCGACCCAGCGGAACGATCAGCCCCGATTCTTCGGCCACGGGGATGAAATCATTGGGCGAATACTCAACTCCCGCTTCATCGCGCCAGCGCGCCAGCGATTCGAACGACACCAGTCGCCCGGTCGCGAGATCGCAGATCGGTTGATAGGTCAGCCGCATCTGCCCGCGCTCGATCGCGCGGCGCAGCGCGGTTTCCATGCCGAATTGCTCGCGCGCAATGTCGAACGCCTGCGTCTGATACGCCTCGGTCTTGCCCGTGCCCTTCGAGCGTTTTACCGCAAACTGGGCGTGCCGGATCAACTCCTCGCCATCGTCGATCGCCGCCGTGCCGAACGCGATACCGATCGAGCAGGCGACACGAATTTCGAAATCGGACAGGCGGAAGGGGGTGGAAAGCGCTCCCTGGATGCGCTTGGCGACGTGGTCGGCGTCGCTTGGGCCATCCTCCAACGTCAACAGAATCCCGAATTCGTCACCGCCGGTGCGCGCCAGCACGTCCTGCGCGCGCAAGGCCCCCTTCAAGCGCCGGGCAACCGTGATCAGCAACTCGTCCCCGGCCATCGATCCCAGGCAGGCATTTACGCGGCTGAAACGGTCGAGATCGACGACCAGCACCGCATAGTCGGTGCGCGACGCCGGATCGTCCAATAACGTCTCGAGTCGATCGCTGAAACCGGCCCTGTTGGGCAGGCCGGTCAGGCTGTCGGTCAGCATTTCCCGACGCAAATTGTGTTCGGTGCGCAGCTCGGCGGTCTGATCGACCAGAATCAAGACACACCGCTGATCGGCGTTGCGCGCCAGCCGCGCCAACGTTGCCTGATAATAATGGCAATCGACGGCGTCGCCATATTCGACCTGGAACTCCGCGCGCAGCGAATCGCCCCTGATAAACGCCTCGATTCGTCCCTCGATTTGCCCGACCAGCGAGCGCCGACGATCGCCAATGCCAAGACCCGCCATTTCATAGGCACGATTGACCGCTATGACCGCGATGCCGATGTCCTGCAGCGACAGCATCGCTGCGGGGATGGGAAGCAACTCAATCACCCGCGAGGCGAGCATGAGCGATGGCGCGTCAGCATTATCCTGCGTCAGCGCATCCGCCGCAGTTGAGAGGGCCAAAACAGGGTGCGGAACGAGCGCCATTGCCGTGACGGTAGCGTCAAATCGTTAAGAACCCGCTCAACCTTCCGATTTTTCAGTACGTTGGTGAAATGACACCGTTGGCATTTGCGCCCGCTAGAAGCGGTTATCGCGGGGGAATCCATTGGGTGGCATTCGGCCGGCAGCACCGCGCGCGGCACGCCACGGCGCAAGATCGGTTTCGGTACGGATGCGGCCGCTCTCGCCGCCCATTGGCCAGCTCAATCCTTCGGCAAAACGAAGGCGATCGCGTCGGATAGCCCTCCATCCCGGAAGCGCATCAGCTGCACCCCCTGCCCGCGCGCCATCTCTGCCAGCTCGGACAGCGGAAACACCAGCAAGCGCCGATTATCGCCTATTGCAGCGATATAATCCGCCTCGGGCGCAACCGGGCGGACGACCTTGAGCTTGGCCCCGATCCGCGGCGTCACCACGGTCTTGCCCTTGCGCGTCTCCGCGAGGATGTCGGCGGTGCGGACGATGAAGCCGCGACCGTCACTCGCCGCGACCAGCAGCTTCTCCGAAATGCCGGCGCGGAAGATCCCTACGATCCCGATTTCACCATCGAGATCGATCATCAACCGCACCGGCTCGCCAAAGCCGCGCCCGCCGGGCAATTTGTCGGCCGCCAGCGTGTAAAATCGCCCGTTTTCGGCCGCGACGATGATCTTGTCGGTGGTATGCGCGGTGAAATCGAACAGCGCCGCATCGCCTTCCTTGAACTTCACCGCCGCAACTCCTGCGGCATCGACATGCCCCTTCATCGCGCGGATCCAGCCGCGCTGCGACAGGATCACGGTAATCGGCTCGCGCTCGATCATCGCCTCGAGCGGGATATCACGCGCCGGGGCCGCCTCGGCGACGGTGGTGCGGCGCTTGCCGAGCTTGGTCTCGGGGCCATAGCGCTCGCGCAATTTGGTGAAGTCGCGCTTCAGCCGCGTGCGCTGCCGCGCCTCGCTGCCGAGCAGTGCCTCCAGCCCGGCCCGCTCCGCTTCCAGCGTGTCGCGCTCCTTGCGCAACTCCATTTCCTCCAGCCGCCGCAAGCTGCGCAGCCGCATGTTGAGGATCGCCTCGGCCTGGCGCTCGTTCAGCTCGAACTCGGCCATCATCACCGGCTTGGGCTCATCCTCGGTGCGGATGATCTCGATCACGCGGTCGAGGTTGAGATAGGCGACGATATAGCCGTGCAGCAGCTCGATCCGGTCGGCGATCTTGGACAGGCGATGCGTGGTGCGCCGTTGCAGCACGATGAACTGATGCGCCACCCATTCCTGCAACGCCTGGCGCAGGCTCATCACGCGCGGGGTGCGGTTGGCGTCGAGCACGTTGAGGTTGAGGCTGAAGCGGACTTCCAGGTCCGACATCTTGAACAGGCTTTCCATCAGCATATCGGCCTCGACCGTGCGACTGCGCGGTTCGATGACGATGCGGATTTCCGAATCCGATTCGTCGCGGATGTCGGCCAGGATCGGCAGCTTCTTGTCGTTGACGATCGCCGCGATCTGCTCGATCAATTTGCCCTTCTGGATGCCGTAGGGGATTTCGGTGACGATCGCGTTCCAGGTGCCGCGCCCCTGATCCTCGACATGCCAGCGCGCGCGCACGCGGAAGCCGCCGCGACCTGTAGCATAGGCCTCGGCAATCGACGCCGGGCTGTCGACGACCAACCCACCGGTCGGGAAATCGGGGCCCTTGATATGCTCCAGCAGCGCCGCATCCTCGGCGTGCGGATTGTCGATCAGCAGGATCGCCGCGTCGAACAGTTCGGCGGCGTTGTGCGGCGGGATGCTGGTGGCCATGCCAACCGCGATTCCCGCCGCACCGTTTGCGAGCAGGTTCGGGAAAGCTCCAGGGAAAAGCTCGGGCTCCTGCTCTTCATTATTATAGGTGGGTTTGAAGCCGACGGCGTCTTCGTCGAGCCCTTCCATCAAATCCATGGCGACTTGCGTCAGCCGCGCCTCGGTATAGCGGAAGGCAGCGGCGTTATCGCCGTCGATATTGCCGAAATTCCCCTGCCCCTCAACCAGCGGATAGCGCACCGAAAAATCCTGCGCGAGCCGGACCATCGCGTCATAGACCGAGGAATCGCCATGCGGATGATATTTGCCGATCACTTCGCCAACGACGCGCGCCGATTTCTTATAGGCGGTGTTCGGGTCCATCCGCAGTTGGCGCATCGCCCACAACAACCGGCGGTGCACCGGTTTCATGCCGTCGCGCACGTCGGGTAGCGAACGCGCGGTGATCGTCGACAGGGCATAGACCAGATAGCGGTCGCTGAGCGCGCTATCGAAGGGTGAGTCCACGATGGCCTGGAAGGGATCGGTCAAATCGGTCGGCATAGCTCCGCGATAGCAGCCGCATTCGCAGGTGGCGAGATGGTCGCGTGGCGATTACACCCTGCGGACATGATCCGGTTGCTCTCGCTTGCCCTTCTCACTTTGCCCGCAGGTGCCATGCCCGATACTCCGCGCACGCCCGAACCGCCCTTGCTCAGCTGGCCCGACTTGACCGGACGGGCACAGCCGAAGCCCGATGCGACGATCGCCTATGGTACGGATGCACTGCAAAAGGTGGACGTGTGGCTCCCCGCAGGGGTCGGCCGCCATCCCGTCGTGCTGATGGTGCATGGCGGCTGCTGGACCACCAGCATCGCCGACCGCAGCCTGATGAACTGGATCGCCGACGATCTTCGCAAAAGCGGGATCGCGGTGTGGAATATCGAATATCGCGGGGTGGATCGTCCGGGCGGGGGCTATCCCGGAACCTTTCTCGATGCCGCGACCGCCGCCGACGCGCTCGCGTCCCACGCCGAGCGCTTTCATCTCGACACTACCCATATCGTCGCGGTCGGCCATTCGGCCGGCGGACACCTGGCGCTGTGGCTGGCCGGACGGTCGCGCTTGCCCAAGGACAGCCCCTTGTACAGCGCCCACCCGATCAAGATCAGCCATGTCGTAAGCCTCGGCGGGTTGCCCGATCTCGAAGCGACCGCCGCCAGCCCCGACAATGGGTGTGGCACGGACGTCGTGTCGCACCTGGTCGGCAAGCCCGGCACCCGCAGCGATGTTTATGCCGATACCTCGGTGCCGCGCCTACTGCCGCTCGGCGTGCCGCAGGATTTGGTGAACGGACGGGCCGACGCGATCATTCCGCTGCGCCTCGGCACCGGCTATGTCGATCAGGCCCGCGCCAAGGGCGACCGCGCCGCGCTGCACATTGTGGAGCGTACCGGCCATGTCGAACTGATCGCGCCGGAGACGGCGGCCTGGGCGCAAGCTAAGGCGCTGATCCGCAGCGCGCTGGCCCAATGACGCGCGACGAAGCGCGCGCGCGCGACGCCGCCGATCCGCTGCGCGGCTATCGCGACCGGTTCGCGCTGCCCGAGGGCGTGATCTATCTCGACGGCAATTCGCTTGGCCCCTTGCCCAGCGACACCGCGCCCGCGCTCGCCGACATGGCCGGGCGGCAATGGGGCGAGCGGCTGATCCGCAGCTGGAACGAAGGCTGGATCGACGCCCCGCAGCGCATTGGCGGCAAGATCGCGGCGCTGATCGGGGCCGAGCCCGACGAAGTGATCGTCGCCGATTCCACCTCGGTCAACCTGTTCAAGCTGCTCGTCGCCGCGCTTCGCCACGATCCCGCGCGCCGCACCATCGTTAGCGAAACCGGCAATTTCCCGACCGACCTGCACATCGCCGAGGGCGCGGTCGGCTGCGTGGCCGGTGCCCGGCTGAACGCGGTTGCGCGGGGCGCGCTCAGCGGTGCGATCGACGGCGACACTGCGGTCGTCCTGCTCACCCATGTCCATTACAAAACCGCCGAGCGCTTCGACATGGCGTCGTGGACCGCCGCTGCCCATGCCGCCGGGGCGCTGACACTATGGGACCTTAGCCACAGCGTCGGCGCGGTCCCGGTCGATCTCAACGCGGCCGGAGCCGATCTCGCGGTGGGCTGCGGGTATAAATATCTCAATGGCGGCCCCGGTGCCCCGGCATTCCTGTTCGTCGCGCGACGCTTGCAGGAACGCTTGGCAAGCCCGCTATCGGGTTGGATGGGCCATGCCGCGCCGTTCGATTTTACCGATGCCTATCAACCGGCCAGCGGCATGAAACGCTGGTTGGCGGGCACCCCTTCGATGCTGGGGATGGCGGGGCTGGAGGCGGGAGTCGACCTGTGGCGCGACGTCGATCAACAGGCGGTGGCGAAGAAGAGCGCGGCGCTGTTCGACCAATTCGCCGCCATCGGTGCGCGCCTGAACCTCGAATGCGTCAGCCCCGCCGATCCCGAACGGCGCGGCAGCCATATTTCGTTCCGCCATCCCCAGGCCTATGCGCTGTGCCAGGCGCTGATCGCGCGCGGCGTGATCGGCGACTTTCGCGACCCCGACATTGTGCGCTTTGGCCTGACTCCGCTCTACCTCGGATTCGAGGACGTATGGCGCGCCGGAGCGATCCTCGGGGACATCCTGGCAAGCGGCGCGCACCATGACCCAGCCTTCGCACAACGCAATGCGGTGACCTGACCCAGCGTGCCCTGCGGGTCCAAAACTGCTATGCGGTCGCGGGCATTGGGGGTGGACGATGCGATTCGCTAGGCTTCTCGCAGGATTACTGTTGCTTGGCGGATGCGATGGGGTCTCCGCACCCGGCGGCCCGGGATCGACCGCATCTGGTAAAGCCGCCGCGCTGCCCGCGCCCGACGGCGGGTTCGACTATCGCTACGCCTTCCGCCTGCCTGCCAGCCGGATCGAATCGGTGCAGGAAAGCCACGCGCGCGGTTGCGATCAGCTCGGCCCGGCGCGGTGCCGGATTACGGCGATGCGCTATACGGTCGGTACCGATAACGAGATCGCCGCCGCCCTCACGATGACGCTCGACCCAACGGTGGCGCGTGCCTTTGGCAAGGCCGCTGCGCAGACGGTGAACGCCGCGCACGGCACGATGACCGACGCCACCATCGCCGGGACCGACGCGGCCAACGGGAGCGGACGCGGCGGAGTCGTGCTGGCGCGCCTGCGCGACGCCCTGGCCAATGCCGAATCCGGCGCTCGCGGCGCGACCGCCCCCGAACAGAAGGGACTGGCCATCGCCAAGGTCGATCGATTGCGCAGCGCGATCGCAACGATCGGCGATGTCGATCAGGGGGCCGCTGGTGCCACCGCGAGCGTGCCGGTGCTGTTCCAATACAGCTCCAACGGCGGAATCCCGGGAATCGGGGCGTCGCCCGCCGCGACCTTTGAAAGCGCTGGCGACACCTTTCTGGCGTCGCTCGCCGGGCTGCTGGTGGTGCTGGCTGGGATCGGGCCGTGGCTGGCGTTGCTGCTTGGCGGCGCGTTGCTGCTCCGCTGGATTTTGGCGCGAACCGAGGGCGCTGCCGCCCCCGTCCTGCCCCCGGCCCCGCGACAGGACGACGGTGGACACACCGGCATCGTCCAGCGTTGGTTCCACCACGAAACACCGAAAGCGCACGAGACCCGCGAGGAACACGAACCGGTTGCGTAACGGGCGAAGCGCCGCGCCCTGCGCCCAAGCTGATTGCACCGCCGCCGCGCATTCGATATAGCGGAACCCTTACCGCCCCGGCCCGCGTTCCCCGCGTCGCCGGGGCCTATCGTTTTCAGCTTTTGGTTTTTAGGGGTATCCGCGCACATGGCACGCCGCCGCCAGATCTACGAAGCAAGGCCAAGATCCTCTATGAGGGGCCTGAGCCAGGGACGCTGATCCAGTATTTCAAGGATGACGCAACCGCCTTCAACGCCCAGAAAAAGGGCACGATCAGCGGCAAGGGCGTGCTCAACAACCGGATTTCCGAGCATATCTTCACCCTGCTCGGGCTGATCGGCGTACCGACGCACTTCATCCGCCGCCTCAACATGCGCGAGCAGTTGATCCGCCAGGTCGAGATCATCCCGATCGAAGTGGTGGTCCGCAATGTCGCCGCCGGATCGATTTCGACTCGACTCGGCATTGAGGAAGGCACCCAGCTTCCCCGCACGATCATCGAATATTATTATAAGGACGATGCGCTCGGCGATCCGATGATCACCGACGAGCATATCGCCGCGTTCGGCTGGGCCGGGCAGGAAGAGATGCACGACATTGCCGACCTGGCGATTCGCATCAACGATTTCCTGTGCGGGCTGTTCGCCGGGATCGGCATTCGCCTGGTCGATTTCAAACTCGAATTCGGGCGGGTGTGGGACAATGATTATCCGCGCATCCTGCTCGCCGACGAAATCAGCCCCGATGGCTGCCGCCTGTGGGACATGACCACCAACGAGAAACTCGACAAGGATCGCTTCCGTCGCGATCTCGGCGGTGAAGTCGAGGCGTATCAGGAAGTTGCGCGCCGTCTCGGGCTGCTGCCCGAAGGGGCCGACAATGCCGTGCTCGATCTCGAAAAGCATCGGCTGAGCAAGGGCAAATAAGCACATGGCGGGGTGGCGGCAGCTTCGGGCCGCCGCCCCGGCGGCTGTGTGGCCCTATGCGGCACTGACCGTCGTCTATCTGCTGAGCGTGCTGCGCGTGGTCGGGTGGGCAGGCCTCACCGACCCCGCCGCGCTGTACTGGCATGATTGGCAGGACCAGTCGCTCTACGTGCGCTCGGCGACCGCGCTTGCGACCGGCGATCTGGCCCCGAGCCAGCATTATTACCCGCTGCTCTATCCGTTGCTCGGCCTGCCCTTCCTGCAGCTGTGGCCGAGCCAGCCGTTTTTCTTCGTCAATCTGGCTTGCTATCTACTGGCCTTTGGCGGCTTTCGCAGCGTGGCGCGCAGTTTTGGCGTGCCGCTATGGGGGGCCGTGCTGCTCTTCGCCGCGACGACGCTCCCCCAATTCGACATTGCCAAAGTGTGGATCGAGCCGTGGACGAGCACACCGGCGGCGGCGCTGTTGTGGCTGGCATTGGGGGCGATGGCGCGGCTGTGGGATCAGACGTCGTCCTTCGACGCCCCCCTCTCCCTTCCCCGGCCCTTCCTACTTCCCCGACGCAGGCCGGGGCCCAGTCGCGAGCCGGTTATAGGCTCGGACAGCGCTTCCTTACGATCCACGCCGCAATTGGGCCCCGGCCTGCGCCGGGGGAAGCGTTGAAGAAAAGCGCGCACAGGGCGGATCTCGCTGGCCCGCGAGCATCCTCGGCCTGGCGCTCGGCCTGATC
>NZ_JSBN01000006.1 GCF_000797515.1 Sphingomonas sp. Ant H11
CAGCGAAATATTCGCGACGTCGTTGGAGATCGAGAAAGTGGTCAGCGCGCCGCGCGTCATCAGCAATTGCTTGCCGAGGCCGACGATCTCGATCAGCTTGGTCGGGTCGCTGTCGAGATCGACCATATTGCCTGCCTCGCGCGCTGCCTGCGTGCCGGTGTTCATCGCCACGCCGACGTCCGATTGGGCGAGGGCAGGGGCGTCGTTGGTGCCGTCGCCGCACATCGCGACGAGCTTGCCGCCTTCCTGTTCCTTGCGGATCAAAGCGAGCTTGTCCTCGGGCGTCGCCTCGGCGAGGAAATCGTCGACGCCGCTCTCGGCCGCGATGGTGGCGGCGGTCAGCGGGTTGTCGCCGGTGATCATCACCGTGCGGATACCCATCCGGCGCAGCTCGCCGAAGCGTTCGCGGATGCCCGCTTTGACGATGTCCTTGAGCTGGACGACACCAAGCAGACGGTTGCCATCGGCGACCGCCAGCGGAGTGGCACCGCCGCGCGCGATTTCGTCCGAGATTTTGCGCAGGGTATCGGCATTGGGAACATTGCCCAGCCGCATGAGGATCGCGTCGACCGCGCCCTTCACCAACGCGCGATCCCCGATCTGCAGCCCCGACACGCGCGTCTGCGAGGTGAATTTGATCTCCTCGGCCCCCTCCGGCATCGCAATGGCGGCAGCGCCATCGGCGTTGGCGAGCACGACGATCGAGCGACCCTCGGGCGTTTCATCGGCCAGACTGGCAAGCCGCGCTGCCGCGGTCAATTCCGCGAGCGTAACCCCTGGAACCGGCAGGAAGGCGGTGGCCTGGCGGTCGCCGATCGTGATCGTGCCGGTCTTGTCGAGCAGCAGCGTATCGATGTCGCCGGCCGCTTCCACCGCGCGGCCCGATTTGGCGAGCACGTTGAAGCGCACCAGCCGGTCCATCCCGGCAATGCCGATCGCCGACAACAGTGCCGAGATCGTCGTCGGGATCAGCGTAACGAACAAGGCGACCAGCACCGGCACCGCGATGCCGCCATTTGCATAAGCGGCAAAGGCGGGCAGCGTGCCGACCGCGATCAGGAAGATCAGCGTCAGGCCTGCCAGCAGGATGGTGAGGGCGATTTCGTTGGGGGTCTTCTGGCGTTGCGCACCCTCGACCAAAGCGATCATGCGATCGAGAAAGCCCTGGCCCGCTCCCGCCGTCACGCGCACCGTAATCGCATCGGCAATGACGCGCGTGCCTGCGGTCACTGCGGAGCGATCGCCGCCGCCTTCGCGAATGACGGGGGCGCTTTCGCCGGTGATTGCGGCTTCGTTGACGCTGGCGACGCCCGCGACAACTTCGCCATCGGCCGGGATCAGGTCGCCGGTCTCGACCAGCACTTCGTCGCCGACTTGCAGGCGGGCGGCGTCGACCCATTCCCAGGCACCCGCCACGCCAATCAGCTTCTTGGCGCGGAGATCCGCCTTGGTGGCGCGCAGCGCGGCGGCCTGCGCCTTGCCGCGGCCCTCGGCCAGCGCCTCGGCGACGTTGCCGAACAGCACCGTCAGCCACAGCCAGAAGACCAGCTGCCCTTCAAAGGCGGCATGGCCGGTGCCGGTGGCGAGGCCCTTGATGAGCAGGACGGTCGAGAGGCTGGCAACGATCGCCGTGACGAACATCACCGGCGTCTTGATCAGCTTGGCGGGGTTGAGCTTGAGGAAGGCATCCCGGACCGCTGCAGCAAGCAGCGGGCCGGTGAAGAGCGAAGCGTTCTGGTTTGCCATTGGCTTGGACCTTTTAGAGCAAAATGCCGGCGGCGACCTGCGCCTGGTCCGCGATCGGACCGAGCGCGAGCGCGGGCAGGAAGGTGAGACCCCCGACGATCACGATGATCGCGGCGAGCAGGCCGATCCACAGCAGCCCGGTGGTCGGGAACGAGCCCGGCCCCTCGGGCACGCGGCGCTTGGCGGCGAGGCCACCGGCAATCGCGAGCACGGGCAGGATCACCCCGAAGCGGCCGACGAACATGTCGAGCGCGAGCAGCAGATTGTAGAACGGCGTGTTGCCGCTGAGGCCACCGAACGCCGAGCCGTTATTGGCCGCGCCCGAGGTGAAGGCGTAGAGAATCTCGCTAAAGCCATGCGCACCCTTGGCGAGCGGCCCCGCGAGCCCGGCCCCGGTGACGCAAGCCACGGCGGTGAGGCCGAGGATGGCGAGCGGCGGCACGGCGATGGCGATCACCGCCAGCTTCATCTCACGCGATTCGATCTTCTTGCCGACATATTCAGGGGTACGGCCGACCATCAACCCGGCGATGAACACCGCCAGGATGCAGTAGATCAGCACCGCATAGAGGCCCGAGCCGACGCCGCCGACGACGAGTTCGCCAAGCTGCATGTTGAACATCGGGACGAGACCACCGATCGCGGTGAAGCTGTCGTGCATCCCGATCACCGCGCCGCAGGAGGTGGCTGTGGTGATGACGGCGAACAAAGCGGTGGCGGCGATGCCGAAGCGGACTTCCTTGCCCTCCATATTGCCCCCGGCGACGCCAAGTGCGTGGTGGATCGGGTTGCCCGCCGCCTCGGCCCCATAAGCGACCGCGACGCGACGAGGAACAGCAGCATCATGGCAGCCAGGATCGCCCAGCCCTGGCGGATGTTGCCGACCGCCTTGCCGAAGGTAAGCGTGAGCCCTGCGCCGAGCACGAAGATCGTGATCATCTGCAGGAAGTTGCTGAGCGCGGTCGGGTTTTCGAACGGATGTGCGGAATTGGCGTTGAAGAAGCCGCCACCATTGGTGCCGAGCATCTTGATGGCGAGCTGCGAGGCGACCGGGCCGACCGCGATGGTCTGCTTGGCGCCTTCCACCGTCGTCGCGACGACCGAGGGGCCGAAGGTCTGCGGCACGCCCATCACGACATAAGCGAGCGCGAGCACGATCGAGAGCGGCAGCAGCAAATAGAGCGTGGCGCGGGTGACATCGACCCAGAAATTGCCGATGCCCGATGCCTGCTTGCGGGCGAAGCCGCGGATGAAGGCGAAGGCGACGGCAATGCCGACGGCTGCCGACAGGAAGTTCTGCACCGTCAGCCCCGCCATCTGGCTGAGGTTCGACAGCGAGGATTCGCCACCGTAATTCTGCCAGTTGGTGTTGGTGACGAAGCTGACCGCGGTGTTGAAGGCGAGCAGCGTCTCCATGCCGCCAAACCCTTGCGGGTTCATCGGCAACACGCCCTGCAGTTTCAGGATCGCGAACAGCAGCGCGATGCCGCCCACATTGAACACCATCAGCGAGACGGCATAGCCGACCCAGCTTTGCTCGGCCTTGGGATCGATCCGGCGAGCTTGTAGAAGCCGCGTTCGAGGAAGCCGAGCGGCATCTCCTTGCGGGCATAGAGGGCGTACATCCAATCCCCGGCTGGCTTGGCCAGCGCGATGATCAGGACGGTGAAGAGCAGGATCATGCTCCAGCCGGTGAGGGTCATGGCCGTGCCTCCCTCAATACCGCTCGGGCTGTGCGAGCACGGCCAACAGATAGATCAGCACGATGACGGCGACGACGCCGCCGAGTAAGAGGTCAAAGGACATTGGGCCCGCCTGTGATGGTTCAGGCGACGTCCCTGCGCCGAAGCGGCGTTAGCGCGCGCGGGGGGATTGCGGGCGGCGGGCGTAAAGCGGGCGTAAAGTGCGGGGGCTCGCCGGCTAGGCCGCGAACCATAAAATGGGGACTGCCTTTGCAGGGGACGGAACGGCAAAAAGTGGTGGGATGCGGACACGCCGTTGATGGCGGGAATTGGCAGGTTGCGGTCGTTCCGCATGGCTACCGCTAACGGCAGTTTTTGCTGCAACCTCCCATCGGCGCATCGCAATGGCGTCCGGCGGAACCGTACACCTTGACGTGCTCGCTGCGAAGAGCGCCCGCGTCAGGCTCTCAAACTCTTCCCATGCGGCGGGCGGGGCGATCTGGCTGTCTTAGAAATTATCGTGTGATCGCCATTGAAATGCGAGACTTCAGCATCGACAAGACGACATGACTGCGACCAATCCTCCGCCTGATGTGCGCTTCAGCGAGGGCCTGGCATTCGAGCTGAAATCCTGGCTCGATCCTGCTAAGCCTCCTCATCAGGCCGTGATCGTCAAAACGCTGATCGCGCTGCGTAACCATGGCGGCGGCACCTTACTCATTGGCTTCCAAGACGATGGGCGCCCCCGAGAAGACGATGCGCCCTACGATATTGCGGCCCGCTATCACCTCGATCGGATTCAGGAATTGGTCTCCCGCTACGCGTCGGAGCCCTTCGAAGTCCGAGTAGAGCTCCTCGACCGCAACGCCCGCCAACATCCCCGGATCAATGTCGCTGCCGGGGTCCGAACTCCAGTCCGCGTCAAGGCGACGATCGTGCAAGAGCGCGATGGCGAACCCGTCATCTTGCTTGCGAAAGGGGAGATTCCGATCCGCACTCTCGCCAGCAATGGTCGACCCAGTACTGTCGCTGACTGTTCCAAGGACGATTTGGAGCGGCTGATGCAGGTGTGCTTTGACAACCGCGAAGCGACATCGCTCGTTTCATCCGGCGCAATTTGACAGACATCGGACCGGCTATCGCGGAAATCATGTCGACAGGAGGACTCGCGCCCCAGCCGAGCGGCAGCCAGCTGGCAGCGGACTTTCTTGATGTCGGCGATCGACACTTCGCCGAGGAATATGATCGTCGCCAGGTGCCTGCCGAGATCGCCGAATTGCGAGGATGGGGCAGTCGGGAGGTCGCCTTGGTGATCAGCCCGGCTCCGGATGGCTTTCGCGCAAATCATGATTTCCTGCGGCGGATGCTGTCTGCCGTACCCCGCTACAGTAGCTATCCGCCATGGCTCGACACCGCAGTAGGCGGCATCGAGAGCGAAGCAAAGGTCCGCGAGGGTCGCTGGGAAGCGATGCTCTATGTTTCCGATATCTTCGATGCTCTCACGTTCGAGATGTTCGATCCAAACGGCCAATTCTACGAACGCCGCCTGAACCTGCTCGACGTGATCGCGCGCCGCAACCAAGCGAGCCCGCGCACCGTGCTCGGTGAACGGCAGGTTATCACGGACGTTGCAGAGGTATTCCTCACCGGCCTCGCTTTTGCAAACGCGATGGGTGTCGCGGATGCAGACCACGAACTGCACTGGGCCTTTCGTTGGACCGGCCTTCATAATCGCATCGTTGATGCATGGTTCGTGGGTGGTCCCAGTCGATACATCTCGGCGGAAGACACCTCCCCGGTATGTCAGGTCAGCTTTCCGGCCGACACGCCCGCGTCCGCGCTCGTGCCCCTGATTGAAAAGGCAATGGTGCCGATGTTTGAGATGTTTCGAGGCTATTCGACTCAAGCTCAACAGATAGACGAGATGCTCACCGCGTTGATCAACCGGCGCTCGCAATACTGACGGTCTGAAGTAGTTCTGCGTGGGGCGGAATGTATCCGGTTAGGCCGCAGTCCTCCTCACGCGCACAATATCAGTCAGCGAAGCGGCACCTCACTCGCGAACTCGATGAAACCAGGCCGCCAAATCTAGTAGTTCAGAACGGCCTCGATCGAGGCGAATGAAGGTCTGCTTCCGGGCCGATTGGCCTGATCGCCGAATGATCCCTTCAAGGGCGCGTTGCCGATCGCCCGCTTTGACCTGCGAGATCGTCAGCTTTCGTCATGACCCGACGTTCACCGGAGATGGGGCAAACGACGCGCTTTGGTCGGAAGGAGACTATCCGCTTAATCTAGTTGGACCAGTAGATATACGTCTCGCCCGGTTTCGGCTTGGTGCCGAGCGGTCGGTCGATCGCGATTGGGGAGCGGATCAGCGAGGGCCAGGCGGGTTTGACGCTGGCGCGGTCATGCGCGGCGAGCAACTGGTCGAGATGCGCGACGACATCGGAGTGCTGTGCGGCGACGTCATGCCGTTCGGTCGGGTCGGCCTTCATGTCATAGAGCAACTCCACATGCGGCAAATCGAGCGCCTGCAGCTTCCAGTCGCCGTCGCGCACGGTGCGATAGCGGCCGCTGCGCCAGAACAGGGTTTGGTGCGGCGTGCCGCTCTGCTTGCCGTCGATAAACGGCAGCAGATCGACCCCGTCGAGTGCGCGGTCCTTGGGCAGCGGGGCATTGCCCGCATCGCCCGCAGTGGCAAAGATATCGAAATGGCTGACGGGGCCAGCGATGCGCGCGCCCGGCTTGATCCGCGCGGGCCAGCGCATGAAGAACGGCACCTTCACCCCGCCTTCGAAGAAGGTTGCTTTCCACCCACGATATGGGCGGTTGATGTCGGGCAGGCCGATATAATTGGCACCGCCATTGTCGCTGGTGAAGATGACCAGCGTGTTCTGGTCGAGCCCCTGTTGCTTGAGCGTCGCCATCACTTGCCCGACCCCGCGGTCGAGCGCACGGATCATCGCGGCATAGACGCGCAGGCGATGGTCGGTGATCTGGGGGAGCGCGTCATAATCGGCCTTCGACGCCTGCAGCGGCGTGTGCGGCGCGTTATAGGCGAGATACAGGAAGAACGGCCGGTTGCGATTGGCGGTGATCGCGGCCTTGGCCTGCACCGTCAGATAATCGGTCATGTAGCGATCGGGGTGGAAGCGCTGCCCGCCATTATATTGCACGCTGAACGGCAGGTTCGCCCACAGGAACTTGTCGATCGGATCGAACGGCTGTTTCGAATTTTCGACGTCGGGGCTGGATTCGGGCAAATACATCTGGCCCCCGATCATAAAGCCCAGGCTCTCGTCGAAACCCTGATCCTCGGGCCGCATCCCCTTTGCTTCGCCGAGGTGCCATTTGCCGAGGTGCATCGTGTGATAGCCCTTGCCGCGCAGCAGCTCGGCAATCGTCACCTCGCTCGACGGTACGCCCTTGGGTGCCGTCGTGGCGGGCTGGCGCGCGGCGTCCTCGTCGAAGATCGTCTTGTGTTCCCATGTCGTCGGGAAATTGGCGATGGTGCGCGAGAACATGGCGTCGGTGCGGATCACGCTCGACGGAAACCAGGCGGGCGGGTGCGTATCGGCGGGCGTAAATTCATACCCAAAACGCGTTGGATAGCGCCCGGTCATCAACGCGGCGCGACTCGGTGCGCAAGTGGCATTACCGGCATAGCCGTCGGCGAAGGTGACGCCATCATGCCCCAGCGCGTCGATATTGGGCGTCTTGACCAGCCCGCCCGCAACCCCGCCGCCATTGAAGCTGATGTCGTTATAGCCAAGGTCGTCGGCGACAATCAGCACGATGTTGGGCGGGCGCGTGCCCGCCGGAATGGCGGGGGCGGGGCCGCGCTGCCAGGTTACTGCGTGCGTTGGATCAATGTGCGGCCCCATCCAGCCCGGCAAATGCAGCAGGATATAATCCTTCGATGCGACCGCAGTGCCGACTACCAAGGCCAGGACGACGAGCGTGATTTTGCCCCAGTGTCTCATCGCCCTGCGCGCCCAGCAAGGTGCGCGATGCGAGCAGCAGCACCGCGATCATGCCGGCTTCAACGCTAATCGGCGGAAAGGCCGTGTTGGGCGCTCCGTCAAGGACCAGGCTCACGACACGTCCGCCAATTGCGATTCCGAGCAGCGATAGCGGCACGCGCAGCGGGGCGGTTTCCTCGCGCCAGGCCCCGAGCAGCGCGAATACTCCGCCGGTGACGAAAAAGGCGGTGAAATCGGCGCGCACCGTCGCGAGGCCCTGCGTGCCAAGCGGCGTGAGAAAGAAGCGCGCGACGGCCTGTGCCGGATCCAACAGGAACGCCAGTCCCAAGACGATGTTGAACAGGCCGACCAGCCCCACCACCGCCCGCATCAGGTTCCGCATCGCTCGCCCCCTTGTTTCTTGCATCGTAGCAGCGTCGTCCGACTCTGCAATGTCACGGCACGCTGCGTGCCATTATCGCCGCGCCAGTCCCTGTTGCTCCATCCGCCATTTGAGCTGGTCGAAGCGGTCCTGTCCGAAAAAGGGTTCACCCTCGAACACCATCAGCGGCACGCCATAATGCCCGCCGTCGCGCTGTGCCGCCTGGTTGATGACGACGATCTCGACATAGCGTTCCGGTTCGGCCGCGACCGCAGCGTCGAGTTCGGCGAGGTCAAGGCCGGCCTCGGCGGCGGCGCGGGCGAGGTGATCGCCCTCATGCCATCTGCTCACTGCCCCACTCCAGAGCAGTCGCCCCACCGCCTCGAGAAAGGCGAGGCCACGCCCGCGTTCTGCCGCAGCGACCCCAAGATGCGTCAGACGGTGGATATAGGGCTGGTCGAGCGGATAGGTGCGGGTCGCGAAATCCATCACCACCGGATCGGGCTGCGCCCAGCGGAACGGCATCCCCACAAAGGCGGCGCTGCGACCGATATCGCGCAGGAAATAGCTAAGCCACAGGGGATCGTTGCTGGTGAAGAAATCGGGTTGGCGAACCGCAATCGGATAGACCGGCCGAACCCGCGCCACGACGTCGAAATCGCGTTCCAGTTCGATCAGGCGCGGCGTCACCAGATAGGAATAAGGCGAACGGAACGACCAATAGAGATCGTAGGTGAGCGTCATGCGCCAAGCGGCTTGGTGCGGATGTTGAGCTGCCCGGCAAGCCCGGCGACGCGATGCTTCTCGATTGCCTGGTAATCGGGCGATTGCACCATCGCCAGCATCGCCGCCCGTGACGGGTAGCGGGCAAGCGCGACCATGTCCCACGGCTCGTCCATGGTGCCGAGCATCAGTTCGCTGACCGCACCGGCATAGAGCGCTTCGCCACCGACCGCCGCCAGGCAGGCCCGCACCGCCGCGCCATAGCGGGCATAGGCCTCGCGCCCGCTCAGCATGGCGTCGGAGCCGTCCGGATATTCGGCATGGTCCTTGAACTTCAGCAAATTGACCATCACGAACGGCCCGTCCTCGGGCGCGCTGAAAAAGGCGGCGGCCTGTTCGGGGGGAGGAAAGACCGCGTTGGTGACGTTCATGCCGATGCTCCGGTGCTGCGAATGAAGCTATCGATCAGCGCGCTCAATCGGTCGGGCGCGTCTTCCTGCAGGAAATGGCCGCCACCCGCGATGATGGTGTGCGGCTGCCCGCGGGCGCCGGGGATGCGCTCGATAAAGATCTTCTCGCCGCCTGCGGTCACCGCATCCTTGTCGCTGAAGGCGGTGAGGACGGGCTTGTCGAAGCGTTCGAGTACCGTCCACGCCGCGCGGTTTTCGGCAACCGAGGCGTGCTCTGGCGTGACCGGTACCAGGGTCGGGAATTGCCGCGCGCCTTCCTTGTAGCTTTCGTCGGGGAAGGGGGCGTCATAGGCCGCGATCTCGTCGCTGGTGAGCTCGCGCACGGTCCCGCCATTGACGATCGCGCCGACCGGGAAGAGCGGCACATTCTGGCTGAAGGCTAGCCACGCATCGAACCCCGCCGACGATCCGGTGCCGACCGGCAGTCCGGTATTGGCGATCACCAAGCGTGCGAAGCGATCGGGAAAGGCGGCGACCAGGCGCAGCCCGATCAGCCCGCCCCAATCCTGACAGAACAGCGTAATGTCGCGCAGGTCGAGCGCGGTGAGCCAGTCGGACATCCAGGTGACATGGCGTTCATAGGTGTAATCGGCGCGTGCGGCGGGCTTGTCGGATTTGCCGAAGCCAATCAGGTCGGGCGCGATCACGCGGTGCCCGGCAGTGGTGAGCGGTGGCACGAACTTGCGATAGAGATAGGACCAGCTCGGCTCGCCATGCATCAGCAACACCGGCGCGGCGTCGCGCGGCCCTTCATCGATATAGTGGATTCGCAGGGGCGTCCCGTCGCCGTCGGTGACGGTTTGATAGTGCGGCGCGAAGGGATAATCGGCCAGCCGCTCGAACCGGGCCTCGGGCGTTCGTAAAACCTCCACCGCGCTCTCCTTATGGCATGTATCGTGCCAATAGAGTCGCGGGACGTCAAGCGCCGATAGCGGCACCTCCATAAAGGGGAGGCACCGCTATCGATATCGCGGTCGGGAAAGGTCAGTCCGAAAAGGGATCGCGGACGAGGATCGTGTCGTCGCGCTCGGGGCTGGTCGAGACCAGCGCCACCGGACAACGGATCAGTTCCTCGACGCGGCGGATGTACTTGATCGCCTGTGCGGGCAAATCGGCCCAGCTCCGCGCGCCTGCCGTCGTTTCGTGCCAGCCGGGCATGGTTTCGTAGATCGGCTCGACCTCGGCCTGATCGGCGGCATGCGCCGGGAAATAATCGAGCGTTTCGCCGCGCAGGCGATAGCCGGTGCAGATCTTCACTTCGTCAAAGCCATCGAGCACGTCGATCTTGGTCAGCGCGATGCCGGTGATGCCGCCGACCGCCGCCGATTGCCGCAGCAACACCGCATCGAGCCAGCCGCAGCGACGCTTGCGCCCGGTGACGGTGCCGAACTCATGGCCGCGCTCGCCCAGGCGGATGCCGATCTCGTCTTCCAGCTCGGTCGGGAACGGACCCGATCCGACGCGGGTGGTATAGGCCTTGGCAATGCCGAGTACGAAGCCGACCGCGCTCGGCCCCAGGCCCGAACCGCCCGCCGCCGTGCCCGAAATGGTGTTGGACGAGGTGACGAACGGATAAGTGCCGTGGTCGACATCGAGCAGCACGCCCTGCGCGCCTTCAAACAGGATGCGCTTGCCATTCGCGCGCGCATCGTTGAGCACGCGCCAGGTCGGTTTGGCGAAGGACAGTACGAAATCGGCGATCTCGCGCAGTTCCTGGACCAGCGCGGCGCGATCGATGGGCGGTTCGCCGAAGCCTGCGCGCAGCGCGTCGTGATGCGCGGTCAGACGGTCGAGCTGGGCATCGAGCGAATCGAGATGCGCCAGGTCGCACACGCGAATCGCGCGGCGGCCGACCTTGTCTTCATAAGCCGGACCGATGCCGCGCCGCGTGGTGCCGATTTTGCCCGCCCCGCTGGCATCTTCGCGCAAGGCATCGAGATCGCGGTGGAACGGCAGGATCAGCGCGCAGGTATCGGCGAGCATCAGCGTGTCGGGGGTGATCGTCACGCCCTGGCCGCGCAGTTTTTCGACTTCGGCCTTCAGCGCCCACGGATCGAGCACCACGCCATTGCCGATGACCGAGGGGGTTCCGCGCACGATGCCCGAGGGGAGCAGCGACAGCTTGTAGACGCTCTCGCCGACGACGAGCGTATGGCCGGCATTGTGCCCGCCCTGGAAGCGCACGACGACATCGGCGCGTTCCGCCAGCCAGTCGACGATCTTGCCCTTGCCCTCATCGCCCCATTGGGCACCGATCACTGCTACATTTCCCACGGTGTCTTGCTGCCTGATTGTTACGTTTTCGGTGCAGCCCTAATGTGCAGGGGGCAGAGGGTCCATTGTTATTGCGCGCTGCGCCGGCGGCTGGGGCATCTGGCCCCGCGATACATCCTGCGACACTTGTTTTCTTGCGGCCCAAAAGACCGGCGCTTACCAAGTTGCGCACGCGTAATGACCAAGGTCCGGGAGCTTTGTGATGCGGAAACACCTTTTATCTGGCGTGATGGTGGCGGCGCTCACGTTCGCAACGACTGCCGATGCGCAGGGGCCGCTGCGCAAGATGATGATGAAGCGCTGGATGGAGCGCCAGCAACAGCAGCAGCAATCCGGCCCCGCGGGGACTGACATCGCTTATGGCAGCGATCCGCTCCAGCATCTCGACTTCTGGCATGCGACCAAGGCAAATGGCGCTGCGCCGCTGGTAATCTTCGTGCACGGCGGCGGCTGGGAGGCTGGCGACAAGGACATGGCGCGCGGCTCGGCCAAGGTCAGCCACAGTCTTGAGCGCGGCTACGCCTTTGCGTCGATCGGCTATCGGCTGGTGCCGTCCGCGACGGTCGAGCAGCAAGCACAGGATGTCGCCGATGCGATCGCGGTGCTGGTGCGGCAAGCCGCGACGCTCGGCATCGATACGCGGCGGATCGTGCTGATGGGGCATAGCGCGGGCGCGCATCTCGCGGCGCTGGTCGGCACCGATCCGCGCTATCTCGACAATGCGCACTTGCGTGCCGATGCGCTGAAGGGCGTGATCTTATTGGACGGGGCGGCTTATGACGTGCCGCGCCAGATCGCCGAGGGCGGCACATTCATGCACGACCGCTATCTGGAGGCCTTTGGGAGCGACCCGGCGCGGCAAAGGGCGCTGTCGCCGACCTTCCATGCCGCCGCGCCCAATGCGCCGAGCTTCCTCATTCTCCACGTCGCGCGCAAGGATGGCACCGCGCAGTCCCAACAATTGGGCGAAGCCTTGCGCAAGGCGGGCACACCGGTCGAGGTGCAGGGTTTTGCAGGCAGCGGCCTCAAAGGGCACATGGCGATCAACCGGCAATTGGGCGAAAACGCTTATCCCGCCACGCCGGTGGTGGACGCCTATCTCGACCGTCTGTTCGCGTGAGCGGTGCCTAGACCGCCCGCGCTTCGCCTTCCGCCAGTACGTGCGTGCACAATTGCGCCTTGGGCGTGTCGCCTGCCTCGAGCGCCGCGACGGTGACCCAGCCCGCCGCGCGCATGGCGGCGGCTACCGCCGGATCGGTGCCGAGCGGGACGAACAGGCGGCGACGGTCGACCTCGGCCAGCCCGGCCGCGACAATGGCGTCGGCGTAGAGCGAAAAGCCGACCGCCGATTCCTCGGCACCGCCTTCGTGCATGATCGTATAGGTGCCGCCGCGCCCGATTTCGCCGCGCACGCCGCGCGCGAAAATCGAGAAGCCGAGCCAGCTTTGATATTCGAAGCCGTGGCGCTCGGTCGGGTCGAGCGTGAGCGCGACGCGGCCTTGCAGGCCCTCGGCGATTTTCCACAAGGCATCGAGTCGCGAGGTCAGCGCGCCCCCCCGCATCGAACGCGCAGAGCCGGGCGTGCGCGGTTTCGAAGGGGCCTGCCGCCTCGATCAGCGGGAGATAGGCGGGGGCGATCGCGGCGACGCCGCCCGCATCCTTGGCGTCGAGCCGGTCGCGCAGCGCATTGATCTGGGGGGCGTCGATCGGGAAGGGGCCGTTGGCGAGGACGTCGATCAGGTCGGGCAGGGTGAAGTCGATCGAGATGTCGCTGACGCCTGCGGCCTCCAGCGCGGCGACCGCAACTTCGACCACTTCGCGCGCCGCCGCCACGGTATCGAGGCCGATCAACTCGCAGCCGATCTGGCGCAATTCACGTTCGGGGGCGAGTTGCGAGGCCCGCAGTTTCAGCACGGGGCCGGCATAGGACAGCCGCACCGGGCGCGGGTGGTGGCCCATGCGGGTCGCGGCGATGCGGCCGATCTGCGCGGTCATGTCGGGGCGGATCGCGAGCGTCGCCTGGCTGACCGGATCGACGAAGCGCACCGCATCCTGCGCGCGCGCGGCCTTCAGGCGACCGGCGAGACCGGCCTCGAACTCGGCGAGGGCGGGGTCGGCACGTTCATAGCCATAGGCATAAGCCGCGGCGAGCGCAGCGGCTTCGAGGCGCGCGGCAGCGTCGGCGAAGGGCGGGAGCCGGTCGCGGAAACCGGTCGGGAGGAGGGCGGTGGTCATGCGGGTAGCCCTCTCCTTCGGGG
>NZ_JSBN01000060.1 GCF_000797515.1 Sphingomonas sp. Ant H11
GCCGGCGCACCGCGCGGTGCCGCCCCCGGCGGTGCGCAGCAGCGTCAGCTGACCGGCGAGAAGGCGACCGGTACGGTCAAGTTCTTCAACGCGATGAAGGGCTTCGGCTTCATTCAGCGCGACGACGGGCAGCCCGACGCGTTCGTGCACATCTCGGCGGTCGAGCGTGGTGGTATGACCTCGCTCAACGAAGGCGACCGGCTCGAGTTCGAACTCGAAGTCGATCGTCGCGGCAAGATGGCAGCGGTCAATTTGACCTCGATCGCGTAAGCGTTCGCGCCACTGGCGAAAAGATTGAACCCGGTGGGCCTTTAGGCCTGCCGGGTTTTTCTTTGTGTGCGATTTCAACGCCCCACCCTACGAGTCGGGCGACCCCGGCACTGGCCGGAAGGACTGTAGAAGGACCCTCTATGCGCCTCGTTCTCGCCGCGATCGCCCTGACTCTTGCTGCCCCGGCCCTCGCCGCCCCTGCCCCAAAGGTCGCCGCGACCAGCTTCACGCAGCTCAAGACCCCGCTCCCGCTTCCCTATGACGAAACCGCCGACGCAAAGGCCCAGGTCGCCGCCGCCCGCGCACGCGCCAAGGCGCAGCACAAATTGCTGCTGATCGACCTTGGCGGCAATTGGTGCCTCGATTGCCGTCTCCTCGCGGGCACGATGGAATTGCCTGAGCTGCGCGGCTTCCTGGCCAAACACTATGAAATCGTCACCGTCGATGTCGGCCGCTTCGACAAGAATCTCGACATTGCTGCGAAATATGGCCTGAACGGTCACTTCGGTGGCGGCGTGCCGAGCGTACTGATCGTCGACCCCAAAACCGATTCGCTCAAGAATGTGGGCCGTACCGCCGCCCTCGCCGATGCCCGCAGCCTCAGCCCGCAAGCCCTTGCCGACTGGCTGGCAAGCTGGGTGCGTTAGACCACTGCGCCCGTCACCCCGGCCCTGTGCCGGGGTCCACTGGGATGCACAGTGCCACGGTGCAGATATCCCGGCACGGTGGACCCCGGGACAAGCCCGGGGTGACGAATTTGGATCGGTGCGGTCGCGGACGAACTGTAAACCGAGCGCATCAGTCTCAGCCCTCCGCGAAGCGATCGGTCGCGCGGATCAACTGGTCGAGGATGCCGGGCTCGTTATAGGCATGCCCCGCACCCTCGATCAGATGGAACTCGGCTTCGGGCCAGGCCTGGTGCAACGCGAAGGCGTACCGCGCCGGGCACGGCATGTCGTAGCGACCGTGCACGATCGTGCCCGGAATGCCCGCCAGCCGCCCGGCATTGCGCAGCAGCTGGCCCTCTTTCAGCCAGGCATCATGCGCGAAGAAGTGATTTTCGATCCGCGCGAAGGCCAGTGCGAAATGCCCGTCCTGAAACGCCTCGCTCAACGCGGGGTCGGGTAGCAAAGTAATCGTCTCGCCTTCCCAGATCGTCCATGCCTTGGCCGCTTCGAGCCGCGCTTGCGCATCATCGCCAGTCAGGATGCGGCGATAGGCCTGCACCATGTCGCCGCGCTGATCTTCGGGGATCGGCGCGAGGAAGCCCGCCCATTTGTCCGGGAACATCTCGGACACGCCGAACTGATAATACCAGTCCCGCTCGGCGCGGGTGACGGTGTAAATGCCGCGCAGGATCAGCGCACGCACCCGTTCGGGATGCGTTTCGGCATAAGCCAGCCCCAGCGTCGATCCCCACGACCCGCCGAACACCACCCACTGCTCGACCCCGACCAACGCACGCAACCGCTCGATATCGGCGACCAGATGCCAGGTCGTGTTGGCGTCTAGACAGGCATGCGGCGTCGATTTCCCACACCCGCGCTGGTCGAACAACAGCACGTCATAGCGCGCCGGATCGAACAGGCGACGATGGCTCGGCGAAATGCCGCCACCCGGCCCGCCATGCAGGAACACTGCCGGCGTCGCCCCCGGCGTGCCGCAGCGTTCGTAATAGACGCTATGCCCATCGCCGACGTCGAGCATGCCGGTCGCATAGGGTTCGAGCTCGGGGGTATAAAGTGCGCAAGTCGGTCATCGCGGGAATGATAAGGCCGCACCCCGGCCGTGTCACGCCGCCTCAGGTGATCATCCGCTTGAGCGCCGCCACGGTATCAGCCTCGGCGGCGGGCTTGTCGGTGCGGATGCGTGCGATACGAGGGAAGCGCATCGCTACGCCCGATTTGTGGCGTTTGGAGGCGTGGATCGAATCGAAGGCGATTTCGAGAACCAGCGTCTTTTCCACCTCGCGCACCGGGCCGAAGCGCGCCGTGGTATGGTTGCGCACGAACTGATCGAGCATCTTCAATTCGTCGTCGGTGATGCCCGAATAGGCCTTTCCCACCGGCAGCAGCTCGCCCTGTTCGGTCCAGCAGCCAAAAGTGTAGTCGCTGTAGAAAGACGATCGCCGCCCGCTCCCGCGCTGGGCATAGAGCATCACGCAATCGGCGGTCAGCGGGTCGCGCTTCCATTTGTACCACAGCCCGGTCTTGCGCCCGCCGACATAAGGCGAATCGCGCCGCTTGAGCATCACCCCCTCGATCGCGGCATCGCGCGCGCCCGCGCGTATGCCTTCGAGCGCGGAAAAATGTTCAGCGGCAATGACGGTGCTGAGATCGAACCGTCCAGCATCGAGCTGCGGGACGAACGCCTCCAGTCGCCTGCGGCGCTCGCTCCACGGAAGGCCCCGCAGATCCTCCTCGCCATCGTAAAGAATGTCGTAGAGCCGCACGAACGCCGGGGCTTCGGCCAGCATCTTCGCCGAAACCACCTTGCGCCCCAAACGCTGCTGCAAGGCGTTGAAGCTCGCGGCCCCCCCTTCTTCGGTTGCCGCCCCTTGGGCGTCGCCCTTCACCATCAATTCGCCGTCGAGCACGCCCGGCGTCGCGAAATCGCGCGCCACTTCGGGGAAGCTGGCGGTGATGTCGTCGCCGGTCCGGCTGTACAGCCGCGTTTGCCCGGCGACATGCACCAATTGTACGCGGATCCCGTCCCATTTCCATTCGGCGGCATAATCGGCGAGATCGACGCGCAAATCCTCCAGCGGATGCGCCAGCATGAACGGGCGGAACACCGGCACGTCGGCGCTGGTCGGCTGGTCGCCGCGCCCCTCCGCCCAGTCGAACAGCGCGGTATAAGGCGGCGCGATCCCGTGCCACACTTCCTCCACCGCCTCGACATCGAGCGCGAACGCCTGCGCCAGCGCCGTTTTGGCGAGCCGCGCGGAAACCCCGATCCGCAACGCCCCCGTTGCCATCTTGAGCAGGGCAAAGCGTTCATCGGCGTCGAGCCGGTCGAGCATCGCGGCCAGCACGGCGGGGGTATCCGATCGCGACAATGCCGCCAGCCGATCGACTGCCTGCGCGATGCCGAGTAGCTCCGCATCCGGCACCACCAGCGGCTTGGGCCACAACAAGGCGACGGTTTCGGCGGTATCGCCGACATAGTCGCGGCTCATCCGGAACAGCACGGGATCCACGCGTTCCTCGATCAATGCCCGAATCACCGCCGGTTTCACACCGGGAAGGTCGAGTTCCCCGGTCAGCGCCGCCATCGCCCAGCCGCGATCGGGATCGGGCACCGCGCGCAGATAATCGACGATCAGCTTCAGCTTCGCATTGCGCGAGCGGGTGTAGATCAGCCCGTCCAGGAGATCGGCAAAAGCACGCATCGTCGCAGCACCATGGCGCATCGCGCCCTGTCCGGCTAGCAGTCCCGCCATGTCGCGTATCCTTCGATTCGTCGCGGGCCTGGTCCTGATCGGGCTCGCTCTGCTGCTTGGTGCCTATGTCGCCTCCCGCGCCGATCCGATCGTCCGCCGCACAACCGTCACGTTGCCGGATTGGCCAAAGGGTGCGCCGCCGATCACGCTGGCGCTGTTGACCGACATCCATCTCGGCAATGCCAGCATGGACCGCGCGCGGCTCGATCGCATCGTCGATCAGGTCAACGCGCTGAAGCCCGATCTGGTTCTGATCGGCGGCGACTTTCTCGCGGACTATGACAAGCCGCAGGCAAAGGTGCGATCTCGCTCATCGCCGAATCGCTTGTGCGGTTAAAGGCACCGCTCGGCACGGTAGCGGTGCTTGGCAATCACGATTACAACACAGATCCGCAAGCCGTCACCAACGCACTGGCACGGATCGGCATTCCCGTTTTGCAAAATACCGCGACTCAGCGCGGACCGATCGTGATCGGCGGGCTCGGGGATTTTGATACCGATCATGCGAACGTTCCGACAACGATCGCAGCGATGGCGAAACTGCACGGAGCACATGTCGTGTTGACCCACAGCCCAGACGCCCCAACTCCGTTTCCCGGGACGTTCCGGCTGCTACTCGCGGGGCATCTGCACTGCGGACAGATTGTACTCCCGCTGCTTGGCCCCGTCAGCGTGCCGGTGGCGCGGCGGCGCTATCTGTGCGGCGTCGTCCACGACGGCAACCGGACGGTGGTGGTGTCGGGTGGCCTCGGCACCAGCAACGCGCCGCTACGTGTCCACGCGCCGCCGGACCTGTGGCTCGTCACCGTCGGTCCGGCGAAGCGTTAAGGCGTTAGCCCTTGCGGCTAGCCTCGAACAGGAACCAGGCGCGGCGCTCGGCCTGATCGGTCCAGTCGTCGATGACGGCGCTGGTCGCATTGTCCTTGGCCGCATCGGCCAGGTCCTTGGCTTCGCGCAGCGCTTCGACCAGCTTGAGATTGTCGTCGCGCAATTCGCTCAGCATCGCTTCGGGCGCGACGAAATCGGCGTCATTGTCCTTGATCGTCTGGTGGCGCGCAATGTCGCCGATCGAGCGTAGCGTGGTCTGGCCGATCTTGCGTACGCGCTCGGCAATATCGTCGGTCGCGGCAAAAATCTGGGTGGCCTGTTCGTCCAGCATCAGGTGATAGTCGCGAAAATGCGGACCCGACACGTGCCAGTGAAAATTCTTGGTCTTGAGGTAGAGCGCGAACGAATCCGCGAGAATGCCGTTAAGCGCCTGCGACACCGTCTTGACGGCATTGGTCTTCAAATCGGTGGGGGTCTTGAGTGCGTCGGCGGCCATGATCTACTCCATTCGCAGGCAGAATATTTGGTTCGGTGCTGCAACGAAGCGATAGCCGATTGGCTCCCGGTCGGCTTGGATAAAATTACGATCTCAGCGATCGGATCGCTAGATGAGCCGTAGCGCCGACAACGCCTGCACCGCCCCCGCCAGCGTCAACACCGTCGCCGCGCCCAGGCGCAGCGCAGTGGTCGGCAGTTTGCGCAGGCCCCGTTCGCCCAGCAGTGTCGCGGGCACAGTCACCGCCAGGCTGCCGATCGTCGCGCCGATCCCGGCGAAGGCCGGAGTGGTGGCCTGCGTCGCAAAAGCGGCCGTGATGAACTGTGTGCGATCGCCAAAGCCGAGCACGCCCACAGCCACAAGGCTCGACCCAAACGGCCCCAGCCGCCAGCGGCGTGCTTTAGCGGGCTTGCTAGGCCAGAAGCCGGCGACGCCGCCCGACAGCAAGGCCAGTGCCAGCAACAGCCCCTGCGCATTGGGCGACAGCATCGGTGCCACCAGGATCCCGCCCACGACCCCCACCGCATTGCCGAACGCCAGCGCCAGCGCAACGCCCGCGATCACCGCGCCCTTTTCGTCATACCGGTCGCCCAGCGCCGCAACAGCCCACGGCGTGCGATCGCTTACTTGCGCCAACAGCGCCGCGACGATGGCGGCCATCAGAACGTCCATTGCTTCCGCTTCAACCGGCCAGGCGAACCGAGCAGGCCGCAGCAAAGGTTTCGCAAGCGTGGGAATCGTGGCGATCGGACGATACCGCGTCGCGCAGGATCGCGATCCAGCCGAGCACTAGCGCGCCGCGCTCGCCCCGCGCCAGCGCTGCATCGATGGCATGGGTCACTGCGACCGCAGGATACAGGCCATAGGCCTGCGCTGCCGCGCGAATCGAATCGACCTCCGCCGCCAGCGCGGCGGTTGAGGCGGCGCTCGCGCGCATCCCGACCATCGCGACTCGCGCGGCGAGTTCGGCCTGGGCTATTGCGATTGCGCTGTCAGGTGCCGCCATATTTCGTCCCCTCTGACGTGCATCTTGCGCGCGCGGTGGTAAACACGCGCTTAAGCCCTGCCGAATCGTCCCGTCGTGCTTGACATCACGCGCTGCTTCCTTCATCGGGCGACGCTTAAGAGCGGCGACCGGTTCGCCGCTTTTGCATTTTCAGATCACAGGAATTCAGGTCATGGCAAAGCCGACCACGGTCAAGATCAAGCTCGTCAGCACGGCGGACACTGGTTTCTTCTACACCACCAAGAAGAACCCGCGCACCAAGACCGAGAAGCTGAGCTTCAGCAAATATGATCCCGTCGTGCGCAAGCATGTCGAGTTCAAGGAAGCCAAGATCAAGTGATCGCGCGGGCGGCATAGCCCGCCCGTCTTTCACACCCGCGCCGCACTGCGCGGAGGTCGCGAGCTTGAGCCGCAAGGGCAACCTTGCGGCTTTTCTGCGCTGTGCACCGTCGATCGATTACGGTTGGATGATGCGCACCAGCCATAACGCCAAGCCAAGAACCAGATACACCCCCGCCCCGATACGGGCCGCCGTCGAATAGCCCTGCCGCCATAGGAACCAGTAAAACACGATCGGTAGCAGGATCAGGCCCAGCATCAACGGAACACCGATTCTGCGATACGCCGGCGCTGCGATATCCGAATCGGTCAATGCTCATCTCCCCGGAGTTTGGAACGACTTAGACCAACGCCGCCACCGCATCCACGAAGCGCATCAGCGAAATCGGCTTTGACACATAGGCATCGGCACCCGCTGCGCGGATCCGCTCCTCATCTTCGCGCCCGGCATAGGCCGTCACTGCCATAATCGGGATATCGCGCAGGGCTTCATCGGCCTTGAACTGCAGAATCAGATCATAGCCGCTCAGATGCGGCAGCTGGATGTCGGTCACGATCAGGTTGGGCGCGAACGCGCGCGCGCGCGCCACGGCTTCGCGCCCGTCGCGCACGCCCTCGGTCACATATTCGTGCGCGCGCAGCAGATCGCAGAAAAGTTTCAAGTTGAGTTCGTTGTCCTCGACAACGAGCACCCTTTTTGCCACGCCCAAATCGTCCTGGTCCATGGAATTTCCCTAAGCAATGCGCGCCCGAGAAACAAACCCCGAACCGGCCGAACTGGCGCTACGCGCGCTGGTGTGGACGCTGGGCGAGCCGGACCGGGCGCTGCGCCTGCTCGATGTGACGGGCATGACCCCCGCCGATTTGCGCACGCGCGCGGGCGAACCCGCGGTGCTGTCGGCAGTGCTTGGCTTTCTGGAATCGTATGAACCCGATCTGATCGCCTGCGCCGACGGGATTGGCGAGCGCCCCGAAGCGATTGTGGCAGCCCGCGCTGCGCTGGAGAATGCCGCATGAAGGGCCTGCTGATCTGCGATTGCGACGAAGTGCTGCTGCACATGGTGCGGCATTTCGGCGTGTGGCTGCGCGAACATCATGACATCGATTTTACCGCCAATGGCGGCGATTTCGCCACCAGCATGACGCGCATCTCGGGCGGCCCGGTGCCGACGCGCGAGGAGATGTGGGGCCTGCTCGAGGGCTTCTTTCCCGCCGAGATGAGCCGCCAGACGCTCGTCCCCCACGCCCGCGAAGCGCTCGCCGCGCTGTCGCAAGTCGCCGATGTCGTCATCCTGACCAACCTCGCCGACCACAATCGCGAACCGCGCATCGCGCAATTGCTTGGTCATGACATGGCGTACCGCGTCGAGACCAACCAGGGCGGCAAGGGCGATCCGGTCGCGCGGCTGGTCGCCGAACATGGCAACCCGGTCACGGTGTTCGTCGACGATCTCGCGGTGCACCACGCCTCGGTCGCCAAGCACGCGCCGCAGGTTTACCGCCTGCACATGATTTCCGAGCCCTCGCTCGCACCCAACGTCCCGCCCGCGCCCGACGCGCATGTCCGCATCGATGATTGGCAGGCGGCGCAAGCGTGGATCGCCGACCGTTTCGCAGCTGGGCTGCCCGCCGCCTCATCCCCCGAAAGGACCTCCGCATGACCGACCGTATCGACCGCAAGCTTTCCGAACTCGGCCTCGCTTTGCCCGCCGCCGCCGCACCCGTCGCCTCTTATGTGCCGACCGTCGATGCGCACGGGCTGCTCCACATTTCGGGCCAATTGCCGTTCAAGGATGGCGCGGTCATCACCGGGCGGCTGGGCGATTCGGTCGATCTCGAAGCCGGTGCTGCCGCTGCACAAGCGTGCGCGCTGATGCTTGTCGCGCAGATCAAGGCAGCGCTTGGCGGGCTGCACCGGGTCGAACGGATCGTGAAGCTCGGCGTGTTCGTCAATTCGACCGCCGATTTCACTGATCAGCCCAAGGTCGCCAATGGCGCGTCGGACCTGATGGTCGCGTTGTTCGGCGAAGCCGGCAAACACGCCCGCAGCGCCGTCGGCGTCGCCGCGCTCCCGCTTGGGGCGGCGGTGGAAGTCGACGCGATCGTTCAGATCACCGCTTGAGCGCGATCGGCGCGGGTCCGTGGACCCGCGTCGCCGTCACGCCGGTTGTGCCAGCGTCGCCAGCGCATCGCCGGTGACGCGGTACACCGTCCATTCCTCCATCGGCGCTGCCCCCATCGAGCGATAAAAGTCGATCGCCTTCTCGTTCCAGTCGAGCACCGACCATTCGAAGCGCGTGCAGCCCCGCGCCACCGCCAGCGCGGCCAGATGCTTCAGCAACGCCTTGCCCACGCCCGCCCCGCGCGCCTCGGGCGTGACATACAGATCCTCCAGATACAGCCCACGCCAGCCAGTCCAGGTCGAGAAATTGTGGAAGAACAACGCCATGCCGACGGGCTTGCCGTCGAGTTCGGCGATCACCGCCTCGGCTGCGGGGTGCGGCCCGAACAGCGCGTCCTGCAATAACGGCTCGGTCGCCACCACCTTGTCGGGCTCGCGCTCAAATTCGGCGAGTTCGCGCACCAGATGCAGGATCAGCGGCACATCGGCAGGGGTGGCAGGGCGGATATGGGTCATGCGGCAGCCTCGGTTTGCGGGGCGGCGGCGGCATGGCCGCGCACCGCAGCGACGCACCCCGCGATGATCAGCGCCGCCCCGAGGGTCGTGTAGAGCGACACCGTCTCGCCGAACACCCACCAACCGAGCAAAGCCGACCACAGAAAGGCGGTATATTCCACTGGTGCCAGCACCTGCGCCTCGGCCCGACCGTAAGCCCAGGCGAGCGCCATTGCAGAGACCGAGCCCAGCACCGCCGCCGCGCCGATCTGCGGCCATTGCGCCACCGTCGGCAGCCCCGAAAACCACGGTGCGCCGATCAGCAGCAACGCGCCCAGCACGATGCTGGTGAACAAGGCGACCTCCAGCGGATCGGCGACCTGCGCCTGCTGCCGCAGCAGGATCAGGCTATAAGCATAGAAGATCGAGGCGGCGAAAATGGCGATCGACCCCAGCACATGTGCGGTCGATGCATGTGCCTGCACCTCGCCCGCAGCGATCACCAGCACCCCAGCGCTCGCCACCACCGAGCCAAGGATCGCCCCGCGCCGGATCGTCTCCCCCAGCAGCGCGGCCGCGAAATACAAGGCGATCAGCGGCGCAAGAAAGGTCAGCGCCACACCCTGCGCCATCGGCACCCGCGCGAGGCCCCAGAAGAACAGCAGCACCGATACCCCCGCGGTCGCGCCGCGCAGCACATGCAGCCGCAACGCCGCCCGCCCCGGCCACGGCCGCCGTCGCACGACGAATACCGTGCCGAGCAGCGCCACACCCACCACCGATCGCCACAACACCGCCGAATAGGCCCCGCTGGCGATCGACAGCCCCTTCATCAGCACGTCCATCGTCGAATAGGTGGCGATGCCGATCGCGGCGACGGTAAAGGCGAGCGTGGCGGAAACGGGCTTCATGGCGCTGGGCATAGCGGCCTGCACCCTCAGCGTCACCCTTGCGCCGGCTCGCTCATTCCAGCGTCATGGTGTCGTCGGCTATTTTCACCGAGCCAATGTGCCGCAGGTAATTCTGGCCGAGCAGCGACATCTCGCTGTCCTGAAGCACGACCGCGCGCACGTCACTCGCGCGCTTGCCGTCCAGCACGATGGAGGCGATTCGCACTTCCTGCCCGCGAACATCGCCCGCAGCGCCTTTCCCGATCACGGTGAATTGGGCGGGATCGAACGCGACATGCGCGCGTCGTGCATCGTCCAGCGTCAGCGCGACGGTATCGGCACCGGTATCGACGAGGAAGCGAACCGGCTCGTCATTGACATTGGCGACGGCGAGGAAGTGCCCGCTGGGACTGCGTGCGATCCGGGTCGCGACGGGCATCTCGGCGGGGGGCGTCGCTGCCACGACAGCGATCGGGGCAGGTCGCGCAGCAGGAAGCGCAAGGCCAATGCCAATGCCTGCAAGAACGACAAGGCCAAGCGCGATTTTCATGACGGCTTGATAGCGCGTGGCTCCTTAGGGTCGGGCTAAGCCTTGTGCCTAAGGAGCCGTCAACGCGGGCGGAACGGGGGCTTGCCCCATACCCAGAATCCCGGGCGCGCAAGGCCCGGCGCGCGTTCCTATTCCGCCGCCACCGCGACTGCCGCCTCATGCGCCTCGATCGCCGCGGCCTTTTCCTCGACCAGCTTGACGATATGCTCCAGCATGTCCTCGCTGTTCACGGTGTGGTCGGTCACGCCTGACAGATACACCATGTGCTTGCCATTGCCGCCGCCAGTGAGGCCGATATCGGTCTCGCGCGCTTCGCCGGGGCCGTTGACGACGCAGCCGAGCACGCTCAGCGACATCGGGGTGCGGATGTGCTGGAGCCGTTCCTCCAGCGCCTGCACCGTGCGGATCACGTCAAAGCCCTGCCGCGCGCAGCTTGGGCACGACACCACGCGCACGCCGCGATTGCGGATGCCGAGCGCCTTCAGGATCTCGAAGCCGACGCGCACTTCCTCCTCGGGCTCGGCCGAAAGCGAGACGCGCAACGTGTCGCCAATGCCATACCACAAAAGCGAGCCGATCCCGATCGCCGACTTCACCGTGCCGCCGACGAAGCCGCCGGCCTCGGTAATGCCCAGATGCAGCGGGCAATCGACCGTCTCGGCCAGTTGCTGGTACGCCGCCACCGCCAGGAACAGGTCGGACGCCTTCACCGCCACCTTGAATTCGTGAAAGTCGCGGTCCTGCAGCAGCTTGATATGGTCGAGCGCGGATTCGACCAGCGCCTCGGGGCACGGCTCGCCGTACTTTTCGAGCAAGTCTTTTTTCGAGGCTGCCAGCATTCACGCCGATGCGAATCGCACAGCCATTGGCCTTGGCAGCGTTGACGACTTCGTTGACGCGCTCGGCCGAGCCGATGTTGCCGGGGTTGATGCGCAGGCACGCAGCGCCCGCATCGGCGGCTTCGAGCGCGCGCTTATAGTGGAAATGGATATCGGCGACGATCGGCACGCGACTCGCGCGGACGATCTGCTTCAGCGCGGCGGTGCTCTCCACATCGGGGCACGACACGCGGATGATGTCGACGCCGGCATCTTCGCAGCGGCGGATCTGGTCGATCGTCGCCTTGGCATCGCTGGTCGGGGTGTTGGTCATCGTCTGGACGGTGACCGGCGCGTCGCCGCCGACGGGGACGTTGCCGACCATGATCTGGCGGCTCTTGCGGCGGGTAATGTCGCGCCACGGGCGAACGGACATGGAGAAATTCCTCTGGGTTGCGGTGCCCCTATAGCGCCGTCCTGCGCCAACCGAAACCGCTAGAGTTTGCGCCCGCAAAGACAACACCCTAAGGCCCCCGGATGGAACGGCATTACGGACTGGACTGGTTGCGCATCGGCGCATTCGGCCTGCTCATCCTCTATCATATCGGCATGGTCTTCGTCCCCTGGGGCTTCCATGCCAAGACCGCGCAGCCGCTGCCATGGGTGGTGGTGCCGATGCTGGCGATCAACAGCTGGCGCCTGCTGCTGCTGTTCGTGGTGTCGGGCTATGCCAGCCGCGCGTTGCTGGTGCGCGGGGATGGCACCAAGGATTTCGTCGCCAACCGTACGCTGCGGCTGATCCTGCCCTTGCTGTTCGGGGTGGTGGTGATCGTGCCGGTGCAGCCGTGGGTCGAACTGGTCACCCAGCACGGCTATCCGCATGGCTTTCCCTATTTCCTCGGGCATGATTATTTCCGCTTTGTCACCATCAGCGGCATCGCGCTGCCGACTTGGCAGCATCTGTGGTTCGTCGGCTATCTGTGGATCTATACGATGCTGCTGGCGCTGGCGGTCGCATTGGTCGGGCAACGGAGCCTCCAGCCTGTGTTCGACCGCATGTTTGGCGGCGTGCTGGTGTGGTTGATCCCGGCGGTGTGGCTGGTGGTGGTCAGCGCGTGGCTGTTCCCCGGCGTCGCGCCGACCAACGATCTGGTCGGCGATCTGGTGTCGCACGCGCAATATCTGCCAGGCTTCTTGTTCGGCTTCGCGCTTGCTGGCTCCGCGAGCGGGCTTGCAGCGATGCGGCGGTGGTGGCCGTGGGCGCTCGTCACCGCATTGGTTTGCTACGCGCTGGTCGCGGCAATCGAGCTGCGCTGGCCGAACAGCGCCAGCCCGGCCTGGCCGTGGGGCCTCCTGTTCGCCAGCGCCCGCGCGCTACAGGGCTGGAGCATGATCGTCGCACTGATCGGCCTCGCCGATTCCTATCTCAATCGCGATCACCCGTGGCGACGCGTGCTGACCGAAGCGGTGTTTCCCTTCTACCTGATCCACCAGACGATCATCGTCGGGGTCGAGGGCTGGCTGCTCCACTTCGGCCTGCCGCGCGCTGCGGAATTCGCTATCCTGCTGGTGGCGACGCTCGGCGGCTGCTGGATCTTTTATGCGGTGGGGCGCGAAATCGGCTGGTTGCGGCCGCTGATCGGCCTGCGACCGCGCGCTCGTAAGGAAGGGATGCGATGAGCTGGACGTTGGTGCTGCACGGCGGCGCGGGGCAAATGACGCGCGACACGATCACCCCTGCGCAAGCCGAGGGCGCGCGCGCGGGTCTCGGCCGCGCGCTCAATGCCGGGGCGGCGATCCTCGCGGATGGCGGTGCAGCGCTCGACGCGGTCGAAGCGGCGGTGCGCGTGCTGATGAC
>NZ_JSBN01000061.1 GCF_000797515.1 Sphingomonas sp. Ant H11
CGCCGCCCGCAGCGGCTCCGGCCGCCACCGGCAACAGCGTGGGCTGAACCGAACTGCGCCGTTCCGGCCGCGCCAGGGCAGGCGATCAACCCGCCTTGCGCGCCGGAATGGCGGGTGTCGCAGCGGCGAGCCGGTCAAGGTCGAAGGCTTCGAGAAATTCGAGACCGGCCTTGCCGTCCGCCGCCCAGCGCAAGCGCGCCGGGAGCATCTGGCCTTCCAGCAACTCGATCATGACGTCGAGCGCGCCCGCGTCGTCCTCGACATCGATCCCGTCGATCATCGCGCCGCCGCTGGAAATGTTGCGGATGCGCACGTCGCCGTAGACGTCGCCCGCTCGGATGCGCGCCTTGCGCAGCAGCGAGGTCCGGGGTGAGCGGCTGCTGCGGAAGCCGCAGGCGGTGGCCATATCGCCTGCCAGGGCCAGACGCTCCCGCACCTCCGCCGCGCAGGTAGGTTTGCCATAGACATACCCCTGGATGTGGCTGCAGCCGAGTTCGACAATCAGCGCGATTTCGTCATGCGTTTCCACCCCCTCGGCAGTGGTTTCCATGCCGAGCGTATCGGCCAGCGTGACGATCGCCTTGATGATCGCGGCGTTGCGATTGCCCGCGATTGCCGCCCCGCGCACGAAGCTCTGGTCGATCTTGATCTTGTCGAACGGGGCCTTGCGCAAATAGCCGAGCGACGAATAGCCGGTGCCGAAATCGTCCAGCGCCAGCCGCACGCCGCATCCCTTCAGCGCCTTGAACATCTGTTCGGTGGCGGGGCTTTCATCGACGAACACGCCTTCGGTGATCTCGAGCTCGAGCCGGTCGGGCTTGATCCCCGATGTCGCGAGCGCCGAGGTGACGATGGTGGACAAAGCGGGGTTGGCAAACTGGATCGGCGACACATTGACCGCGACGCGGATGTCATGCGGCCATTCCGCTGCTTCCATGCACGCAGTGCGCAACACCCATTCCCCGATCGTTTCGATCAACCCGCACTCTTCCGCGACCGGGATGAATTCGCTCGGGCTGACCAGCCCGCGCGTCGGGTGTTGCCAGCGCAACAGTGCCTCAAAACCGACAATGCGTTGGGTGCGGGTGCTGACCACCGGCTGGTATGCGACGAAAAACTGGTCGGCGGCGAGCGCCCCGCGCAAATCGTCCTCAAGCTGTTTGCGGCTTTGCGCGCCGATCAGCAACTCGCTGCGGAAGAAGCGGTGCACGCCGCGGCCGTCGCCCTTGGCGGCATAGAGCGCGAGATCGGCGTTGCGGACAAGTGTCTCGGCATCGGTGCCGTCGGTCGGCGCGATCGCCACGCCGATCGAGCAGCCGATGCTGATCGCCGAACCATTGATGCTATAGGGTTGCGAAAGTTCGCTGATCACCCGCCGCGCGAGTTCGGCCAGCGCCTCGCGGTCGGGCGCGAAGGGGATGATGACCTTGAATTCGTCGCCGCCGAGTCGTCCGACCAGCCCGACCTCCCCGATCGTGCGTTGCAGTCGCAAGGCGACTTTCTTGAGCAGCGCGTCCCCGGTCTGGTGGCCCAGCGTATCGTTGACGCTTTTGAATCGGTCCAGATCGAGCAGGAAGAGCGCGGTCTTGCGCGGCACGGAGCCTGGCTGATGGAGGGTCTGTTCGAGCGAGAGCCGCAAACGCTGACGGTTGGCAAGCCCGGTCAGGCTGTCGAACAGCGCCAGGCGGGTGATTTCCGCATCGACGCGGCGGCGCTCGGTCAAATCGCTGCCGCTGCCGACAAAACCCAGAAAACGCCCGTCCGCATCGGATATCGGGCGCCCCGAAATCGACCACCAGCGGTCTAGCGTCGTGTCGTTCGCCGGCCGGACCGAATAGTTGGAAAAGGCGGTGCGCGAGGCGAGATGAAAGGCGAGCGTTCGCTCGGTTTCGGGCGAAGCGCTATCCATGCGGAACAGCTTGTTCAGCAATTGTCCAAGGGCGGGGGCATCGGGGCGATCGAGGCCGCGCGCCACCTTGTCGGAAAGATACAGCACGTGACCGTCGGCGTCGGTTTGCCAGAACCAGCCATTGGTATGCGCTTCGAATTCATGGATCAGCAATTGCGCCCGCTGACTTCGTGGTTCGGAAAGGTCGGCATCGCGAATCCGGCGCGACGATTGCGCGCGCGCCCAGGCCGCTGCGGTTACGCCGATGACCATGAAGGTGCCCGATGCGATCAATATAAGAAGGGTTCCGAAGTTCATACGCCCCCGGGTAAGGGGGCATCCTTTCTGAATTCCTTGTATCGCGGCGACCTCACCCAAAATGAGTATGCGGCGGCGGGGCGACGGACGCGGTCACCCCCCGCGCTTGGCGTGGCCGCAACATCGGCTTAAGGCGCGGCGCAAGACAGGAGTTCATCATGACCACCATCATCCGCGAAGCCGATCTGATCGAGAGCGTGGCCGACGCGCTGCAGTTCATCTCTTTCTATCACCCGATGGATTATATCCGTGCGCTCGGCGAAGCGTATGAGGCCGAGCAGGGCCCCGCCGCCAAGGATGCGATCGCGCAGATCCTGACCAACAGCCGGATGTGCGCCGAGGGGCACCGCCCGATCTGCCAGGATACCGGCATCGTCAACGTCTTCATCAAATGGGGTATGGATTGCCGGTTTGACGACACCAGCCGATCGCTGCAGGAGATCGTCGATGAAGGCGTGCGGCTGGCGTATCTGAACCCCGACAACAAATTGCGCGCCTCGGTGCTGACCGACCCCGCTTTCACCCGCCGCAACACCAAGGACAATACGCCGTGCGTGCTGCACGTCGAGATGGTGCCGGGTAGCCGCGTCTCGGTCGATGTCGCGGCCAAGGGCGGCGGCAGCGAGAACAAGTCGAAGTTCAAGATGATGAACCCGTCCGACTCGATCGTCGACTGGGTGATCGAGATGCTGCCGCAAATGGGGGCTGGCTGGTGCCCGCCGGGGATGCTGGGCATCGGCATTGGCGGCACGGCCGAACATTGCGTACTGCTCGCCAAGCAAGCGCTGATGGAGCCGATCGATATGGGCCCGCTGAAGGCGCGTGGGGCCAAGACCGATATCGAGGCCTTGCGCATCGAGATTTTCGACAAGGTCAACGCGCTCGGCATCGGTGCGCAGGGGCTGGGCGGCTTGTCGACCATCCTCGACGTCAAGATCCTCGACGCGCCGTGCCATGCTGCGGGCAAGCCTGTCGCGATGATCCCCAATTGCGCCGCGACGCGCCACGCGCATTTCGTGCTCGATGGTTCGGGCCCGGCCTTCCTCGAAGCGCCCAAGCTCGACGAATGGCCGAAGGTGGACTGGAAGCCCGACAGCGCTGCGATCCGCGTCGATCTCGACACGCTGACGCCCGAGGTGGTGCAGGGCTGGAAGCAGGCGACCGGCTGTTGCTCAACGGAAAGATGCTCACTGGCCGCGATGCCGCGCACAAGCGCATCAAGGACATGCTCGACGCGGGCGAGCCGCTGCCGGTCGAATTCAAGGGCCGCGTGATCTATTATGTCGGCCCGGTTGATCCGGTCGGCGAGGAAGTGGTCGGCCCGGCTGGCCCGACCACCGCGACGCGGATGGACAAGTTCACGCGCATGATGCTGGGCCAGGGCCTGCTGGCGATGGTCGGCAAGGCCGAGCGTGGCCCCGATGCGACCAAGGCGATCGCCGAGGGCAAGAGCGCCTATCTGATGGCGGTCGGCGGGGCAGCCTATCTCGTCGCGCGCGCGATCAAGGGCTCGAAGGTCGTCGGCTTTGCCGATCTCGGCATGGAAGCGATCTACGAATTCGACGTGGTCGATTTCCCGGTGACGGTGGCGGTCGATTCGACCGGCGCCAACGTCCACCAACTCGCGCCCTTGGTGTGGAAAGAAAAGATCGCGCGCGAGGGGTTGCTGGTGTGATTGGCGATCGGGTTTGATCGCTCCGATCTGGCTCCCCGCCGCGCTGATCGGCGGGGCGCTGCAGGCGTGGCGAACGGCGGTGCAACGGCGTGTGTCGCGCACGCTCTCGATCAACGCCGCCGGCTTGGTGCGCTATCTCTACGGCCTGCCGGTCGCGGTTTTGTTGGTGATAGCCTATGAAGCGGTGTTTGCGCGCACGCCGTTTCCGGCGTTGGGCGTGTGGTTCGTGCCCTTCTGCCTCGGCGGGGGACTGGCGCAGATCATCGCCACCAATTTGTTGCTGATGGCGTTTGGCGAGCGCAATTTCGTCGTCGGCACGGCCTATTCCAAGACCGAGGCGGTGCAGAGCGCGCTGCTGTCGGTGTTTCTGCTCGGCGATCATCTGAGCCTGCCGACCTGGGTCGGCATCGGCTTCGGCGTCGCCGGGGTGATGGTCCTTTCAACTGGCGGCAAGCGGATGGCAGCGGGAGCGTTTCTCCGTGCGCTCGGGCAACCGGCGGCGCGCTATGGCATCGCCTCCGGCTTCATGTTCGCATTGACCACGATCGGTATTCGCGCGGCAACGCAGGCGGTGGCCACGCCAGACCATATCCGGGCCGCGCTGATCGTGCTCGCCACGACCGTTGCGGCGCAGACGGTGGCACAGGGGGCGTATCTCCTGCTGCGGGAACGGGATCAGGTCGCGCGCGTCTTTTCGGAATGGCGCGTGGCAGGGCAGGTCGGGTTGATGTCTTCGGTCGCGTCGGCGTGCTGGTTCACCGGCTTTGCGTCGGCACCGGTGGCACTGGTGCGGATCGTCGGCCAGATCGAAGTTGCCTTCACCATGGCGTTTGCCCATTTTTATCTCGGCGAGAAGACCAGCCGGAGCGAAATCTTAGGGCTCATATTGGTGGCGATCGGCGTCGTCTTCGCGCTGGTCGGCAGCCTGTGAGGCGCGCAGGCTTGCGCCGCGCAGGGTCATCCCACAAGGAACGCTGATGCGATTTTTCCGTCTCCTGGGTAAGGCGATCCTGTGGATCGTCATCGTGCTGTGCCTTGCGGTCACGATCATCCCGCGCTTTCTGGATGCGCGCTATTATGCGGGTCTCCCGACCGCGCACTATAATGGCGAGCGCTTCTTCAATCCCGATGGGGCCGAGGACGACATCGCCCCGCCCAACGGTGGCCGCGGGAATTTCCTGTGGCGCTATCTCACCAATAGCGACGGACGGCCGGAATGGCCCGATCATGTCGCCGTCCACCCGGTTGCACCGCCCGCGCGGGTCGAGGGTGCGCGGATGGTCGCCACCTGGGTCGGCCATGCGACGGTGCTGGTGCAGACGCAGGGGCTTAACATCCTGACCGATCCGGTGTGGAGCCGCACCGCCGGGCCGCTCGGCGTCGGCCCCGCGCGCGTCGCGGAGCCGGGGATCGCGTTCGATAAACTCCCCAGGATCGACCTCGTGCTCGTCAGCCACGATCACTACGATCATATGGACCTGACCACGCTGAAACGGCTGTGGGAGCGTGACCGCCCGCTGATCGTCACCAGCCTCGGCAATGACAGCGTCATCGGCCAGGTGGGCGTGCCCTCCAAGGCGCTAGACTGGGGCGGGAAGATCGCCGTGAAGCCAGGCGTCGAGGTGGTGGTCACGCGCAATCACCATTGGGGCAGCCGCTGGTTCTCCGATCGCAACCGCGCTTTGTGGTCGAGCTTCGTCGTGCGCTTGCCCGGCGGCAATCTGTTCTTTGCGGGTGACACCGGTCCGGGGGACCTCAATTGGGCCAATCAGGCGGCGGCGTACGGCCCGGTTCGGCTTGCGCTGCTGCCGATCGGCGCCTTCCGCTTCGCGCCGGGGCAAATGGTCGCGGGCAGCCATATCGGGCCGATCGACGCCGCCGAGGCGTATCGTCGGCTGGGCGCATCGAGCGGGATCGGGATCCATTGGGGCACGTTCCGTTTGTCCTACGAAGGCTATGACACGCCGCCGCGCCTGTTGGCGGCGGTGACGCAGGTTACGGGGCTGCACGGTTTCGGCACGGTTGCGCTTGGCCACCCTACGGAAATCGCTCCCTTCCACCCCGCGCTGCCGGTCGTGCCGATCGAGCGCGGGCCAATCGAACGCGCGTTGCCGAAGGCTGCCCTGGCGCTGCCATGAGACCAAGGACGCGGCGTTCCGCCCCTGCACGCCGCTCGAATGGCGGACTTGGGAGGTCTGCCGCGCGATGCTAAGACCCCGCCCCGGGGAGAATCGGGACGTGGCGTCGAAGGGGAGTTTGTACCGTTACGAGGCGACGCTGGACCGGGCGGGGCTGGCGCTTACCGCCGGTGGCCTGGTCGGCGGCGTGTTCGCGACCGTGCTGGTGTTGATCGGCAGCGGTGCTGCACCGCTTGAGCTGTTGGCCGGATTCTTGGTCGGTGCGGTGATTACGGCGATGGCGGCGGTGGCGATTGGTGGCCCGGTCTGGCTGCTATGCCACGCCTTTGGCCAACGCGGACCGTGGATGGCGATTCTGGTCGGCGCGCTGGCCGGGTTCGCGCTGTTCCTCGGCGGGCAGACCTATGGCTTTGGCGTGTTCGCAATGCCGGTCACCGACAGCGAGACGCTGCTGTTCCGCTGGATCAGCGCGGTCGCGACGAGCCTGATCCTGGCCCTGGTCGCCGCGTTGATCGGCTGGACGATGTGGCGCGTGGCGTATAGGCGGGTGGCGTAACTATACTTTTCTTTTTGTTCTCAAAATTGCTGTAAAGTTCTGTGCCGATTTGGGGTAGGCGCGGCACAGGAAGTCTCGACGAAACGGAGAAGTTTCAAGACGCGATCGATCCGGGTGCCAAGAACCTATAGGTCAGGAAACAGCCTTGCTGGGAAATGATTATCCGATTGTGGTTCAAAATGCGGGGCTCGTGCTGCTTGGTCCGTTTCTTTACACGCTGTTCAATCGCCTCGACATGTTGACAGATGATGGCGATGGCTCAGCTCATTTTGTCGGGATCGAAGGTGCGTCCCGCGCTGTCCATCTGCTGCAATATCTAGTGGACACACGTCTCGATGCACCGGCGGAGGCGTTACCGCTCAACAAGCTGCTATGCGGACTATCACCAGATGCACCGGTCTGGCCCTCACTGACCCCGGCCCAGGCGGATCTCGATGTGTGTGATCAGCTTTTGGAAGCTGTGCTCGGGCAATGGCAGTCCATCGGCCACTCTTCCGTGCCAGTGTTGCGAGAGAGCTTTCTGCAACGTGGCGGATCGTTGTCGCCGGACGGCGGCAAATGGAACCTGACGGTGCAGAAGCTATCGTTTGACATTCTCCTGGATCGGATTCCCTGGCAATTCTCCGTGATCGCGGGATCGTGGATGCCGAAGCCGCTACATGTTACGTGGTAAGAATTTTGCAACGGGAAGCGCTGGCCCCATTCTTTCGGAAATAGCTGCGCGTGTATCGAAAATTGCTGGGCCCGGGGCGGGGGGATGCATTTCTATATGCCGAGGCTGATGACGGGTGGGTTGCTCCGTTCGTTTTCAAGGATCTGGCGGAAAGCGTCGCGTACCGAATGTTGGAAGAAGACACTCTCTGCGCCGAGCTATCGGGTGAAATTCTGAACCTCTGGTACTCGGCACCGCCCGACCAGAAATGGAACGCCGTGATTATGACGGTGTCGGGCAATACATTCGACGCGCGTTTCCAATATGCGGAAGGTTGGGACGAGTCCGAGGACGAGGCCGACCGGTGCAACCGCATGGTCAAGGCGAAATTCGGCGACAAGCCGATCACATATCCGACCGATCCGTTATGAGGGCAAAGAGGATGGCGGGCAAATTCGACATGATGGGCCCGATTTTCGAGCAGATCGGCCACGAACTGGGTCGGATTGTGGGTGGCGACCCCGATAAAACATATCTCTACGCCGAGCTGCAGGAGGGTGTGGTCGGTGCCGGAGTCTTTAAGGACGAAGGAAACCACGTCCGCTATTTCGACCCAAGTCGCGCGTTGATCGATTTGCTCGTCGAGGCGTGGGAAACGGAAGAGCCGAGCAAGCGCTGGGAAGTGATCGAGTATGAGGTGCTCGGGACGAAATTCAACGCAGTGTTCAAGTTCCCGGACGAGCTGAACCCCGATGACTATGAAGACGAGCGTCGAGACGTGGCTCTCCACGCTCGCTATGGCGACAAGCCAGTGATCTATCCGCCGATCCCATATCCCACTCGCCCGCTTTAAGGGGCGAGAAGACGCACCGGATCCCATAGCGCGCGGGTCCGGTGCGTCCCTTCGCGTTTACGGCTTGGCCGGTGCCGGGCCGGTCGCGGGCGCTTCGGGCGGGGTGACGTCGGTCGGCTTGCACTCGCCGTTGCGCGTCGATTTGACGTGCATTTCCATCGTGCCTTCCTGCGTGCCATTGGCGGCGAAGCCTTCGGTCTTCATCGTCATGTCCTGCGCGGTCGCGCTATTGGTGCCGGTCATCATCATTTTGACCGTGCCGCCATTGGGCTGCTTGCAGGTCGCGTCGATCGCGATGCTGGCGCCGGTCACGTCCTTCTTGGCGAAGGTGCAATTCTGGCCGCGCGCGGACATCTGTTCCATCGCCTTGCCCATGTCTTCTTTCGCGGCCGCGGCCGGGGGTGAGGCACACCGACATCGTGCTCATCGCATCGAACATCTTCTGCATCTGCGTCTTGGTTTCGGGGGTTGCGCCCTTGCCTTCGAACTTCACGATCTCGATCTTCTGCGACCAGCTCCCCGCTTGGCGCTTGACCGGCGCGTCGGGGGGAACAGGCGCTCGCGGCGAGCGGCAGCGCGAGCAGCGCCATGATACGGAAAGTCATGTGGAAAGAGTCCCCCGGGGATGTGCGCTGCGGGCGCCGGTGTGTGATTGTGTGTGGCGCATTCCTTCCCATATTGACGAGCTATGGCAATCCAGATTCGCACCACGCTCGACGAACCTGAAACCGGCGTCAGCTTCGTGCCGCACCGCCCGGCGCGCCCGCCCAAGGCGGAAGGGGGCAAGCCGTTCAAGCTCGTCTCCGAATATCAGGCAGCGGGCGACCAGCCGACCGCGATCGCCGAACTCGTCGCGCAAACGCAAGCGGGCGAGCGCGACCAGGTGCTGCTCGGCGTCACCGGCTCGGGCAAGACCTTCACTATGGCCAAGGTGATCGAGGCGGTGCAGCGCCCCGCTTTGATCCTCGCCCCCAACAAGATCCTGGCGGCGCAGCTTTATGGCGAGATGAAGTCGTTTTTTCCCGGAGAATGCGGTCGAATATTTCGTCAGTTATTACGATTATTATCAGCCCGAGGCCTATGTCGCGCGCTCGGACACGTACATTGAGAAGGAAAGCTCGACCAACGAGGCGATCGACCGGATGCGCCACGCCGCCACCCGCTCGCTGCTTGAACGCGACGATGTGATCATCGTCGCCTCGGTGTCGTGCCTTTACGGCATCGGCTCGGTCGAAACCTATTCGGCGATGATCTTCGACCTCAAAAAGGGCCAGACCGTCGACCAGCGCGAAATCGTGCGCAAGCTCGTCGCCTTGCAGTATAAGCGCAACGATGCGGCGTTCCAGCGCGGCAATTTCCGCGTGCGCGGCGATGCGCTGGAGGTGTTCCCGTCGCATTATGACGACACCGCCTGGCGCGTGTCGTTCTTCGGTGATGAGATCGAGGATATCGTCGAGTTCGACCCGCTGACCGGCAAGAAGGTGGCGAGCCTCGACTCGATCCGCATCTACGCCAACAGCCACTATGTGACGCCGGGGCCGACGCTCAAGCAAGCGATGGAGGCGATCAAGTTCGAGCTGCAGGAGCGGCTCAAGGAACTCGTGCCCGAGGGCAAATTGTTAGAGGCGCAGCGGCTGGAGCAGCGCACCAATTTCGACCTGGAGATGATCGCGGCGACCGGTTCGTGCGCGGGGATCGAGAATTACTCGCGCTTCCTCACCGGCCGCATGCCGGGCGAGCCGCCGCCCACTTTGTTCGAATATCTGCCCGAGAACGCGCTTTTGTTCGTCGATGAGAGCCACCAGACGATCGGCCAGATCAACGGCATGTCGCGCGGCGATCACCGCCGCAAGCTGACGCTTGCCGAATATGGCTTCCGCTTGCCGTCCGCGATCGACAACCGGCCGCTGCGCTTCAACGAATGGGACGCGATGCGCCCGCAGACGACCTATGTCTCGGCGACGCCGGGCGCGTGGGAGATGGAGCAGACCGGCGGCGTGTTCGCCGAGCAGGTCATTCGCCCGACCGGGCTGATCGACCCGCCGATCGAGATCAAGCCGGTCGAGGAGCAAGTGCAGGATCTGATCGTCGAGGCGCGCAAGACCGCCGAGCTTGGCTATCGCACGCTGGTGACGACGCTGACCAAGCGCATGGCCGAGGATCTGACCGAGTTCATGCACGAGGCGGGGCTCAAGGTCCGCTACATGCACAGCGACGTCGAGACGCTGGAGCGTATCGAGTTGATCCGCGATTTGCGGCTTGGCGTGTATGACGTGCTGATCGGCATCAACCTGTTGCGCGAGGGATTGGATATTCCCGAATGCGGGCTGGTCGCGATCCTCGATGCCGACAAGGAAGGGTTCCTGCGCTCGGAAACCTCGCTGATCCAGACGATTGGCCGCGCGGCGCGCAACGTCGATGGCCGTGTGATCCTCTATGCCGATCGCATGACGGGCTCGATGGAGCGCGCGATCAACGAAACCAACCGCCGCCGGGAAAAGCAGCGCGCCTATAACGAGGCGCACGGCATCACGCCGACGACGATCAAGCGCAACATCGGCGACATCATCCAGGATGTGTCGAGCCGTGATCAGGTGACGGTGGAGATCGATGAGGACCGCCCGCACATGGTCGGCCACAATCTGCGCGCCTATATCGAGGACCTCGAAAAGAAGATGCGCGCGGCGGCCGCGGACCTGGAGTTCGAAACCGCCGGTCGCCTGCGCGACGAGATCCGGCAGCTGGAGCAGGAAGAACTGGGATTGCCGGTCGACCAGCAAAAAGCCCCGGTGATGGGCCGCTCGAACGAGGGGAAGCCTGGCACGCGCAAGACGCGCTACGGCAAGAGCCAGAAGATGCGCGCTGGGATGGCAGGGAGTTCGCGGCGGGCGAGGTGAGGGCGATCAAGGTATGGCCAGCTTTTGTGGTTGTGACGCGATGGTGTAATCTCGGATGATCTCGGGAAAGGAGCTTCCCGGTGACCGACGACTTTGACAGGCGCAAATCTGTCCTTTATAAAGGACAGATAAATGAGGTTTGGCAAACTTCCGAATTCCACGAATGGCTCACATCCCTGCGCGACCTTCGAGGTCGGGCGCGGATTTTCGATCGACTGCTGCGCGTTGCCGATGGCAATTTCGGCGATGCCAAGTCGGTCGGTGAGGGTGTCGAGGAGTTGCGGCTGCATTTTGGCCCAGGGTATCGGGTCTATTTCAAGCGGCAGGGTAGCGCGATCGTTCTATTGTTGGCAGGCGGTGACAAAAGCGGACAACGCCGTGACATTGCAACGGCGATCGAACTGGCGAGGCGAGAAGAGTATGGCGCTGAAAACGACGATCTTTGATCCGGCCGAATATCTCGACACCGAAGAGGAAGTGATTGCCTTCCTCGACGCATCGATGGACGGTGGGGACGCCCAACATATTGCGCGCGCCCTTGGCATTGTTGCCCGTTCCAAAGGCATGACCGAAATCGCGCGGAAGACAGGTGTTGGACGGCAGGCGCTGTATGCGGCGCTCTCCGAAAACGGAAACCCGACGCTGGAAACACTGACGGCGGTGCTGGGCGCAATGGGCTTGCGATTGAGCGTTGCGCGCGACGCCGCTTAGCCCAGCGACAGATCCTCGCCCGCCACATCATAATATTTCGACACCCGGTCGGCATAGGCCTGGTCGAATTCGGGCGGGTTGGCTGCCCAGCTCGGGCCGCCTTCCAGCACGCGGCGGTCGATCGTCACGATATAGGTGTCGTTGACCGGGTCGAACTGCAGCAGCGAAAAGGGCAGCGGATAATAAGCGCGCCCCATGCCGAGAAACCCGCCGATCGTCAGCACGGCATACAGCGTGTGCCCGGTGCGCTTGTTGACCATCATCGCATACACGCTGCCGATCTTGTCGCCATCGCGGCTCCGCACCTGCATCGTGTCGGTCTTGTTCGATTGCAGCAGCAATTGCGTGGGTTCGGTCTGGGCCATGGTGGTTCCTTTGATGCGCAACCGAAACGGCGCAATGGCCCTGAGAGTTCCCTCAATCCTCCACGATCAGGCTGGTCTGCCGCGTTTCCGGCAGCAGCCAGAAACACACGCTGGTCAGCGCCAGCATCCCGCTGACATACCAGTAGAAGGCGCTTTCGATGTGCCAGCCCTTCAGGCTCAATGCGACATATTCCGCCGTGCCGCCAAAGGCCGCGTTGCCGATCGCATAGGGAAAGGCGACGCCGAGCGCGCGGATGTGCGCGGGGAACAGCTCGGCTTTCACCAACGCGCTGATCGAGGTGTAGGCCGCGAGCAGCAGCAGCGGCACCAGCACGATGGCAAAGGCGGCACCGGGCGTGTGCACGTTTTCCAATGCGCTGAACACCGGCACCGAGACGATCGCCCCGCCAATGCCGAACAGCAGCAGCATCGGCTTGCGCCCGACGCGATCGGCCAGCGCACCGAAGAGCGGCTGCACCAGCATGAACACCACCAAAGCGGCGGTCATGATCGCGGTCGCGGTCTGCACCGAAAAGCCGACGGTGTTGGCAAGGAACTTCTGCATGTACGTGGTGTAGGCATAGAAAGCGAGGCCACCGCCCGCGCTGATCGCACCGACCAGCAGAAATTCGCGCGGATGCGCGCGCCACAAGGCCGCCATGCCCGAGGCCGGGCGATCCACCGCCAGCGCCCGGAAGGACGCGGTCTCCGCCAATCCACGCCGCAGCAGATAAACGCCAAGCGCCAGCGCCGCGCCCAGCGCAAAGGCGATGCGCCAGCCGAAACTGTCCATCTGCGCCTTGGTAAAGACCGCCTGCAGCAGCAGTGTTACCGCCAGCGCGCTCAGCATCCCGCCGATCAGCGTGACATATTGGAAGCTCGACCAGAAACCGCGATGCCGCCGCGTCGCCATTTCGGAAAGATAGGTCGCGCTCGCGCCATATTCGCCGCCGACCGACAGCCCCTGCAGCAGCCGCGCGACCAGCAGCAGGATCGGCGCGGCGATCCCGATCGTGGCGTAGGTCGGCGCAAACGCGATCATCAGCGAGCCTGCACACATCAACGCCACCGACACCGCCAGCCCGGCCTTGCGCCCATGCCGATCGGCATAGCGGCCCATCAGATAAGCGCCGATCGGCCGCATGAAGAAACCGACTGCGAACACCGCCGAGGTGTTCAGCAATTGCGCTGTCGGATCGCCCTTGGGGAAGAAAGAGGCGGAGAAATAGAGCGACAACGCGGAATAGGCGTACCAGTCATACCATTCGACCAGATTGCCCGCCGATCCGCCGATGATGGCGCGCAGCCGCTTCGCCTCGAGTGCCATGCGTCTCTCCTTGCCGGGCACCAGAGGCGAAATCGCGACGGGGTGCAAGACCGGCGGTTGAGCGCGGCCTCCGCTTCGCGCATACACCGTTACATGCCCAAATTTTCCGTTCGTTCCGCTGTTCTTGCCGCCGTGCTGGCGGTGGGCGGTTGCGTCAGCCCGCCCGCGTCGCCGCCCTCGCCGCCAGTCGCGGTGCCGCGTCCGGTGCCCGTGCCGCCCACGCCGTCCGCGCCGCAACCGCTCGACTGGCGCGATTGGGCGGTAACGCCCGGCGATTGGAGCTATCGCGCCGATGTCGCCGGATCGGTGGCCGCTTTCGGCCGATCCGGGGGCGAGGCGTTGCTGACACTGCGGTGCGATCGCGGGTCGAGTATCGTGTCGCTGTCGCGATCAGGATCCGGGACCGCGCCGCTGCTGGTACGCACTACCAGTCTTGCACGCACTTTGACCGCGCTTCCTGCCAACGCCGATTCTGCGCAGGCAACGGTCGCGCTGGAAGCGCGCGACCCGCTGCTCGATGCGATGGCGTTCAGTCGCGGGCGTTCATTGTCGAGCAACCCAGTGCACCGACCCTGGTGGTGCCCGCCTGGGCCGAGATCGGCCGGGTGATCGAGGATTGCCGTCGCTGAGCAGGGCTCTCGGTCGGCCGTGGAACCCGCAATCGATGTCCTTCGGGCAGGCGAAAGAGAATCGTCGAAATCTTCGAACATTACAAGACTTGTTTCGTAAATTTATATGATTCAAACACGAGTCGTGACCGGTCTTGGTCACGCTGTTTTCAACTAGCGAAAGGAGGTGATCCGATGTCTCATGGTTCAGCAATGGGGTCGGTTCAGTTCGTTCGGGGGACGCACCGCTAAGCTTTTCGGGGTAACCCGTTGACGGTAGGGGCGGGGGGTATTTTCCCCCAGACAACGCCATCCCCGTCGAAGCTGATGCGGTCCGCATGGTCTCCCAAGCTGGAGCTTCCGGCCGCTGACCATGTCAGGAGGTTGCCGGGGTGCCGTGAGGCCCCCGGCAGCCTCTTTTCATTTTGGGTAACGCCGAGGGGCGAGTGTCCCGTAATGGCCCTCCAAATCGTATATCTTAACGCGACCGAAACCATGATTTTCGCTAGATGCTGCGCTGCAACGTGTTGCGTGTGAGTCGTTGGGGGCGTAAATATGGCTATCTTTGCGGGTATAGCTGCCTGTGTAATTGCGTTCGCGGTTTGGGAGGTGTTGCAGCTGCTGAAGCAGCGTCGCGCTGCCGTCAGGCGGGGTAAGCGCAGGCAACGCAACCTCGCTTACCAACAAGCGTGGGACGCCGTGTTCGGGCGTGGCGGACAGCGCCGCCTGACGGTCCAACCACCCGAGGCCGACAAAGAGTGATCTATAGAGTGAGCGCTTGCCGCGTCGCCTGAGCGACGGCATGATCCAGGGTGCGTTCGGTTGGATCGCGGCCCTGGAGAAACTGATGCGGATCCCTATCGCTTCGTTGGTGCTGTGTGCGTTTGCTGTCGCACCGGCGACCGCCCAGGTTTCGAAGGAGGCGTTGCCAACGATCGAAGAGGTTTCGATCGAGCAGTTGCAGGCGCTGATGGCGCACGGGACGGGCAGCGCCGCAATCACGCAGGCGTATCTGGCGCGGATTGCGGCGATGGATCGCAGTGGACCGAAACTCCGCGCGGTGATCGCGATCAACCCCGATGCGCTGGCGCAGGCGCGCGCGAGCGACGCGCGGCGTAAGGCGGGCAAGGTGCTGGGCCCGCTCGATGGCGTGCCCGTGCTGATCAAGGACAATATCGAGACCAAGGATCCGATCGCAACCACTGCGGGCAGCCTGGCGCTGAAGGACAATGTCGGCTTGCGCGACGCGCCGCTGGTGGCGGGGCTGCGGCGGCAGGGCGCGGTGATCCTGGGCAAGACCAATCTCAGCGAATGGGCCAATATCCGCTCGAGCAATTCGATCAGCGGGTGGAGTGCGGTCGGTGGGTTGGTGCGCAACCCCTATGCGCTGGACCGGACCGCGTGCGGCTCGTCGAGTGGATCCGGCGCGGCGGTCGCGGCCAGCTTTGCGGCGGCGGCGGTTGGAACGGAAACCGACGGATCGGTGGTGTGCCCCTCCTCGATGAACGGGCTGGTCGGCCTCAAACCCACGCTAGGTCTGGTCAGCCGCACCTATGTCGTGCCGATCAGCCACAGCCAGGATACGCCGGGGCCGATGGCGCGCAGCGTACGCGACGTGGCGATCCTGTTCGACGCGATGGTCGGCTACGATCCCGCCGATGCAGCGAGTATCAATATCGCCTATGCGATCGCGCACAGTTATGCGGGCGACCTGGCGCGCGCGTCGCTGAAGGGCGTGCGGGTGGCGGTGCTCCATCCCGAGATGCCCGATCTTCTCAAGACCAAATATGAGGCCGCGCTCGCCGTGCTGAAGGCGCAGGGCGCGGTGCTGGTCGATGTCGAAGCACCGAAACTATCCGGGGTCGGCGAGGCCGAGTCGCTGGTGCTGCACACCGAATTGAAGGCAGATCTGAACGCCTATCTGAAGACGACGCCGCCTGCGGTAAAAAACGCGCACGCTGGCCGATGTGATCGCCTTCGATACTGCCACTGCTGCGACCGAAATGCCGTTCTTCGCGCAGGAAACCTTTGAAGCGGCGGAGAAGACGCGCGGCCTCGCCGACCCCGAATATCTCGGTGCGCGCGCGAAATCGCTGCGGCTGGCGGGCAAGGAGGGCATTGATGCGATGCTCGCCAAGGCGCAGGCGACGATCCTGGTGGAGCCGACTTACGGTATGCCGTGGCTGTCCGACACGGTCTATGGCGATCAGTTCAGCGGCCCAAGTGCCAGCGAGCTGCCCGCGATCGCTGGCTATCCGCACCTGACGGTGCCGATGGGCCTGGTGCGCGGCGTGCCGGTCGGGCTTTCCTTCATCGCGACGGCGATGGGGGATTCGACGGTGCTGCAGGCGGGCTATGTCTATGAACAGGCGGCCAAAGCACGGGTTGCGCCCACCTATGCCGCGACCAACGATGCCGGGCCGGGGCTTGATGGCGCGCGTTAGCGCCTAGCGTTCCAGCAATTCCGGGCGGATGTGGATCGCGGTCAGCGACATGCGCACTTCGATCAGGAACGACACCAGCGCCGAGATCAACAATCCCATCGCCAGGATGAAGGATAGCGCGACGATGGTACCGATGTGGAGCTTGATCAGCACCGCGACGAACAGCAAGGCCACCACCAGGCACGTCATTACCGCGCTCGACACAGCCATCACCAATGCCGCGTTGATTACCGACATGCGGCGGTCGAGCAGCCGCAATTCCCAGACGTGGCGGTCATGTTCGGGCCCGACCGAGCGGGGGTGAAGGTCCTCCACCGCGCGGGCGCGATCGACCACCCGGGAAAGCCGTCCGGCCAGCACGTTGAGCAAGGCACCGATTCCGGCCAGCATGAACACCGGGGATAGCGAAAGCTGGATCGTCTGCGCGATCGTGTTGACAGCGGGGATCGAGAACATCGTTCGACATTGGGGGGTGTCGCCGCGCGACGCAAGCGGTGCTCTGCACCGAATGGTAACCCAGTTGCGCTAACGCCGTGCGCCATGACCAAGCCGATGCTGCTCGCGGAGTTCACGCGCCTGCCGTCGCCGACCCGGGCGAGCGTGCTCGATGGCCTGTCGGGCGCGATCGATGCAGTGGCGGAAGCCGCCCCTGCCGCGCAACGTTTCCTGCGCTATCAATGGTATGCGGCGGCGCTGGAGGCTTATGGCGGCGCGGCGCGCACGATTGTGGTGGAAGACGACGACGAACCGGTGATCGCTCTGCCGTTTGTCGGTGTCGGGCCGACGTTGGCGCGCGTCGCGATGGTGCCGGGCTGTTATTGGCCGTTCCGCGGCTTTCCCATGCACGCGCGGGTTGCACCCGCGCGGTCGATGCGCTGCTTGACACGCTCGGGCGCTCGGTCAACGCGCTGCGGATCGGGCCAGTCTGCGACGGCGATCCGACGATCGAGGCGTTGCTCGCGCGGGCCCGGGCGAAAGGGTGGGCGGCGCTCGACCGCTTCGTCGCCAACAGTTTCGTGCTCGATTTGACGCAGGACGATTGGCCGCGCGGATCGACGCTGCGCAAGAATCGCTTCCATGAAAAGCATTTGGCCGAACATGGTGTGCTCGACTGGCGCTTTGTCGGCGCTGGAGAGTGGGAACTTGCCTTCGATGCCTTCGCGCAGGTCGAGGGACGGAGCTGGATCGGGGCGAAGACTGACGGGCGCGATGCCAAGTTCACCCGCACCGGCCATGGCCGGTTCTGGCGCGCGGCAGCGCGCGATCCGATCCTGGCGGGAATGATGTCGGCGGCGCTGCTGACCATCAAGGGTGTGCCCAGCGCCTTCTCCTTCGATCTCGATTGCGGCCCGACGCGCTACGCCATCGCCAACAGCTATGACCCTGCTGTCGCCAGACATTCGCCGGGCAAGCTGCTCGCGTATCGCAATCTCATGCATGCACGGGGAGCGGGGATTCGAATGGTCGATTGGGGCGCGGGCGACAGCGGATACAAACAGACGCTGGGTGCCGTGCAAGGTCCGGCGTTGCGCGATTGGCTGCTGGTGCGGCCCGGTGTCCCGGCGGCGTTGGCGCGGCTGTTGAAAGGGCGTTGGGCCGCCAGCGGGCAGGGGTGACGGATCCCCGGCGCTGCGCACTGCGTTGAACACGGATGGACGAACTGGCCGATCTTCAGGCACGGATGGAAGCAGCGGCGGCGGCGCTGGATTTCGAGGAAGCGCGGAGGCTGCGCGACCGCATCAGCTTGCTCCGCGGCGGTGCGGATGCCGCTGCAGCGGCATCGGCCGACACCGCAGGTCTGACGCGGCAACAGCCGGGCGCAATGGGGCTCGGTTCCAGTCAGCAGCGCGTCAGCCCACCGCCCGGATGGACGCCGCCGCGTAAGCCCGATCCGATGACGCAAGGACGATCGCGCAAGCGGTGATGCCGGACGAGTCGGTGTACTGACAGCCGCCTTTTTCGAAACGAGAAGACTGGACCCAATACGGTTTCCCGAAGATTGCGTCTGAGAGGTAGCCGCACTCCCTCCCACGTCTCCTTTGCGAATATACGCAGGCTTTCTCGTAAAAATTCAGCGATGTAGTTGAAATATACAGTCGGCGATCGTGGTACAAGAAAAGTCATGAGGACATAGACGGCGTATCGTCCCACTCCTCCTATTTGCGTTGTGGGCGTGTAGAATATAAGTGATATGGCGTTAAGGTTAATATTGTGCGGTCGCAAATCTTCCGGTCCAGTGTGGCGTTGGTCAGGACTAAAAATGAAATCCGCGATTTTCAGGTCTAGGTTTGCAGCCGCGCTACCCGGGTTATGCGTTTTTTTGGGCGTGCTCTGCGGAAGCTCCTATGGCAGATCTGGGCCGAGGTGTCGGGTAAGGCTCCCCCGCTATCGTTTTCACTGGGCATTGGCGTCGCATCGCTTATTCTTGTCGGTCTGCGATATTGGCCGGTGGTGGCAATCGCGGCGATCGGGACAACGGTGTTCGCCGAACCGGTGCATCCCGTTCTGCAAAATGTCGCGCATGGTGCGGGTCTCACGCTTGGTGCGGTCATCTCCGCATTCCTTATCGAGCGGTGGCGGATCAGGCCAAGTGACCTCCTGGATCCAAAGTCGGTGTGGCGGACCTTGGCGGCGGTCGTCGCGGGGACGTTCGCGGGTGCAGTGTCGGCGACTACGGTGGTAATGCTCGTCGGCGGGCCTGGTACTTTTGCGGCGGGCGTCGAGGATCGTGCGGCGCGCGTTTTGGATTGGGCTTAATTCTCGCGACGCCGCTGGTCTTGTCATGGGCAGCGCCTCCTGCGGAGCGCTGGACGCGCGTCGCGTGGTTTAACTTCGTTGCGTTGATGGTGCTTTGCGCCGCCGTCGCTGCGGCCATCAATTTCGGTTCGGGGACTGCTTCCTTCGCGTGGGTTATGTTTCCGCTCATCATCGCCGCCTTGCGCTTTCATTTGCGCGGAGCTGCCACATCGATGGTGCTTGTCGCGGTCATCACGCTGTGGGCCGCCGGACAAAATTCTTTCCAAGCCGTGGGGGAGCTGGCCAGTGGCCAGGTGCGCCTGGCGCAGTTGCTGGTCGCCGTGACCGCCGCGACGATGTTTGTCCTCGCCGCGACCGCCGACAAGCGTCGCGAACAGGAGCGCGCTCGGGATGCGGAGCAACGCTATCGCGCCATTTTCGAACAGGCCGGTGTCGGCGTGGCGGTCCTGTCGGCCGATGGCGAGTATCTCGCGGCGAACGAGCGCTATCTCGAGATCGCGGGATATGGCCGCGATGAGCTGCTTGGAAGCCACTATACCGCGATTCTCGACGACACCGAGGCAAGCGCGAGCCGAAACGTTCTCGCCCAACTTTCGGGTGGCACACCCCCCATCATATCGCGTGATCTGAATATCCGAACCAAGGGTGGCGAAAAGCGGTGGATTCGGGCGACGTCGAGCAAGATTGTCGGGGCTGCGGGCGCGGTCGATCAGGTCGTGACCGTGGTCGAGGATATCTCGGAGCGCGTAAAGGCAGAGGTTGCGCTTTCGGAGAGTGAAAAGCGTTTCCGCCTGGCCCAGCAATATGCGGGCGTCGGTGTGTTCGACATCAACCTGACCGAAGAAAGCGCGCTGCATTCGCCGGAAAGTGCGGCACTGTTTGGAGTGCCCTGGCATCCCGGCGCATACAGACTTTCGGAATTTGTCGACCGCATCGGTCAGTCGCAATTGCACGAGATGCGGGCAAAATTGTTCCGGTCTGCGGTCGACGAAGCCCCGTTCGAAATGTCCCTGCGCGTCTCCATGCCGGATCGCCGCATTCGCTGGATCCGTTTGCACGGCCGATACGATCCTTATGAGGAGCGACCTCGTCTTCTCGGCCTGGTCATCGATATCACCAGCGACGTTGAAGCGAAGGCGCAATTGCGCGAAGCAAATGAGAAGTTCCTGCGCGTTACCCGCTTGAGCGCGATGGGTGCGATGGCCTCGACCCTGGCGCATGAGTTGAATCAGCCGCTATCGGCCATCACCAATTATGTCGAAGCGGGACGCTACAAGCTCTGCGACGCTGAAGCGGTCGACGGGAAGCTGCTCGCGATCCTCGATTCCGCGCGTGATCAAGCGCTGCGCGCGGGCGAAATCATCCGCAAGATGCGGGCCTTTGCCGTAAGTGGCGAGGTCGTGTTCGAACGGGTGTCCCTGGGGCCGGTCCTCGCGGCGGCGTGCGCTGGTGTGCAGCAACTCAAAATGGCCGATGATGTGACCCTCATTTGCCATCCCGTGCGGCCCGACCTCTTGGTGGTTGGCGATCCGGTGCAGCTCGAGCAAGTGATGTCGAATCTGGTCCGCAACGCTGTCGAGGCAACCGAGGGGGGTGGCGCGTCGGGAAATCGTGGTGTCCACCGATATCCGTCAGCGCGACGTATTGATCACAGTGTCCGACAACGGGTGCGGTCTTCCCCAGGGGATGCTCGAAAACCTGTTTGCACCGTTTCGGACGAGCAAATCGAACGGTGCCGGCCTGGGACTGGGCCTACCGATTTGCCGAACTATCGTCGAGGCGCATGGCGGCAAATTGTGGGCGGAAAACAATCCGCAGGGTGGCGCGACCTTCAGCCTTGTCCTGCTCTTGGAAGAGGGCTGGGCGCATCTCGGGAAAGGCGAGATCGCGTCCGAGCCATACGGGCAACGCGACGACCGGGCCGCCTAGAGCCGCAGATTGCGGAAGGACCGTCCTGTTTTCGCGTGAATGTCGCGTTGTTGTAAGAATGCCGTCCTAAGCGCGCTCCGAGCCGTTTGGAGCATAGGTTGAGCTGGCTGCGTGACATCGATCGCTGGTTCATGGCCGAGGTGCTGCCGCACGCAGCCGCTTACCGGGCCAAGGCGGCGCATTTTTGCGGTCGTGACGATGCCGATGATCTGGTGCAGGAAGCCTATGCGCGCGTCCTGAAGACGCCGGACTTTCGGGCGATCGTCAGCGCGCGCGGGTTCGTCCTCACGATCGTGCACAATCTCGCGCTGGAGCGGCTGCGGCGGGCGAACGTGGTGCGGATCGAACTGTTGGCATCGCTGGACATGCTTGATGTGGCGGATCCCGCACCCGACGCCTTTGCGGTTGCAGCCGGGCGTTCCGACTTGCGACGCCTGCTCCAGCTGATCGATGACTTGCCGCCGCAATGCGCGCGCGTCCTGCACATGCGCAAAATTCAGGGCATGCCCCCGATTGCAATCGCCGAGGCGCTTTCAATATCTGTCTCGACGGTGGAAAAGCATATCGCTAAGGGGCTTGCCCTCGTAACAAAGGCCCGTCGCGACAGCGAAACCCAGGTGGAGGAAGTTTGTCCGGCCTTTCCGAAATCCCGCAGCGGCACGCTGACCTGACCGACGAGGCGGCCGCCTGGCTGGCCGCGCTGGACGCGGGATCGGCGGACATAGCGGCATTCGAGGCCTGGCGTGACGCGGATATCCGCCATGCCGTTGCCTTCGTCGAGGTGGCCGGCACGTGGCGCGACATGGACGCTTTGCGCCTGGCAAACGGGGACATGCAACGCGGCAACGTCGCCGAACCGATCGCCGCGGAGCGACCGAGCCGACGCCACCTCCTGCGCGCTGCTGCCTCGGTTGCGGTTGTAGTGGTCGTCGGCGGCGGCTTCGCATACCGCGCCGCTGCCCGCGCTTCGGCAACGACTGCCGTCGGCCAGCGCAAGACCGTCGCCGCTGCACCCGGACTGTCGCTCGATCTTAACACCGACACGAGTGTCTCCTGGAAAGACGGCATGCCTGCGCGGGCCTGGCTGGAACGGGGCGAGATCGCAGTGCGCCTGGCTGCGTCGCACCGGCTGGAGTTGTTGACGCCCGGCGGCCGGTTTCTGCTCGAACCGGGCGCGTACAATGCTCGGGTGCGCGGTGCTGGCTGCGAACTGGCGATCCTCGCCGGAGGCGGTACGTTCGAGGGTACTGGGCGGCGCATCGGCTTGGGCACGGTCGCGCTGGCGAACGCAGGCCAGTTGGCGCTGCGAGACGCGCCCGATCTCGGTCCGATCAGCGCATGGCAGCACGACACGCTCGTGCTGAACGGGCAAAGCCTCGATTACGCGGTGTCGGAGATGAACCGCTATCTGCCCGAGAAAATCGTGATCGGTGATCCCGATCTGTCGCGCCTGCGCCTCGGCGGCACTTTCGCCACCACCGACCCCGCCGAATTTCTGCAGGCGCTGCGCACGTCGTTCGGTGTACGGGCGACCACGGGTGCGAACGGCGGCATCGTTCTCACCCGGATTTGAACTTTTTTTACACGGCGAATGGCGGTTCGTCCGCGCTGATCCATCCTTGCCCCGACAATCGCATAGAGTGTGGGGACTTCCATGATACGATATTTGACGACGACCGCCATCGTGGCGGTCGCGATGACCAGTGCTGCATCCGCGCAGGCCGAGCCGGCGCGCATCCGCTTCGATATCAGGTCGTCCGATACGGCCACCGCGCTGAACGGCTTTGCGCGGCAGGCCGGTGTGCACCTTGTCTTTCCGTACGACGCGGTTGCCGGTCGCCGTGTTGCCGCGCTGCACGGCAGCTTCACCCGCGACGAGGCGCTGCGTCGCTTGATTGCGGGGCAGGGACTGGTGATTGCGGAGCAAACCGCATCGATGATCTCGCTGAAGGTCGCGCCGGTCGAACCCCCAAAGGAAACCGCAAGCACGACCGGAGCGGACATCGTCGTGCTGGGGCAGGGCCAGTCTCGCCAGGTGCAGACCGTCTCCGCCAAGGCGATGGAAAAGACGACGGCGGGCTCGTCGCCGCTGCGCTCGCTCAGTCGACTGCCAGGCGTCAATTTCGACTCGTCCGACGCGCGCGGCACCTATGAGGCGGCGACCCAGCTTTCGATCCGCGGCTTCCTGACCGACCAGATGGGGTATACGCTCGACGGCGTCCCGCTCGGCAATATGCAGTATCGCAACAATAACGGCCTTTCGATCAACCGCGCGCTGCTGACCGAGAACAACGGCGCTGCCACGCTCTCCCAGGGCAGCGGCGCGCTGGGCACGGCGTCGACCAGCAATATCGGCGGCACGGTGGACTTCACGTCGATCGACCCGACCGCACGCTTCGGTGTCGATCTCGAGGCGAGCTACGGCAGTGCCAATTCATGGCGCACCTTCGTTCGCCTCAACAGCGGCGATCTGCCATGGGGCGGACGACTGGCGCTCTCCTATGCGCACGACCGGCAAGGCAAATGGAAGGGCTGGGGCAAGCAGGTTCAGGACCAGATCAACGCCAAATACGTCCAGCCGCTGGGCGATAGCGTGACCTCGACCACCTTTCTCGACCTGATCGACCGGCGCGAAGACGATTATAACGACACCTCGCTGGCGCGGCTGAAGACCTATGGCTGGGATTTCGACAATATCCCGACTTTCGCGCTGGCTGAACAACTCGCCACGATCACCCAGAATGGCGGCACACCGCCCGCGCCTTATGTGAACGCGGACGACAGCGTGTATCAGGGTGGCGGCGTTCGGCGCGATCTGCTCGCCTATGAAAAGCTCGGCTATCAGCTTTCGTCGCGCCTGTCGGGCTTCACCACCGGCTATATTCACCTCGACAAGGGTATCGGCACCTGGGCCGATCCCTATGATCCCACGCCCGCAGCCTATGGCGGCTCGCCGATTTCGGTTTCGGCAAACCGTTACGACATCGATCGCAAGGGCATCATCTCGCGCCTCACGTTCAAGGCCGGTGACCACAAAATCGAGGGCGGCGTGTGGTATGAGCGCAACGCGTTCAACCAGGCGAACTATCTCTACGGACTTCAGGCGGGCGTCGCGCCGCAGGAGTTTCAAAAGTTCTACACCAACCCATTCCGCACGACTTATTCGAACCAATATACCACCGACACCGTGCAACTCGACATCAGTGACACCTGGCAGGCGACGGACCATCTTCGCCTGAACGCGGGCGTGAAGGGTGTCGTTTCCACCAATCACGCGCACAGCATCGTCAGCACCAAGCCGATCGACGGCTCGATCAAGGCGGAGAACTGGTTCCTGCCGACCGCCGGCCTTCTTTACACGCTGGACGGCCACAACGAACTTTTCGCGGATTACACCCGCAATATGGCGGCGTTCGTCGCGTCCACATCGAGCGGCCCCTTTTCCAGCAGCTCGCAAGCCGGTTTCAACTATATCCGCAGCGACCTGAAACCGGAGATGACCAACACGTTCGAGGCCGGTTACCGCTTCCACAATCGCGATTTGCAGCTTTCGCTGACCGGCTATTACGTGAAGTTCACCAACCGCCTGCTCGCGTCTTCGATCAGCGCGACCGTCGTCGGCAACCAGAACGTGTTGCAGAATGTCGGCAGCGTCTCGTCGCGCGGCGTCGAGGCGGCGGCGAACTGGCGGTTCGCGCCGCATTGGTCGCTGTACGGCAGCTGGGCTTATAACGATGCGACCTATGACGACAATGTCCAGCCGCTGGGCGGGGCCGTTGTCGCCACCAAGGGCAAGCAGGTGGTCGCGTCGCCGAAGAACGTCGCAATGCCGAGCTGAATTATGACGATGGCACATTATGGGGTGGGGTGACTGCGCATTATCGCAGCGCGCGCTACTACAGCTATCTGAACGATGCTGTGCTGCCCGGCGCGGTCAATTTCAACCTTTCGGCCGGCTATCGCTTCAGCCGCCTGCTCGACGTTCAGGTCAACGTGATGAATCTGTTCGACGCGCATTATATCGCTTCGACCGGCACCGCCGGTTTCGTGACCTCCGATCCCAACGGCACCTATACCACGCTGCAGGCCGCTGCCCCGCGACAGGTGTTCGCGACGGTGCGCGCGCACTTCTGAGCCGTTTCTCCGGAAAGGGGCGCTCCCTCGTATCGGGAGCGCCCCTCGACCGTCTTTTCGATGGAGGCCTTATGGACCGTCGCACGCTTCTGAAGCTCTCGATGGGCGCGCCGCTTCTGCCGCTGGCGGCGCGGGCGGCGTCGGCCGCGCCGACGCAGACCGCCGACGCGTTCCGTTTCGTCCTGATGGGCGATTGCCATATCCGGCCTGAACTGGACGCCGCCCGCGCCTGCGCGATGTGTTTCGAACAGGTCTCCGCGTCCGACTGCGATTTCGTGATCCAGGGCGGCGACCATATCGAGGACGCGTTGGAAACCGGACGCGATCGCGCGACGATGCTGATGGATCTCTATCAACGGACCGAGCGCGCGCATCTGCGCAAACCGGTGCATCACGTCATCGGAAATCACGATTGTCTCGGCGTCTTCCCGAAGAGCGGGATCGATCCTTCCGCGCCCGATTATGGCAAGCACTTCTACATCGATCGCTTCGGACCGCGATATTACGCCTTCGACCATAAGGGCGTGCATTTCGTCGTGCTCGATTCGATCGGCCTGACGGCCGACCGAAATTACGAGGGGCGCGTCGATGATGAGCAACTGGCCTGGCTGCGCGGCGATCTCGCGGCGCAGCCCAAAGGTGCTCGCATTGTCGCCGTGACGCACATTCCGCTGGTTACCGCGATGCAATGCTATGAGCCGGAATCCTGGCTCGACACGCCGCACAACTGGACGTTCGTGGTCAATGGCCGCGACGTGCTGCGGGTCCTGCGCGACCACGATGTTCTCGCGGTGCTACAGGCACACAGCCACGTCTATGAGCGGATCGAGCTGAACGGCATGTCCTTCATCACCACGGGTGCCGTCGCAGGCGCGGATTGGCGCGGATCATTCCTCGGCACGCCGGAGGGCTATACCGAGATCGCCGTCTCCGGCCGCACCGTGACGAGTTGCTATCGAACATACGGCTTTTCCAGCGTCGCTCGGCAAGACGTGCCGATCTGAATGCCGATCAGCGACAGCGTCGACCGTCCGGGCACTTGCCGCAGGCGCTGACAAAATCGGGGATGTCGAATGTGCTCTCTGTTATCGGCAGGGAGGGGCGCGACCCTGATCTTTCCGGAGAACGATGGTCACCCATCTACGCCGGTCAGGCCGGGATAGTCCTGCGGGCGCGGCGCGGGGGCATTCCAACGGAAGCGGCGCTCCTGCTCCGTGATCGCCAGATCGTTCACCGACGCCTCGCGGCGGCGCATCAGCCCGTTTTCGGCGAACTCCCACTGCTCATTGCCGTAACAGCGATACCACCCACCGGCGATGCGGCATTCGTACTGAAACCGCACCGCGATCCGGTTGTCGGTAAACGCCCACAGGTCCTTGACGAGGCGATACTCCTCTTCGCGCGCCCATTTGGCCCTCAGCAACGCGACAATGGCGGGCCGACCCGTGACGAAGCAGTCTCGGTTCCGCCATTCGCTATCGATCGTATAGGCCAGGGCCACACGCTCGGGGTCGCGGCTGTTCCAGGCATCTTCCGCGGCGCGCACCTTGAGCAAAGCGGTCTCGCGAGTGAAGGGCGGCATCGGCGGCCGAGGGATTTTGAGCGGGCTCATGCTGGGATGTCCTTTTCGGCGAGCGCTGTGCGCAGCGCGGCGTTTTTCGGCCTCGAGCGCGGCGAGTCTGGCGTGGAGAGGAGCCGAGGCTGCAACGATCTCGGCCTCGGTAAAACGCGGGGTGATGTGTTGCGGGCAATTCCAATCGAATGCCTCAAGGTGCAGCAGGAAGAAGCGTTCGGGCAGGCCGCGATAGTTTGCGAGCTCGAGTTTCGTCGCCAGTGCGGCATCGGCGGAGAGATCGCGCACCTCGATCCGGGCATAGAGCTTCAACCGGCGACGGCGCGGATAGTCCATCAGGAAGATCGCGACACGGTCGTTCGCCGCGATATTGCCGAGACTGATATATTGGCGATTGCCCCGAAAATCGGCGAAAGCGAGCGTGGTCTCGTCCAGAACCTTGAGGAAGCCCCGGGGGCCGCCGCGATGCTGGACATAGGGCCAGCCGCTTTCCGATACGCTTCCCAAGTAGAAGCTGTCGCGGCTGGCGATAAATTCGACTTCGGCTGGTCCGAAGCGGTCCGACGGGCGGTGCCCGCCGACTGCGTCGTAAAGCCCGGCACTGCCGTTTGCCAGCTGTGCCGCTAGCACGCTCGGCGTCGTTGCGAGGGTGAGGAAGGCATTGGCCATGATCCGACTCCCGGAGGGCTGGAAAAGGGGACATCGTTGGCGGGCGCACGGTGCGCGGCCCGCAACGGGGGCGTCACGCGGCCTGGGCGGCCAGGACGACCGGGAAGTCAATGTCGGTTTCGGCGACATTGTTGATGTAGTTGGTCAGCACGTTGAGCGCGACCGACGCCACGATCTCGATCACCTGGGCGTCGCTAAAGCCGGCCAGACGCACTGCGGCGAGGTCGGCGTCGCTGACGCGGCCGCGCGCGTCGAGCACCTTTCGCGCGAAGACAAGGGCGGCGTCGGCCTTGGCGTCGCCCGAATGACCGGTACGGTTCAGCGCGACCTCGGCGTTGTCGATCTTGGCGAGGTTGAGGCCGAGATAGGTGTGCGCCGACAGGCAGTAATCGCAGCCATTTGCCTGCGCGATTGCGAGCGCGATGCGTTCGCGGGTCTTGGCGTCGAGCGTGCGGCCCAATGCGCCGTTGAGGCCGAGATAACCCTCGAGCGCTGCGGGGCTGGTGCCGACGAGACGGAAGAGGTTGGGGATCGTGCCGAGCTGTTTCTGGACGGCATCGAGCAGCGGCTGCGACTTTGCGGGGGAATCTTCGCGCGTGGGGATAGCGATGCGGGACACGTCTTTTCTCCTGGGTAGGCGGCTGGGTGCGGCCTGCCCAATTAAAATGCCCTTTCGAGCCGTCTGTGATAATCGGTTCAATCGACACTTCACTCATGCGAAGATCGGGATAATCATGGATCGGCTGGAAATGTTGCGCACCTTCGTTGCGGTGGCCGATCATGCGAGTTTTGCCGAGGCCGCGCGCCGCCTGCGCGTCTCGCCCACGGCGGCCAGTCGAGCGGTGGCGGCGCTGGAACTGTCGCTCGGAACCCCCTTGTTGCGGCGGACGACGCGATCGGTGCGGCTGACAGACGAGGGCGCCGCCTATCTCGAGCGCTGCCGTGCCGCGCTGATCGAACTCGACGATGCAGCGCTGGCTTTGCAAGGTGCGGGCGCACTGCCGGGGGGCAGTCTTGTCGTCACCGCGCCGGTTACCTTTGGGCGTCTCCATATCCTGCCGATCGCCACCGGCCTGCTGCGCGATCATCCGCGTCTGGATGTAGAACTCACCTTGATCGATCGCGTCGTGCGCCTGGTCGATGAAGGGATCGATGTCGCCGTGCGGATCGGCGATTTGTCGGACAGTTCGCTCCATGCCCTCAAGGTGGCGGAGGTACGGCGGGTTCTTGTCGCCAGTCCTGGCTATCTGGCGGCGCATGGAGCGCCCGGGAACGTGCCGGCGCTACATGGACACGCCTTGATCTCTTTTACCGAGATCGACCGCGCGCACGAGTGGCGCTTCGGAACGACCGGCAAGACCGCCATCCGGATCGAGCCAAGGTTGACGGTCAACACCGCCGATGCGGCCATTGCGGCGGCGACCGATGGCGTGGGGATCGCGCGCGTTCTGTCCTATCAGGCGCTTGCGGCCATCGCGTCGGGGCGGTTGGTCACGGTGCTCGACGGGGCCGCGCCGCCGCCCGCACCGGTTCACCTGGTCTATCAGGCCAACCGACGCGCTTCGGTCAACGTACGCGCCTTCATCGATGCAGCGCGGGCGCATTTCAGTGGGTTGGATCTGACAGGTGGCGCGGCGTGACCAGTACGGCCGATCCGCCAGCGTTCGCTCACCAGCTTAGCCCAAGAGTTCCCCGCAATGGGGCAAGCTACGAACCGGCAAGGCCTGTTCTCCGCTCTCCACCGCTTGGCGCTGTTCGCGGCGCGCCATTGGGACTCCCAAACCAGCCATAAGCGGGAGCCGAACGAACGGCAGGTTCCAGCCGCGTCGGGCGCGCAGCCCGATCAGCGTTGCTTCTTGGCCGTAGTCGCCGTGAAATCGGGAGCCTTGTTTGCTACCCAATCGACGAACTTGCGCACATTGGGGTTGGCCAGCAAGGCCTCCACATCGGCTCCATGGCGCTGGAGCTCGGAGTTGCTGAAGTTGGCGATCAGCGTTTGCTGGCAGATGGGGTGCATGGGGACAACATCGCGCCCGCCCCGGCTCTTGGGTACGGGATGGTGCCAGACTATGGTCTTGCCGGTGGGCCGACCGCAGAGCCAGCAGGGCACTATGGCCGGTGGGGCGTCATCGTCTCGATCCGAATCCAGATATGGATCATGCTTGGAATGTTTACGTGCCATGCGTCTATCGTGTCTGTCTGAAATCGCGCTGCCCCAAGCAGCAGTGCGTCAGGCTTGATAGCGCAACGTGTTCGAAAACCCATCATTCGCCTTTGTCATCTTCGCGATTTTTCGAAGGTTGGCTCGGATGTTGCGATCAAAGCGGCGGTCGTCATAGATGCCCGTGATCGGATACTCGTCCTGGGCGAGCAGTGTCTTGATGCGCGCAGCGAATGCCGCCTGGTCATCGGTGCCCCCAGGGGCATTCAGGCGGCGGCAGACCCATTCCTCGGCGGCGGCTTTGTCATAGTCGTCTTGGGCCTCATATCCTCGCTTATCCGCAGCCGCTTGCTCGAGCGTCGCAGCCTTGAGGCGGCTTTCCAACCACTTGCGAACGAGTTCGCTATCCCATGCCTTTGTCGAACTGCTCATCCTGCTTTCCAATCCTGATCCCGCGCTGAACCGGATCGCATCGAGTCGGGCGCGCCAGCCGCCGCTATAGACGTTCCAGCATGGCATGGTGAGGCAGGGGACCAGAGGACGGCATCCCTTGCTTTTCCGTCAGCAGGTGCGCGGCGTTCGGCGGTTGTCATCGGAACCAACATCATGGCAACCGCCTGCTTCAACAGTCCCTCACATCAGCGTGTCGGCTCCGGAAAGCGCGCAAGCTTCCCAACGTCTGCCGGGTCGTGCTGCACAATGATGGTCGCGCCGGTATTTGCTGCGAGCCTTTGCAAGCGATCCATCGACGCCAGGCTATCGGCGCGCTCGGTGTTCCAGATCGGCACTGCCGAAAGCGGCCATTGGGCTTCCAGGTGCACGACATCGCCGGTGAGGATCACGGCACCGGTCCTGGGGAGACGCACCAGCAGCGAGGATTCGCCGGGGGTGTGCCCCGGCGTGGCAAGCATCACGACCGAGCCGTCCCCAAAATATCCCGATCGCCTTCGATCAGGTCGACCTTGCCCCCACCGGTAAACCAGGGAGCGAGCAGGTGCGGGTCGGCGAACGGGATCGTGCCCCTATGCAGCGCCGCCCAATCCCGCGCGCGATCAGCAGCGTTGCTTTTGGAAAGCTCGCTGCCTGTCCGACATGGTCGAAATGATAGTGGCTGATCGCCAGCCGTCCAATATCGTCCGGGCGAATGCCGATCCGCGCAAGCTGGGTCGGCAAATCGACCGCGAGCGTCGGGCTGATCGGTTGCGCGTCAATCGGCGCGCCGCGTACGGTGACGGGCAACCCTGCGTCCCACAACAACAGCTCTTTGCCGTGGCGGATCAGGTAGCAACCGTCGGTCAGTCGGCGTGATTTCCCGGCATAGCTGCCGGCATCGGATAACGGCGAAGCGTCGTTCATTTCGATCTCGCCGCAATCCAGTCGCCACAGCTCGACCTCGGGAGCGGTCGGAGCGGCTTGAACGGGGGCGCTCGGCAGGAGCGAGACGCAACTGGCCAGCACATGCCACAACGTGAATTTCATGACGTGATCCTCGATTGATAGATGTCCGGAATGACGGCGCGTGCTCAGGGGCGTGGACCCGAACCGCTCGGTGATGCGCCCGAAACGCTCTGTCGGCCCTTGTTCGTGTCGCGGCGGACGCCGATGGTCAGCCCATGACGAATTACGACCCCACCCAGGAGGCACAGCGCGGCGATGTCGCACAGCGTTTTCCGCGCGGTGTGCCCTTCGCGATCCCCGCAGGTCTGAAAATCGATCTGGTCAACATTCCCGATCCGCAGAGCGGGCGGTACGAATCGATTTGCATCACGGTCGATGCGCCGCTGCGCCAGTCGCTGCGCGCCAGTCTGAACGGCTTGCCCGATGGCCCCAGCATCCCGGGCAGCTTTGGCATTGCGCTGTCCGCCGATCTGGTGGAGGCCTATGGACATGCTGCGAGCGCGCTGGCGGCCCCAGAGGCGGCCACGGCCGAAGCCGTGGCGCGCCATCGTATCGTGGAAATTCTGTTGTTGCTCAGCGGCACGCATGTCGGGCGGATGCTCGTCGCTGTCGATCGCGCCGAACAGCTCGAAGCCATCGTATATGCGGACCCTTCCTATGCCTGGCGGGTCGAAGAGGTCGCCGGTATGCTTGGCATGGGGGCCTCTACGTTGCGCCGTCACCTGAAACAGGCAGGCACGTCGTTTCGCCAGGTCTGCCTGTCCGCGCGCATGGCGACGGCGGGATCGCTTCTCAGCGCGCCGGGCTATTCGGTGACCCAGGCCGCCCAGGCTGCGGGCTATGCGTCACGCTCGCATTTCGCGCGTCAGGTTCGGGCCGCGCACGGAGTGGCACCGGGGCGGTTGCGCAGCGTGGCTTAGCGCGAGCAAGCGGCCCTCGGGACGATTTGCCCCGCCATCGGCGCCGTCACCGGGATGGGCGGTCCCGTTCCCGCCGCTTTGGGGAGTCGCCGCGCCGGTGTTGCCGGTGCCACTGCCGGGCCGACTGCGGCTCGCGCGGTGGTCGCGGCATTCTCGACCTCGACCTGCGGGCTCCGGCAAGCTTGGCGGATCTTGGCAACCTTACACCCGGCGATTTCGCGGTGGTGGCGCGTCAGCAAGGCGGGAACTTGTCGTATGGCTATGATATAATTACCAAAATCCTGCGATATTGCAGCCTTATTTACGTCGAAAGGTGAAATACCACACCTCGCGCCCCTGGCGGCGCGCCTTGCGTTCGTAGCGGGTCTCGGGCCAGTCCTCGGGGCGGTTGAGGAAGTCGGCGGGCTCCCGCGCGGTCCACACGAAATCGCGGCGTTGCCCCATCACCATCATCGCCCAGCGGCAATAGGTCGGGTCGTCGGTGCCGAGGCGGAACTCCATGCCCGGCTTCAGCTTGGCCGCGATCAGATCGAGCGGGCCGTGATTGACCATGCGTCGCTTGGCGTGGCGGGCTTTGCGCCACGGGTCGGGGTGCAACAGGTACACGCGCGACAGCGAGGCATCGGGCAGGCGCTCGAGCACGTCGAGCGCGTCGCCCATGTGCAGGCGGACATTGTCGAGATCCGCGTCGCGGACGTGCCCCAGCGCGCCGACCACGCCGTTGAGGAAGGGTTCGCAACCGATAAAGCCCGTGTCGCGCCGCGCGGTCGCTTGCCCGGCGAGATGTTCGCCCGCGCCAAAGCCGATTTCGACTTCGAGCGGGCGATCGCTGCCGAACAGCCGTGTCGCGTCGAGCGGCCCGTCGGTCGGCACGCTGATTTGCGGTAGCAGGGTTTCCACCAGGTCGGCCTGGCCCAGGCGCAGTTTATGGCCCTGGCGGCGGCCATAGAGGCGGCGGGTCGTCATCGGATCGGTCATCGGCGCAGGCTCTAGCGAGCGCGCAGGCGGCTGGAAAGCGCCGTTTCCTTCGCGGGCGCGGTCGCGGTCAGGCTGCGTGCGCGAGCTCGGGGCGAACGAGGCGCCCGATCTGCGGTCGCGCGAAATAATAACCCTGCATGTAGCGCACACCGATGCCGCGCAATTTGTCATATTCGGCGCGCGTCTCGACCCCCTCGGCAATCACCTTCACGCCCAGTCGCGAAACCAGATGGAAGGTTTCCTCCACCACCAGCCGCCGCGCCCAACTGCCGCACAAACCGCGGATCAGATCGGGCTGGAGCTTGACGGCATCGGGCAGGAAGCGGCTCATCAGCGTCAGCCCCCAATCGCCCGATCCAAAATCGTCGATGATGGTGGTCATTCCCATCTTGCGATAGGCGCGCGCGACACGCTCCAGATGCGCATCGTCGAGCCGCTTGCACTCGCTGAATTCGAAGGTCAGTCGCTCGGGCGGGAATCCCGTCTCGCGCGCTGTCCGCAGTGTGCGCTCGCTGTCGGCGACCGGATCCTCGATCGCCTCGGGCAGGAAGTTGATCGATAACAATGCGCCGGTGGACATGATCCCGGCGGCCACGGCCTGGCGGATCGCAGCCACGCGGCATTGCTGGTCGAAGGCATAGCGGGTCTCGGGCGTCACCCGCGCCAGCATTTCCGGGGCACCTTCGCCGTTGGGACCGCGCACCAGCGCCTCATAGGCACAGGTACGGTTCGCCACGACATCCATGATCGGCTGGAACGCCATGACGAGGTGAAAGTCATGCTCCTGCTCTGCATTTGGACGTGCGTGTTGACCGGACAAGAGACGTTTCCTCTGGTGACCCTTGTCTATTGATAGACGCTACGACGCCGTAACGGTCGGCTCGTGCGGTGGTTATTTTCGGGGTAAGTTTGCAGTACGCGACGATCGGCGGATATTTTCGGCGATCGCGGTGCCCAAAGACGTCGGCCGAGAACAGGCCGGCGATATTAAGATAATCTTCATCGTGAACGCTAAGTATTGGTAGAATAAGTAAGTATAAGCCCGTCGGTATTGGCAACGGGGGCTTATCGATGAAATTTTCCCATTGGGCGGGAATCGTGTTCGCGTCATGCGCACCCGCGATTGCCGAGGCGCAATATACGGTACAGTGGGCGGCTCCGGCTGCGGTCACCTCCACCACGGCGTATTTACCGATGGGAACGCCGCTGCAATTGACCACGCGCACCGAGCTTAACACCAAGGACAATCATGCGGGCGACCGCTTCTATCTCGAAGTGGCCGAACCGCTCGTTTATCGCGGGCAAGTGGTGGTGCCGGTCGGGTCGATCGCGGTGGGCGAAGTGATGCGCGCCGAACGCAACGGGCATTTCGGCAAGCGCGGCCAGCTCGATATCCGGCTCGATTATGTGCAGACGCCGAACGGACCAATCCGCTTGTCGGGCCGCACCGCGCGGCAGGGCAACGGGCAGGGCGCGCTGGCAATTGGCGGTGCGCTGTTCATTTCCTGGCCGATGCTGTTCATTCACGGCACCAGCGGCAGGATGCCCGCCGATACGGTGGTGACAGCGTACCTCGCGGACGATCTGCGTTTCAATGTGCAGGCAGCCTCGACGCAAGCGGTGGCGGTCATGCCGGATAGCGAGCAACAGGCGCGCCGAGCGCCGCCCGCGCGGTTTGATCCGTCGGTTTTTTCGTCAAACCGACCGTAGGGGCTTAACCGGGGCTATTTCATCACCCCGCTATCGATCTGAATGTCGCGCTTTTCGCCCCAGGTCGTGGCCTTGCTTGCGAAATGTTCCTTGCCGACGATTTTGAGGGCTTGGTCGGGGGGCGGCAAGCGATCGCGCGGGATGTAGCTGCCCGCCGCGGCAACTTCATATTCGGTCACCGACCAGGATGCCTTCGCTTTGGTGTCGAGCAGCGCCGAGAGCGTGTCGGGCTCGACCATCAGGCCGCGACCGGCATCCTGATAGGCGATGAGATAGCGATCGGTGGTGCCAACCGGGCGATACACCCCGCTGCTGCCCATGCCGATCGAGGCGGCGAGGTCGCGGCACCAGGTCACGGGCGGTGGCGGAGGTTCATCCTTCGCCATCTTCTGCTTCTCGTCGGTCGATGCGCTCGACAGCAAGGCACCGAACAGCAGCGCACTGCCCATCGCCTTGCTACGGTTGATCGGTTTCGCGTCGCCCGACAGCGCGAGCGCGGACGTACAATCTGCGACCGGCACGGCGGCGGGCTGTGGCGCGATCTTCTGCGGCCAGCCGAGCGCCGCGACGACCGCGCGGATATGCGTTTCCAATGTCGCGCCGTCCAAGGTCTTCGACGAATAGCGCACCGACACGTACCAGTCGGCCCCCAATGGCATGAAGGCGATTGCCGTGCTGCGATACGGGCCCTTGCTGACGCTGTAACTGTCGATCAAGCCGCTGGCAGTGCCCTGGCCGGGCGGCGTGAACGCGGTCGGGGTGTGCAGCGGCACCAGCCCGCCATAGATGTCGCGGTGGCTTGCGACCCAGTCGATCCGGTCGAACCACAGCGGCACCGATCCGCTGACATTGCGGAACACATAGACCGTCAGCGTATCGCTATTGCTGGGATTGTCGAAGCTCAGCGCCTCGTCGAGATCGGGGACGTAAGCGACCGCAGACGTGCGCTGCAAGCCATCGAGCGTGGTTGGAACCGACAGGCCGGAGGGTTTGTGACGATAGGGCTCGGTCGCGCCGAGCGTCAATTGCGGGGGCTGTTGGGCGATTGTGGGCGAAGCGACGCACAGCGCGATTGCAGCCAGTAAAAGGCGCATGAAAAACTCCCCCGGAATCGCCAAGCGATACCGGGGGAGCCTAAAGTCTCAGCGATTTACCGCAAGCTGTTACGCGACAGCGGCCTTCAGGGCGTCGACCAGATCGGTCTTTTCCCAGGTGAAGCCATCGGCGTCGGGCTCGCGACCGAAATGGCCGTACGCCGCGGTGCGCTTGTAGATCGGGGCGTTGAGCTTCAGATGCTCGCGAATGCCCTTCGGTGTCAGGCGGACGAGCTGCGGCAGCACTTCCTCGATCTTGGCTTCGGTAATGCCCTCGGCACCGGTGCCATGCAGGTCAACATAGAGCGACAGCGGCTCGGCAATGCCGATCGCATAGCTCAACTGGATCGTGCAGCGGCGCGCAAGGCCAGCGGCCACGACGTTCTTCGCCATGTAGCGCGAGACGTATGCTGCCGAGCGATCGACCTTGGTCGGATCCTTGCCCGAGAATGCGCCGCCGCCATGCGGCGCTGCGCCGCCGTAGGTGTCGACGATGATCTTGCGGCCGGTGACGCCCGCATCGCCATCCGGACCGCCGATTTCAAACGCGCCGGTCGGGTTGATGTAGATCTTGGTCGCGTCGGTGACGAAGCCCTCGGGCAGCGTCTCGGTCAGCACGCGCGAAACGTACGCATGCAGTTCATCGTACAGCGCCGGGTTGGCATTGTCGCCCTGCAAGCAATAGCCCGCCTTATGCTGGGTTGAGACGACCAGCGCGGTCGCGCGCACCGGCACTTCATTCTCATATTCCAGCGTGACCTGGCTCTTGGCGTCGGGCTCCAGGAACGGGGCCGCGCCCGAATGGCGGTCAGCCGCCATGCGCTCGAGGATCTTGTGGCTGTAATAGAGCGTCGCGGGCATCAGGCCCGGCGTCTCGTCGGTGGCGTAGCCGAACATGATGCCCTGGTCGCCAGCGCCTTCGTCCTTGTTGGCACCTTCGTCCACGCCCATCGCGATTTCCGCCGACTGGCCGTGCAGATTGTTGTGGAAGGCGAAGGTTTCCCAATGGAAGCCCGACTGTTCGTAGCCGATTTCCTTGACCGTGTTCCGCACGGCAGCTTCGATCTCGGCGAGCGCGCCCTCGGCCCATTCGCCATTCTCGTACACGCCCTTGCAGCGGATTTCGCCGGCCAGCACGACGAGATTGGTGGTGGTCAGCGTCTCGCACGCGATGCGCGCATAGGGGTCCTTGCTCAGGAACAGATCGACGACGGTGTCGCTGATCTGGTCGGCGACCTTGTCAGGATGGCCTTCCGAGACCGACTCGGATGTGAAGAGAAAACTGGAACGCATGTGTTGAGATCCTCAATGGTTGAGGAGAGCTTTGGCCGTTGCCATGCCTGATATAAAGCTTTCCTTATATGATGCCCTATCGTGCGAAACGTCGCAATGCAATTGCCGACAGGAGGAATGCGGCACCAACAATTAGTGCTATCAGGTTGCCCAACCGCGCGAACAGGGTGGGGGGAGCCGCAGGCGGGATCGGCCGTTCGATCGCGCCCGGCCTGTCCGCCGGGATCGACGCGAGCACGCGGCCCTGCGCATCGATGATCGCCGAAATGCCGGTCGGCGTGGCGCGAATGACGGGCAGCCCCTCCTCGATTGCGCGCATCCGCGCTTGCGCCAGATGCTCGGCCTGGCCCCAATAGCCGAACCAGCTGTCGTTGGACGGCTGGAACAAAAAAGGCCGGGCGGTGGCCGGGCTCGACCACCGCGCCCGAAAAATGATCTCGTAGCAGATCTGGAACCCCACCCGCCCGAAGGCGGGCAGGTCGAGGCCGCCAACGCCCCTGCCTGCCGAAAAATCGAAATCGCCCGGCACGAGGCGCGCGAGGCCGATCGCCGAGAGCAGCGGTCGCGCGGGCAAGTATTCGCCGAACGGCACCAGATGCCCCTTGTCGTACCGCCCGAGGATGCGCGCGTGCGCGTCGAGCGCGAAGATCGCGTTGGTCGCGCTGGACAGCGTCCCCGCCGAGTCGAACATCAGCGCGTTGCCACCCGTCAACACCACGTCCTTCGGGCCGAGCAGCGCCGCGATACGGTGGCGCGTCTCATACGGCGTTGCTTCCCAATAATATTGGCGGGGATAGCCATCCTCGGGCAGGAAGCGCAGCGCGCCCTCGGGCCACACGATCAAGCGCGGGGCGGGGCCGGGCTTGCCGCTCAGCCGCGCGAGCTGGCGCAAATTGGCCTCGGCATAATCGTCGCGCGGTCGCTGTTCCTGGTCGAGATCGGGCTGGACGACGCGCACGCGCGGGGCGGTGGCGGTCATGCGGGTGGGGGCGGGTTGCTCCAGCGCGGCCATGCCGAGGAGTATCGGCAGCGCGAGCATGGCCGTGCTCGTCCGCCACTGCCGCGTGACGGCGAGCAAAACGGCACCCGCCGCGAGGACAGCGACCCCCGACAGGGCGTAGGTGCCGAGATAACGCGCGCTCGCCGCGATTGGGGTCGGCAACCACATCTCCGACAGCGGATTCCACGGATAGCCGGTGAAAAGCGTCCCCCGCAGATATTCGGTGGCGATCCAGGCGGCGGCGAAGCTCAGCACATAGGGCGCATCCGGGCGAGCCCCGCGAAAGCGCCACGCCACCCCCGCCGCCGCCATCGGAAAGATGCCGAGATACAGCGCCATAAGCCCCGGCGCGATCCAGCCGAGCGCGTGCGGCATCGCGTCCTGATAGGTAAAGGCTTTGGCGATCCAGTTATTGCCGATCAGGAAATGCCCAAAGCCGAACAGCCACCCGCGCCACAGCGCCGCGCGGATGCCGCGAGCCGCGTGGACGATCCCCATCACAGCGCCAGGCAGCCAAGCGTTACCGGCCATAGATCCAGCGGCGCGAAGCCGACTGCGGCGATCCCGCCGAGCAGGAAGGAGAAAAGCGCGGGGCGTTCGGTCATGCCTGCGCTATCGCGTGATCGCGAGAGCGACGCAACCAATCCTCCCTGGAAACGGGGAGGGGGACCGCTCGGCTCCTTCAGCCGAGTGGTGGAGGGGGCGTGCCACGGGCACAGCGCGTGCGGAGGCCCCCCTCTACCCTTCGCTACATGCTCAGGGTCCCCCTCCCGTGCCGGGGAGGATTTGGTACGGTCCCTCCATGACTCGCCCCTTCCACCTCGCTTTCCCCGTCCACGATCTCGCCGCCGCGCGCGCCTTTTACGGCGGCATTCTCGGCTGCGCCGAGGGGCGCAGCTCCGACGCCTGGATCGATTTCGATCTCCATGGCCACCAGATCGTCGCGCATCTCGATCCCGCCGCGAAACCCGTCACCGTCTCCAACCCGGTCGATGGCCATGACGTACCGGTGCCGCATTTCGGCGTGGTGCTGACCATGGCCGACTGGCAGGCGCTCGCCGATCGGCTGACGGCAGCGGGGACACGCTTCGGCATTGCGCCGCATATCCGCTTCGTCGGGCAGCCGGGCGAGCAAGCGACGATGTTCTTTTATGATCCCAGCGGCAACGCGCTCGAGTTCAAGGCGTTTGTCGATGACGCGATGCTGTTCGCGACGTAAAGGACCGGACATGAGCGAACCGATCATCGTCGAATTTCCCCACCACCTCGGGCTTGAGGCGGCGCGCGCGCGCGTGGATGGCGGCATCGGCAAATTGGCCGCGATGTTTCCCGGCGGCGCGGCGGTCGATCACCGCTGGGAGGGCGACACGCTCCACTTCACCGTCGCGGCGCTCGGGCAGCGCGTCGCCAGCCGCCTGACCGTGGCCGCGGACAAGGTCCGCGCCGAAATCGACTTGCCGCCCTTCCTCGCGCTCTTCGCCGACAAGATCCGCGCGAAACTCGCCAAGGAAGCGCCCAAGCTGTTGGAATGATCCGTCACTTCGGGCTCGTCCCGGCATCCACCGCGACGCATCTCCTGCGGGGGATCGTCTTGGCGCTCGGTGGGCCCCGGCACGAGGCCGGGGTGACCGGGGTGAGGGGTTACTTCGCGCTGACCCGCCAGATCGTGTTGCCCACATCATCCGCCACCAACAGTGCGCCCGTCGCATCGGTGATAACCCCAACCGGACGCCCCTGCGCCTGGCTCTTGGCGTTGAGGAAGCCCGTCAGCACGTCGACCGGCTTGGCACCCTTTTTGGGGAAGCCGAGATCGCCGAACGGCACATAGGCGACCTTATACCCCGACACCGGCACGCGGTTCCACGATCCATGCTCGCCGACGAACGCGCCATTGGCGAAGTTCGGGCCCAGCTTCGCGTCATTCGCGAAGGTCAGGCCCAGCGCCGCTACGTGCGGGCCCATCGCGAAATCGGGGCGTTTGGAATATTCCTGCAGCGCCGGGTTTTCGGGCTTCACCCGCGCATCGGGATAGCCGCCCCAATAATACCAGGGCCAGCCGAAATTGTCGCCCAGGCCAACGCGGGTGATGTAATCGGGCACGATGTCCGAGCCCAGCATGTCGCGTTCGTTGACCGCGACCCACAGTGCCCCCGATTTGGGCTCGAACGCCATCCCCTGCGGGTTGCGCAAGCCAGCCCCGAACACGCGGAAGCTCTTGGCGACCGGATCGACCTGCAGGATGTTGGCGCGGTATTTTTCGGCGTCGAGCCCATTTTCGGCGATGTTGGTCGAGGAACCGACCCCGACATAGAGATATTTGCCCGCCGGATCGGCCAGCAAGGTGCGCGCCCAATGGTTGCCGCCGCCGCTCAGCGGAATGACCTGTTCGGGCTTGGCGGTGATCTTGGTCTCGCCCGGCGTGAACGGCACGCGCAGCAGCGCATCGGTATCGGCAATGTAGAGATAGCCGCCCATCAGCGCCATGCCGGTGGGGGAGTTGAGCCCGCCGATCAGCACCGTCTGCAGCTCGGCCACGCCATCGCCATCGGTATCGCGCAGCAAGCGGATGCGGTTGGGTGAGGCGACACCGGCACCGCCCTTTTTCAACAAATACCCCATCACTACGTCGGCGATGCCAGCGACCTTGCGCGGCGGCGAGTTGGTTTCCGCAACCAGAATGTCGCCATTGGGCAGCCGATAAAGCCAGCGCGGATGGTCGAGCCCATTGGCGAAGGGCACCACCTTAAGCCCCGGCGCTGCCACCGGCGTGGCACCGTCCTTCCACCCGACCGCATCGGCAACGGCAACGGTCGGGATGGTCTGGTCGCGCGGGGCGGAGATGGTCGGGCGTTCGCCCTCGACCTTGGCGATCGGCAGCGTCGCCACGTCGGGCTGCACCGCCCACCAGATGACGGCTCCCGCGAGGACGATGACGATCGCGAGGATGATGAGGATGTGTTTGCGCATGGCCCCAAACTAGGGGGTGGAGCGGGGGAGGGGAAGGCGATTCTGCCCGCTTGAACGGGAAAGGGCCGCCGACGTGTGGTCGACGGCCTTTCTCGGTTCAGCGGATCGACCGGATCACGCCACGTCGAACCGGTCGAGGTTCATCACCTTGGTCCACGCCGCCACGAAGGCGCGGACGAACGCCGCCCCAGCATCGTCGGTGGCATAGGCCTCGGCCAGCGCGCGCAGTTGCGAGTTGGAGCCGAAGATCAGGTCCACCCGCGTGCCCGCCCATTGCTCGGCTCCGGTTTTGCGGTCGCGCGCGACGAACACACCGTCCTCGCTTGCGGTCCACTTCATCGCCGTGCTGGTCTTGAGCAAATTGACGAAGAAGTCGTTGGTCAGCGTCTCCGGTCGATCGGTGAACACGCCGTGGTTGGAGCCACCGAAGTTCGCTCCCAGCACGCGCAGGCCACCGACCAGCACCGTCATTTCCGGCGCGGACAGCGTCAGCAATTGCGCGCGGTTGACCAGCAATTCCTCCGCCGAATATTGCGAAGGCCCGCCGACATAGTTGCGGAAGCCATCGACCTTGGGCTCCAGCGGCGCGAAGGAATGCGCGTCGGTCTGTTCCTGCGACGCATCGGTGCGCCCCGGCGTGAAGGGTACGGACACGTCATGCCCGGCCTTTTTAGCCGCCGCCTCCACTGCAGCATTGCCGCCCAGCACGATCAAATCGGCCAGCGAGACGGTCTTGCCGCCCGCATTGAACCCCGCCTGGATCGCCTCCAGCCTGGCCAGCGTCTCGGCCAGCTCGACCGGCTCGTTGACCGCCCAATCCTTTTGCGGAGCGAGCCGGATACGTGCGCCATTCGCCCCGCCGCGCTTGTCGGTGCCACGGAAGGTCGAGGCCGAGGCCCACGCCGTCTTCACCAGCCGCGAGATCGACAGGCCCGAGTCCAGGATCTGTGCCTTCAATGCCGCCGCATCGGCTTCGTCGATCAGCGGATGCGTAGGCGCGGGCACCGGGTCCTGCCAGATACGCGGCTCGGCGGGGACTTCCGCCCCCAGCATGCGCACGTGCGGCCCCATGTCGCGGTGGGTCAGCTTGTACCACGCCTCGGCAAAAGCGGTCGCGAACTGGTCGGGGTTTTCGTGGAAGCGCTTCGAAATTGGCCCGTAAATGGGGTCCAAACGCAGTGAGAGGTCGGTCGTCAGCATCGTCGGGCGATGCTTCTTGCCCGCGATATGCGCGTCGGGCACGTCTTCCGCCGCATCCTTGGCGACCCACTGATGCGCGCCCGCCGGGCTTTTGGTCAGTTCCCACTCATGGCCGAACAGGTTGTCGAAAAACAGGTTGGTCCATTTGGTCGGCTGCTGCGTCCAGGTCACTTCCAGGCCGCTGGTGATGGTGTCCGCGCCATTGCCGGTGCCATAGCTGTTGGCCCAGCCCAGGCCCTGCTGCTCGATCCCGGCACCTTCGGGCTCGGGGCCGACATATTGGTCGGGCACGGCGGCACCGTGCGTCTTGCCGAAGGTGTGGCCGCCCGCGATCAACGCGACGGTTTCCTCGTCATTCATCGCCATGCGCGCGAACGTCTCGCGAATGTCGTGCGCCGCGAGCACGGGGTCGGGGTTGCCGTCGGGGCCTTCGGGATTGACGTAGATCAGCCCCATCTGCACCGCCGCCAGCGGATCGGCGAGTTCGCGTTCGCCCGAATAGCGGCCGCCGGGCTTGTCGCTGGTCTGCAGCCACTCGCGCTCGGCCCCCCAGTTCACGTCGGTGGCGGGTTCCCACACATCGACGCGGCCACCGGCGAAACCGGCGGTCTTGAAACCCATGGATTCCAAGGCGCAATTGCCGGTCAGGATCAGCAAATCGGCCCAGGACAAAGCCCGCCCGTATTTCTGCTTGATCGGCCACAACAGGATACGCGCCTTGTCGAGATTGGCATTGTCCGGCCAGCTGTTGAGCGGGGCGAAGCGCTGCTGCCCGCTGCCCGCGCCACCGCGCCCGTCGCCAATGCGGTACGTGCCCGCGCTATGCCACGCCATGCGGATGAACAGCGGCCCATAATGGCCGAAATCGGCCGGCCACCAGTCCTGCGATTCGGTCATCAGTGCGAAGATGTCGGCCTTCACCGCCGCCAGATCGAGGGCCTTGAACGCCTCGGCATAATCGAAATCGGGGTCCATCGGGTCGCCGGCTGGCGGGTTCTGGTGGAGCACGGTCAGGTCAAGCTGGTTCGGCCACCACAGGCGGTTGGTCATTTCGAACAGGACGGCATTGCCATCCACCTTGCCCCCACCCATCGGGCATTTCGTTTCGGCATTCATGGCAGTCTCCAATGCGGCTTCTGGTTGGCTTTCGCAGAGGATGGCATGGCGCGCTTGATCGGAGAAATGGATTAATCCGCGTAGAGTGATCGGGCGGCTAATATAAACGCGGGCGCGGTGGCATCATGCACTGGTCAAGATGCGAACCGGGCTCGGCTGCGCGGCGGCCGGCGGCGCGTCTTCGATCGGCCGCTTGGCATAACGACGCGCCAGCGTCGCGCAGACGAACAATTGCGCCTGGTGGAACAGCATCAGCGGCAACACGATCAAGCTGACCGCATGCCCGGCGAACAGGATCGTCGCCATCGGAATGCCGCCCGCCATGCTCTTCTTCGATCCGCAAAATACGATTGCGATCTCGTCCTCGGTTGAAAATCCCAGACGGCGGCTGAGCAGGGTGGTCACGGCGATGATGATCGCCAGGATTATCAGGTCGACCGCCAGCACGATCACCAGGTCGGACACCGACAGGCTGGTCCACACGCCCGCGACGACGCCGGCGCTGAACGCGGCATAGACCACCAGCAGGATAGATCCGCGATCGACCACTGCGGTCAGTGTGCGGTGGCGCAACAGCCACGCCCCGATCCACGGCCGCACCGCTTGCCCGGCGACGAACGGCAGCAGGATCTGCAAGGCGATGCCCTCGATCGCCGTGATCGAAAAGCCGCCCCCGGCCGTGGACAGCAGCACCGCCACCAGCACTGGGGTCAGCACCACGCCAAGCAGATTGGAGAGCGAGGCACTGCACAATGCGGCGGGCACATTGCCGCGCGCGATCGCGGTAAAGGCGATCGAGGATTGCACGGTCGAGGGCAACAGGCACAGATAGAGCAGGCCCACGCCAATGTCGGGCGGCAGCAAGCCCCGCACCGCCCAGGAGGCCCCCAGCCCGATGATCGGAAAGATCACGAAGGTGCTGGCGAACACCAGCGATTGCAGTCGCCAATGCGAAATCCCCGCCCAGACCGCTGCGGGCGACAGCGCGCGCCATAGAGGAAGAACAGCAACCCGACGGCCACCGTCACTGCGCTTTCCGCCAGCGGCTGGGCGGTGCCGCGCGCGGGCAGAAGGATGGCGAGCCCGACCGTGCCGATCAACAGCAGCAAATACGGGTCGATCGGGGAACGCGCGATTAGCGAGCGGACAGTGGGCATGGCAAACATCCTGAAGGAGGCCCCGCCGACTTAGGCGGCTAACTGCTTACGCACAATTGTGATGGCAGCAATAACAGTTATCATCTATCATGATGACTATGGATGCCGTCCACCCCGATTTGCTGGTTGCTTTCGTGACCGTGGCTGAGACGGGCAGCTTCACTGCGGCGGCGCGCGTGCTCGGCACGCGCCAGTCGACCGTCAGCCAGCAAATCAAACGGTTGGAGGCGACCCTGGGGCGCAGCCTGTTCGCGCGGGACACCCACAGGGTGGCGCTGACGGTCGATGGCGAGACCTTGATCGATCCTGCCCGACGCATTCTCGATGCCTATGGCGCGCTGGAGCGGCAGGTATCCGGCACCCCGTTGCGCGGGCGCCTGCGCTTTGGCGCGTCCGAGGATTTCGTGCTGTCGGCGCTGCCCGATGTGCTGGCCAGTTTCGCGCGGCGCCACCCGGAGGTGGATTTGGTGGTGACCGCAGGGCTCAGCCAGAATCTCTACGATGCGTTCGACGCCGGCACGCTCGATATCATCTTCGTCAAACGTCGCTCGGGCGATCCGCGCGGCGTGACGGCGTGGCGCGAAGCGGTTGAATGGGTATCGCGCCCCGGCTATCAGCCGGATGCGGAGGGTGCGCTGGCGCTGTTGCTCTATCCGCCCCCCAGCGTCACCCGCGCCATGGCGATCGCGACGCTCGATCAGGCGCGGCGACCGTGGCGCGTCGCCTTCACCAGCGCCAGCCTCAGCGGCTTGACCGCCGCCGCGCGCGCTGGCCTCGGCATGATGCCGCATTCGCTGCGCTTGCTGCCAGCGGGCTTGGCTAGAATTACCGCCGATGCCGCGCTCCCCATATTGCCCGAGATGGAATTCGTGATCATCGGTCCTGGGCGCGGCGAGCCCGTGGCGGAAGCACTGACCAAATCGATCCTGTCCTGGGCAAGCGCCGGATAAGGCATGGCGCGGCGGTGCCGGGCGGCTCTACCCCTGTCCTACATCGCGGCGCTTATGCCATGCTCCCCCGGCAATGATGGACCCCGCAGACAGCCTGTAACCATCGCCCCGGAGGGAGGACGAACGATGGCGTTTACGCCTAACTTTCCCCTAACTTTCCGGCTTGCGGTGGGGCGCGGGGCAGGGGGCCTGGTTAGGCGTGCTCTGGCTCGGCCTTGGGCGGATGCAGTCGCACGCCCAGCACGCGGCGCGTGTCGGCGGCGGTGATTTCCAGCGTCCAGCCGCTGTCGTGCACCAGGCATTCGCCGACATGCGGCATGTGCCCGGCAAGCACCGCAGCGAGGCCGCCGATGGTGTCGATGTCGCCATCCACCTCGGCCAGGCGCGGGTCGATCGTCTCGCCGACATCCTCCAGCTCGGCGCGGGCATCGGCCTCCCATGCGCCCCCATCCAGCGGCACGAGCAGCGAATGCGGCGCATCGTCATGCTCGTCCTCAATGTCGCCGACGATCTCCTCGATCAGATCCTCGATCGTAACCAGCCCCTCGGTCCCGAAATACTCGTCGAGCACGATCGCAAGATGCACGCGCTTCTGGCGCATATCGGCCAGCAGATCGAGCGCACCACGCGACATCGGCACATAGAGCGGCTCGCGGATCAGCGCGGCGATGCTCGCCGGATGCTCGGCCCCGGTGGCGAGGATCGCGAACACGTCCTTGATATGCACCATGCCGATGATCGTATCGAGCTTTTCGCGATAGACCGGCAGGCGGCTATGCCCGGCCTCGGCGAACAGCCGCACAAGATCGGCGAAGCTGGTCTGCTCCTCGACCGCGACGATGTCGGCGCGCGGCACGCCGACATCGCCCGCATCGCGCTCGCCGAAATGGAGCAGGTTGCGCACCATCGTGCGTTCGAGCGGGGAGAGGTCGCCCTTGGCGTCGGGTGCCGGGTCGTCCTCATGCGCGTCGATCGCTTCTTCGAGCGTGGCGCGGAGCGACTCGTCGCCCGAATGACCCGAAATCCAGCTGCGGAAACTCCGCCAGATGCTGGTTTCGTTATGCGGGGCACCGCCGAGATGGCTGGCGGTGCCGGTCGTACTTTGGCCGTCGGGCATGGCGGTCGTTTAGTCCTCTTCGAGACAATAAGGGTTGGCGATCCCAAGGGCGGTGAGCGCGTCGATTTCGATCGCCTCCATCGCATCGCCCTCCCGATCGTCGAGATGATCGTACCCTAGCAAATGCAGCGTGCCATGCACGATCAAATGCGACGCATGATCATCGACGCTCACGCCTTTTTCGGCGGCCTCGCGCACGCACGTCTCATAAGCGAGCACGATGTCGCCGAGCAGCACCTCGCCATCGTCGCTATTCTGGTCGATCGTGTCGAGCAGATCGGCCTGCACCATCGGGAAGGACAGCACGTTGGTCGGCTTGTCCTTCTGGCGATACTGCGCGTTGAGCGTCTGCACCTCGGCATCGTCGGTCAGCCGGATCGAGATTTCGACCGTGGCGGTGACGGAGAGCAGGGGGTCGTGCGGCGTGCGCTCGATCGCCGCCGTCGCGGCACGGGTGGCAAGCGCCTCCCAATCCTGCTCGGGCCAGACATCTTCGCGCGAAAGGGCGATTTCAAGCATCAGGCCATGTCCGTATTTGCAAAGTCGTTGCCCGTGTAGAGCAATTTGGCGTCGTTGGTTTTGGCGCAGGCATAAGCGAAGCAATCGCCCATGTTGAGCTCAGCGGGATGTCCGCTGCCCTTGCTGCAATTTTCGTAAGATCATGCGAGGTCCGTTAGGGCGAAATCATTGCCCTTATAAAGAAGTTCGGCTCCGCTCGTCGTCGCCGAGGCATAAGCGAAGCAATCACCCATATTCAGGCTCGCGGGGCTGCGGCCTTTTCCATAGCGTGCGTAGGCGTCTATCGCGACTTGCGTCTCTGCAAACGAGACGGGATTGATACGTATCACGCGCTTGTCGACGAAGTTTCGCACGACTTGGTTGGCCACATCGGGGGCATATCCATAGGAGCGGCAAAGCGCCGCGACCGTTTCCCAATAGGCAATTGCGGACGCATTCGCTCGACATGACTGTCGACCCGCTCGGCCAATGCGACGGCCTCCTCCTCACCCGCGATCATGGCCACAAGGGCCGATGCGTCGATCAAAATGCTCACAGATCGCCCGATAATTCGTCAAAAAACGTCTTGTCTGCCAACAGTCCGGTAGGGGGCGGAAGGGGGTGGTCCCGCCAAAACTGCTGTAACCACTCGGGCGCATTCGGATGACGATCGGCGCGGTTCATATTGGCCTCAATCGCCTGCAAAGCCTTCTTTACCGCGCCCGTTTTACTCAGGCCGAGTCGAGTTGCGACCCGTGCTGCCAATGCTGTCGTGTCCGGATCCTTGATGTAGAGCGATGCCATCGTGCGTCTCAGTATATCCGGGATATTGAAATAGTATATCCTAAGGTGCCCCAAAAATCAAGCATCCTTCCCCTCATACGCCTCGACGATGCGCCCGACGATCGGGTGGCGCACCACGTCGCCGCTGCCGAAGCGGCAGATCGACAGGCCTTCGACGCCCTCCAGCCGACCGACCGCGTCGTTCAGCCCCGACGCGTTCATCCCGCCGGGAAGATCGGTCTGCTTGGGATCGCCGCACACCACCATGCGGCTGTTTTCGCCAAAGCGGGTGAGGAACATCTTCATTTGCGCAGGCGTGGTGTTCTGCGCTTCGTCGAGGATGATGAAGGCATCGGCCAGCGTGCGCCCGCGCATGAAGGCGATCGGCGCGATCTCGATTTCACCGCTGGCGATGCGCCGTTCGACTTGCTCGGCGGGCAGGCAGTCGTTGAGCGCATCGTAGAGCGGGCGGAGATAGGGATCGACCTTCTCCTTCATGTCGCCGGGCAGGAAGCCGAGCTTTTCGCCCGCCTCCACCGCCGGACGCGACAGGATCAGCCGCTGCACGCTGCCGGTGATGAGCTGCGCGACGGCTTGTGCGACCGCGATATAGGTCTTGCCGGTGCCCGCTGGCCCAAGCGCGAAGATGATGTCGTTGTTCAGCAATTGCCGCATGTAATGCGCTTGCGCGATGGTGCGCGGCACGATCGTCTTCTTGCGCGTGCGGATCATGATTTGCGGCACCGCGCCGCCACCGGCATCGGCCTGGATGATCCCGGCGAGCGTCGGCTCGCTCGACATGGCGATGACCGCGTCGATCAGGCCGGGATCGACCACTTCGCCGCGCACGATGCGGTTGTAGAGCCCGTGCAGCACATCGCGCGCCTGCGCCACCGCTTCGGCGCTGCCCTCCAGCCCCACCTTATTGCCGCGCGCGGTGATATAGACGCCGAGCTTGTTCTCCAGCGCGAGCAGATTCTGGTCGAACTCCCCGAACAGTTGCGCCATCAATTGGGGCCGGTCGAACACCAGTTCAGCGCGACTACGATCACCGGATTGCGCGGGGACAGGCTTGCGGCTCATGCGTTTCCTTTGCTCTGTTGGGTGGGCAACACTTTAGGAAGACAATGCGAGGCCGCGGATCGCGTGCTTGATCGGGGGGCGGGCAGATATCAGCGTCGCAGCCCGATACGCTCGAGCACGATGCGTCCGCCCGACAGCAGGATCATGCCGACACCCGCCGCGATATAAACCCACAAGGCCACCGGATTGCGCTTCCATTGCGGCGGAACGAGATCGGTTGGCGCGGGCTTCGACATGGCCCCTATTTGGGCTTTTTGTTAGGCGGTGTCGAGGGGTGTGTGCGGCTCCCCTCCCTGAAAGGGAGGGGCTGGGGGTGGGTTGGGTTTGAGGCGGGCGTCCGGG